>PSPT01000011.1:18238-71759 GCA_004195635.1 Methanobacteriota archaeon
TTTAACCAAGAAAAAACCAAATTAACACCCTTTACTGCTATTCCAGTTTTCCTTGCACTAGAACGTACCCAATAACCCAAATTCCACTTGCTACCTTCTGCTTGTAACTCATCACCAAGGCCTAGTAAACCTACAAATACACCTTCCAAATGTACACTCCAAAAATGAATATTTCCAAGATTAGAATGTACTTCCAATTCAAATAATAAATCCGCAAATTGTGTATTTAGGGATTCATTTGGGTCAATCCCTGGTAGCGCAGTAAAGGTTCCCTCTGGGTCCTCTAAATGAGCCGCCATGAAATCTTCATAGAGCCGCCTATTTATTGGTTGGAGAACCAATTCTTCCAATTGTAGAAGTGGCGTTGCCCCCATTCATCACCCCTCCTCGTTACGCTAGGTGGTAGGCTGCGGTAGAAATATTTTGGTCTTCGGGATATTTTTCTTTTGCTGAATTAAGCATCGCTTGCAATTCTGCTTCGCGTCCAAGTGAGCGTAATACTTGACCTACATAATAAATCAAATCAATTCTTTCTCCAAGATGAGGGCCAACACGATCTAATGCTTCGGCTGCCGAAGGATAGCGCTATACATTTTCCTATATTCCCATTCACCATCAGAAGGCCAAGGCCAAACTGAACCATTTTGTACAATAGGTGATTGGGCAATGGAGGGATTATTTGCTTCGACTACAGGTGGGGGTGAGAATGAATCACTCGATGGTGCTGATTGAGGTGCAATAGAAGGAATGGGGGCGTCATCAATAATATCTAATTCAACAATTTCTGCAGGAGATGAGGGCGCCTCGTCTAAATCAATAGAGGGGGGGGTGAAATCACTTTCACTAGTTGATGGCACTGCTCCATTTGGCAATTCAATGACTGGTTGTGAAACGCCTACAGCATCTACTTCTGCTCTTGCAACAGGCACTGGTGGTGAATAGACTTGTTCATCTAATTCCAATAGATTTATGTCCTCTTCATCTGCATCATATTCTATCTTATCAGCCTCAATAAATTCAAATTCCTCCTCGGAAGGAGTTTCGCTTTCTTCCTCATTTGAACTAACACTCGGCAAAGAATCAAGTGTTGGTCCACTCGCCTCTATTGGCCCGTCTCCATCTGCCTCAATTTCCGAAAAAGTAGGTCCTGATGATTTGATAAAAGTAAAATCTTCTACTTCTTTACTGTCAGAATCAGACACTACTTCATATTGATCAATTTCCACTGCCATCGTATCAACTGTTAACACATCAACAAGTGTGGTGGAATCCTCTTCTGGGTCAAAAAATGAGTCGTCAAGTAATTCATCTAATAATAAATCTTCAGTACCACTGTCCATGGGTAATTCCTGCTCTCGAGAAGACTTATTAAGAAGATAATAACACTGTTTGCAAGTATCAGATTCTTCCGGATTTATCGTTTCACAAAGTGGGCATACCTTTCCTTCTGCCCCCTCCTTCTTGCGACGAAACCACATTGCACTCATGTTCTCCCCATCTCGCTATCCGTTTAAGAGTCATGGTTTACCGAGCACAAATTGCACACCTTCGCCGACCTTTATTCATTAACTAATAGCCGGCCAATACCCCATTTAATTACGCAATGCACTTGGTGGAGTTGCCTGTGGGGCAACCATGGGCAAAGTACACCGCATGGGCCCCGGGACTCCTTCAAAGCCCAATCTTGTTCCAACAACAGGGGGGAAATTACCGGCTAAATGGCCACGCCAACAAGATCATTATTCTGCATTTAAGAAATTAATAGATATTGAACTTGAAGATGAATTGCAACAAATTGAAGAGCGATGGAAAAAATGGTCACACAAAAGAATGCGAGATGCAGGGCAGGCTCTTTTCAATCTAGTGGGCAGGCCTAACGGACACTTTTTTGGCGAAGCAATTATTTCATTTACAGGTAAAAAAGGCTCAGACTTGCCATGGCATCAATTTAGCCACGGAGACATTGTAATTCTATCTCGCTCAAAACCTTGGGATGAAAAAGTAGTGGAAGGCATTGTCTTAGATCGCAATAGACGGCGGGTAAGAGTTGTATTTCCAGAAAAACCTGAGGGAATAAAAAAAGGAATGTGGAGATTAGACAGAGGGGCAAATAGGGTGGCTCATGACCGAATGTGTGATGCCTTAGAATCATTCCATAGTACGGAGGGAGATGGGGGTACTGTCCTACATGATTTATTATTGGCCAATATTCATGATTTAGATCATTCCTCAAAAATGGTATCTAAAATTAATGGTAAAAAGAAAAAAAGTGATGTAAACTTAAATTCATTAATATTAAATGAAAGTCAAAAAGATGCAGTAAAGGCAGGTATGGAGAGAAGGCTAACTTTGATTCAAGGCCCACCTGGTACTGGGAAAACGCATACTGCAGTGCAAATACTGAAGGTTTGGGCTCAACAAGGAAATGGGCCGATTATTGCTGTTGCCGATAGTAATGTCGCAGTTGACAATTTAGTAGAGGGATTAATTGAAAATGGAGTGAACGCAGTAAGGCTCGGTAAAGCAATAAAAGTTAGAGATGGATTAAGGGCCGCTACTCTAGATGCAATTGTTGAATCTCACCCAGACCGAGAAGAAGTTAACGCACTTCTTGCTGATGCAAATGAAATGAGCAAGGGAATCTCCAATCTTAAAGGAAGAGAAAGGGGGCTTGCTCACCGCGACTTAAACATGACTTGGAAAGAAATCCGCACCCTTGAAACGAGAATTATTGACGATGTACTTGACAGAGCAGAGGTTGTTTGCTGCACTTGTATTGGTGCTGGGCACCGCATACTCGGGAGTAGAAGATTCCCCTATATGTTAATGGATGAAGCAACTCAAGCGACCGAACCAACTAGCCTTGTTCCATTAGTAAGGCAAGTAAGACAACTAGTATTAGTTGGCGACCATCGCCAACTGCCTGCTACAGTTATCAGTTTGCGTGCCGAAAGGGGTGGACTTGGAAGGTCACTTTTTGAAAGACTAATTGAAGCAGGCATTACTCCAATGATGCTTCAAACTCAATACCGAATGCACCCTGTGCTCAAGGATTTCCCCTCAGGCCGATTTTACGATGGGCGGCTTGAGGATGGAGTTTCAGCAAAGGAAAGGCCTGCGCCAGCGGGATTTATTTGGCCGGATTGGGATGCACCGGTAGCATTCATCCCGATAGAAGGGGTAGAACAACTCGATTCAGAAGGCACCTCAAAATCAAACTTAGATGAAGCTGGGCGAGTGGCAACTCTTGTTCAAGAATTACTTGCACCTGGTGACTTAACCTGCAGAGATATTGGAATTATTACTCCCTACAATGGGCAAGTAAGAGTATTGAGTGATATATTTGAAAATATGGGGGGAAGGAGTGTTGGTGAGCCATATGAAGGTCTCGAAATAAAGTCAGTTGATGGCTATCAAGGCCGTGAAAAAGAAGTAATTATTTTCAGCGCAGTAAGGGCAAATGAAAAAGGGGAAATTGGATTTCTGTCCGATAGGAGACGACTGAATGTAGCAATAACGAGGGCAAAAAGAGGATTAATTGTTCTTGGAAATATGAAGACATTAAGACATGATCATACTTGGGCTGCTTGGCTTGATTGGGTGCAAGAAAAGGGATTAGTTGCTTGGCATGCAGTAAATGGTTAAGCGGTGGATTGACAACCTGAACCCCTGCCCAACAATCAATGGCATCTAACACAGTGAGCCTACATAAGGGACAGAAGAATCCAGCAAAAGAGATTGTTGAACAAGATTTCCCTCAAGGCGTTTTATTGGCGACGGCAACCAAACGTGCCGGAGCATATATGCTTGATTTGATTTTTATTTTTGGTATCCTCTTTGTCGCCACGCGAGGCACATTCACCACCTGGCTTTGGAGTGTTGATGAATTGCAAACAAGTGGCCATATCATCCTATTACACTGGATAATATTATTCTTAGTCCATTGGCTATATTTTAAATATACTGGGGTCTGGATGGGGCGTTCATTGGGCCAGCGGTGGTTTAGAATTGCCCTAGTTCATGATGATGCTTCTCCTCTCGGAAGAGCACACTGGGGGCGTAGGTCAATACGAAAAATCATTTACATCTTGCCACTTATTGGACCTTTATGGTTTGGAATAAGGGATTTGTACCGAATTTCAAATGATGAAAAACATCAATCACGTATTGATCTATTAGAACATACTGTTGCTGCTGTTGATTGGAGCCTGCCCACCGATACGAGAGCAAAGTTAAGGTGATTTACCCAAATAAGCGCAATCCCCTTCAAGTATAGGAGGCAGCGTCCGTAGGACGGGCGATACTATGGAGAGGGAGCATAGTTTAAAAAGTGGGCCGCTAAGAGCCACTCTTATTCTTGCAGAAATGGACATTGATGATGATGACCTAGATGCTATCCACCTTTGTGTTTCAGTTGAAAATGAATCTGCAATTCCCATGGGCGGACTTGTGGCAACAGTAAAAACTTCTACTGGCAAAATGATTGAACCAACGAGCGGGGTGACAAGTATTGGTCCCGGCTTATCAAGGGAATATGTTTTTGATTTTCATATTGATGAAGGTGAATGGACATTTGTTATTGAACACGATGGCGCCGGAGGAAGAAAAAAACTTGATTTAGGACCATATGGTTTTGATTTTGAATTTACTGCTAATATTGCCCGCAAGATGTCTAATGCAATGGGCAGTAGTATGTTTGAAGGAGCCTTTGACATGAACTTAGGGGATTTTGGCTCTGTAAGTGAAAGAGAATTGATTGATAAGTCTGCAGTCATTCTCACTGATTACGAAGCAGAAGACTCTTTGGGAGGGGAAACAAAAATATCTATTGAAGATTCCTCTGCAATTCCTGCCGCAAATAGTGAGTCTGTTAATGATAAGATGAGCGAAGAACATGCTATGTCTTCGCGCAATGAATTATTCGAGTCATTATCCCCGCCTCCTGCGCCCCTTTCACCATTAACTGCGCCGCTATCAGCACCTACTGCACCACTATCACCACTTACTGCACCACTTACTGCACCACTTGCTGCACCACTTGCTGCACCACTTACTGCACCACTTACTGCACCACTATCAGCACCTACTGCACCACTATCACCACTATCTTCTCCTACAGTTCCACCCCTACCTCCCGCAGGCCCCCCATCCGGCCCTCCTTCTGCTCCCCCATCCGGCCCTCCTTCCGCTCCCCCAGCCGGCCCTCCTTCCGCTCCCCCAGCCGGCCCTCCTTCCGCTCCCCCAGCCGGCCCTCCTTCCGCTCCCCCACTTCCGGTCCTCCTTCTGGTCCCCCATCCGGTCCTCCTTCTGGTCCTCCTTCTGGTCCCCCATCCGGTCCTCCTTCTGGTCCTCCTTCATCACCACCGAGTGAATGAGACCAACATTTTGCAGTTAACCTTCAAAGGGAATAACTCCGCGCCTTAACCATGAACGAGTCTGAAACCCATGATGAAGGGTTTGTGATGGAATTATGCAGTGGGAAAGCAGCATGGCAAATTGAACCATCTGAAAAGGTAGAAATCAATATTGAAACTGTTAGTGAGAAAATTCAAAATGCCGGCTATAGTGTGAAAATAAAAACAAGAATGTGTCACATCTTACACAAAGAAGATGTCAAAATTACTTTATTCCCAAGTGGAAAAATATTAGTTAAGTGTGAGGAAAAAAAGAAGGCAATTGAAATTGCAAAGCAACACTTACAAGAATGGTTGATTGGAGAGTAATAGATGATCACGCACCTACCTCGATCAATTCTTGAAGCCATTGATTTAGATTTGCCAATTATTTTCCCAACTTCAACCCTCCCTGGCCTTGGATGCAAATTAAATGCTCATGCCCTTGATAATTTATTTCAATTGAAAAAGCGCGATGAGAATGCGATAGTTAGTGTCGCCGTTGCTAATATTTTGCAAGCGAAGAAATTAGTATATATCTCTCAGAGTGTTGAAAATTTTATTAACGCATTTCCCAAAGGTAGCTTAACCATCATCTTGCCAGCCAAAAAAACTCTTGATCCGCGACTCGGGGGTGACAATATTGCAATACGAATTGTCACCCACCCCGTTGCACAGAAATTGTTAGAAAAAGTTGGCCCATTGACGGCAACATCAGCAAATATTTCTGGCATAAAATGCTTAGATAACCCAATGGGTGCAGCCAGTAGTTTAAATATTGAGAATGGGCGAGTATTAGAGGGGAAATGTTCGGGCGGAAAACCAAGTACACTAGTAAAATTGAAACTTTTGAATAAAAATCATAATGATGAGATTACGGCAATAGTTATGAGAGAAGGCGTAGTACCTATACATAGCGTGATGGAATGGACGATGACCAAGAACTGAAACATTGGCGGGACGCAGGTCATGTTGCTCGCCGCACCCTTGAAGGTGTGAAGGAACAGATTCAAGTTGGTAAATCATGGAATGAAGTAATTCTAGTTGCAGAACGATTTATTCGAAGAAATGGAGGGAAGCCAGCTTTCCCATCAACAATTTCAGTAAATGGAATCGCCGCCCACTTCACCACCGACCACACTCTTCGTAAACCTGAAGGATGGGAAGGGGAAATGATTTTTAAAAAAGGAGATTTGGTTAAATTTGATGTAGGGGTCCACATCAATGGTGCAATTGCTGATAACGCATTATCTGTTGAAGTTGGCAATGGAGGCAATCATACCGAGCAAATTAAAGCAGCAGAAGAGGCAAGAGATGCTTCAATAGAAAAAATGCATCCTGGCACCCCATGGCATGAAGTTGGTGCAGCGGCAGGGCAGGTCCAACTCGATGCTGGTTTCAATCCAATTCGTAACCTTTGTGGGCACCAATTGGAATTGTGGAATTTACATGCAGGAGTTAGCGTCCCATCATATGCTTGTGGCCCAGGGAATTTGGGGTTTGTAGGTAAGGTTCAACTCGGCGCATTTTATGCAGTAGAGCCATTTAACACAACTGGTGAGCAAGGGCTGATAGAAAATGTACCCCCGCGTAATTCATCAAATATTTATCGCGTAACAGGTAATATGAGTTGGCGGAAAGCAATATCAAAAAAGAAATTGAAGCCACTTGGAGCGCAACTCGCAAGAACTTTGGAAGAGAGGTACAATACCCTACCCTTTGCCGAACGCTGGGCATTTCCAATGCTTGAGAAACCATTCCCTAATGCGGATGAAATAAGTAGAAGAAGCAAATGGGATGCTTTGGTAAAAAAATTAATATCAATACGATTTTTGGAAACATACCATGTCCTTCGGTGTGCGGATAATGGTTCAGTAGGGCAATTTGAACATACCGTGCACATTACAGACGGCGGCCCCGAAGTCCTTACAATTCTATGAAATAAACAAATCGACTTTCCTTATTGTTTCTACTTCCATTGCAATTATTCTGCAAATTATTATACACCAGTGGCGCTTGGAGATACACGAACAGAGTCGATGAGTATCTCGTCGAGTGCATCCCATCCCCTCTTCGTAGGCTCTCGCTCTGTTCACTTTTTTTATCTCCAGTAGCGGGGCTACCTTTTCTTGATTGCTTTTTGATAAACCGCATCGTGCCACTATCTGATCGGTGAGAAACGCTGCACTCGTGTGTGCACGCGCATTCTAGAAAAGCTCTTCGAATAATTCATCCTTGTCAAACTGCCAGGAGGAGGGCTTATTCTGCCTATACAAATGGTATGTACCACTACCTCGGCGCGCTAAAAATATCATTATCAAAATATTACTTCGCGGCGCAGTAATGCATTTTTTGCCATGTTTTCAGACGAATGCCGGCGGTGACTATATATATGCCCACCGACGAGGGCGGAAAGCCCCCGAATGGGGGTTGGAGGACAAAAATATGAATAACGAAATGAATAATGACGAAGCCGTAAGCCCAGTTATCGCTACCATCTTGATGGTCGCAATTACTGTAGTGCTTGCTGGTGTATTATACGTGTGGGCCAGCGATTTGGCCAACAGTAACCAACAAGACAGCCCTGATTTGTACCAATATCGTGCAAGCAACCACAACGACAACCCAAGCGCTGCCACTGATGATGCCTTGATGGTTCTTGAGTTTATGCAGGCACCTGCTGACCTCAACTGGGCTAACATCGACATCCAAATTACTGGAGCCGATGGAGTACCACACACATGTAAGACTGACGGAAGCACAGACTGTACCATTACCCAATACGGTAGTGACGACACATTCTGGGAGAAATCCGAAGTTCTACACATAAGTGAGAACGGAGAAGACCTATGTAATGGTGGGTCATGCACCTTCGACATGAAGATCAGCGACACACGCACTGGAACAACCCTAACCGGTACACCAAGCGTTATCGTCGATTGAAGTTTTACTCATTAAAGGTAAACTGAACTGTCTATAACACGAAGCAAGACTTCGTCGTAACATGCCTCCGAGATGGCTGCGGCCATCTCGGGGGCTTTTTTTATTTTAAAACGGTGCCCAAAAAATAATGTAATAAAGAATTATTTCTCTACAAACAATATTCTCACAAAATCATTTTATTAAGCAAGGTAGATTTATCCAAAGATTATTTTTCTTTGGCCCATGCCTCCCTAACACCTTTCCCCTGAGGCCACAAATGTAGACTCTTGCCCCTTAACAACAATAATTGTGCTTTCAACAAGGCATACATAGAATCCATGAATGTTGCAATAAGTTCGGTACCGGGTATCTTTAAACCCCCTATCCTCGCAAACCAACCGCCATATACAACCACATCAAGAACCATTGTTGCCAAAATGAAGGGATTAGTAGATTGACTGATTATCACCAGTACCCACTTCAGAATGGCTAATAATGAGCCTACAGTAACCATCCAAGGAACTTCAATGTGCATGAAGCCCAGCCACTTTAGTATGGAAGAATATTGTTTGAGCCCTGCTTTGGCCCCAACCCTTTTTTTCCTCCATTTAAAAAGTAATCGTTGTAAGCCTTGGGCCCTTCTTACCTTCTGCTGCATATATTCATGCCGAGTTGGCGGAATTGGTTCAATGAAACTCATCCCTTTGTCAATTATTGACCTATACCCTGCCATTCTTGCAGCAATTGCTAATTGTGCATCATCTGCATTTGCATAAACATTCAATGTATCCTCATTAAAGAGTGAGGATCTAATCCCCATAATACTGCCCTCTAAGAATGGAGTACTATCAATCATTGACTCGGCTAATCTTTGCATAGAAAATAAATCACGGTATCTGGATTCGTTTTCACTGTATCTTGTTTCATTCACGCTGAAGCGCTGTGGGATTCCACCGACAGCCCCTATATCATCATTAGTAAACCAAGCACCCATTCGCATCAATGCACCCTCATTTAGCATTGCATCAGCATCAGTCATTGCAAATACTTCACTTCCGATATCTGCACTCAAAAATGCCTTTTGTATTGCTGCAGTTTTTCCTTGCCGGCTGGGCATTTTGATTACTTTCACATCCAAATACTGCTTGGGAATTTTTTTCAACCATTCTTCTACGAGCGATAGTGTCGAATCTGTTGATGCTGAATCAATAATAATTAATTGCAATTTATCGCTTGGATACTCTTGCTTGGCAATATCTGCTAGTTTCCTTTCCACTACTAATTCCTCATTCCACAGGGGCAGTACAAGTGATATTTGTGGCAATAATGATTCATCCACGTTTGGAATGGATAGAGGAGGAGCAGACATCAACCACTTGCCAATTTTGTAGCGATGGTAAAGGAAAGGGGTTGCGCTCAAAGCTCCTAAGCCGAGTTGGATGGCGGCCATGTATGCAATGACTATACCCATACCCCCACGCCCCCTTTAAACACCCATGCCCTTTGACTTTCACCCATAATATCACCCGATGCCCCCATATCCTCGCACCTGTGCGCATTACTCGGCGAACATGCAATCTGTACTCCATGTCGGTCCGGTAAACACCGAAGGAGGGATGGCTACTGTGATTAGAATCTTGCATGAAAATCCACCTCAAGGTTGGCGTGCTTCCACATTATCTACACACTGTAATGGAAATGTGGTGAAAAAATATCTTAAATGGAGAAAGTCATTTATTGAATTCAAAAAAGTTCTTTCAAACACCCAACTACGCCCAGATGTTGTGCATATCCATTGTGCATCAGATTGGTCATGGTGGCGAAAAAGGCGCATTCTAAAGTATGCAATCAATAAACATTCAGTCCCTTGTGTTATGCACATACATAGCGGAAAATTTTCGACTTGGTTAGATGAAAATCCTAAACGTATAATTCGCATAAATGAAGCACTTGACTCGCCACTAGTTACAACGGCGGTATTAAGTGATTATTGGAAGGGTATTCTTGGGGAAAAAATAGGAGAAGTAGTAGTTGCTGATAACCCAATTGATCCCCGCATAATGATAACAAAGGGCGAAAAAACTGCAAATGTTGAAAGAGATGAATTATTGAAAGATAATACAAAAACAATTTTGATGATGGGGAGAAACGACCCAATAAAGGGTCATGCATTTGCCATAGAATTATTCCAAAGAGTAAGGAAGAAGATTGCAAAAATAAAACTTAATATTACTGGATATGATGGTGAAACTGGAGAAGCGATTAACTCCCTCGGTTGGGTTTCTGAAGATAATAAAAGGGCACTCTTGGAAAGCGCTGATGTATTATTAGTTCCTTCGAAATATGAAGGGCAACCTATGGTAATCATTGAGGCATTATCCTGTGGTTTACCGGTAATATGCTCAGATAATATCCCACCTACACCTAGTAGTGTGGTTCGTGCAAGAGGAAACGATATTGATGATTGGGAGAGTAAACTGATTAATATCTTGAATGAACCACCATCAAGCAACCAAATCATTTCAGATAGTCAGCCACATCAACTTGAAAATGTGAGGAATAATTGGTTGCAGATTTACTCCACCGCTCTTTCTAAATGATTAATGAGAATTGTAATACTGTGATCCCACGAACAATTTTCTTCGGCGTATTTTCTAGCGCGAACTTTGGCTTGTCCTAACGAAGCACTCGTGGCTGCATTTATTACCCAATCCGTACCTTTTGTTGCTAATTCCTGCTGAGTAAATAAGCCAAAGAAATCATTTTCCGCACCTTCTAACTGATGTCCAGGGTGATCTATTCCAAACACGAGCAGGCCGCTCGCAAGATACTCGCTTCTCTTTAAAGGGCTGGCTGCTGCCCAAACCCTTTGGCATGGCATAGGTAACAAACCGAAATTTGACTGAGAGATTTTTTGCGCCAATTTATCTTGAGGCATGACGTCAAATATTTCAATTTCATAATTATTTTGAGATTTCAATGCCAATTTCTTCATCACCCCTACTGCATTACCTTTACCGATTAATGTTAACTTGGATTTATGCCCAAGTGCAGATAATTTCTGCAAAATATCTACCGCTTCAATGATACCTCTATTCTTATCAATTCGACCATGATAGACAAATGAAATATCAGAAATGGATTGGGCGCTGGTTCGGATTGAAGGATTAAAGAGAGTTAGATCAACTCCAGCAGGCAAAATGGATATATTGTTTATCTCCCTCCTACAATGTTTTTCAACCAACTTTTTATGATTTTGTGATACTACAAAACCTCCTTTGCAATGCCCCACTCCTGCCAAATCCCATGCCTTTTTCCACACTTTTTTTTGCAGTTTCGCCAAAATACCCGAATCAGCAGGAAGGCTTCTGTCTGTTATTAGCCATATTATATCTTGATTGTTTAACTTAGTGCTGAGATATTTCACTAATGACCAATGAACCAATACGGCAACTTTCTGCCCTTTGTTTGTTGAGATATTCTTCACGTATTTGGCCATATTTTTTCCTAGTGATCTCGCTTGCAATCCCCTGATGCAACTGCGCTCAACAACAACATGATTCCATTTTACACCAGTTTTCTCTGGGCCAGGGCCGATAATGGTCAAATCATGTCCGTGGCGAATAATTCCATTTGCTAATGATAATTGAGTTGTTGAACATAAATCATTAAATGATCTATTGGTAAACCAATAAATCTGCATTTAATCACCTACTATGTGAATAATTAATTCACCAATTCCATTTTCTATTGAAACAGTCGGGTTCCAATTGAAGTCCTTTTTTACTAGTTCAATACTGGCACACGATCTTACTATGTCTCCTTGGCGAGAAGGGTGAAATATTGGATTCAATACTTTATAATCACTATTTAGCCCTCCAATCTTTGAATTAATTAGTTCTATTAATTCAAGTAAAGAAGTTTCTTTTTGAGTTGCAACATTGTAAACATGCGTAGTTGCTTTCCAGTCGCCTTCAATTATTGAAATAATTAATTGAGCCACATCAGTAACATGAATGAAATCTCGGGTGTTTGAACCATCACCAAATACCGATGGCTGTTCGCCCTTATTCATCATTGAAATGAATTTAGGTATTACCGCGGCGTAGGAACTATTGGCGTTTTGAAAAGGACCATAGACATTGAAAAAGCGTAAAGCAATTGCCTCTACACCTCTTTCCCTTGCGGCAATAATTTGTTTCTCGTTATTCCACTTTGATTCAGCATATGGGGAAAGTAATTCGCCGGCACTTTCCTCCTCAAGGGGTAATTGGCCCGAGTCCCCATAAACTGCTGCACTTGATGCCACAATAAGCCGATTGATGTCATGCTTTTCTGCTAATGAAATTACTAATGATGTTCCTTCGACATTTATTGAATGATTATCTTTTGGGTTTTCAAAGGAATAGGGTACAGAGATTTGAGCAGCTAGATGAATAATAGAGTCACAACCCTCCATTGCCTTTTCCAATATTTCAGCATTACGGATATCAGCCTTGTAAAATCTGACTTTTTCACTTTCGGCATGAGATTGTACCACAATATCGGGTTCATTGATATCAATAATTGAAACTTCCATGCCCCTCTTCAGAGCCACTAATGTACAAGTAGTACCAATAAAACCGGACCCGCCGGTGATTAGCACTCTGCCCATAACACCAATGTATCGGTTGATGATACATAACCTTCGCCACTTATGCCATCACAAGGACATTTGAACTAAGCATAAAGGGCTGGGGCTATACAGAAATCTCTGGTGGGCTCTTTATTGCTTTCAATCGTCTAAGCACTGAAATCATACCACCTATTATTGCATCCAATGCCCCACATTATTCAATAACACCCAAGACAGTACATAGTTTAGCCAACTAACCAACTAGTTGATGAATAGGGTTAGGTGCCCAATAATCATGGAGAGGATAGCATCGCCCGTCAATGGCGGGGGAAAGAAGGTGCAAACCATTGGTATTATTGGCCTAGGATATGTGGGTTTGCCAACCGCAATAGGGTTTCTCGATGCTGGATTTTCCGTTTGGGGAGTTGATATTTCTGAGAGAACCGTGGAGATGGTAAAAAGAGGCGAAAACCCAACTGGAGACCCAGATTTGAACAATATCATCCCACAACCGGGTACAGATAATTGGAATATTACTACAAATACCGCTGAAGCGGTCCCAAATTGTGATGTCATATTAGTAACTGTACCGACCCCAGTAACCATTGATTTGAAACCAGATTTATCTTTTGTTGCTTCGGCAGGTAGAACTGTGTTTGAATCCATCAAAGCAAACAGTAACACAATCGTTGTATTAGAATCAACAGTGTACCCAGGGGTAACTGCAGAAACTTGGATGCCAATAATTGAAGAATTGGGTCTTGAAATTGGCACAGATGTGACAATTGCCTATTGTCCAGAAAGATTCAACCCAGGTGACCCAACAAGAGGTGTCCGCCAAGTTGCAAGAGTTATAGGATGCCCGGATGAAAAAGTGGGCGCACGTCTTGTATCCCTATATTCTCAATTAACCTGTGAAGATGTACGATATGTAGGAGCAATTGAAGTTGCTGAAGCAAGCAAAGTAATTGAAAATGTTCAGCGCGATGTTAACATCGCATTAGTAAATGAACTAGCGCAACTTTTCCCTGAAATCGGAGTGGATGTTGAAGATGTTCTTAATGCAGCAGCAACAAAATGGAATTTTCACAGATATACACCTGGCGTAGGGGTTGGAGGACATTGCATTCCTGTTGACCCTTACTATCTAATTCAACGCGCTGCCCAAGTGGGTGTACCTACTGAATTAATTACCGCAGGTAGAGCAGTTAACCGTACAATGCCAAATCATGTGGCCAAAATAATTCATGAATTATTATATCGAAATGGAGTTGGAGCAGGATTGGGTAAAGCCTTGCTATTAGGTTGGTCATACAAGGCAGAAGTAGGTGACCCAAGGGAAACTCCTGCTGAACCATTAGCCGCATCACTAATGGAAAAAGGGATTTCGGTTTCAGCCTGGGACCCACATATAAGCAATGATGATTTCCCAGAAAATATTACGGTTATTGATGACATATATTCAGCAGAAGGGTTTGATATTGCAATTCTCGTAACCGCTCACAAGGCCTGTGTTGAGTTACAATGGGAGAGACTTAAGGGGCAAATGAGAAACCCAATATTCTATGATGGACGAAGAGTGATGGATTTACAATTGCTTCAAGAAATGGGCTGGAAAACCCATGCAGTCGGAAGGCCAATAAAGTGAAACGGATTAACTAATACTTTCAAATAAGTTGATGTATTGCAATAGATGGAGATGGGGATTTGACTACTACGCGTTCACGCAAACTCGTCATTGAAGGCGGTGAAAAAATCGTTGATTTCAATATCAAGGCATTTAAACCGGTGCCCGAAGAAGGTATCCTTAATGCCGTTGAATTGATGCGAGATGGAATGATGTATCGTTATCAACACAAAACTTTCGAGTCATCTCACACCTCAATGTTTGAAAAAGAATTTGCCGAATATCATGGCTCCAAATATGCCGTAGGACTAAACTCGTGCGGTTCAGCAATGTTTGTGGCAATGAACATTGCAGGAGTAAAACCGGGAGATAAAGTTCTTTCAAACGCCTTCACATTTACTGCTGTACCCTCGGTAATTCACCATGCAAGAGCAACCCCCGTATTGGTTGAATCAAACCATGAATGGGGAATGGATGCTGAAGACTTAGAAAGAAAGGTAATTGAATCTGGCGCTAAGGTCCTGTTAATGTCATACATGCGCGGTCATGTACCAGACATTGATGCAATAATGGCTATTGTAACAAAATACGATTTGTTTTTCATAGAGGATTGTGCCCACGCATACAATACATTTTGGGACGGCATTCCTCTTGGAAGATTTGGAAAAATATCTTGCTTTTCAACCCAATCAAGCAAGGGGTTATCTTCCGGAGAAGGTGGGATTTTTGTCACCGATAATGAAGAATTTGCCGCTAAAGCAATTCTTTATGCTGGATCCTATGAGAAACTATGGCAGGCTCACTATAATGTAAATCCTGAACTAATGAATAAGTGGCAAAACCAAATCCCAGGATATTCGCTTAGAATGCAGGAGATTACCGCCTCTATTTTGCGCCCACAAATCCCCAGACTCAATGTTATTCATGAGATTCATACTGAAAATTATAACCACCTTGAAGAATTATTTACAAATAATGAAAACATTTTGGTCCCTGTACCATTTTCTCAGGTAACGAATTTCAATGATACAATGCAATTCCATTTAGTTGGTCTAACAAGAGAACAAGCAGATCAATTTATTGAAGTTGCAGGACTCGAAGGGGTTCCAATGCAAATATTTGGCGCTGGACAAAATGCTAGGGATTTCCGCGAATGGAAATATACTGGTGATGTTGTCAATAATGAAATGGAGCAAACTGTGACTAACATTGAATTTGCTTGCGACTTGTCACTGCAACCCCATTTGGGTATTGCTGAGATAGAAACTATTGCTTCAGTCATCAGTGATGTATTACTATATGTGCAAGAATAATTCACACAACATAATAGGATTGCCGATTATTTTTGAAGCCCAGCATCAAACATCTCTTTGAGACTTCCATCTTCATACATATCCGCTACGATATCTGAACCGCCAATTAATTCACCATGAACAAAAATCTGTGGCATTGTGGGAAAATCAGACCATCCGCAAACTGAAGGAATTGCCCGCGGGTCTGAAAGAATGTCGACGCTCGCAAAGGGTTCTCCAAAAGCCTCCAATACTTGTGCTGCTCGATTTGAAAAGCCACATTGGGCGTTGGAAGGTGTCCCTTTCATGAATAACACAAGTGCGTGTTCATCTACAATTTTTTGTAATTCAGTTGCTGTCCATTCCATTATTTTCACTCCATTTTTGATTGCTTTTTCTGAATACTCTTTAAATGTACGCCTTGTCCGCCACCATGTGGATTGAAAATAGTATCACCAATATTTTCCGCTTGAGCCGGCGTCATTGCTCTAATATCAATTGCATGAACGCTATGGGGGATATGTGGTTTGAAATGATTCAATATGATTTTTTGCCTTTGCAGGGGCCTCATTCCCTCAAAGCTTACATCGACTACTTTTATGTGAAAATGGTCCTGAGTTCCAGTTAGATCTGTTACTTGAACTTTGCAATTGGGCAAAATACTTCGTATTTCTTCCTCTACCCATTGTGGTGTTGGCATAGTGACCCTCAAATAGCCCGAGGGGCAAGGGGGCTTTCAACCATTGGCTTCTCGGCTATGATATGCGGGAGGTGAATGTACGGCGCCCAGTCCTCTTTCGCGACACTGGATGGCTCGCAGGTGCAGATATTTTGACCATTGCCGGAGGGCTCCTCGGGCAAATACTATTGACTAAAGCTCTAATTCGTTCAGAATATGGATTATTCGTATTACTAATAGATGCTTTTGCAGTAATGTTCTTGTTAGTAGATGCCGGCTTACCAACAATAATTACTCGTGATGTTCCCAAGGCCAGACATCACGCAGCGTCCATGGTTCATCAGACATTTAAACTACAAGGAATATTAGCCGCATTCTTTGTTCCAATCGGGATGCTTGTAGCGATCCAACTTTGGCCAAATGCACCATTAATTCTACTCTTTGCGTGCGCAGGCATTACAATATTCCATGTTTTCACATATGCACCTAGAAGTGTATTAAGAGCACTTGGAGAAGCAAGACAAGAAGCAGTAGTTAAAGTCCTAGAACGAGTAATTACCACCACAGGTTATGCATTATTACTTTCATTTAACTCAAATAATCCAAGTCATTATGCCTTGGCATTCTTGTTTGGAGTAATCGTTAGTATGCTATATGCAATGTATCAAGGGAGTAAACATTGTCGAATTGCATCCGGAGAAAAGGGGCACGTGAATATACTATTATCGGACAAAAAATTTCTCATATCAGCCCTTCCCTTTGCAGTAACCCTCGGTATTATTCCACTAATTGGAAGATTTGAAAAATTTCTCCTAGCATATTACGAGAATACCGAATCTGTGGCAATATTTCATGTGGCCTTTTTAGCATATCTCGCAGGGCTTACTTTACCTCAAGCGATGCGCGCATCATTACTTCCAATAATGGGGGAATTAAGAGGAGACTGGAGGAAAATAAATATAGAAATTTCAAAGGCAAGAAATCTTGCCTTTCGCTTATTATTTTTTGGAATTGTTTTTGGTATAGTGGCAGTGTACTTTTTGATGAAATATGCCTTTCCTGACTATTTTTCTGAATCATATCCATTATTTCTTGGACTTCTAATTGGTTGGGGTTTTACAATGATCGCCGCCCCAAATTATGTTGCAGTGCAAGCAGGAAATAATCCCTGGAGATTCACATTAATGTTATTCGGTGGAGTGGGGGTTGCAATTATCACAGGCATAATTGGAATCCCGTTATTAGGAATTTGGGGGGCGGTGATTTCGAGTGTTGCTGGAGCAATTGCATTATTATTTTTATCAATAGCCTTGACGGACAATACTCAATCTATTATTCTTGCAGAAGAGTAAATAGTTTTTCTAATTGGAGTCCTACTTGCTCAGGCAAATAGTATTTAGGAACAGTGAAATCATCAACTTCACCTTCAAGCACCCTTTCCATCGCATCTGCAATTGCCGAGGGGGTATCGGATGTAGAAATACAACGCGCAGGGAGCCATGAAGCAAGGTCACCAACATCAACCCCCGCAACGGGTAAACCACAAAGAATAGATTCTCGAGCCACCAAAGGCCCTGTCTCCCTCTCACTCGTTATTAGTGCTAAATCACAACTTACCATTCTGTCCCAAACTAATTCACGAGGTACTTGTTTTAAAGTTCCAAAATTGACCACCCATCCTCTTTCCTCAAGTTCTGCACACGCCCTTACTGCCAATAAATGTCGTTTTTCTGGGCGGCGCGGGTCGGCTGGGAACAGTATTTCCAATTTGCTTCTTCGCCATCGGCGATGGGGTTTTCGCATTGATTGTTCCCACTCCGAACCAACTTCGGCATGACAAGGGATGACGATGGGGTCAGATTTCAATCCCATATCTTTAGCCAATCCTTCGTGGCTCTTTGTCACAATTACTAATTGGTCGGCTGAAGAACAAAGTGAAATGATAGATTTCGTTTGTGGACTCTTTATCCCTACATCAAAATCATATCCATGAATTGTCAAACTCCATTTTACATTAAATTGTTTACTCAATTCGGCTGCTAAATGGGCCACTGGCCAAACTGAATGACAGGATATTACATCTGGCCTCCAATCCCCAAGCCATTGAATTACTTTTGATTTCAATCGTCTAAGTGAATTATTGGTTATTCCAATAGAAAGTGATGGCTTTGGTAGACGAAAATAACGCGGATGAAATACTTCCCGTGACTCATCTCCCACCGGATGCGAATAACGGGGCGCTTTCGCTACACCTGAGAGGGTTGAGCGCCCCATTTCATTTCTTTTCATCATCCTCGGCAATGGGTTAACAACTTTGACTTCATGTCCCAATGAACGTAATAATTCAACGCGGTCTGAAATAAATGTCCCTCTCGCCGGATTAGTCGGCAAAGGGTGATATGATGAAATCAATAAGATCCGCATCAATAAACCTCATTTAAGGGCTAATTCAATTTCAGCTAGATTTTCAGAAATACTTGCATTATTATTTATTAGACCAGACCCCACAACTGCGACTTCAACACCCCATTCTTTTACCATTGCAATATTGTGCGATTTGATTCCTCCATCAATCATTATGCGGGTTTTCAGTCCACCTTCACTAATTTGTTTGTCGATTGCCGAGCGTAATTTTCTGATTTTTTCTTCAACTTCGGGCATGAAAGACTGCCCCCCTTTCCCTGGCACGACAGACATAACTAATACAAGGTCTAATTTATTCAAATGTGGTAATACTTCATTCACTGATGTTGCTGGATTGAATACTAAACCGGCTTGAACATTTGCTGAATGCAAAGAGTCACAAAGTTTGGAAAAGTCTGAAACTGCTTCAACATGAGCAATTACCAAATCCACCCCTGCATTTACATATTGTTGCCAAGTTTTTTCTGCATTTGTAATCATTAAATGGCAATCCATGAAAACTTCTGTGCCAAAACGATTTCTGATTGATTTTATCACTGCTGGCCCTATTGTTATTGTCTTATTATCCACCCAATTGCCATCCATTACATCAAGGTGAAACCAATTAATACCTGCTTCAACTGCCTCATCGAGTACTTTTCCAAGTTCACAAAAATCTGCGGTTAAGATGCTAGGTGCAATTATCACAATCTTCCCTCAAAGTAAGTGTCTTGGCCGCCATTCAATAGGACTTGCCCTTCAATAATTAATCAAAAGGTCAATAGGCGGTCGGCTAAGAGAGGTCAAATGTAGGTGAAATGAATGGCAGGACCACAAGATGTTAGTGATGCAGAATTTGATGAAGTTGTAAACGGTAATGAATGGGTATTAGTTGATTTTTGGGCGCCTTGGTGTGGCCCTTGTAAGGCCCTAGCGCCTTCTCTTCAAACAATTGCTGATGAAAGAGACAACTTGCTTGTTGCAAAAGTAAATACTGATGCCAACTCTGCAAATGCAGGCCGAATGGGTGTTCGAGGAATTCCAGCCATGTTTTTATTCCACAATGGAGTTGTTGTTGACAAAAAAAGCGGTATGTTGCCCAAAGCAGCATTAGATTCATGGCTTGATGGGGCTATGGCTAACTTCTAAATCAAGAAGTAAGCCTAGCAGTTTGTTTCAAAACAAGGCAGTATGACAATAATAAATACAAGTCATTCATTTAGAAGATTTTTTCTCTTTTCTTGTATTTCACCTGCTTCACGAAGTAATCTTTCACGTAGGGCGTCATGCAACCACATCCCTTCTTCTGATTCAATGATTAATCCCTTTTCCAATAGGCGTTTGGGCGGAGGTCCATCCCAATTAGCGGCTTGGGCTAATTTTGGCCAAAGAATCGGACGCTCGGCAACTGAAAGTAAGGCCAATACTTCTTTTTCATTTGAAGGAAGAGGGTGCAATATCTCTTCGTCTAAAAATCTCAACCAATCTTTATGAGTTTGATTTTCATATAGTTCAAGCATTTCCATGGCTAAAGGATGGCCACCGGTTGCATCGAAAACTTCTTTGGCGGTGGGTGAATTTTTCTTATCCATGTGCTCCAACCATTCACCTAATGCGTCTAACGATAACCCAGAAACAGGTAACTCTTGTACTAACTTACGTGTATGAACATCCCTCCTATCATAAAAATGCAAATCATCCCTGCTTATCAGTAACATCTGAATTGGGGATTGACTTGCAACTTGTAATAATGCACCAAGTAAATCATTACCCTCCTCCCCGAGGTGGTGAATGTCATCAATTACAAAAAGCCAAGTTGGCGGGGGAGAGCCGGTAGCGGGTTTTTCGCGATAGCGTTCACGTACAGCATTTCCATCGGTCAAGTAAGCAAGTAAGCGGCGGCGCCAAGAATCTACATCAAGTGAGGCACCAGGAAGCATTGGTAATGTATCCATTAAATTGTAAGGGTCATGGTTTTCATCAATACCTAATCTATGCAATATTGAGACAGCAACCCCTAATGGGCGATCCCATGCTTGGCAAGGATACCAACATACAGAAAGATTTGGCTCTTTATTCAACTGATTGTTTACCCAATGGGCGGCCAACGTTGATTTACCAATTCCCGCAATTCCCGAAAGCACGAGTATTGGAATGCGACTTTCTCTCCATTTATGTAATATGGATTGCTCATCATCCCTGCCATGAATGTCCCTTACTACTGGTGGTGTTGTATGGTAGGTCGCATGTGCTCCAGCAAGTAAAGTCAAACGGCCAGGGGGTTGACTTTTACCGCTCTCACGCGACAAAATTGGGCCAAATCTAATGTCGCCAAATACTAATACTCCTTCGTGTTGCGCATGCATCAAAACTTGAATAAGTGATAATCCGGTTTCTAATCTTGCTGCTGCCTTGCCCGCATCAAGTTCCAATAATGTACCAAGCCGGTCTCTGATTAATAACGGAGTTTTACTTAATGTGTCATGCCTATTGCTAGCCTCTATGTGCCCTTCTTCGGTTAGTTGCCATGTTTTTTGCCGGCGTGAATCGCCTTTAATGGCCCGACTATGTTCACTTACCAAACCTTGCTTATGCAAAGCACGCATTGTTCTACTCACATTTGGTGGATGTAATGCACATGATTCGGCAATTCCAGTTCGTGTTACCGTAGCCTCAACCATAAACCGATCGGCTTGAAAATGATGTTCAAGTAAATGGAGCAAAATACGGTCGCTAACAGCAACAGAAATCCGCGGTAACTCACTCGCCACGAATTACCTCCAAATGCTCATCTTGATGAATCCACCCCCCAAATGTACCAAAAACACTACGAATGATGATGTGTACAATAAACCCACAAGGTCAAATATGAATATTTCTCATTACTATTTATGCACACGGTGGTGCCCTTGCGGTTTGGCAGTTATTTTCTCATTGGATTACTATTGCTCAGCATTCTACCTCTAGTGAATGCTGTTGACACAGATGGGGATGGGATAGAAGATCACCTTGATGATTGCCCACTGGCAATTGGAAATAGTAGCATTGACAAAATCGGCTGCCCAGATTGGAATAATGATGGAACTAGCGATTGGAATGATAGAATTTCAATTTCAAATGCTCACTTCTTAAGCCAGCAAACAATAAGTTCGAGTTATGATTATATTTCAGTAGACCATAGCCCGAATGGTGATTTTATTATTACAGGAGATGAAAATGGGTGGGTGCGGATTTGGGATACGATAATTCATTCCAATACTATTTCAGCAACTCAAATGACAGGCGATGCGGCTCAAGTCGCTTGGAGCCCGGAAGGGAGTATGGTTGCGGCCACAAATAATGATGATGAGTTATATATTTGGTGGGCAAGTAATATGACTTCAATCCATTCAGCAATTAGTGTTGATGTAGGCGGTAGCGACCTTGCAGGAAACCTTGCATTCAATAATGACGGAACGCTAATTGCGGTTGCGATTGGGCGTTCTGGAAACGGGGGGACAAGTGGGCAAGTGAAAATTTTTAACACATCTTCAGGGCTAGAAGAGAGAAGTCTAAACCCAACAGGCGAAGATAGATTTGATAGTGTTGCTTGGTCACCAGATGGTTCACGGATTGTCATTGGTGGAAATGATGACATGTGGATATATGAAACTACCAATTGGCAAATTAATAGAAGCATGACTGGAGTTGCTAGTTCCACAATAGCTGACTTAGCGTGGTCCCCTGATGGAAACTATATTTCAGCATGTGAATCTTGGGGAGGTTCTAATTCACGTGCACGATTATTTAGTTCCATTTCTGGAGCGAAACTTTGGGAAAAAACTCATTCCAGTAGTTGTTTGTCAACTGATTTCTCCCCAGACAGTAGGTTGGTTGCATATTCAATATCATATTATCAGACTGATGGGGCATCGATAAAAATATATGCAACTGATTCGGGGGTAGCCGATGATACTTTTTCTGCACCGAGACCTAATGGCTGTTCAGGGAGTAGTGGTAACCAGTGTGGAACGGTATATGGGCTTTCATGGGCAAGTGATGGACAACATATTGTCACTGGACACGGAAGAAATGACGAAGGATTATACTTCTGGCACATTGATTTAGACCCTGATGGTGATGGATGGAATACTACAGACCAAGGAGATGGAAAAGTTGACCACTTCCCACTTGAACCAAGCCAATGGAATGATACTGATGGAGATGGCTTTGGAGATAGAGCCGCTCCTGCCCATCAACCCGATTCCTGCCCATTAGTATTTGGACTTTCTATTTATGATAGATTTGGTTGCCCTGATACAGATGGTGATGGAGTTTCTGACCAAGATTCCGAATGGGGAATAGACGATGGAGCAGATGCATTTCCTCTTGACCATCTACAATGGACAGATTCTGACTTGGATGGATATGGTGACAATTATTATTTCACTACCGGAAACCCTCCAAATGAATTACACATAAATCAATCAGGGGATGCGTTTCCCTTTGATAACACCCAGTGGAATGACACTGATGGCGATGGTAGAGGAGATAATTACGAAAATCATTCGTGGGCGGCGCAATTTCGATGCAATGAAGAAGTTGGATGCGTTGGTGTATTACTACAGGCAGCAAATGAATCTGATGCCTTCCCTCTTGACCACTATCAATGGATAGATAGTGATGGAGACTGGTTTGGTGATCAAGCAAACACCCCACGTAGCGATGCATGTCCGTATGAATTCGGGAATTCTACCTATGACCGTCTTGGTTGCGCCGACTCCGATGGAGATGGGTACTCAAATGAAGATGGAAATTGGCAAGCAAGCCCCAATGGAGATGCAGATGCTTTTCCAAATGATCCAACACAATGGAGGGATTCCGATGGAGATGGATATGGAGATAATGCTTCGGGAAATAATCCGGATGATTGTCCTGGAGATGCTGGCACATCCACTTTAGATAGAGTTGGATGCCCTGACCGAGATGGAGATGGGTGGTCAAATGCTGGAGATGCGCTGCCTGATGACCCCTCGCAATGGACTGACCAAGATGGCGATGGATACGGAGACAATGCATCAGGAAACTTCCCAGACGAATTCCCTCTTGACCCAACTCAATGGGGAGATTCCGATGGAGATGGATACGGAGATAACCCAGTAGGATTGTTTGGTGATTGGTGGCCAAATGACCCTTCACAATGGCAAGATGCTGATGGCGATGGATACGGAGACAACACATCAGGAACCGATGGCGACCAGTGCCCTAATGAATATGGTGAGGCGCAGGCAGATGATATTCGCGGGTGCCCAGACAGTGATGGAGATGGCATAGTAGATGTTGAAGATGCTTTTCCTGATGATCCATTCCAATGGGCAGATGAAGATGAAGATGGGGTCGGAGATAATGATGCCGTTGCAAGTGGTGATGACTGCCCTGGCGAATATGGTACTAGTTCCATAAGCCCAATTGAGGGATGCCCAGATAGTGACGGAGATGGTTGGGCTGATTCAATTGATATTTTCCCTGATGATCCATTCCAGTGGAGAGACTCTGATGGAGATACATATGGGGACAATCATCGTTGGGAAAACAATACTATTGATGATCCAGACTCCCCTGGCAACTTCATTCTCCTGCGAATGGAATATGGTGATGCTTTTCCAGATGATTCATCGCAGTGGAATGACCGTGATGGTGATGGGCGAGGAGATAATCCAAATGGCACAATGCCCGATGCTTTCCCAAATAGAGTAACTCAGCAAACCGATATTGACCTTGATGGGTTTGGAGATAATATCACACGCGGTTCATGGCAACCCGATGACTGCCGTTCAGATTATGGAACTTCATGGAGAGATAGATATGGGTGTCCTGATGTCGATGGGGATGGTCAATCGGACCACAATGACATTTGCGAGTGGGATAAAAATATTTGGGTTGGAACCTCAGAGGATTGTGAAATAACCGGTCCAAATACTGCCGGCAATAATGATGATGCCGGTTCTCAAATTCCATTTGGATTGAATCCTTTGTATATCATAGGGTTCATAATTGCATTATTATTGGTGGCGTTATTCACCGCACAAGCTGCTAAGCAGAGCGCGAAAAAGAGTTATGGCGATGTAAATGAGGTGCTTAGTGCACAACTACATAGTAATTCAATGGAGGATGAGGCAAGACGCTTACAATGGGTTGATTATTACCTCTCGCAAGGAATGAAGGAGAAGGCCAAGGAGTTGGGCTGGGAAGACCCAGCCGACTTACCTCAATGGCAACAGCATGAAATCGAACAAAAGGAAGCGGTTGAAGCCTCAATGCCACAAATGTTTGACCTTGATAATCTTCTATAATCACTTTCAATTTTGTGCCCGCTGACGTCTTGCTTTTTCAGCGAGATTATCGTCAAAAGACAGAAAATGCAACTTTTTGAAATTATCCCATGTCTCTATTCCAATAAGAGCCAAATTATTATTCAATAATTCTTCAATTGTTGAAGTAGTAGGTGTTGAGCCATCTGCCAATAAGTATTGGTGACCGGGTAATACTAGCCAATTATTCGGAAGTTTTCGTAATACTGATTTCAAATAATGTAAACTCTCATATTGTGATTTGAGGTCTCCACCAAATAAGTCAGTTCTTCCACATCGTCCTAAAAACAGGCAATCTCCCGAAATATATACGCCATTCCCAATAATACTTACATGGCCGGGTGTGTGCCCAGGAGTCAAATGAATGTTGAAAGAAAGTACTCCAATTTCAAAATTTACTGATGAGTATTGTTCATGCCTCCAGCGATCTGTATCTGGGCCATTCCAGCCGCGCAAAGCCTCATTTTCATGTAACCATATTTGACACGATGAATTTACTTTCAGTAACTCCTCAACGCCCTTTGTATGATCCCAATGGCTATGAGTCAATATACACAAATTTAATTCCCACCCGTTCTTTATGCAAACATCATTCCAATATTTCCCACTAAAAGGGTCAACAATGCATGCGACACTTGTTTTTTCACATACAAGAAGATGATTTAAATTATCCCATTCGCCCAACTGCGCCTGTAATACTGTTAATCCGCCACCAGATAATATTACCACAGGAGGGGTTAATTGCTCTTCTACCACAAATAACCCGTACCACATGACTTCTAAAGAAGCCACCCGTTGCAGACTTCGTGGCCGGAGTGGAAGCAAGGGATATCATCGCCGGCGGGCGATTGGTGCTTGTTACTTTAGTAGCACTAATATTAATTGCAATTCCATCTGCATCTGTGGCTGCTGAAGACAGTAATTTTTCACTTTCTTTGCAAATAGATGAACCTACAATTGAAGATTGGTATATTGCTGGTGACGCCTTAACCATCAACCTTGCAATAATTAATTTGGGTAATGCTGACTCACTAATAAGCAACCCAACTTGCCCAGTTGCACTATTGGCACATGATGCATTGGGCAACTTACTTTATGATAGTCTGCAAGATTCTACTTGCCGTCAACAAAGCAGAGGTACAGATTTTGCTGCTGGCGAACAAATTGAATGGGCAAATATTGAATGGGATTTCAAAAATTTCTCAAATGAATGGATTAATTCGGGAGATATCACAATTACCGTTAGTGTACCAGAAACTGGACTGAGTTCTTCGTTTGAGATTCAATGGCAATCACCACTCTTTTTGGGAGATGGGGTCGAAATACAATTAACTCCTGCACAAACTCAATCTGGAACATATAACTCGGCAAATCCTCTTTTTGTTTCAATTCAACTAATTAATTTGGGAGAGGAAACAATTGCTGAGAAGGATTGTCGAATTCAAATTAAGGCAACGCAAAATGAGAGTATTATTCATAACAAACTCACTAATTTGCGATGTGCAAATAATCAAGAAGTAATTTCACAATTTGAAATAATTAATCTCGGCTGGTTGGAATGGAACTTTGATGGGGCAGAAAGCGGAAATATATTGATAGAAATAGGTTTTGCTGGCCAGCAACTATTTTCAAATTTTTCACTAAACTATTCAGATATAGGCAGCCCTCTATACCCTCAATTACTAGGTGATAATTCACCTCTTGCAACAGAATTATTCCTTTCACACCCAGCAGACCCTAATGGAATTGTTATCACCGGGACTGGCGATTCTCTTGGCTTCTCGAGCACCTACACCAATACTCACATAGAGGACCTTTTCTTTTCGTTCCAAAGCACATGCCGAATGGAAATATTTGTCCTCAACAAGAGGGGAAATATTGTATATGACTCAAGAGATAATCGTGAGTGCCGAGCACTAAATGTTGACCATTTACTTGAAGAAAATGAAATGCTTACATTCACCCATGCTGATTGGGGAATGACGGATAGACAGGGGTGTAACATACTTACTGGTGATTATTTAGTTGTGGTTGAATCTGATGAATTAAGGGTTCATGCTTCAGCGCGTTTCCATCATGTTGATGATGGATCAGGTCAGATTTGTAATGCAGGGGAAGGAGATACGCCGATTAATATTTCCACTGAAGTACAAGAGAGTAATAATGGCTATTCAGTAGGTGTTTCCTTGTTGAGTGAAGTTGATGGGATAGGGTTGTATTTCAATGGACCATGTAAAGTAATTGTATCATTAAGTAGTATTGATGGAGAGCAGCACTTTGGTGAGTATTTTGAATTATGCGGTGCTGACCAATCTCAATTACAATATGTCATTAGTTCTGAAAATTTATTTGAAATAGGGCAAATTAATATTTCAATGACCGAGGGTGAAAATACTGTTCTTGAACCAGGGGAGTATGAAATCACACTAACATTAAATTCTTGGCCATATGCAGAAGAAAAAATAATTGTTGATTGGAATAATAATTCTATTGAAGAAAATGATTCTCAAACACCTAGTGATGAAATTGATAGTGAAGGTATCCCTTCAAATAGCCAAATAGTGAGTGGTTCGTGGTCATATATCACTACCGAAAGTGGCGGTTGTTGGATTCTAAATACAAATTCTCAGCAATTACTCTTGACCGATACATCAGCATTATCAAATTGGCAACCCGAACCCCATTTATCTGGAACTTATGGAGTCTTGTCAAATGTGAATGTATGGAGTGAATGTTCAACTTGGAAAAATTCAATTTCTATTATTACTATTTATGATGAAACAATAAAACCCGTAGAGAATAATCAGGAAATAGATAATAATGCAGAGGTTAGTGACGCACCATCAGTAATTGAAGAATACGCGCCTGCAGCAATATCTGTTATTGCCTCTGTCTCGGTTCTTAGCCTACTAATAGTCACTATTGTAAGTAATGAGGCGTGGAGGATTCCTGCAAGCCAATTTGGGTTGAGCATCATTGGCTTAATTGGACGCACGCATGAAACAACAGACGGGCGTTACCAGCGTGGACGATTGATGGGTTACCTTACTGCAAACCCAGGGTGTCACTTTAGAGCGTTAATGGGGGCATTGAGCATGAGTAATGGGCAAATCACCCATCATCTGAAAGTACTAGAAGAGGAAGAAAATCTTTGGAGAAGGAAAGATGGCAGACTTGTTAGGTATTATCCTGCAACAATTTCTTTTGACACACCAGAAGATGAATTACCCATTCCTGCACTTACTCCTGATCCAAATTCACTGCAAGGGAAAATTCTAAGACTTCTTGACCATGATGGAGAAATGGGGATGTATCCCACTCAATCAGATCTAGCCGATAGGTTAGAAAAGAGTCAGCAATTGATTAGCCATCACTTGAGAACCTTGCAGAAATATGGGCTTGTGGAAAAAACACGAGGAGGGCTAAAACATCGTTACCACTTGACAAAAGAAGCGGTCTTCTTACTCAATAATGTCCGCCCTTAATCTTTATTTGTAGTCTACTTGACCGTATGCTTGAAACCACAGCCTATTGTCGCAATGAATGCCTTGAGGTGAGTTGATGGAATGGAACCCAAAAAAACGTGAACCCTTTTGGCAAAATGCTTGGAATGATGCCAAGGCTTTTGAAAGTGAAGTTGACCAAACAAAAGAGAAATTTTTCACCCTCGAAATGTACCCTTATCCAAGTGGAAACATGCACATGGGCCATGTAAGAAATTACTCTATTGGAGATGCCATTGCGAGGTCAAAGCGTGCAATGGGATTCAATGTTCTTTATCCAATGGGCTTTGATTCATTTGGCATGCCAGCCGAAAATGCTGCTATTGCTGAAGGAGGCCATCCACGTGAAATAACAAATAGAAATATGGATTCAATAACTGCTCAATTTAAAAGGATGGGGTTTTCATATGATTGGCGACGAAAAGTAATGAGTCATGACCCTAATTACTATCGTTGGAACCAATACTTCTTTCTCAAGTTTCTTGAAAATGACTTAGCATATAGGAAATTTGCTCCCGTAAACTGGTGTGGAGAATGTGCCACGGTACTTGCAAATGAACAAGTGAAAAATGGTAGGTGCTGGCGATGTGCAAATGAAGTTTCTCAAAAAGATATGAGTCAATGGTTTCTCAAAATTACCAATTATTCACAGCAATTATTAGATAGCCTCGAGGAAATTGATTTCCCCGAACATGTGAAATCATTGCAAAGAGATTGGTTGGGACGTTCTGAAGGAGCAGATATTTCATTCCAAATAGCCGGCGGTGAAGGGTGGGAGCTTGAGGCATTTACAACCCGTCCCGATACAATATTCGGAGTCACTTTCGTTACCCTTGCGCCCGAACACCCTCTCGCAAAAAGGTTAGTTGAAGCCACCGAATATGAACAGGGGTGGCGAGATTTATGCAATGAAGTTGCTACATTAAGTGAATTTGACCGTGGTATGCTAAAGGAAAAGAAAGGCGTGTCAACGGGCAGATTTGCCATTCACCCACTTACTGGTGAAAATATTCCAATTTGGGTAGGTAATTTCGTACTATCTACTTATGGAACTGGTGCCGTAATGGCAGTGCCCGCTCATGATAAACGTGATTTTGAATTTGCAAAAAAATATTCAATTCCAATTATTCAAGCGCTTGTTGAAAAAGAAAATGATGATGTTGATGAGGAAATGAAAAAACCAATTGAAAGTTACGGATATATGGCAAATGTCCCTTCCGACTACTCTGAATTGAATGGTTTATTCGCGGAAGAGGCGAAAAAAGGCGTTATTTCTATTTTGCGACAACTCGGTAAAGGAAAAGGTACAATTCAATGGAAAATACGCGATTGGCTTATTTCTCGTCAAAGATATTGGGGCACCCCCATCCCAATTATCCATTGTAAGAAATGTGGAGCCGTGCCAGTTCCATATGATCAATTACCTGTTGAATTACCCGACGACGTTCAATTTACAGGACTGGGAAACCCCCTTGAAACTTCAGATTCATTTTGTAATGTAAAATGCCCAGCATGTGGAATCGATGCAAGGCGAGAAACAGATACAATGGATACTTTTGTTGACTCGTCATGGTATTTCTTGCGCTATACGGATGCGATGAATCAGGATCTTTGCTTTTCAAAAGAGAAAACAGATTATTGGATGAACGTTGATTTTTATTGCGGGGGGATTGAGCATGCACAAATGCATTTAATTTATTCCCGCTTTTGGACAAAGGCACTGCGTGATCTCGGATTCCATTCGTATGATGAACCGTTTCAAGAATTATTATGCCAAGGCATGGTTAACAAACCCGCACCTTATTGCCATAAATGCAAAATCACCCTTAATGTAGATAATGAAAATAAAGAGTGCCCTCAATGCGGTGACCTTCTTGGAATGAGAACTGCCAAAATGTCAAAATCTCTTGGAAATACAGTTAGCCCTGAAAACTTGATTGAAAAATACGGAGTAGATACTGTAAGGCTGTTTATTCTATTTGCCGCCCAACCGGAAGCCGGCATGGATTGGTCAAATGAAGGAGTTGAAGCGGCTTGGCGGCAAATAAATCTCCTCTATAGTATTCCAAATGCAATCATTGAGTGGGGCGGGAATGAAGGGCCAGTAGACAATTGGCTGATAGCAAGAACTGAGCAGCGCAAAATAGAATGGATGGAGGCAATAAATGGTGCTGACCTGCGAAAAGCGGTTGAAATATCTCATTATGAATTGGTAAAAGACATTAATTGGTATGTAAGGCGGGGGGGTGAAAACTCAACAATTGGCCTTAATGTGCTGGGCGAATGGTGTCTGATGCTGCAGGCAGTAACTCCGCATTTAGCTGAAGAATGGTGGTACTTAATCGGCGGACAGGGGTTGAATGCCCTTCGTATTTTCTCAAAAACAGAAGAAGGCATCACGGATTCAAGCCGAATTATTTCGGAGGAAACGTATTTGAGAAGTTTCTTAGAAAATGCGCGTTCTACAATGAAATTGGCAGAAAGACACATAGGTTCCCCTCCTACAAAAGCAGTTATTCAGACCGCATTTGAATGGAAAAATACTCTTTCATTAAATGCATTACAATTCATACAGGAAGGGGGCAGTGTGAAAAATTATCAATCAATAATTCAACAAATGCCCCTCGCACAAGGTGAAAAACGAGGAGGTATCCTTGGGTTTTGGAACAATAAACTACTTCCGCAATTATTTAAATGGTCTGACCATGAAAAAGGGTTAATATTTGATGCAATAGATGAGGCAGAAATCATCTCATCATCGACTCAATTTATTTGTAAAGAACTTGGGCTGCTTGAAATTGAAGTTTGGCAAGCGGGAAAAGGGGGGGATGTTGGTGGGCGAGCGGATGCCGCAATGCCTCTTCGCCCAAGTTTATTCTTTGAATAATATAGTTCAAAATTACACAATAGTTCAGTTCATTCAAAGGTAATGAGCGCGTGGACCACTCCATGCAGAAATGGACAGCAGGGATTACTATTTGGATTGCACTATTAATTAGCAGTGTTTCTTTACTCGGATTACCATTATTTTCCGAAAATAATGATGCACAGTTTGAAGGGCAAGAAATTCATGAAACATATTCATCAGCCCGCTCTTCTCTATCGTGGTCTTTAGCCGCCGGAGGATTTGATTATGACGAAATACTTGACCTCGTAGTATCTGACAATGGGGAAACGTATGTTGTAGGTAAATTTACATCATCAATTAGCTATGGAGCAGAAGGTGGATTACAAGCAACTGGAATGGCAAATGATGTAGATTTTTTCGTAGGTAAAATATCTGCAGATAATACTTGGGACTGGATTGTTGGCGGAGGAAGTTCTTCAGGAGAGGATTCAATAACTGCGATTGATATTACCCCCGAAGGTGAAATAATAGTCTCTGGTCTTTTTTGTATGGGAACGGTTGGTAATGCTTGTCAACTAGAAATAAGTGGTTTATCTGCAACTAGCAAGGGAGCGGATGAAAACGAGGGCAACGCATTTGTTGCAAAACTAGACCAAAATGGTAGTTGGCAATGGGTGGAAACATTCGGAAGTGATTTTGATGAGACAATAATTGATATCGCTGTCGATTCATTCGGAGATATCTACATTAGTTCCCTACATAGGGGGATGATGTCCATTGGTGGAAATAATCTCGTTGCCGGAGAAGAGGAGACTTCAATGGCTTATTTGCGAATGGATGAAAATGGAACATGGGATTTTGCAAAACAGATAATGAGTTCTGGAGGCATTGAACCATTCGGGGCTATTTGTGAGGCACCAGGTGGAAATATGTTTTTGATTGGCACATATTTGACTGAATTATTATTTGACCCTGACATGATTGAATCCGTCGGAATGGCGGATATTTTTGTTGCATTAATGCTAAACAACGGTTCCTCGTCTTGGGTGAAATCTGCGGGAGGTTTGGGAGATGATTTTGCTAAAGATTGTGACACTAATTCAACTGGGGCTCTAACGATTGTTGGCTCAATAGACAGTACCGCCAATTTTGGAAATGAAGCGAATATCACCCCTTCAGGATGGATTGATGCTTTTATTGCAACCATAGATTATAATGGCAATTGGGTTGAAGCAGAAGCTGTTGGAGGAGCAGGTTGGGAAGAATTCAATGGAGTGAAAATGACTGCAAATGATGAGGTATTAGTTGTAGGTCGTATGGGTAATCCATTTAATCTTGGTCAATTTTCCGTCACTTCTGCTGGAGGTAGTGATACGCTTCTTGCCCAACGTGGAGAAAATGGTTCATGGCAATGGGCTCTTTCCGGAGGGGGTACTAGTGATGATGTTGGAGTTGCAGTCGACCTTAGAGATAATGCTCCGATTTCAGCAAACAGTTTCGGTGGAATCGCAAGTTTCTCTGGTGCTGAAAATACCAGTCAAGGTGACACGGATTTTGTAATTTGGGGCTATGCACAAGATGTTGATGGAGATGGAATCACAGATGGTGAGGACAATTGCCTTCAAACATCAAATCCGGACCAAAATGACCTTGACCTAGATGGTGAAGGCGATGCCTGTGAAGATGATATTGACGGAGATGGATTAGCGAATGAGGATGATGATTGCCCAATTGGTCAAACTGGCTGGGTTTCCAACCTTCAATCAGACCATGATGGAGATGGGTGCTTAGATGCTGCAGAAGATTTAGATGATGATAATGATGGAATAAATGATACTAATGATACCTGTGGTAAAGGACCAGTAGGTTGGATTTCTAACATATCAAACGATCAAGACCAAGACGGTTGCGAGGATATTGATAGTGATTCTGATGGTTTTGTTGACCAACTGGACAACTGCCCTTCAACTTCAAATCCACAACAAGATGATTTGGATGGAGACGGTATTGGAAACGCTTGTGAAAATGATACTGACGGTGATGGCATCCCTAATGCAATGGATAATTGCCAAGCTGGATTATTTGGCTGGACTTCTTCGGTAAGCAATGACCTTGATGGAGATGGATGCAGGGATAATGGGGAAGATGATGATGACGATGGAGACTCCATTAATGATTTATCTGATGATTGCCGAGTTGGAAACACAGGTTGGCTTTCAGATAATGCTACAGACCATGATGGTGACGGTTGTAAGGATAGCCTTGAAGATAATGACGATGATAATGATGCGTTTGATGATGACATTGATCTTTGCCCACTCGGTGTAATTGGAATTTCTCCCCTCGGCCAAGACTTGGATAATGATGGATGCAATGATTTGCTTGAAGATGATGATAAAGATAATGACGGAGTGATGAATTCAAATGATGCTTGCTCAGGGACTGCTATTGGTTCAACGGTTAATACAGAAGGTTGTTCCCCAAGTCAAAGAGATACAGATGGAGATGGAATAAAAGATGGTGCTGATCAATGCCCTGGGACTTCAGCTTCAATCAGTGTTGATTCCCTCGGTTGTGAAATTGCTTCAAATGCCAATAATGATGGCACATCCGGTGCTACTGAAGATGATAATGCGGGCCTTGATATTTTGACAATCGGGCTAATTATCGGAGTACTGGTCTTAGTTGGAGGAGCGGGCGTTGTCACTTGGATGGGAAAACAAGTACCAAAAGTAAATCCTGCATTGCAAAAAGTAAATCCAGTTGATATTACAACTATTATTCCAGATGAACAACAACAAAATACTGTCGTGGAAGAAGATAATTTATCACAAATTGAGGCAGTTGACTAATTACTGAATTACTTTTAATTTGTAAAAATTGATAACTAATTCTTTTGTTGAGTTTATATTTTCACAAGTAAGCATAAATGGACATAAAATGAGAGGTTTTAGTATGTCAGAAAACAATTCCAATAATAGCCCAAAGCGCCAGGGTGGCGGTAGAAATAATAGAAGGCGTAATAATTCTAAGACTCGTAAACACGGAGGGCCGCCGAGAAAAGATATGTTGGATAGATATGAGGAATTCAATAATATGGCCTATCAAAAAGCAATAGATAGATTCTCACAGGATCCACTGCCGATGGCATTCCCTGCTGATGTTGACGAAAAGTATGTTGAGCTTAGTTGGGTTTCAAACCCAATCCCACTTACTTCGGAACAAGAGGTTGCAAAATTTGTAGTTCGGAGGGGTGAATTCGGATTCTTGCCTGACGAGAGAGTTGGTGAAATTGCGGAATTGGTTGATGGTGCGGAAATGACTCTTGACCAAGCCCTTTCTCTGCGCTCGGCGCTATTGCAAGAAAAAACCGTTTATGGTCACCATCGATTAAAGGATAAAGCACGGGAATTAAAGCGATTATATGATGAAGGAGTCGGAATAATTGACTTAACTCAAAGATATGACTTCCCCCCAATGAATATTTTTAGAGCTATTTTGGCAGCAAGAGGTTGGTCAAAGAGCAGAATAAAGGAATCACTAAAAAATGCTGAAAAGAAGTTGAATGAAAGAGATTTGGCTCAATTCAAACGTGCGGAGGAGGAAGATCGGGTAGCAAATGTTGATCAAACTGAAACTCATTTGCGTGCAGAATTATTTGAGGATATTTTATGCGATTGGTTTGAGGAAAATGGAGTGCGCTTTCGGCGCCAGGGTGAGATGGTAAAAGAACAAAACCTTGCGCATGGCCGGCCATTAAAAACACCAGATCTTCTAATTCTTGATGATGTAAGAATTAATGGCCAACCTGTTGCTTGGATTGATGCAAAGCACTACTATGGAGGAGATGTGGGGTTTCAAAGAAAGAAAACTACCAAACAAATGCTTCGCTATGTAGAGGAATGGGGCCAAGGTGCAATCGTTTTTAGACACGGTTATTGTGAAAATCTGCACATCCCTGGTACAATATTACTCGATTCTTCCCCATTAGACCTTAGTAGATTGTCTCCTACTGAAGATGAGTGAGTGTGGCTGAATATCCCTGAGCAACTAATGCATCAATTAGGCCAAGCAATCTCACCTCGCTGGGGGGATGCTCTAGATCACATGGCAAAATGGCCACGCTTGTACCCAACATGCACAATGCAGGGCGAACTACATCCTCAACCCCTAATTCACAAATAGTTCCTTTTACACTTTCAAGTAATTCAGCCCTGTGGCTCTCAGATAATAATTCTGATTTTATTGCAAAATCTTCGGCTTCATCTAACAATTCCTGCCAGCGGTGGGAACCCCAAGTTCCTTCACTTAAGCGACTAACTGCCTCTTCGCCAGCAATAGTGATCATTTTCTTCCAATTCTCATCGTCAATATATCCCTTTGTATGACGATTTTCTTCTTGAGCCCAAACTAACACCGCCTGACACTCTCCCGGAAAAGAGACAGCATGGCCCGGCTCTGGTGGAGCACCCGGATCTAATCTAAGTTCAACCCCCCCTACATCCAAAGCCAAAATATCTCCAAGGCCAGAAGAACGCCTACGTTCAACCCTATGTGAAACTCGAGATGAAATATGTTCATCTTCAAATTCATAGTATTCAGCCAATGCATTCCCTACCGCCAATAACCCTGCTGCAGACATCCCAAAACCTTGACTCACTGGTAAATGCACTTGTACTTCCAATACAATTTGCTGGCCATTTTGAGGGATTAATCCGACCATTTCTAGTTCTTTAAGCAGCATTTCATATTGTTCTATACTATTACCTGAAATTACTTTACCATTAAAATCTAAGACCTTACAAGAAAGGGTTGGTTTGCCGCCATCGCCCTCGACACTCCACAATTTTACACTAACTCCCTCTTTCACACAAAAACCTGCACCACGGCTTCCTTGCCGAGTTAATCGGTGTGAATCACTATGAATACTAAATAGCAAAGTGATATGACCGCCGACCTGCTTTTCTATTACTCGCAATGTTGCACCACCCTATGCGATGAAGTCAAGGGCAATGAATCCAACGATTTGGTTTGAAGGCAAATCAGTTCACACATATGTGTTTGAAAAAATTGCGGCAAGACTCCCACCTGGTAGATAACCGCAAGTGGCCAATATCTAATTTTAAATTAAACGAGAACTAAATCTAGTTCATCAGAGATTGAAGAAAAACGTTGGTTTAATTCAGCACATGCTCGATTGAATACTTCTTCGGGTGTTAGTGAACCATCGGTTTCAAACATGAAATAGAATTCATTATCAATTTGATCAATTGTAATTGCATCAGCAAAATCACCATCACGGTTTGTACCGCGGCTAACATGAGCCAATGCATCAGAGATTGCAGAAACTGTCTTAATATCAGTAACTGTGCCGCTACCGAATAATTTAGCGTTAATTGCTCTACCATCTGGAGCTGAAAGGTTTAGATCAAATAATATTTTAGCTTTCTTTTTGTCGTGAAGTGTTGCTGTTTCACGGGGGTGGAAAGCAACACCGGATGCTGGAGTGAACTTTGCGTGCTCACGGCCACGACCAAGAATTGCATATGCATAGAATTCAAGATATTGACCGCTAACGAGTAATGTTATGGGTATTCCATGATATGCTTCAGGTATTTGTAAATCAGCTTCACCCAATACATTCAAATCACCTGCACGAACAATAACATTCTCTTCGTCACTATCAGCAGATGGCCCTCTTACGCTACAATGATAAATAATTTGAGAGGCAGGACTTCCCCATTGATCCTCTGGCAATCCTTCATTTGCAGGGTCGTCTTCAGGGAAGACGAAACGATCATAATAAGTAGGTATTGGAAGCATTGCTAAGCGGTGTGCGATTACTTCATCAGGTAAAGCATTGATAGATTCAAAATATTCGCCTTCACTATCTTGAGTAAGACCCATTTCAAAACGAACCTTATTAATAGCCATACGAGGTACATCTGAAAGAATTGTCCTACGAATAGCATTAACCTCAGAGGTTTTTGTATCTGTAAGTAATAGAGTTATTTTCTTGCCTTCTTGACTAATTACTTTTGATTTCATCCTAATCACTCCTATTCAAACACGACGGCCGCGACGGCCGCCCTTTGCCTTGGTACCATCATGTGCTATTGGCGTAACATCCTCAATTCGAGTAATAGTCATTCCAGCACGAGTCATTGCCCTAATTGCTGCTTGGGCGCCACTTCCAGTATTTGTGGCTTTATTGCCACCAGGTGCACGATAACGTACGATAACTTGGGTGAACTCTTTTTCCTTGAGCATATCAGAAAGTCGTTCTGCTGCACGAGTTGCAGCGAATTGCCCCCCGCTATCTTTCCCGCTCTTTACTACTTGTCCGCCAGAGCACTTAGCAATGGTTTCAGCACCAGTCAAATCAGTTGCAGTCATCAAAACGTTGTTGTAAGAACTGAAAATATGCACGATTGCCTTACGGGACATCACTGCTCACCCCCAGAAGGTTTTGTGTCTTCGGCAGAAGGAGCATCATCTGCTGCTTCTGAAACTACAGTAGCATCATCGGCGGTAAAAACTTCAGACATTTCAGCTGGTTCTTCTTCACTGTATTCTGCAGATGAACGAACTCCTTCAATATCTTGACGGATTGAATGATCTGCATCGGCAATTACAGAACGGCCAACATAGGTGATTAACTCTTCTTCAGCACGAGAAACAGGATAACTTGGGATTGTTACTTTTTGCTCACCGATTGAAATATGCCCGTGAGTAACTAATTGACGAGCTTGCTTTGGAGTCATTGCAAGGCCATTCATATATACGAGGGCTTGAAGACGGCGTGCGAGAATATCATCAACGGTTAATGAAAGTACATCGTCAATTGTTGACCCTTCTGCGATAAGTCCGCGGGAATAAAGAGATGCAAGGAGAGCATCCTTTTCGCGACCCCAATGAGGTTCATTCGTATCAACACGGCCAATTAACTTCATCGTCTGGTTTCGTATCTTACGAAGAGCGGACTTTGACTTCCATATTTCCTTCATATTCTTTAGACCATGATTATCACGAATGGCGTGCTCTTCTTCAATTCTAGCTCTCTTCCAAGGGTGAGATGGTGTGTCATACTTTGAACGTGCAAATTTTGGATCTCCCATACATCATCACCTCATTTCTTTAAAGTTACTCCGAGTGTTAGACCAGTACGGCCATTACTCCTGCCACGTTGCCCACGTACCTTCTTACCAGATGCGTGTCGAATACCCCTGTATGCTTTTGTAGCACGGAGGCGGTCAATATCATCACCTGTTACCATTTTTAAGTCCATGCCGACAAGGTGTAATTCATCTCCACTCTCAAGATCGCGCTGACGGTTTAGCATCCAAACGGGAACTTCAGGGTTTTCAGCATATGCTTCAATTGTTGTTTTCAATACCTCTTGCTCATCAACTGAAAGATTTCCAGCCATGCCAAAAGCATCAAATCCTGCATTATTACAAATCATTTCAGCAGTTCTAGAGCCGATACCCTTTACCGAAGTCAATGCAATTCTCAAAGGTTTTAAACCATCCATATCTGTATCTGCAATTCTTAGAATATAAGAGAAATCTTCTCCCAATTCAGTTTCATCTTTTTTAGACATTTTTTTGACCTCTTTGAAGGGTTTTTAGTGAATCATCACAACACGAACTATGTTCGGGCAACCGCCCGAGAAAACCCCCCTATATCAATACCGCGATACATAATCACAAGGTCCCAAAATGATTATGAACCATCATACTGTTTTACAGACGAGTAATTGTGAAGAGGTTGGATCATCTATAACAAAGCCTCCGTAGTGCTTTTGTTGGTGTTTTAATAGCCTATGTAATGTGCTTTGAAGTCGGGGTTGAATGTCTGGTGAGAGGGTGGCGCGGAGAGTTAAGGAATGTATACCCAATGAGGCCGCCAACTCTGCCAACTCGCCCACAGTTGCCGCCGACAACACCGGGCTAAAAAACGCTTCAATTTGCCCAGAAGTTTGCACCATTATGCTATCGCCCTCGTCGACAAATTGCAAGGGTTTAGAATGTGCAATCATTGGCCTCCTGCCATCGCAAACCAGCCATCGAAAGGCATCTTCATCAGCAAGAACAGAATTGAGCCATTCTTCTGCAAGTCCGCTTGAAGTTAATGCAGCATCAATTATTGAAACATACTCATTTTTTCGTACTTTTGAAATGCCAACGCTCAAGGGTTTCAAGGAATTACGCTCCATTTCTCCTTTAATGACCTTAGACTGCCCAAAAATGTGAGGTGATATCCTAACGAACCTACATCCCACACTGGCTTCTGCAACTGCACCTGCCCAAAGAGATAGTCGGTCAACTCTACCCCCTCCTCTTGAAGTCCACTCCCAAGTCATTTCTATTTCGCCAAATTCATTCCTTACCAATTCTTCAACTTCATCGCACTGAGCCATGCTCAATCTTGGAGATAAATCAAGTAATAATGCTGGGCTACCACTTTCTGCAATTAAATGAGTATGCCAATTTGCAAAAATAGCTGGCAACTGTGGACGCATTTCATTTAGCCCATGAGTACGACTATTGGCTGGTCTTGCCGGATCAATATGAAGAAAGGAGATTTGTGATATTTCAGCAAGATTCATGCACGATTTTGCATCAGTCCCATCACCTACAATTATTTTACTCATAGATAGCCAATCAGCTTCCTCGCTTCGCTCAAAAACTCCAACTCTCCATAAATTTCCCGCTGCGGCAATTGCCACCTCATTTGAAAGTTCAATGCCCACTCCTGCCTTGTCCAACACATGACAATAAGCAGCTAATTGAATACCAGAACCACAGGCTGGATCAAGGATTACCCCTTTTGGAATATCGCACAATTGTATTCGTTCCGCTCGATCAACAGCCACTTGCCAAGGCGTTGCCAATCGTTTTGCACCTTTGCCTAAATGAAATTTCAAACCGGCTGGTGCGGTCGGTCCTTGAATCAATGATTCAAGATTGTTTGTTATCAACTTCGGTAATAAGCATCGATGGGAAATAGTACCACCTCAATTAGCAATATCTGAAAGCGACATTATTGCCTCAAAGCGAAGATTTGAGTCGGCAAAAGCCGCCACTCCGCCCTCCTCCCTATCGAGAATTGTGATGACACCCAATACTTCACAGGGCGTCTCTTGCAACAATCTTTCAACTGCCTTTAGTGAAGAGCCGCCAGTGGTAGTCACGTCTTCAAGAACTACAATTGTACCTCCACCCATAATTCCCGTACCCTCTACACCGGGGGGGTTATTTGTTTTTCTACCACCTCTGCCTTTTGATTGCTTGCGGACCATGAAACCCTTTCGAGGACATGAAGTGCCGCTTGTTGAAATGACAATTGCAGTTAATGGAACAGCACCTAATTCAAGACCCCCCACATAATCCGGTTGCCAATTATCAAGCCTTTCATTGATTAATTCGCCCAATAATAAACTTCCTTCAGGATGCATCATTATAGGTTTCATGTCAAAAAAATGTGGAGATTGGCGTCCGCTTGCAAGAGTGAAAAGTTCATCCTCAGCGCGCATATATGCCAATTCTTTTACTAACTCAACTAATCTTTGCCAGCGTGGGTCTTTTCGAATAGGCTCGTGGACCACCATAACATTCCCCCTATGCACTTTCATTTGAAGGCAGCGGATGAACCTTAGTATTGATTATTGCAAAAATAGTATTTTCTGGACACGTAATTCTTGCGCATTGATGATAAGGGGTCGCCAACCACGCCCAATAGTAAAAGGCCGGTGAAAGGATGAGCAAGTCTAATAATTCAAGTGATGTTGATGAAACATCACTTGAAAATGAGTTAGACGCTTACCAATTGTGGCTTGATGAAAAAACAGAACATTGCTATCAAATTGCAGAAAAGGCGAGATTGCGCGGGCTTGACCACCAAACATTTGTTGAAATACCTCGCGCCTCGGATCTTGCTAGTAGGACTGAAAAACTATTAGTTGATTATTTAGAGGGGTTTGAAGTTGCAGATGACATTAGAGCAATGCTTGCCGAACATGACCGTGAAACAACTTCTATTAGGATGGCACAAAAAATCTCTAAGAGATTTAATGAGGAGGGGTACGACCTAGTAAAATCAGTTGATATTGGCATTCGAGTAGGATTAGCAATATTGACTGAAGCTGTATTAGTTGCACCGCTTGAAGGAATTAGTGAAGTTAGATTGCTGCATAATGTTGATGGAACTCAATTCGTAAGTGTTCACTTCGCCGGACCGATTCGGGCAGCAGGAGGGACTGCTCAAGCACTTGCAGTTCTAATTGCTGACATGGTGCGGCGCGAATTGGGCATTAATCGATACATTCCAACAACTCCCGAAGTTGAAAGAGTAAAGGAAGAATTTGGCCTTTACCGAGGTAATTTACAATACCGTCCACCTCCAGAAGAAATTGAAACAATTGTTAGGGCCTGTCCTGTTATGGTAAATGGTGAATCAACTGAAAGCATTGAATGTAGCGGATACGGGGAATGTCGTAATGTGGATGGAGCGAGAGTAAGAGGGGGAGTATTACTTGTCATTGGAGAAGGATTATGTTTAAAAGCCCCAAAAATCCAAAAACATACTGAAAGATTGGAAGTTGCCGGATGGGAATTTATTGCAGAATTTGCGCAAAAGGGGGCGAAAAAGGAAGGGGATGAAGATTCTTGGAAGCGGAAAAAGGTCAAACCTATTGCAAAATATATGAAAGACATTATTGCAGGAAGGCCTGTTTTTGGAGAGCCTAGTACCCCTGGTGCTTTTCGTCTAAAATATGGCAGAGCAAGACCTTCTGGGCTTGCTGCGGCCTCATTAAATCCAGCCAGCATGGTGGTAATGGATGATTTTCTTGCAGTTGGAACGCAAATGAAAATTGAACGCCCTGGCAAAGCATGTGCAGTTACCCCTTGTGATGAAGCCGAAGGGCCTTGGATAATATTACGCGATGGCCGGTTTTTACGAATGGATGATGTAAATCAATGGCCCCAACTAAAAAAGCAACTTGTGTCTATTTGGGATAATGGGGAAATAGTATTAGGGTACGGAGAATTTCTTGAAAATAACAAAAATTTAGTGCCTGCTGCATACTGTGGGGACTGGTGGGCGAGTGAATTAATTGACAAATTTGATAGTGAAGGGATAAAAAAATACATCCAAATCACCGGTAAGAAAAGAAATGAACTACCGAATGAAATACCCGTTGGTGGGAGTGAATTAGTCCGCCGCAAATGGCACCAATTCCTACGAAATGAGGATCTCAATTGGAAGCAAACTTCCGCCGTATGTACTGTATTTGGAACTGCACTTGTTGGCGCTCATAATTTATGGTGGGCAGATCTACCTATTGAATGGGTTGAGCACATACTACCAATATTAGAAAAAGCAAAAATTGAAAATGATAATCTTTGTTTTACTGATGCAGTTAAGGGTTGGAAATCAAGGCCTCTCGAAATATTGCAAGCCGAAAAAGAGGAACATGAGATGCCAGGAAAATATGTGGAGCCCCCTGCTGCATTAATCTCAACTTATTTGTTGCAAAATAAACATTTGAAAATACATGGAATGGCCAAAGCCACGGCGTTAATTCTTGGAATATCACATCACCATGAAGGTGATGACCTAATCCTCACCAACGGATGGCAGGCTCTTCTTCATGGATTCGGTTTCTCATGGGAAAATGGCATCAAACAAACAACAGATTGTAAAATACACCTTAAGAAAAGAATTAATGGATTATCAAATGCAGCAAACATTATTGCTGCTGAAAAGTCAAGATTGGGTGAACTTAATGCGAAGCGTTCAACAGTGAAAATTGCTGCTGAAACTGAAGCAAGGCAAATAGGAGATGATATTGAAGAAACTGACAGTAAGGGCCGTATTGCAATGGAAGGTGTACCCGATAGTGGCCCTGAAGATGCTAGTGCCTTACGTGCCGCACAAATATTGGAAGATGACCATGCCTTTGAAGGAGTGATGTGGCTTGTTAGAAAGATAAGTCCGTTGCGCCATGAGCATGCGGCTCCCACGCGAATTGGGACAAGAATGGCAAGGCCAGAAAAATCTGCTCAGCGAGAAATGAAACCTATGAGTCATAGCCTATTTCCGATTGAACTCACAGGAGGAAACCAACGCCGTCTTGATGCTGCAGCCGAAAAGGGTAGTTTACGAACAAAGGTTGGAGTAAGGGAATGTTCGGTGTGTGGGCGTTCGTCACCAATGATCTCATGCCACCACCCAGCAAATGATAGAAGGGAAGGGAATACTAAATCATGTGGGGGTAGAACGGAGCCAAAAACCAACTCCCAAAATGCCTATTCGCGCCGCCAAGGTGTTTTTCAAACCCTGCCTCTTCTTGAAATGACCGAGGAAGCACGACGAAAATTGAATATTGATAGATTGCCCAAGCTAATCAAATGTAGAAAAACTCTCAATTCCAAATCCCAAACACCAGAGGCACTTGAAAAAGGTATCTTACGCGCTTTGAATGGCCTTCCAGTATTTCGTGATGGAACTATTAGGTTTGACATGTCTGATATTCCAATCACACATTTTAAACCTATGGAAATTGGAGTCCCTTTTGAAAAACTCATTGAATTGGGCTATTCAAATGATATTGAGGGTTTGCCACTTAACAATAATTCACAAATGTTAGAATTATTTCCACAGGATTTCATTGCTGGCCGTGGAGCAGGTGAATTCTTTTTGCGTGTTTCAAAATATATTGATATGTTACTTGAAAAATATTATGGCCAACCAGCTTTCTATAAATGTGAAGAAATAAATGATTTAGTTGGGCACTTAATTATTGCACTCGCGCCTCACACATCCGGCGGTGTTCTCTCCCGTTTAGTCGGTTGGAGTCAGTCGAGCGGAGGGTATGCACATCCATTATTCCATGCTTCAAAGAGAAGGAATTGTTTTGAAGGAAGCACGGAAATAAATATTATCAAAAACAAAAAAAGCAATGTTATTTCACTAAAAGAATTAATTGACAGTAAAATTTCCTCAGAGGGACTTGTTTCTGACGACTTTGGCACAATGATGTGTGATGCCCCATCGGGTTTTGAAATTATTTCGCTTGATACAAATAGCCAAACTCCCATTACATTACCAATAACAAAATTTATCAAAGGAAAAACAAATTTGTGGATAGAAATTGAAACATCGAGTGGAAGAAAAATAAAAGTGACACCCGACCATCAAGTATTAATTACTAAATCAGGAATGATGGTCAATATGAAGGCAGATAAAATAAAAGTAGGAGATAAGGTTCTTATTTCAAGTAATAATGTAAAGGACATTATGCAAAAGATTTCAGTTGATAATAACAATTTACTGATAGGAAAAAATCAGCACACCTTCAATGAAATCATCACAAATATTGAGATGATTGAAGTTGACAATGAAGAAACATATTGCATTGATATAGATTCAGGCAGTTCTGAATTAATCAGCAAAAATATTCTCTTAGCAAACGGAATGTATCAGATTCGCTGTGATGGTGATGAAGATGCAATCATGCTATTAATGGACGGATTACTTAACTTTTCAAAGAGTATCTTGCCTGCAAATAGAGGGGGGCAAATGGATGCACCTTTGGTTCTAACCACCAAATTGAATCCAACGGAAGTAGATAAAGAGGCACTAAATGTTGATTGTGCATGGTATTATCCTGTTTCATTTTATGAAGCAACACAAAAACAACCCCATCCAAAGGAAGTTGCTCACTTAATGGATTTTGTTGAGAAACGATTGGATTCACCGCGAAGCAGGCGAGGTTATGGATATACACATGATTGTATTTCAATGGATGCAGGACCATCTCTATCAGCATACAAAACTTTAGAATCAATGGTTGACAAAATGAATGGGCAACTCGAGTTAGGTCGGAAATTGCGTGCTGTTGATGTGCGAAATGTCGCAAGTAGTGTTGTAAGGTCACACTTTTTGCCAGATTTACGAGGAAACTTGGTTGCTTTCACAAGGCAAAAAATTCGCTGCTTAAAGTGTGGGAAGTCATATCGGCGAATGCCTCTCGCTGGAAAATGCATTGATACTGGAAAAGGTAAATCAAAGGGATCTGAAGGAGGAGGTTCTGGACTTGGAATAAAGGTTGATAATAATCGCCAATGTGGAGGAAAGTTAGCATTAACTGTTACTGAAGGTGCTGTTAGAAAATACATCAAGGTGACCGAGCACGTAATGGACACCTATGGGCTTGATACTTATACAAAACAAAATATGGAGTGGTTAGCAAAATCTGTTGATAGTTTATTCAATAATGACCGTGCAAGACAGGCATCTTTGTTTGACTTTTTATAATTACAAATCCCAAATATCTTTTACACTTTTTATTGATTCATCCTTTTGCAAAGGGCCCTCAAGGCCATGCATTGTACCTTCGCCGAGATCTGATAATTCCTCAATTTCCTTTTCCTCAATTAAACTCTTTTCATCGACAGAAGATTCCTCTTCTTTTTGTTCAAAGGAGGGAGAATAATACTCTTTTTCACTTTTTACATCTTGCTTTGTTGGTAAAGCTATCATTTTTTCATATTTGCTTAATGAAGATGATGTTTCATCATTTTCTGACATCCTTTCATTAACCTCATCCCATACTTTTTTCTGAGATAATTTGTGTTTTGGTAAAGGGGTTTTTGTTAATCTAAACTTCTTCCAATTTCTCCAAAATGAATCTCCGCCGAGAATCATTCCAAATAATAATGCAACCATATGGCCTTCAAACTGCAAAGACTTCCAAATGTGCAATTCTAATTCTTGTACCAATATTGCATCTGATTCATCACTTACTATTTGATAAGTTCCAAAGGGCAGTTTTTTGGAAAAAGAACCACAATCTCCGCCTGCATTACCATTCCATTCGGCAACAACTTTGTTTGAAGAAGAAATCATTTGCCAAGATACTTGAGGATATGAAGAATAATTTTCAGGTAATGAACTTGAGCATCTATAATCGACATTCATATTATTTCCGGAAGAAAGTAAATTTGGAACTTCAAATAAATGTATTTCTTCAAATTCAGAATCGGGTTGGTTGACTTCGCGAATTGCACTTTGTGAAATAGCAATTATCCATGCAATTTGCAAACCTATTATCAAAAATACCGCAGTAATAATCGCTCTACGCAATTGCTTTTTGGCCAATAATATTTCTTCTGGCGAGGATTTGGATTGATTTGCTATTTTTCTCCCCCCCATCCATCAACACCAATATTATCAAGGATTTTTTTCATCCAAAGTAACTTTTCCCGTTTCCTCTTAGGATTTGAAACACCAGACCATTTGCCAAAAATAGTTGAATCAAAGCCAATCAATTTTATTCTATCAATATGAACTCCGAAAGCAAGCAACATGCATACTGCTCTATCTCCGTCTGTGAAACCGCCAAGGTTAATTGCCCCATCAATATTATGGTGAACCTGATGGGTGAAAAAAAGAGATGGGGGGCAGGGGAGGTCCTTCCAATTATTCAATAGAGATGCCCATTCATCCATATTATCACCATGTGCATGAAGAGAAATTGTAATGCCCATTTCAGCCGCCTTGTTAATGTAAGGTAGTCCATCTGCATCCGAAACTACCATTGCAAGCAGGTTCCAAGATTCGGGCGATACTTCATCCAACACCCCAACTGCTCCATCACAAGCAATAAGAATGGGGGAGTTAGATAGTAATGGCTCTAAATCGGGATGTTCTACAGCGGCACCAATTATTACGACTAGTCTTTCATCTTCATTCAACTGTGAAATAATATCCGTCAATACTTTTTGACGCCCAGATTTACCCCACAAGGGAGGTGTTGATGGGTGGCTAGAGTACTCAATCAGGGAATTAATACTATCTATGTCACTACTTTCTTCCCAGGAAAAATATTCTCTCACCTCCTCTTGTATATCAACCATCCAAGGAGAGATGGGTGAAATATGGAGGTCGGCCATACAAATCCCATAGGTCACCTCATTATCAGCAGTACCATCCTTCAAGAACCCCGACGGTCGTCCGAGCAACATGCCTCTGCCGAGAGATGTACCTGTCATCTCCGACCCAGTCATTTTGGCGCGCTATCCATTTCTCCCTCAAGCAACTTCGCTTACACAAAAACTCGCTCTTGAAAATAATATCACTCTAGAAGAATTACTCAATTCGCCTCGGATGGAAGAAACAAGGACAAGAGGGCGATTGAGGCTGATTGAATCAATGCAGAATAAGGGTGGAGTAGATGCAATGGCTATGCGAGACATCCACACTGAAGGCGGACAAATGTTAGAATCATTTTCCTATTCCTATGCACGCCTAATCGTTGCTGCCTCAGAGCAAGAAGTACTGATGTCAAGGTGGGCGCAGGCAGAAGCGGAGCGCGCTGAAAAACTGCTTGCGGTTGATGAAATTGCATTGCCATTGATTGCTGAAACATATATCGATCAACTTCAGCGAAAAAAAACTGATGAAATTGATAGTGAGATGAATTCAGAAAAAAACATTTGGCAAATTGGAATGGTGGATTTTATTGAATTGTGCACCAAGATTACTGGTGAAAGATGGAGATTATTGAATCATAATGTGAAAAAAGGTTGGGTTGACCTTGGAGATCGGCGAATGGCAAGCGCAAAACAACTGGCAAGACTTCTACGAGAGAGAATAAAACAAGAAATATTGCAAGATGTAAAAAACAGAATGGCAGGCGTTACTGATGAACTTGCGATAAACTTAGCAGAACCACTTGGAATGGTGACAAATCTAATGCAAAGGGTTAGTTCTGAGCGCCTTGAAATGTCGGGAGTTGAACAACAAGATTGGCCTCCTTGTATGCGAATGGCAGTGAATGAATTGAATTCAGGAGTAAATGTAAACCATTTTGGCCGCTTATTTTTAGCATCTATGGCTGCGACAATAGGGTTAGAAGTTGAGGCTGCTACTGCCTTCTTTGAAAATGCACCAGACTTCAACCCAGGGACTACTAAATATCAAATTGCTCATGTGTATGATAGAGGATATACCCCCTCTGGTTGTTCCAAACTAAAACTCAATCACCGTTGTGCAGTTCAAATCGGTGATGATCGCTTGTGTGACCAGCCTTGGCTTGACCACCCAATGAAATACTTGCGCGCAAAACAACGTAGAAGGACGCAAGAACAGCAATTTGCTGAAGCACAATCAGCCTCTTCGAAAGAAATTGAAAATGACAAAGGAGAAGAAGAAACTCCTTCGCAAACAAAATAATATTATTGTTTTACAATAGTGATTCTGGGCCACCAGGTGTAAGTTCTGTGAGTGAGTTTAACTCTCCAAATAATGAGGGGCCGGTTACAAATGTTCCAACAATTCCTTGCTCGGATTCAACATTATGTGCTAATGCAGCCCAAGGGCGTCCAAAATCATCAATTTCAATGTCAATAAAATCACCGAATCCACCGCAACGAACTTGCCCACAATCATTTGTATCATCTAATATATCGTCTGCAACATTAACCGCAACAGAAGTAATTAACGGCATATCTGCGTAAATATCAGTGATTACACTAATGTAGCCACTCCATCCAGTTCCATCATCACCCTCGCCGATATAACTAACTGCAACTCTGCCATCATCGCCAGCAAATACAGTTGGGAATCCTGTTGAATTAATACCTGGGGGTGCGACATTTATTGGTTCACTCCAACTATTTCCTTCATCTAAAGACCAAGAAAGATAGGGGAGTTGGTCATTTGAAATCCAAAAAGCATACACATTATCGACTTCATCTGTAGCAACTGCAACCTCATGACTATTGGTGCCGATTGTGGTAGATACGGTATGTTCGCTCCAAGAATAGCCGCCATCATCGCTCTTGTAAACCGCTGGACCGTCACAACTTGGATTGCCTCTATACACATTTCCATTATTGCTACCAACGACATGCCCGTGAAGACCTGAGCATTGTGGGGTTCCGATAGGATATCCTGGGCGTTGAATATCCCAAGAACGCCCGTCATTAAGGGAACGAGAACATTGTGGCCCTAAAGCAGAACTGCCGGTGTTTATGCAGAATACATAGATCATATCTGATTGAGAAGTATGTCCTGCTGCTGGCATACTTGCAATTGATTGATGGTCTTGAGGAGAGTAATATCCCTCTGCAGAATATGGAATGCTCCAAGAATCTCCACTGTCATCGGAGAATTCTACGAACATTGCAGTTAATGCATGCATGTCGAATTTTATCACTCGGTCGGTCCATTTGTCGACATACAAGTATGGGTCATTTGAAGAAGGGACCTGTCCTGTTTCGGGAAATACTTGATTGAAAGGTCCAACATCCTCCCAATTCTGGCCCCAATCTTGACTCCTAATAATGTGAGTTCCATCGCCAGTGCCTCTATAATTTGTCATGAGGATTGTTCCGTCAGAAGTAATTCCTATTGTTGGCTCAAATGTTGATTCTCCAATACCATAATATGTCCCAAGAGCCCATACAGGAGTGTTATTTCCTGTCAAGTTAGCCTCCCATTCAGAACCTACTGCATTTGTCTGGTTGGCAAAATGATAGAAAGTGTTTGGAGGTATTTCATTACTAAAGTCAAATGGGCTAAGAGAAGGTTCTGGTGTTGATTCCTTTTCATTGGAAAAACAACCAGATAATGGCATTACTATCATTAATAAAGAAACGAATATCACGCGTAGGCCTATCTTCACAATATCCCTCAAAATAATGCGGCAAGGTGCTTGACTTAAACGCGTAGGGATTTTGGACAAAGTTATTTTGAGGTTTTTTTTAAGTAAACCGTCTATTTTTCCAACACTTTCAATAACACATCAAGTGATTTCCCCCCTCCTCACATAGTGAGGAAATATTTGCTGGTGAAAAGTTCATAATCACACACTATGCACTAGAGGGAGTCTTTGTAAAATAACTATTAGTGAGTGATTAGTCGGTATCATTGGTCGAGCCTATGGACAATACCCCTTTAACAATCGAAAATAATGCAACCCTTTTACTATTTCTACGCATGTGGAATAGCAGCGGAAGCATTGCGGTAAAAATGGCTACTGATTTGCAAAAAGAGAGTGAACAAAGGGGAATTATTTTACCAGTATTGCCGGAGCGAAAAATATTTGATGAATTAAAACAATTTCATACGTCCTTAGGAGAAATCCTAGATATCATTACTGTTGAATAATAATTAATTGCTGCATATTCTGTTAATATCCACCATATTAGGGCGATTATTGATAGCATAAGCGCCCCCGTCCCTGCATGAGCAAGGCTTGGGTGGAGTAAATGGTCCGTACATTGGTAATTACTGTCGACCGTGACAATGACCTTGGTATCAAGGCTGCAATTAGGGGGCCAGTTATTGGACGAAAGGCAGTATTAACTGCTGCTTTACGACTTGGAATAGCAGACCCCGAAGAAAGCGACACCAATGCAATTCTTGGAGCATTACATCACCATGATAGGATTTCAGAAAGTACTGACGGTGAAGAAGTTGAAGTGGCTATCTTGACCGGTGATGAAAAAGTTGGCCCGAAATCCGATCGCGCAATTGCTGCCCAACTTGAAGAAGTTGTGAATCAATTTCAACCAGATAGGGCGATATTAATCACCGATGGAGCAGAAGATGAATCTGTTTTGCCTATTCTACAGAGCCAGGTAAGAATTGACCATGTGCAAAAAATAATTGTAAAGCAATCAAAAGGAATTGAAGGAACATATTATTTCATTGCAAAGACGATGGAAGACCCTATGTGGAGAGCAAAAATGCTTGTTCCAATTGCCACCATTATGATGATCTATGGACTGGGGATAATGCTCCCTCAAGAATCGGGTGGCGATATATTAATTGGCGGCTTGCCATTTTTTATTGGCGCATTTCTCCTTTCAAAAGGGCTTGGAGTTGAAACAACAGTGGCCAAAGTTATTTCTGAAATGCGAGAAAATGCCAACGCTGCTATGTTTTCCTCCCTAATGTGGGTTGGGGCGGTTCTTTCTGCAATATTTGCAGTTGCCCAAGGATATGGGTCATTTAACGAAGAAATAGAGAATGAATCTGCATTATCTATTGCCTACCTAACATCACTTCATACATCACTTGCATGGATAATGATTGTCTTCTTGCTTATTATTGGGGGCCTTATGTTGTTGAGATTGAAAAGAGGTTCATTTTCAGGAAGTGTCTTTATTCTTGCTGCCTTTGGAATGGTTGCATACTCATTCCTTAATACTGGAATTGATTTGTCGATTAAAGCATTACAGGGCGCAACATATGAATTTAGTATTCGACAAATATTTGCGGATTGGTCAGAGCCTATTGTCTGGCTAGCAATATTGTGGATGACAATGCTTGTAGTAAAAGCAATCAAACAACGTCAAGAAAGTCGTGGTGAAAGTTTTTGGGGAATATGATTCCGCAAAAATAATTTGAATACATATTATTAATTTTCAAATCTTGATTGTGTCATGCAATTTGGGCAAGTAACTAGAATTGGCCTTTGGGAAGGAATACCCAGTGGTGCACTACAGGTAGGACACAGTATTGCTTGCTCAACTGACTTTTGCCTCGCAGCTCCTTGTTGAGTTGGATCATAACGCATCCTCAAATTTGATGTGGAGGAAATGTATTTGGGCTCTGCAGTAGGATTTGATGGAAGGCTAGGTGATGTTTTTTCTGCAGTAGCATCAAATGAAGCGGAGGCATTTGTTTGGCTAGCATTTGACTGTACATTGGACGTTGCCGCCATATAATTGGCCAATTCTTGTGACACTTGTTCCGGAGATAAGCCATGCTCTCGAGAAATTCGGTCAATGGATAACATCTTCTCGTATTCATCCATCAACAATAGAGAGTCGAGTATAGAACTAGGGATTGCCATATCCCTGCCAACTTGCCTGCAGTATTGATGTTTTTGATGTTGGTCATGCAAATTCATTGATTCTCTTTTCGCTTTTCTTCTTTTTCTGACCTTCATTACAAGCATCATTGAAACAAATAATACAGATAGACAACTAATTCCAGTGTAAATTAGAGCATTTCCATTCAATAATTCTGAATCTAATTCTTCATCGCTTGGACTATTTACTATCCCCGAATTACCATCATTATTTGCGTCATTATTATTGGTGTCGGTATTATTCACGATAGGATTATCGTTATTGGTGTCAGTATTATTGACCACAGGATCATCATTGCTTTGATTGCCATTGCTTTGATTATCAATTGGTGAATCATCTTCTGGAATGAATACTATCTTTTTCGCCCCTAAAGATGCATTGCTGAGCATATACTGGATATCATGAGATGTGGCCAGCGGCCCTTCTGAATTCACGATTTCTGCTTCCCAATTTCCTTCTAAGAACATCGGGTCATCTACTAGATAACCTAGCCCAAAGGTCAACCAACCAGGTTGGGCAATTCTTAACCGCAAACCGATTGAACCAAATATATCAATAGATGAATCAAGCGTGGTGAATGGGTACAGGGTACAAGTTTCATTGTCTTGCTGGTCAACTGTTAAAGTACTTTCAAAATATAGTCCATTAGATGTTGGTCCGGGTCGATAATATATCTGAATGTCACCTTCATTGTTAATATCAAAATCAAGGTCAATATCTACGTAAAGTGCGTAATCAACCGCTAATCCAAGGAACAACAAAGGTAATTGAGAACCAGGAATTGTTTGCACTAATAATTCAATATACTTAATCAAGTCAAGAGTTGGTATTTCTAAATCCAATTGACTATTACTGGACATGCCATCAACCCATATACCATCATCAACTACTGCTAATCTATCCCAAAAGTAAACCGTTTTGAAAAATGGAAACGAAGATTGTGGGATCATTACAGAACTTTGATTTTCATACATTTCCTCTGATGTTGGCATTGG
>PSPT01000012.1:0-43718 GCA_004195635.1 Methanobacteriota archaeon
CGTTGAGGTGGATAGTCAGGAAACTATTGATAATCCAATTACCTTACCCTCGTTATCTGAATTGGGAAAAATGAAGAAGGCAGAATTGGTTCAACTTTGCGAAAATGCAGGCCTTGAAACAAAAGGAACAAAAGCAGTACTGATTGAGCGTTTGACTCAATAATTGATTCATTTCTGGTAAATCAATGGGTATTATGTACTAACCCTTTGCTTCTATGTGAAACAATATGAACAGGGATTCAAATCCTTGTACCCTTGAAAAAATTAAGTACTATTGAGTAAACCAATTACCATGAACCAAGGTAAGTTGATACTCAACATAGGGGGGGTATGTTTATTCAGCGGACCAATTTTCTTTATCATTCCCTTCTTCATGAGTCATGATGATACCACTTGGGGAATTGCTCTTGCGTTATGGTCAATCGGTTTAGTTTCAGTTTTCTTCGGTATAGTCTTAGTAATTACAGGTTTTCTCATGAAACCAGAAACAGATGATAATACGATAACAGTTGATTAAGTGTAGTCGAACTGATTGAATTTCTGGTCAAGTCATTGTGAGCCTGAACCCCAGGGGTAAAGGCCCCCCTCTAGTTCGTATGCAACAAAAGGATTGCGGATAGACTCATGCGAATGGTCATATTTATTCTTAATATTATTTTTTTATCACGAGCGTCTCGGTGGCCCATTGTGTAATGGATGGTTGAAATACCCCCCTCGGTATTCGCTATCATCAGGGAAGGGTTGCGCATGGGAAACTGGCAAAGGATCACACAAATATCCATAGAATCGGATAGCGGAGTGTTGTATAGGAGTTGTCTCCCAGGATCCTCTCGATATGACCCTGACTCCCTCGTTCTCGATGAATGGACTCTTCGTGGAATTGACGTAGTATTCACTCTGATGCCAGTTGAAGAGATGGTTGCGCGGAGAGGTGATGATATTATCAACGACATCAGCGAGCATGGTTTTGAACAACGCCACCATCCAATCAAAGACTTTGGTGCTTGGGAGGAGGGGGCTTTCAGAACATTGGTCATTGAACTCGACGAAGTTCTAACGAATAATCAGACTGTGGTGGTGCATTGTCATGCTGGTGTTGGTCGAACTGGGACTTTAATTGCGGGTCTGTTGATACACAGAGGCCACGAAATAGAGAGTGCAATCGACATCATCAATATCCACGGTATGTCGGTAGAATCTCATGGGCAACGGGAACTTCTGGAACGCTTTTTTGCTACAAGAAACTTTCATGATAACCCGTAGACGCTCGGATATTCATTCATGAAAAGATAGTGAGCGGACTGCTAGAAATCTTCATAGTTAGACACTCCTCCTGTGTAACTGATGGCGAGAAGTAAGAAATCAATGTTGATTGTCGGCGGAGTGGTTTTGGGAATTGCTCTAGTGGCGATTTTGTTTGGATACATGAAAATGCAAGATGGATTGGATTTCGACCCTCCCACTGATAATTTTTGGAGTGGAGAGGCAAGTGACACTCCAGATTCACTTTCAGACTTCTCAGTGACTGGAAGCCTATTGTACAATGTTTGGACCGAGGATGACGGTGCTTTACCAAATGTAAGTATCGTTGATTCAAATGGAATTGAAATCTTTACCGAATGTGCGGGAGATAGTTGTAGTGTCCAAGAGGGTTTCAGGGAATTGGGCACTTTCGGAATACCCACCAACGATACCCAGACCTACACAATCACTGTGACTGGTGAAGGAAATGCATATGTTATGACCCCCGCCCAAGGGCTGGGTGATAGTTTACTAGGTGTCATTTCCATAGCGGCAGGAGTTTGCTTTTCATTATGTGGATTAGTCATACTCATCATTGGCCTTGGGATGAAGGGTGGAGATGAACAATTGGTGCACATGGTTCAACCCGGAGTGGTTGGCCAACAACCAATGCAACAACAGTATCAACAGCCAGTGCAGCAACAGTATCAACAACCGGTGCAACAACCAGTTCAACAACAGTATCAACCACCTCAGCAATGATAGAATTAACTATTTGCTTCCGGATAGTTTGTAATAATATCATATCCATTCTACACCATAAGCCAATTCTTTAGACTTTCAGTGGGTCTATACAGACGCTAGCATAGCACTGGATTTTGAATGTGTGCCTCAAAAACGCAAGGGCTCACATCATTAATTATTGGCAATACAATAATGTTGACACAACGCAAACAAACAGGCTCAGAAAACCAAACCTAAATGTTTAAATCAAGCCTCAACGTATTCCTCATATTCCCATTCATCTGTTTCCAATCGTAGTTTCAGCTCTCGCAATATACCACACACCTCTCCCTCATCTCCCCTAGAGGAGAAGGGCCCCCACGGCCACGGAAGTAAACTTGACTTGTAACAGTCTACTTATGAACTTTCAGCATAATTAACGGATTATCCGCCCTATGGTCTGCGAAATGATTGCCAACTGAGGAAACATCCAAAGTACCTATTTACTCGATTTTCCTTATTGCTGGTGGGCTGAATACTACAAAAAGTGCGATAAGAACGACTAACCCAAGTATTGTCCCACCCCACATTGCTGTTGGTGAAAGGCTAATTCCTTCGATGACTCCATCGTTACTACCTCCTCCATTATCCTCGGGTGGGAATACATTTACTGCCTTGGTTAAGATATTGTTATCATCATCGGTTTCTGCAATGTCATTGCCCTTGTCAACAGTTGCCTTAAGCAATACTGCAGAATCATCAATTGGCACCATCCAAGCACAAGTTGCTGTCCGAACTTGTCCTGAGTTTATCTCAGCAATCGTTGTTGCTCTAATTAATTGGCCATCCCCTTCACATCTAATTTCGATCAGTGTTGCACTTGCTTGCCCCGTATTGCGTACATGCACCTGAATCTCTACTTCAGTGCCCGCAATTACATCTCCAATTACGTCAATCCCCTCAATAATCAATTCAGCAAATGCAGCCACTTCTATGCTGATGTGACGAACTGCGGTTAAATCTCCATCGTCAATAATAATTTCAAGGTCAAAAGTACCTTGTTGTGTTGGAGTCAATACTAGATGACCTGCAGTTTCATCCCAAACTGCCCAAGAATATGATGTCCGAACATCCAATGAAGAAACAGGTGAATCAATGTCAGAGAATGAAAGGTCAAGGAACGCGTATTCACCATGGCCAATAATCATGCTTGATTGAATTTGATCCAATACTGGAGCATCATTCACCGAAGCAACATTTACCGAGAAAGTGTCAAACCACTTATTGCCTGCCTCATCGGAAACTTCTATTGAAACAAGGGTGCTGCCACTTGTTTCTGAAAGTAATCGTATTCGCAATTGGTCGTCAACCATATCAACTTCAATGCTATCAGTATTGTCTTGAGATACTGAGACTCCCAAGTTTGCAGTTAATGTTCGATCATCACTGCAGGTAAGAAGCATTGGAATCAATCTGCCACCTCCGTCCTCGGTCAATTGCAGGTCCTCATTGGCCGTGCAAACTGGATTATCATCCCATTCAACATGGAATCCTCCGCTGATTGAAACTCCTTCAATTTGAACTAGAGCATCACCTGGTGTGCCATCGCTTTCCCAAGTATATACTGCAGCAAACACTAGGTCAAGGTCATCTCCATCAGCAGGTAGGTATTCGCCGACTTCAAGTGTTTGAGAAAAATTTCCATTGCTGACTAGGAATTCCTTGAAAATCAAATCTCCTTCAAGTGTAAGTTGAACCCAAGATGCACTATTATTCAATCCAACATGATTTCCACTAACCATCCAGTCAACTGTTAATGTGGGGTCGTTGTAGTCAATCTTTAGGGATTCCAAACAACCTCCTGCTAATTCTATCTCAATTTTCAAGAATGCTCCCGTAGGCAGCATTTGAGTGTGCTCCAATACTAGTGTTGGAGATGTCCAGGAATTACCATCCTCGCTTACTGAAGCATAAATATCACCAGTCCAACTTCCAGTAGAGTGTATGCGCCCCCAGTTTTGGCTGGGTGGAAGAGAAAGTGATTCTGAATCCCAAGTGCCAGAAATACTTCCCGCAGATAACTCGAGCCCACAAGAAGATTGAATGATTTCTTCATGGCCTCCGGTTGCCAAATCTAATTCAACAACTGGCCATTCACCATTGACATACGACTCTGCAGTAGCCGATTCAATACCAAACCACATTGACTGAAAGGTAACGCGAAGTCCAACTGCGTCCAATTCTAAACGCGAGTCATCAGTCCCTCCAACTGAAACATAGTCTGCTGTAACCCAAAGGTCTGGTAATTCGGCCCAAGTGAGGTTTAAATCAGAAATATCAATGCTCCAATAAGGTGAATCCAAATAGCTCAAAGCAGACTGTGTGTGACGGAACTCCTTAACCAGATCATTTGTACTGCCATTCCAATTGAGGGAAATCCGCACACTATCTTGCTGCAGGGCATCTGGGACGCTAAAAGAAAGAACTAATTCCATCTGGTATAGTGGATTAGAGGCTAGCCCATTTGTAGCAAAAGAACCAACTGTAATCTCAGGCCCTGCTGACCATGCATAATTGCCGTCGGCAGCACCAGTCGCATATCCATGCCCTTCAGTGGTATTGGTCGTTGCCCACAAGGTGGTTGATTGGGTATTCAAAGGTCTTTGGTGGGTAAAGGATAGATGGTTATCTGTCACCATTGCAGTAGTGTAGTCGGCAGAGGTACCAGGGGAATAAGCAACCTGCGTGGATAGATTCCAATCGTTTTGATCAGCAAATGGCGCAGGTGGTAATAAGTCAAAAGTATCTATGGAATGAACACTTCTCGCTGCAACATTTCCGGTGGAAACAACAAGACTTGAAACGAAAATCAACATGACAAAGGTTGCACGAAAGGAGGCGGTGCTTTGCCGCATTGTTGTGCCCATGTAACCGATGCTGACGAGCCACTCCTTCAATGCGTTGGTGATTTGTTCTAGCAGTAGCCATACGGATGGTTTGAAATACCGTGCCTCTGTGGGTCAAAATACAAGTGGCTGTGGTAGTGTAGGGGTTAGCACGGTAGGTTGTGGTCCTGCCGGCCCGGGTTCAATTCCCGGCCACGGCCCTCCTTAACTTCGAAGTGCGTAATGCGGAGAGCAATTCTCTCCCTTTTGCAAAAAACCCCATATCTTTATTTTAGGTCTTTCTCCGAAATTTCGTGACCCATTCGGTTAGCCTTAGTTTGTAAATATCCACGATTGTCATCAACAACGCCAACTACCCAAGGGGTCCGTTCAACAACTTTTATTCCGTGTTCAGATAGTTGATTTTCCTTATCCGGATTATTTGATAACAGATTTACTGCCTCTACTTTCAAAGCACTCAGCATTTCGGCAGCGATTCTATAGTTACGTGCATCAGCAGGTAGCCCGAGCATCAAATTCGCCTCTAAGGTGTCGGCACCTTCGTCCTGCAAATGATAAGCTTGGATTTTTGCATGCAGGCCAATCCCCCTCCCCTCTTGACGTAAATATAGCAATACACCCCAGCCCTTTTCCTGAATTCTGTCCAATGCTTCATTTAATTGCCGTCCACAATCACAACGCACACTACCCAAAACATCTCCTGTCAAACACTCCGAATGTATTCTAACCAAAACGGGATCAGGTCCAGCCATTTCACCAAGAGTCAATGCGACATGGTCAAGTCCTGTATTTGCTTCATGAAAAATTCGAATCCTAAACTCACCATGTATGGTGGGAAGCCTAGCCTCAGAAGGAATTTCCGCCTTTTCAACTAATTCAACATCAACTTGTTCAATCATCTAGACTCCCCCTTGTTGTACTTGAATTAGCAGGCGATATTCGCCGATACGCTCCTCAACTGATAACAGGCTATCGCCACAACGCTTTAGCAATAATGGCATATCGTGCAATACCTCTGGGTCATCAGCCCAAACTTCAAGTATCTCGCCAATTGACATTTGAAGTAAGATTTTACGCGTTTCAGCAACAGGAACTGGGCAAAAAAACCCCAATACATTGAGTGAATGAGTCGGTTTGAGGGGAGAGCCCTCGCCGAAGGGTACTACTTCTAACACAACATGCGCTTACGCTCGGTACTTTTGAATGCATTTATGCCGCTGAGGAACAGACTCTAGGCGTTAGGGCGCTTTTTCACAGTGAATACCGCACGCTTTGAAGGTGATGACCTACCTCAAGCAATTATGCGGGGGGGGTTGGCTAAGTCGGATAACTTGTCTCGTACAAGCAAACCAAAAGGTGCGAGTGAGCCTGATGACCTTTCTTGGCGCGAGGTTGGGCAATTAGGCTGGACCTACCTCAAAATCCCTGCTACTTTATTACTAATTGAAGCATTATACTGGTTTATTACCCAACCGAGCGATACTCTTGCTCCGATCCAAGTAACAGAAGCATGGATTTGGTCACACCTGACAAACTTAATTTTTGGCGAAGGTACTGCCACCCTTTCATATCATAATGATTGGCTAACGCGGGTTGATTTTAACAATGCTGTTTTCCCACATGGAGTCGTCGCTCTCTACGTTTCTGACGAATGCGCTGGAATCCATGAAATGTTGTTCATTTCCACTCTTGTTCTATTAACCGAAAGAGTCCCTTGGAAATTAAAGATGCGCACCATTGCCGTAATGTGTGGTGTGGTATATGTTCTCAATATTGTTCGACTATTGGTGCTTTATCCACTGGCGTATGATGGCTGTGCTGCCGATCCACGAGGGCTGCATTGTGTCCATGATATGTGGTATTTCCACAAATTTGTCTATGAATGGGGATTTCTTGCTGTGCTACTACTAATGTGGGTTGCATGGTTTTACTGGGTTGGCGGGCCTAAGCGTGTCAGTGCCGCAAGTGCTGAAGCGAAGGGCCCATTACAAATCCGCTGGAATGACACCTGGACTAATTTACAATGGGCAACGGCAATTCTTGGAATTATTTTGGTGCTCATTGCCTTTGAAATAGTTCTCACCGACTCCGATTTCGCAACGGCTCGAGTTGCTATGGACCAATGTGATGCATTCGCAGAAGTCTCACAATCGTGTGCAAATGCTGAGCAGACTTGGAATGACGAATTAGGTTATATTTGGTCAATGCTAATTATTGGAGGAATTGGAATCGGTTATTCAGTTCTTGACATTAGTAGGCGGGACGAGAGTGAGTCCGTGGATATCGGTTCAGCCAATTCTGAAGGCGAAGAATAATCCACACAAGCCCAACCTTTGAAAATATCATTCGGCTTTAGTAAGCCGCTGGTAGTCAATAACGCAACTAATCAAAGTGAAGTGCTTGCGGAAACTTTTTGCCCGCCAATATCCTTGCCGTTAAGCCCATCAATTACATAACTCACCTTGGTTTTGTGAATACAAACAATTGAATCATTCTGGTTAAGGTAGATTTCTCCAACTGCCATTTCATCCATTTTCACAGCACTCAACACTGCTTCAAGAAGTGATAATTTTGACAAACCATGTTCTTTACCTACATTGATTCCAATCTTCACCATGCCGAAAACATCTGATAATTCTCCAAAATCCTCTCGCCATTTTACTGGATCCTTGTCAACACCTTCAGGCAATTCTGGTGTCTCTACTTCTGGGATAACCAAATCGTAAGTCCCTTGAATTTTATTGAGTAAAGGGGCATCGTCTCGTGAGGTAAATGACCAAGCCTCTCCTCTACGACCTGCTCTTCCTGTTCGACCAATTCGGTGAATGAATGAATCAACATCGTTTGGAATATCGTAGTTTACCACCATTGTGACGCCTTCCACATCTAAGCCTCTTGCTGCAACATCAGTCGCTACAACGGTTGCAAATTCACCAGCCTTGAAACTGTTGAGAACCTTTTCCCTCTTGTTTTGCGCTAAGTCTCCGTGTAATCCGGTTGCCTCGATTCTACACTTTCGCAGGCGTTCTACGATAAGGTCAACCATTCTCTTTGTATTGGTAAATACAATTGTTTGTCCATCTCTTTGTTGCTGAATGGTTAAGAGTCGCCCGAGTGCCCACAATTTGTTGCCTCGGCCGATATTAATATTGAAAAGATCAACCGGTGGCAAATCAATTTCCATATCGCCGATTTGCACAAATTCAGCATCACTCATGAATTGGTTTGCCGCATCAAGAATTTCGGGAGGGAAAGTAGCGCTAAACAGGAGAGTGCGTGAACGGCTTGTCATTTTCTCTAATACCCAAAGGATGTCAGGCATAAATCCCATGTCAAGCATGCGGTCTGCTTCATCAAGTGCCAGAATTTGCGGATTTTCTAAATTAATGTGTCCCCGTTTTGTCATATCCATTACTCGGCCAGGTGTTCCAACGATGATGTCAACACCTGAATCCAATTGTTTGGCCTGCTTGTCAATATCAGTGCCTCCGTAAACAGTGGCGATAATAATTCCCTTGGCACCTTGGATTTGTCGCATCTCCTCAGCAACTTGGTTCGCCAATTCACGAGTCGGACAAAGAAGCAATGCTTGTAATTCACCACTTGCATTAACAGATTCTAATATTGGAATTCCAAAAGCGCCGGTTTTTCCAGAACCAGTGCGAGCTTGCCCGATAATGTCGCCGCCTTTACGTGCAACTGGAATCGCTTCAATTTGAATGGGAGTTGGCTCTATCCAACCGAGGGCAGCAACACCCTTTTGAATATCATCATCTAGGTCCCAGTCTGTGAATTTTTTTTGCATTATGGATCACCTTTTTGCCTCATTGGTCTAAGGGGCCACTGAGGCGTTGCGGCCCAGGAATAACTCAAAGTTCGGCGTCACGGAGTTCCTCTTGTAGAGTGCCCATCCAGTACTTTTTTGCGTTCTCACGAGTGAGTGGACGCCGAGTCTGACGGACGTGTTCTAATATGTATTGGCGGAATTTAAGAGACTTAGTTCGGTTGTAACCTTTTGGGGTCACTCCTTCCCATAGTTTCTCGAATTGGTCAGCCTTATCGTTGAATTTGACAGCCATGAAAGTACACCTAGCGAAGCGGCGACCGAGCAAGCCTTCTTAACCCTGCCGAAGTAAATATGCACATTCATATTTCATCATTAGTACAATAATGACATCCGAGCGCTCTTTCTTGAGGGAAAATTTGTGAGTGTAGGGTTGTTTCTCAAAGCACTCGTGAGAAAATCGCGGAGGATAATAGGCGTCGAAGGTGACGGGGGTAAGTAGCATCGGAAATTAAGAGATTGATGCAGAATTTCATTTAAGTAAGTAATTACATACTCGGTTAATACAAGTCGGAATCATCCAATCTATCGCTCTTTTCGGGATCAGTAAAGTCATTGTCAAAATCATCATCATCCAAATAATCATCTTGGCTAATACTCTTGTACCCCTTGAATTTGTTGGCAGATTGTTTAGATTTATTATTACCCTCAGATGCATTATCCTTAGATTCATCTTGAGGGTCCGCCGCTTGTTTTAGATTCTTTCGCTTGTAGAGATTGCGGTGTGCGGTATTTCTCTCGCCACCACCTGTGCTATCCGCGCTATTTGACTCGGGGAATTCAATTATTGGAGCATCATTTTTGGGCTCAGGTGAAATTGATTTGCCATCAAGGACTCCCTCTTCCAAAGCCATAATTGCCTTATCTCTATCAGGGATTGGAATTGCTGGTTGGAGGAAGCGATTCTTTGAACTTTCATCCCCTTCCAACTCTTCATCAAAGATCATAGCTTCAAGTCGCTCAATAATCTCAGGGTTCAATTCCTGACGGATTAATTCGTTCGCTAAATCTCTAGCCTCTATCTCGCTCAAGAACCGCGGCACTAAGCGGATACAAGCCATGCGGACAGAGATCTCGCGATGGCGTACACCCTGCATGACGAGACTGCGGAATCGCATTGAAGTGGTGTCGAGAACATTTAGGCATTTTACAATCCTATCTCGTACTTTATTATCATCGTCAAATATTCCAATTTCAACAACTAATAGAGCAACTTTTGGATAATGATTTGCAAGTGTGGATAATGAATTAGCAGCAGAACGCCGAACTTGTACATCCTCATCTTGCATAGACCATGTGATTAAATCCCAAACTGCTGAACCACCCTTTTCAATTAAGCCACGAAGTAATTTTGCTGACTCCCGTCTCAACTCCACATTATCTTCTTGAAGAATATCGTCTAAATGTCCAACCACAACGTCGGGCCACACTTTTACCATTCCGCGCAATCCTCGCCACGCTTCTTTTCGCCGCCCTTTATCTGAATGGCGCAATTCATCAATCATCATGTAATGAGTTGCAGAAGGAAATACTGAAGCAACATCACCTAAACATTTGCTTGCAGCTTGGCGCACTTCTGCAACAGGGTCATCAAGAAGCACTTCCATCACCTCAAAAAGTTCGCCAGAATGTTGTTCTGCAACCAAGGGTAATGCTTGAAGCGCAGCAATTCGCACCTCATCATCTTGATCAATCAACGCCTCCTCAAGAATTTTGTGAACGATATGAATCTGAATTCCAATTAGCCGTGATAATGCTCTAACGCCAGAGGCCTTGCCCAATTTCATATCGTTCCATTTCCAATTAACTGTGACTGATTCAATCTCGCCACTTGCGAGTGAAATGATGTCTTCAGCCCTAATAATTGACCAAGGTCCTTCATCAATTACTGTCTCAACCTTCTTGCGCTTTGGTGCGTTGCCGACATTCAGCGGCAAACCTGTTCTCGGGTCCCGGGCGATATATTCACGTGACATAGGAGGTCCTGTCCGAGGCCCGCAGAGTGGCCACCCTCCTTGAACCCTTCACTTAATTTACAATATTATTTTTTGCTAATTATTATATTTTTGCGTCAATTATTCGTAGTATTATGCACGCAATGCAGGTTTTGAATCCCTTTTCAAATGAACACCCGTCCGAAATGCACAAAGTCGGCACACGCAGCCAAATGGTTATGCGAGGGTGCCGGATTCAACAGATTCTAGTTTCGGCAATTTTTTTGCTGCTGGCAATTAATCCTTTGTTAATTGACAAAGCAACTCAGAATGATGGTGATTTTTTCGGCCCAGCAGGTATATTTTCTGACGGTGGAAGCGAGTCAAGTGATGATGGCAAAGATAAATCGCCCCGAGGGGGTAATGCGGTTCTTTCAGACGTTTCCACTTCTCAGGTATCATTTTACGAGGATGACTGGAATGACACAGGTGTTATCAAAGTTGGATTATCCGTTGGAGATGACGGAAAGGCAATCCTAAATCGGCCGGGGATAACTTGGAACAATCCGCAATTTTCACTAGCAATAAGCCGAACTGGTGCAGCTGTAGTTGCTATCCCGGGCTCAAATCTCACTTGGATTATGGGTGGAAAACATGACCCTGATCCAATGCAAAGTGGAGATGAGTTTTTTTCTTCAGAAATTGAAATCTATAATATCGAAACTGAAACGACACAGAATATTGCACCGATGCCTAAACCTGCTGCCTATGCAGATGCGGTAATAATGAATGACAATATTGTAGTAATTGGCGATTGGTGGCCGGGTTCGAGCAATCCTTCAATTACAAGTAAAGGCCAAGTGTTGATTTATAATTTCACCAACTCTTCATGGTGGAATGGCTCTTCAATGCCCAATGGTAAGGAGGTGGGACATGCCGGAGTCGCAGCTTTGGGGCAATATATCTATGTGGCGGGGGGTGTGAAAAATTCCCAAGGTACTGATGCCGTAAATCGGACTTTAAGGTATGACTTAGCAAATGATTCATGGGCCGAAGTGGCTCATATGAATCGCTCCAAATTTGCCCTCGCTCTTGTTCCCTTTCACGGCAAATTATATGCGCTTGGAGGGGGAGTAAAAACCATTTCGTGGGGTGCACCCACTCCTTCGAAAGTGATTGAAGTATATGATCCAACTTTGGATAATTGGACTCACCTTAATTCCACAATGCCCTTTACTTCTTCAGGATTGAGTGGTGTTGTAAGGCATGATGAGATTCTCGTTATGGGTGGAACTGGGGTCAAGAAAGTCGCCTCATGGAATCCAGAAACGGATACTTGGCGCAGTTTCCCAGATATGCTGGTCAGTTCAGCAGACAGCGCTGTTCTTGCAATAAATGGCACAGTTCATACATTTGGAGGAGATATGTCAAATAATCCTTACTCTGCATGGGGGGCTCAATTTATGGATGATATTCAACGAATTGAGAAGGTAATAATGATAGATGGCTTCCTTATCAGTAATATGCTTGATTTAAGGCCAGCGACTTCGGCAAATGCACAACTGCGTTCAATAAACATCAGTGCCATCGAGCCGGAAAACACCAGTGTGACTTTCCAAATTAGGTATGGATATGATGCAATTACAGCCGGATTACGCTCGTGGGAAGGTCCGGATGGTACTTCACAATCTTGGTATGAAGCCGGCGAGTATGCCCTGAATGTACCTGGAATTACGAATTCCTTGCAGTACAAGGTCCGCCTGGCGACAACAGCCCTTGATAATTGGATAATTCCTACACTTTCAAACGTAAGCGTTGAGGCTGCTCACGCTGCATTTTATGCGCCACTACCGGCAGTCATTCACCCGTTGGGTCAGAGTTTCTTGGTGAGTACTGAGCACGCTGATGACGCAGGTACTGAATTTTGGCTGACTTTGCAACCTTCTGCTTCAGGAGGAGGGGGTATAGGTGCTGCGACCACCTTGATGCTGAATGGCAGTGTCATTTCAATCGATGATCCGCAAGGCTTGCTTAATTTGCTTCCTTCGGCTACAACTTCAGTTGTTGGCGACACAACCTTTGTAGATTGGAATTTGAGTATCTCTGATACTCAGCCTTCTACTCATATCATGTTTAGGACTGGAAATTTAGTTCCAGGTCAAGATATTGTCAGCGCATTGAATTATCTAGAACTGGTGCCAGTTAGCATTGACCAAAATCTAGTTGTCGGTATTTCAAATTTGACAATAAATAGTACTGCGGTTGAGATTCATGATGGTGCAGTAATGACTGACGGGCAAATTTTGGATATGCAAATAAGTGCTGCATTTGCTGACGGAAGTACAATAGAACATGGTAATTTTGAATGGCGGGTAATCGGAACAACCGAATTAACAAATGGAACCGGGTGGGATAATTGGACTGAAGAATGGGGTATAGAGAATAATTCACTGGTATTTTTGCCTAGCGAGGTATCCGGCTTCATCAACCTGCAACTGGAGGTTAGAACTGGATTAGGTATTGACCTTGTTTGGGATGGAGTTGATATTGATATTACGAGCGATGGTGACAATGCCCTTCTTCTTTCGAGTGTACCTGCAAATGACTCATATGTTAATTCACATCAAATGCAAAATGTCACGGCATTGATTGGTGATAGCGGTGGCCCCGATCCTAATGAAACAGAGGTGTTCGTTTGGATTGAGGGTAATAACGACACCAACTCCGATGGTATAGCTGATTTTGGCGAATATTACTCGAGCCAATGGGGCCTTGAGGGTGGTAATGGACTTTGGTTTGTCAATCTCTCATTGGATGATTCAAATAATCCTGACCATGGCACCGTTAAAGTAAAGATAGAGGGAATGGATAAAGCAGGTCGACCAATTGGTGAAATGGGTAATGGAGTAATTGAATTTGAATGGCAAACACGCGATGCAAGACTTGCTCAAGTCCTCAGTCTGCGTAATCTTACTGAAGAAATCCTCGGGGTGGGGCAGTTAATTGAGCCTAATCAGATAGTTGGTTGGTCTATTGATCTTTCAGACTACAACTCCGTTTCGGATATCACAGAACTGACTCTAACACTTGGTGGGGACGAGGACTTGGGTATACGTTATGTTGTTGAGACGGGAGTTTGTATGAATTTGGATGGCCGATTGATTCCCGACAAGACCTCCTGTCATTCAACAATAATATCTGAAGTACTAACTTTGGATGTGGAGTTTGCAGCTGACTGGTCTTTCGAAAACCAGGGGCTAATTCCTGGACAGATTGATATTTCTGCAGTCGATATTGATGGCGTTAATGATACCTGGAGTAAAAATTCATCATGGTATCTCTCTAAAGAGGTGACCTCAAACACAATATCTTTGACCGAGAACTCCGGCTTAGTACAGGGTTCTATAGTGAATGATTATTATGCAATGCCAAGTGATGAGGTAGCATGGTTAATAGAATTGATTCATAGCGATTCGGGGAAATTGGTAAATGGGCCATTTTCACTGTACTGGCAAGGTACCATTCAAGGTGAAACTTGGATAGGAGTTAGTACAGTATTTGCAGAAAATGGTACAATTACTGCTGTTTTTCAACTGCCACAAAGTGAAGGTCTACTAGATGCAACAATCTCAATAAGAGACACTGCTGATTCAACTGAAATAGCATCTCTATATCTACCAGCAATCCATATTGATGGTACTGCACCAATTCTTCAAGATTCGCAAAAAGTAATCATGGAGAGCCGGTATGCACTTAATGATGTATCAGTAATTGTCAATATATTAGAAGCGGAAAGTTGGACCGGTAATCTTTCAATCTCCTGTCAAGTAAGGGCGATTAGTGGCGATTGGTCTATTGTTACCTTCGCAGCCACCCCAGATACTATTTTTGGCGAATTGGTATTATTCCAATATGACATGGATATCCAAAACATTGGTGATGCTTCGCAATTGTCTGACGTTGCAAATTTCGCTTGTTGGGTGGAGGGATTTGATGACGCAGGTAATGCTCTTGAATTAGTAGAAGATGGAAGTAATCACCAATCATCCCCATGGTTTTCCCTGTTAATGCCATCTAACGGACCCGATCTTGACGTGAAATTGAATTGGAAGCAGTCGATGTCTGAATTGTCAATTGATAAGGAAATACTTGCTGAGGTTGTTGTGACGAATCTCGATGAAACAATAGACCGCCAATTTAATCTTACAATTTGGTTACAAAACGGTGAGGAAGAACCGGTAGTTGCATTCCGCAACACTCGCACAAATGGATTAGTGTCGGGGCGTGAGTGGATAATGGGATTCGGCATTACCCCCAATGCAACGGGCGATTGGACACTCACAGCAATGATTGATAGTGGCGAAAAAATTGCTGAACTCAATGAATCAAATAACGTTGCAAGGGCAAATTTTTCGCTCAATCCAGAATCTCAAGGAATCATTGACATTCTCCTGTCACCTTCTGGGCTAGGCGGCATTTCTCTCTTAGTATTAGTTGCTATTACACTTGTAATTCTTCGCAATAAACGTGAGGCTGATGGCTCATTGACGAAGGCAAAATCTAGCGCAGGCCCAAGTTCAGGTCCGCCGAGCGGCCCTCCTGCCCCGCGTACAAAATCTAGTGAGGGCGACAAAGGTGGAAGGAAAGGACCCCCTCCAAATCTTCCGCACAAATCTACCTCTGCGGCTGTTTCCGAGGAGCTACTTCCCACAATGGACATCGCCAGTGCTGCTGATGCCTTGGCTTCTATATCCCCTTCTATAGAGGATATTATGCCATCTTTTGGCGTGGATAATTCCGCCCAACTAATTTCACGAGCCGAAAATGATGGCGTTGAAGATGCTCAAGATGCAACAGACGTTACGACTGGCGATAATGGCAACGATGCAAATAATGCAAATACAAATTCCGTCGCTTCAAGTCCTTCTGTGCTCACGGTTGGGGCGACGGTTAGCGATTGGGAGCAACTGCCGTGGGGTGGCGAATATGAATATCGTCCCGAAGGCACTTTCTATGTTGGCGAAAATATTGGTATTTGGAAGTCAATTGATGAGGGGAAATTTATTCGCGTTGAGTAATGGAATGGCGAGTAATTATTTCTATTAATTCCAATCTTCAAGGGAATTCATGCGATGGAAATGCGGCTATGTTCATCAGTTTACCATTCGGCAAGGGCAGGATTATTAGATAGATTTTTTTGCACAATCGGGTTGCTAATGTATCTTAGGCGCAACCATTCTTGATACACTGCGTCAATTTCAACATATTCGTGTGAAATTGTGGCTAATCTTGCATTGAATTTTTTCTGAAAAGAATTTGAATAGCGTTGCAATTCATTTTGGATGTCCTTGACACCGATATAATCGCCATGCTCTACCGACCGCACAATGTACCGAAAGCCATCACCTAGACCGGCTCTCGCCATTCTATCGTGGATCTCAAGTGACCGAGATACAATGCCTGGAGCATCATTTTCAACGACCATATTTCTTAACTCTGTGAGCAATGAGACTGCCTGGAGTTCCTCTGAGATATAATCGATTACTCTTTCATCTCCTTTCATCATTTCTACAATACGCGAATTGCTTACTCCTGGGTATTTGCGAATGAGTTGATAGACAGCACGAAGATGAGGAGGAACCCTATTTCTTCGCGGCGGCATATACTCTCCTTATCTTCTTCAAGCGAGAAGTTATCGGAACAGTTTTTTTGTTAAGTCCCTTTCGCAGCACTTAATGGCACTTTTATCCGATGGCGGTATCATTCGCCGATATGTGCTATTTGGCGGCCATCTGCAGCCAGGAAACATACCCATTACTGCAAGAGAAATTGCAGGGCAAAAAATATTCTTGGAAATTCGAAATGGCGCACATAAATTACCTATTGAAAAGATAAGGATACTTTCACAACATTGTGGTTATCTCATTGTTGATTCACACACGACAGACCACCGAATTGCCATGGATTGCATATTGCTTGGAGCCGATGAAGCCTGCATTGACCATTCAACAACTTCGCAAGAGATTCAGATGCTACATGCGGCCACTGATAAATCGCTGATAAAAATCACTTTGGATCATTGGCCTCCGCTGAACTCAAGTTCAGATTCACATCATCAAGACTTGCTTCGTATTGCAGCAATTACTGGCAGAAATGCAGTAGTAATGACGACATCTAATGGCGTGCTACAAAAGTGGTGGGAGGATTTACCAGAGAATATCGCCAATGATTTTGACTGGCATTTTGCACCAAATGAAGGTAGAGTAATATCTTTAGAAAAGGACTTTCTTATTTCTGCTTGGTTGATATGAAAATACTGCCTTCGATGACTTGGCAAATAATTGAGCAAGTTAATGAATATCGCCTATTAGGATAGGGCATGGCGGATGACTCGGTTAGTCTTACCATCCGTCGTGTACTTGCGGCTACTTGGAGGGGTGACAATACACCCATTCCTTCTGCTGATATTTCTCGCACTTGGTGCCTTGACCTACAATGGTTTTCGACTGATGATGCTGAATCAGCAGTTACTGCTCTCGCTGAATCTGGTTGGTTTGTTCAATGTGATGAGGGATATGCTCCGGCAATTTCTACCAAGGGGATTACTGCACCCCTAGGTTTTTGCCCAAGAATTGAGTATCTTATCAATCCTACAACATTTTCTGAAAGCATTGCTACAGGTTCCTCTGCTGCCGCAATCAATCCACCTCCTACTTCCTCAATTGCCATTTCCAACGTAGAACCTAATCCAGGTTCTCCTTTACCCACGACTATTTCGTCTTCCACGACTTCCGAAACAGATACTGATGATTCCCCTGTAGACCCACGTATGAAATTAGTTCCCCGGTTGATAAAATATGTTGGCCGTAAAGCTGGTCTAGAAGTAATGGAGATTGAAAGGCGAATGGAGAGGAAACAACTTGCACTTGGGCCGATTACTCCTTGGATGTGTCTCATCTTAATTGCCAAGGAACAAGGTTTACCAGTCGATGATATTGTTGTAATGTTCCAAGGATGAATCGAAATCACACAGTTTCCAATTTTTTTCATTCTACGACATCATTTCTGCTAATTATTCTTACTTAGGAAGAGAATTGCTGAAAATGTCTAAAGCGGGTAGAATTATTTGCTTGCCAAAACGGCCTCCAATCGGTTTCATCTCGGGTAATAGTTATACCACCGTCAGCGCCGCTGATGGCTGGATGGGATGCAAATGAGTGAGCGTAAGCAGGATGCAATGACTAGAAAATTTCTATTTTCTATTATGGAAGATATGGTTGAAGAAGAAACTAAACACCTTCGTGGGGATACCACTGAAGTTCAAAAGGATAAGACTGCGATGGGACATATGGATGCCTCGTTATCTGTTTTGATGGGTGTGACAAGAGATTCGAGTGCCGTTCCAACGAGGCCAACGAGTACAACTGGTTGGGCCAAATCTGTTCTTGAGAGAGTTGATGCATTACCACCTGAAGCGAAACCACTTGGAGTTCGCCGGGTAAAGCGTCGAAAGGTACGTGCACCACCTAGCCAATCTAGCGATGACACCTCAACTCTCAGGCCTCATTCAAATCCGCCATCTGATTTTTCAGCAATACCTCATGGTCATGTCGAAAAAGCCGCTCAACCGGCAAGACGCGTCCGAAAAGCCCGAGTCAAGGCCACAAGGGCAAAGATGAATGCAAGGCGCTAACCGTCTGCAACATTTCCGAAACTACGGTAGCAGATTTTTTGTTCCGTAGCGATTGAGTGCTGATTCTCATATCAATATTATTTTCTCAGTTTAAGGTTGGTAATATTAGGATAGTGAGTTCACCCTTAGTATCAGATGCGAATTCGTTGGTAAGTATCAAAGCATCAGCACAGTTGCGCAGTAATAGAGGGAACTCTCATGGACATTGCAAACCCAAGTGAAGAACATTTAATGTTGCGCGAAATGGTTAGAGGTTTTGTGACTGAGGAAGTAGAACCTCAGGCACTTGAATTTGACAAGAAGGAAGAATTCAATCGCGAACTTTTCAACAAATTAGGCGACTTAGGTTTACTTGGAATTACAGCTCCAGTTGAGCATGGTGGTTCGGGAATGGATGCAATTTCTGCAGCCATTGTACATGAGGAATTATCCTATAGCGACCCTGGGTTTGCACTTGCTTACTTAGCGCATAGCATGTTATTCGTCAATAATCTGTCTTTCAATGCAAATGAGGAACAAATAGCAAGGATTGTCCCCTTAGTAAGTTCAGGTGAATGGGTTGGAGCGATGGCTTTGTCTGAACCAGATGTTGGGACTGATGTACTTGGTTTGTCCACAACTGCTGAACAAAGAGAGGATGGTTCTTGGGTTATTAACGGCCGTAAAATGTGGATTACAAATGGTTGTGTGGATGAGATCGGAACTCCCGCAGATGTAGTGTGGGTATATGCGCGCACTGGGTATGACGAGAAGGGGAGAGTTGAAATTTCCACTTTCTTAGTCGAGGCAGGAATGCCTGGATATTCAGTCGGGCAGAAGATTGAGGGCAAAACTGGAATGAGGGCATCAAATACCGCTGAACTGGTCTTTGACGATTGTATTGTACCTGAGACTGCTCTCGTAGGCGAGGTTGGGCATTCACTTATTCACATGATGCGAAATTTGGAGTTAGAAAGGCTCACTCTTGCTGCAATGTCGCTTGGAATTGCGAGGCGTAGTTTGGATATGATGAATAATTATGCAACAGAACGTGAGGCATTTGGCAAGAGTATCAGAGACTTTGGGCAAATGCAAAAATATATTGGAGAGTCTTGGGCTAAGTATCGGGCAATGAGAGCCTATATCTACGATACGGCTGCAAACATGTCTTTAGGAAAAGCTGGACATCGTCTTGATTCAGATGGCGTAAAATTGTTCGCTACAACTGCTGCTAAAGAAATTGCAGATGCGGCGATGCAAGTAATGGGCGGTTACGGCTATGTTGCAGAATATGTTGTCGAACGCTTATGGCGCGATGCGAAGTTGCTGGAAATAGGCGGTGGTACACTTGAGAGTCATCAGAAGAATATCACCAAGGACCTTAGTAAGGACCCAGATGCAATTAACCGCTGAAGATGTTGGTTGAGGTGAAAAACCTCATTTATCACACCACTATCGGAGATACATGACTTCGGTTGATGACAATGCAGATTCAGTTTCCACCGACGAAATAGACTCCACTAATATTGAGGACGAAGAGTCAGTAGTCATTGTCATTGAGGATACAAAACTTTCCGAAAAAATAAAGCCTGTTGTTGATAAGACTGTTGAACTTGGTTCTGCCTTTGGTGGAAAGATGAAATCATTTGGAGGTGGCATTTCAAAATCCGCAAAGCGAATGAAGGACAAGTTGAAATCTTCAACTTCTTCTGCAAATGAAGGTACTGCCTCAACTATGTCATCCAGCCCGAAAACTCCGACTTCTTCGACTGAAAATCAAGGTTATGCTACCCCACAACCAATGGAGTTGGAGGAATTGACTGTTGCAATGTTACGGGAAATGTTAAAGATTCAAGGTATGAAAGTTAGTGGTACAAAGAGTGAACTTATTGAACGCCTAAAGTCATCTCAAATTATACCCTCTCCCGAAATCCAAATGGAACCAATACAACCAGAAAATGATCTCCCGGAAATCTCCCAAGAAACTTCCCAAACGAGTCAAAATGAAAGCCAAAGTGATGACCATAGCGATGACCATAGTGAGGACCATAGTGAGGTCCATAGTGAGAGCCATAGTGAGGAATCTGCTGAAAGTGAACCTTCACCTCAAAAACCACTTGAAACATCTACTCCAGAACCTGAAGAGAAAAATCGAATTGCTAAGGACAAAAAGAAAGTTTCTAAGCGAATACGTGAACTCGAGAGAACACTTGGGCCACAATTGAAAAGCGGTCTTTCAACTGCATACAAAAAAGGATTAATTCCAGTATCTATTTCCTTATTATTCATCCTAAGTGGATTAATTGCAATTGGATATGCGGCACTATTATTTGCGGTAGTAAAACCCGAATTATTTTCTGGTTTGGGAATAGATTGGTTAGTAAATTTGAAATTCCTACTTCCTGAGACCTTAGTGGGGAGCGGCACTGCTCCATTAGACCAAATTACTACCACTTCACTCAGTTTGGGCATTTGTGTTTGCCTTCTATTTGGGGGGGTTCTAATATTTTTGCAATCAGAAATAGGAGTGATGCTTTGTTGTGCTATTTTAGTCGGCGTAAATGTCATTATGCGTTTTATTCTCATTAGGTTTTCTTCAGAGTATATTTTGGCTGAAAGTATGATGGTTCTTTTCATCGATTTTATTAAGGGTATTATTTTCTGCTACATCGTATATATTCCATTCTTCATGTTCCCTAAGGGCGCCTTCAATACAAGTAGAAAGATAGGTCCTTTTGAAATAATCTCTGAAAATGAATCCATTGCAGGGGATATTTCAAATAATACGCCATTGGTGGACGAATCGGAAGAGAGTGTGTATAGTATGGATATAAGAAATGAAATTGACAAACCAGATTTGCCACGCCCCCGTGCGAAATTGGAATTTTATGAGAAATTGTTGTTGTTTTTGGGTGTCATGCCCATGTGGCCAATCGCTATTGCAATAACTGGATTTTCGGGCAATAATAAATCTATTCCATGGGTTGATGATTTTGTAGTTTCAGAGCAACTTGTCGCAGTAGTTTGGCTCGCAACATTATTGCTTACTATGATAGTTTACCGCTTGGATAAATCTGCCAGAGATGATGGGATGTATTCCAAAGAAAAAGAGACCTATATGGAATTAATGGATCAATATAAAGCTGCTCATGGTAAGTATTTCGAATATATTCAACTTAAGGCTGAAGCCGGTAAACTGGATATTTTGGATAAATACCCCGGCCTCAAAAATGATGACAGTTCTACCTCAACAAGTAGTTAGTCAGAAACTAGTCCTCTTTCTTTTTCAGTAGATTGCCGGAGGTATTGAATGCAGGCCTCTCTTGGGCTGTTCTGTGTCAGAAGATTTTAGGGGGTTGTTACTCAAGTGCCTATCACTGAAGGATTTACCTCGCGCTGGTTGGGTTAATCGAGGAGTCTCCAATCCCGAGAGCGTCGCCGCACACTCATGGGGTGTCGCGTTCCTTGCCCTGTCCTTATGCCCGCCTTCCTTAGACAGAGGGGTTGTTGCAAGTATTGCCATTATTCATGATTTACCGGAAATTATTGTTGGTGACATTACCCCCACTGATGGCGTTTCAAGTGCGGAAAAGTCGCGGCTTGAAGGTGATGCTTCGGCGAAGATTTTTGCTCAACTTGGCGAATATTCTTTGAATGGCGAAAATGGTGTAAAAAACGCCCAATATTTGCACGAATTATGGCTAGATTATGACCATTCTCGGACTCCTGAAGGCCGCTTTGTAAAGGCCTGTGACAAGTTAGATATGGCTCTGCAAGCCTCACTCTATAGTACTCAGCAAGAACTTGACTTGGATGAATTCATCGAATCTGCACTTTCTCGCCTTGATGACCCTATTCTAATCACACTCATCGGGAAGTAATTAACCAATATCCACAAAAACCCTAAGCACTCCGCCGTGACTACAGTCCCTTAGTGTAGAGGTCCATCATTGTGGGTTTTGGTCCCGCAGACTCCGGTTCGAATCCGGAAGGGACTACCTCAAATTCTTGCATTCCATTTGTGAGCCATTGCATATCGTTCCAGAACTCATCAACCTTCTCGCAATGAATCTATTGAATGATAACACCAATTAGACATCCCTAAAGGCTTCACGGAAGTAGGCGCCCTATGGGCGCAGTTAATGCTGGCAAGGCAATATTGGTTCTCGCCTTGATGCTCCTCACCTCGCAATCGACTTTATTGACATCCTCTAACATCCAAACTCAGGAAAGCATACCTACAAATTTAACTCCTGTTTATGATGGTGAAAGTATTATTGAAACTCCTCAATCAAATGAAAACTCCATCCCTCGAATAACCGTTTTCACCCCTTCTCTTGAGCACTGGACAGATCAAGGTTTTTTTCTTGTCGAAGTTGTAGTAATCACTTCCGATATCCTTGCACTACACCATTGGCAGGGGCGAAATAATCTCCTCCCCACGCAAGCGGAGGGGCAAAACAATGCGGCTGGAACTGATTTTCCAAACGCTGGGACCTCCTCCCGCCTCGTGCCTTCAAATGTTGAGTCTCTGGCTGGTGTATTACAGCATCGCTCTCTCACTCTCCCCGGCTGGCAAGTTGCGAAATTGGCTTCTGTTGCTGGCACTTTAGCAGTATTTCCGGTTCTTGAGGACCCCGCTCCTGCTTCTGGTTTTCCCGAAACATGGGATTCTTCAGTTGATGAAAATGGCTTTGATGATGGTGATGCAGGTTCGGCGGGTGAAGGTTCAGAGGCTGACCCTGAAACTTGGGCCGCTAAGGATTTACATGGCGCAACTAATGCTTGGCAGCGTAATGTCACTGGAAACGGAGTAAATGTGGCTATCGTTGATAGTGGTGTTGATTTCGCTCATCCTGACTTAAATGGCACTCAAGCCCGAGTAAATGATGCCTCCAGTCCTTGGGACGGCTGGCCGATAATGTTTGACCCACGTTCAATCAATGAATGGATTGAAGATGGTGATACATATCCTTCTGATGGTAATTCATGGTACTCAGACACTTCAACCACCGATGTGGATGGCGATGGAGATGGTTTTTTGGATTCATCAGGATTGAATATTTCTGGACTTAATTCCGTTTCGGGTGTATTCCACATAGGCGAGCACCCCGACAATAATTTGCAATCAAGAGTTGGCGGAGATGTTGATATTATTGTCGTTGATGAACAAGTCAACTCATCATATGATACAGTATATGTCGACCTAGATGGAGACGGTCAATTCTCCGATGAAGTACCTATGCGAAAAGGTTCCGAAACCGCAGGACTTGATCTCAACAGTGATGGCCTTTGGGACCGTTCGGCAGGGCTGATATACTTCATTGCCGATGGCAACTTAAGTCTGCCTTACGCACCAACTTTCTCGGCTCGTCAAGGTTTGTCTGACCGCATCCCTAACAACGGTGATTTAGTCGCCTTCATGATAAACGAGAACGGTGGGCCAGCCGGAAGCCACGGCACTTTATGTGCCTCCTCAGTTTCTGCACAAGGAATAATTGCAAGTGGGAAAGTGCAAGGAATGGCACCAAATGCAAGTGTGATTGCAGTTGCAAATTATTACGCAGGCGGCTCAGGTTTTGATGCTTGGAGATTTGTCGCCGAAGGGTATGATGGTCAAACCGATAGTGGAGACGAAGCGCAAATCGGTTCTTTCTCTTTTGGATATTCATCTGTTGTCGATGCAGGTAGCGACCAAAATTCTCTCTACTTAGACTGGCTAACTCGAGTTCATTCTCAAAATACTACCTATCTCGTTGCCTTAGGAAATGGAGGTCACGGTTATGGCACAGTTGCTAGCCCAGGTGGAGCTGCCGGTGTGGTTAGTGTAGGCGCATTTTCCTCGCGTACAAGTGGATGGAATGTGGCCACATATGGCGAGAGTGCATCATGGTCCGACCGCGGACCAAATAGTCAAGGTAGAATGGACCCCGACCTCGTCACTATTGGTTGGTCGGCAACTGGTGATGTAACTTTGAATGAAAAAACCGATGCTAATTCTGCTTACCGCTCTTGGTCTGGTACATCTTTGGCTACACCTGTTGCGGCTGGATTAATGGCTCTGCTTTATGATGCCTGGTTTGTGGAACATGGTTCATTTCCCAATTCCCAACTAATCCGTGATTTGGCTATGTCAACTGCTGAAGACCGTGCCTATGATGGAAATGTGCAGGGCGCCGGTTGGTTTGATGCCGACCGAGCAACTGCTTCAATTTCCGGCGAGAATGGTACTTGGTGGACAGAGCCTGGTGCATGGATGCCTGGGCAAAATAACGGTGCTCACCGTTTATCGAATATTAATTGGCTCTTGCCGGGCGGAAATGATACTTTGCAATATAGTATTCATAACCCGACTCAAGATATTTTGAACCTGCAGATGAATGGAACTACTTGGCAGGCAACCTCTCATTTCAATCAATCGTGGGTCTCGCAGGAAAGTGGTGGTGATTGGGACGGCTATCAGTCCTCAATGCCTGATATTGTCGTGCCGATATTAATTCACGGTGATGCCAATAACACCTCAATTGCCAGCGATGCTACTTTGGTTAGAGCAAGAGCGGTTATTGATGCGGCCGGATTTGATGGAGACAAAAATTATGCCAGCGAAAATAATGTTTATGTTCGCATTTATCGTTGGAATGATACCGATGGCGATGGATCTTGGTGGACAGACTCTGATGGTGATGGATTAGTCGATAGTGGAGAATGGGAATCAAGTGGGGAATATTCAACGATTACTGAACACATGTATACCTCCTCACAGGTTGAAGCAAGGGTTGGAAATCCATGGGATTTGCCCGCTGATGGGATCCTACTCGGAGTATTTAGACGAAATGTAAGAAGCAGCCAAATTGACCCTTTAACTATCAATTATGATATTACTGGATTTAGTAAGCGAATTGATAGTTGGTTGACCGTTCCTATTGCTATCACAGTGCCCCCTATGTCCACAATCACCGTCCCAATAGATATTGATATTCCACTAAATGCAACCCCTGGGCTTCATTTGTCATCCGTAGGAATACTTGATCAGAATAATCACTCGTGGAATTTACAGGTTGTAGCGACGATTGCTGGTTCTGGGCCTACCTCTTGGCAGGCACCATTAATAGACGGTAATTTGAGCAATCAAACTCTCTACCGAGAAACTTGGATGCAGGGTGCACAACGTTGGGGCTGGCGCGCTGAATCGGGAGATTGGAAGGCGTTTGCAGTGGAATGGCCAAGTGGTCTTGTCAATGGAACGATTATTGTCGATGTTGATTGGGACGACAACATATATACGGATATTGATGCATTTTGGCTTTCCCAAACACCTCACCCCTACTATCAAGATGCTCCGGATGCTTATGGGCCATCGGGCATGGCAATTGAGAGTGCTTCGGTGAATAAGCATAGAGGCTCTGGTATTTGGGGGCATCAAACCAGCACTGGCTCATCGCATGAAATGCTTACTGCTAACCCTTCATCGGGGCTCAAACAGTTGATTCTTCATTCAACTACCCATGGAGTTTCAACAAATGACAATCCAATAAATGTTAGTATTGGTTTTGCTGCTGCTATTGCTGGTAATTTGACCTATACTACTGATGACTGGAGGCAAAACAATATTTCTGATAGTCTAGTTTTTGCTAGCACAATAGATATTTCAGCAAGCGATATGGATGCTTGGGGTTGGACTCAACCAATGTATTGGCCGAATGAAACTGCATATCAGGATACTGTGGGGAGCCTAAGTACATCCTCATATATCCGTGAAGTGCAATTACAGGATTTGCGCAAATTCCGCGTGGAAATTGATTCTCACACCCCCATGGATGACCTTGACCTGTATGTCTATCGTGATAATAATGGCAATGGTGCTCTCGACTGGGGTAGCGAACAAGTAGGTTCGTCGGGCAATGGAAATAGCGACGAGGAAGTTAATCTTGAAAATGTGCAAGCAGGTACATTTTGGATCGTAGTTCACGGTTATGAAGTACCTGCCTTAAACACTCAATTTTGGTTGAGGGCAACTTCAATTGGTGGCAGTGGAATTAGTGTTGATGATTGGAATGAACTGAACGAATCACAGATTTTGGCTCTCTGCCCAGTTGGTTGTGCAGCATTAGGTGGAGCAATGCCAAAGGTTGCTTGGCAGGTTAATCACACCATGCAATTGCCTGAATCCGCCGGACAGTGGCAGGGTTACTTTGAGTTAGTATTAGCAAACGGTGGTGGAGTGACAATTCCTTATCAATTTAATTTGCAAGAGGGCGCACCGAGTGTTGAATGGTTTGGGGCCATTGACGGACAACAGAATAATACTGCAGTTAATCTAAGTGCATTCTTCTCAGATAATCAAGCCGGATTCAATATTTCGGGTATTGATTTGTTCAGTATAATCAAGAGTAAATGGGATATGCCAAACATATCTGTTGACTTAGCTGAAATTTTGCAACAGGTAAATGGAACCTTATTGAATGGGACTCAAATTAACTTGAGTGCAGAACTACTCGCTTGGGATGACTATAATCGCGTGATAAGGCCTACGGATTACTTGCCATATGACACTTGGAATCTTCAAAATTGGTGGGCTATGAATGAACAATCGGGATTTGTAGAAGACTATGCGTTACTTGGTGATTATGACTTTGATGCACAATTGATGGGTGGAACTGCTTGGGTTGAAGATGGGTTACGAGGTAATGTGGTAGATTTTGACGGGCTACCTGGTTCGCACCTCACAGTTTCCTCCTCAGCGCGTAATTCGGCAAAAGATTATTCTCAGGGTTTACAGTTGTTTGAAGATACTACGATGGCATTTTGGATAAACACAACGCAAATGGGCAACGATACTCCTTTGGATGCACCGAAAATAGCCGGTTATGACGGACTCATTGGCAATGATTTACACTTTGGATACATTAATTCCTCTGGGCACATCGGAATTGCCCGATATAATGGAATTCCGGCAATTTCTACTACAAATATTTCGGATGGCCAATGGCACCACATCACATTGGTAAGAACTGGTATCTCAGGAACGATGCAGGTATTTGTTGACGGAGTGATGGAAAGTCAATCAAGTGGGTTTGTTGATTGGGCTTCAAGTGGTTGGTCCGAAATGAGTCACATTGGTTGTACGTCATCTGTTCCATCGACCACCTGCTTTGAGGGGATGCTTGATGAAGCACGTATTTATTCAACTTTCTTTAGTGAGGAAGAAGTCGGAATTATTTACAATGCAACAAGGCATGATTTACCTCCTCCAGCAATGGATTACACTTTGCGAAATTTATCAGTAAACATTACTTTGCCTAATGGGCAACTTATTCAGGGATTGTATTCTAGTCGGGCAATAATAGGTGATCTCTCTGGGCAGACTTCTTCAGCAATGATAGGTATTGTATATGATACTGATTTCCCGATTTTCTCCCTTGAAATAGAGTCCCATTTGGTTAATACAACTTCAATTGCCATTTCCCTATTGGCTGAAAACAACTTGGATATTTCTATTAATTCAGTGCCCGTTTATCCGCAAGAGTTTGCAACTTCTGCAGAACAAAATTGGACAACATTGGCAACTATTGGGCGCCCGATGTGGTATAATCAAACTTTCAATCTTCCACTTGAAGGATCAAACGAATTCCTAATTTCTTCCACAGATCTTGCTGGAAATGTCCGCAATAGTTCTTTCTATATTATTCGTGATACAACTCCTCCTCCACTTTCATTAAACCACAGTTATGAGTTTGAAGTAATAAATGAAACTGAATTATCAATTGAGGTAATGACCGAAGTAGGTGTTGATTTATGGGTGCAAGGGCAGAACTTGGCAAGTCCAAATACCGCTGATTGGTTCTCAGTAGATATTTCCCTCGAAGAAGGGCAAAACATTGTGGATGTGTTCGTGCGCGACCCTGCTGGTAATTGGGCAAGCGAACAATTGCAATTTAATATTGATAGTATTATGCCAGTTGTTGAATTATTATCTCCCAATCACAACGAAACATTACGCCATCACATGGTTGCCCTTCGCTGGAATTCCTCAGAGCAAACAATAGCCCATGTAGCCGTTGATGGTGGCGATTGGCTGAGTGTGCCCGGACAGGCAGGATTAGCAGATTGGGTAATCACTCTTGATGTGGTAGGATGGCATGAATATTGTCTGCGATTTGAAGATGAAGGGCGTAATGAATTAATATTATGTCGCAGTTTTGCTATTTCGGCTGAGGATTATTCACCCGTATTTAGTCCAAATTGGCAGGGGAATATGACAAATAATTCCAATTTATTTGGCACTTTATATCTCGGTCCAGAACAAGTTTGGGAATTATATTATTGGCATAATGAGGGCTGGACGAGGGTGCATACTGGTATTTCTCCTATGGGTGGTAATCACACAATTCCATTCTCATTAATTGAAGGGATAAACCAATTCAAATTGATTGCTGGCGGTTTTGGAATTGAGGAAACTTGGCTCAGTAATGTCACTCTAGATTCACTTGACCCACTAATTAATATCACTTCTCCAGTTGCTAATTCTCGTTTTGCTTTCTCTGATGGACGTCCATTTGACTTATGGATACGAGGTGAAACTGAAGCCGGATTGATTGTAAATTGCTCTGAATATCCGAGTGGCCATTCCTCGCAGGCAGTTGCTGATTCCACTGGGTTGTTTTCCGTTGCCCATCCGAGACAGCGCCCTGATGATGTCTATGATGGAATGGAGTCAGTAATTACCTGTTCAGTTGAGGATGCAGCTGGTAATGCAGCAAGTACTGAACTTTCCATGACATTTGATGGCACATCTCCAAATGGGGCTGCAGACTTTATTGTTGAGGGACAAAATCTTTGGCTTTCTTGGGAATTATCAACAACCGATGATTTAGATTCTTGGCGCATTACAATTGTACATGATGGTGTGTTGTATTATAGCGAGAGTGGTACATTTAACGGCTCATGGCCCGATGAGTTCATTGAATTTGGCGAGGTTGAGGCGGGTGATTGGAATGTCACATTGATGGCATGGGATTCAGCCGGAAATATGCTACTAATTGAAAATGGGGCCGTGGTAGAAGAACCAGTAACTGTCCTTGATACTTTTGCAAATGTTCCAGGAGGGACATTCGGGGTTTTTGCTATGGTCTTCATCCTCCTCCTAATATTGGTTTATTTTGACCGCCAAAGAAAGAAACAGGCAAAGGAAGACCTATTGCTTGATTCGCTAGCCCAAGAGCCGATGGAGCATTATTTTCAATAGTTCTCCCCCCATCATCGTTAATAATTATAATATTTTTATTGCATTCTTTGGGTTTTAATCAATGAACGGGAAACCACTATTACTATGTCTAATGGTGTATTCGGATAGTTTAGGTGAGACTAGCATGGCTTTGAAACTAATATTTTCTTGGTTGCGCCACCCCCCCGAATCTAAAGATAGTAATTCACATTCATTCCAAGCACAAAAGAGGGCAATATTCCTCGTAGCCCTAATGATTGCGAGCGTAATGGTTGTCTCTTTTCCCGTAAGTGCAAACGATGCTGATAGTGATAGTATACCTGACATTCTCGACCAATGTCCATATTCTTGGGGCAATGCTACTTCTGTTGATGGCGAAGGTTGTCTTGATAGCGATGGGGATGGGCTGGCCGATTGGGAAACAGGAGTCATTAAGGATTGGCCCTCTGCCTCTTCGGAATACTACAACTCAGTAGGAAGCGTTTCAAGGGCAGTAGCATGGAATCCCAATGGAGCGTCATATGCGAGCGGAGGATCTTCTGGAATATTAGAAATATTTGATGTACCAGGGAATACAATTGCGGTATTGGCTAATTTTAATGATGATATACGTGATTTGGATTACTCCGCCGATGGAAGTATGATATGTGCATCTGGTGGAAATGCTGAAGCATATGTTTTGGATTCAACTAGTGGAAGCATTATTTACAATTTGAGCACTGCACATTTCATCGAAAACACGGCGCATGCTTGCCATTTTAGTCATGACGGTCAATATGTTTTCACAGGAGGGAGCGATTCGGCAATATATCAATATTGGATGTCAAATGGCACCCTGCATAAAAATTATTCTACACCCGGCACCGTTTATGATATTGATACAACTCCTGATGGTTCATTATTTGTTGCTAGTAGTGGCGATAGCGTCTTACTTTATTATGCTCACAATGGTACTGAAATTAATTCATTCGATAATTCAAGTCAATCCATCCTTTCAGTTGAATTCTCTCCCACCGGGCGTGATTTCATTACTGGTTCTGCAGATAATTACTGGCGAGCATACGGTATCTTAAATCAAACATTATTTGCATACGGAAACGGTGGTTCGGATGTATATGACATTCAGTTTTCTTCAGACTCAAGTACGATGATACTCGCTAGAGGTAGTAGAAGTGAATTGTATTATTACGATGTTCAGGACAATTATTCATATATTGGGGATTTTGGCAGCTTCGGCTCAAGCTGGAGTAACCGCGGCACTCGTGATTTAGCAATTCATCCCGATGATGCAATGTTATTAATCGCATCACGTAGAGGGCGAACTTACCTATATGTTGAGCCTTCTGGATATCTACAAATTCACGGAGATTGGACTGTAAATGTAATGGAATCTCATTGGCAAAATAGTTGGCCCAGCGATGGAAGAATTCTCAATTATGTCAATTCAACAACATTTGAATCCACTCAATATCTCTGTGACAATGATGGTAGTATTGCTGCTTTGACTGAAGGCCATAATCCCATTTGGGTTGACCAAGATCCAAACTTTTCCACAAATGGTAGAGTTGATTGTAAGGGTACTGGGGAATCACTAATTGAGTTCCCGATAGGAAATGTGGCTGGCGCATTTGCAGTCAAGGCAGGCGGGGATACACAAGCCTGTATTGAAACATTAGGCGGCCTAAGTATCGGGCAATTGCGTTGGATGATGTCCTCCAAATCAGGCAGTGAGTTACAAAATACTGGCGAATACCCAGGGATTGACATTTCCTCAGTAGTCAAGGATAATGATGGTGACCAGTATCGTGAATGGTCTGATTTAGACAATTCCTGTGCCAACAGCGAAATAATTCTTGTTCATAGATGGGAAAACCGAAGTGAAGTGGGGATGTTGAAGGAGCAATTCCTTTGCAACCATTGTGCGGAAAAGGATTCATTATATCCTAATACAAATGACCGCCCACGCGTAACTTATGGCCTGCAAAATGAGGTTATTGACTCATTGACTGGCCCCTCTAGTGAAACTTTGATTGCTTTTTCTGAACTTGAATATTTGATGGATTATAATAATGGGACTTTCTTGGTTCCAATCGTAAATAATTGGACTCATAGTGCGGCGGATGCTTTGGCTGAAGGAGGTGGAAGCGAATCCTCCTATAGCGTCCTTGGTGCCAACTCGATAGTATTACCTTCAAGTGAAAATGTGACAAATAATTCATGGCCAATAAAGTCATATTTGAGGGCACTTATCCATGAAGATGACCTTGGAGATAAAATGAATGTTGCGAATTGGTTTTTGACCGAAACAGGACAAATGGCCATGGATAATGGGGGATATACTCGCTTATCCGTCCACGACCGGGTATTATCATGGGCGAGAATTGGAATTGACATGATACATCTATTGCCAGATACTGACCTTGATGGTGTATGGGATGGAGATGATGATTGCCCCAATACTATTACTGGGCTATCTGTTGATGCGGTCGGTTGTGCTGATAATCAACTTGATAGTGACAATGATGGGGTCACTAATGATATTGACGATTGCGTTGATGTATATGGCACCGCTACAGAATCTCCATACATTGCTTGCCCTGATTCGGATGGTGATGGTTGGGCTGATATTGATGATGCATTCTCAAGTGACCAAAGCCAATGGCGAGACCAAGATGGCGATGGCTTTGGCGATTCCACATTGAATAATGCAACCACGCCAGACGATTGCCCAACAACTGTTGGCAACTCAACAATAGACCGTTATGGTTGCGTTGATTCCGATAGTGATGGTTACTCCAACGCTGATGAAACTCACCTTGCTCACCCAATGGGCATTGCCGATGCATTCCCTGACGACTCAAGTCAATGGAGGGATGCAGACTCCGATGGTTTTGGAGACAACTACACTTGGAATGGAACAACGGATGCTCGCACTGATGAGAACGGTGACGCATTTCCTTTAGAATCAACTCAATGGCATGACCAAGATGGTGATGGCTTCGGAGATAACTCGTCAGGTTTTGCAGCCGATTCTTGCCCAACTATCCTTGGCACTTCTACTGAGAACGGTACTCGCGGATGTGCTGATTCTGATGGTGATGGTTGGGCCGATTCCGTCGATCATTTACCATCCAATCAATGGCAATGGTTTGACAGTGATGGTGATGGCTATGGAGAAAATCTCGACGGCCAATATGCAGATTGGTGTCCTAGCACACCACTTGATGAAATTGCTGATGTCAATTTCGAAGGTTGTGGGCCTTCCGAAAGAGACTATGATGCCGATGGGATTACAGATAACTTTGATCTTTGTTTAAATACTTCACCATTTGAGGCAACTAAGGTTGATGAGAATGGTTGCGCTCCTTCAGAGCGCGATGCTGACTCCGATGGAGTCTCGGAGGACAACGACTTCGATGATTCCGACCCAACTCAATCTTCAGATACAGATGGAGATGGTTATGGTGATAATATTACTGGTACCAATGGAGACCAGTGCCCATGGCAAAATGGTAACTCATCCAAGGATAGAAGAGGTTGTATTGATTCAGACGGGGACGGATATTCTAACCCTGAATCAGTATGGACGACTGACGATGGTGCCGACCGATTCACTTCTGAAAAGACTCAATGGGCGGATTCCGATGGAGATGGTTATGGTGATAATTGGGGTGACTCTTCATGGAACGAAAGTCGTGTGTCAGGTCTTCCTGGTGAATTTATTTTTGGTGCCAAAAAAGCAGATCGGTGTCCGACTACGAATTACATTTTCGCAGATAGTAATGGTTGCCCCCCTTCAAACAGTGGCTCAGGTGGCAACTTAAATGTTGATGGCGCAGGCAGTGGAAATGATGGTTCTTCAAACACCTTGTTAATTATTGTAGTTATTGCTGGAGTATTATTGTTGGGTGGGCTTGGTTTTGCCATAACAATTTTACTTCGCAAACCAAAATCTTCAGCCTCAAAGGGACGTAGGAAGAAAAAGAAAAGAAGCAAATCTTCTTCACAAGGTAAGAAAACCTCTTCTCCTTCAGGTGAAGATGGAATAAAGACGGAGGAAAAAATCCAACCTGAAATTGTAGATATTGAAACACCATCAGAATCACCTTCCGATGCTGAGGCTTCATCTACTGGTGAGCCTCAGGCCTCCGATACAGTTGCGGGAGATTCCCCACAAACGGTGTCCTCTTGGGAAGAGTTGCCTTCCGGTGGAGAATATACCGACCCTGATGCTGATGGAGCTGTTTGGTACAAAGATGGAACCGGTATTCATTGGTTCCAAAATGCTGATGATTCTTGGAGTCAATGGTCAGATTGACAAAACCATTTTTCCCACAGAAGAATATTTTTGCCTAATTGAAACTAGCAAAGAGTCATGAACCACAAGCCTCGCAGGTCGGTTTGGTGATTGAGTGGAAATCAGCAGCATAGCAGTATTAGGTTCTGGGCAAATGGGAAATGGAATCGCGCAGGTGGCTGCTTGTGCGGGTTATGATGTAGTAATGATTGATATTGCTCAAGAATATGTTGACAAAGGTCTTGCAACCATTGAACGCAGCCTCGGCAAATTGGTTGCTAAGGGACGCCTACCTCAAGAAGATGCAGATGCTGCATTAAGTCGCCTAAGCACTGGTATTGACAGAACACTTTGTGCTAATGTAGATTTAGTTGTTGAAGCAATACCAGAAATACCTGATTTGAAATTCTCAACTTTTGCCGAACTGGACCAAATATGCAAGTCAAGCACTATCCTCGCAAGCAATACCAGCAGCATTAGCATCAACGAAATTGCCGCGGCGACAAATCGTCCCTCTCAAGTAATTGGTATGCACTTTATGAATCCGGTGCCAATCATGAAATTGGTTGAAATTATCAATGGCAGTCAAACTAGCGAGGAAGTCAATTCAGCAGTTGTTGCTGCTGCCGCACAAATGGGTAAAACTGCCCTTTCATGCAATGATTCTCCTGGCTTTATTTCAAATAGAATCCTCTGCCCGATGCTCAATGAGGCTATTATTTGCTTGCAGGATGGAATTGCTGAGCCTGAAGCAATTGACGGAATAATGAAATTGGGAATGAACCATCCAATTGGACCTCTTGCACTAGCCGACCTAATTGGTCTTGACACCTTACTACACATTATCAATGTCCTTCATGATGGCTTAGGTGATGATAAATATGCACCTGCCCCCTTGCTCTTACAAATGGTCGAAGAGGGTAAACTTGGTCGCAAAACCGGTCAAGGATTTTACAAATACTAATTTATGAATTATTCCCTAGGGACTGTTCTGCAGCTGCAATTGATAGTCTTACGGCCATGACGGTATCTGGAGTAACCGAGATGCTTGTTATTCCACATTCAATGAGGAAGGATGGAAATTCTTCAGGGTAGTCCGAAGGTGCTTGCCCACAAATCCCTATTTCAAGCCCTGCCTGCTTAAATTTGCTTACCGCCTCTCTAATCATCGCTTTTACTGCTGGTGAACGGGCATCTACTGGATACTGATATCCCTCAAGATCATCACGTGAAACAGCATAAACTGTTTGAACGAGGTCATTAGAGCCAATCGAACCCCCGTGTAGTTCCATCTTAGTAATGAAATTATCAGCATCTATGATATTTGATGGAAGTTCAACCATGACAAATAGAGGCACATCCGAGGCAGGCCCCACATTGTATTCATCGAGGAGATTCTTTACTGCCTCTCCTTCTTCTGGAGAACGGCAAAAAGGAACCATCAATTGCAAATTGTCAAGGCCAAAATCATGCCTTACAGAGGCCATTGCCTCCAATTCCATTTCAAATGCGGGCTTGAATTTAACATCCAAATACCTCGAGGCACCCCTCCAAGCAATCATCGGATTCTCCTCTTTTGGCTCAAATAGTCTTCCACCAATTAACTCCCGATATTCATTTGACTTGAAATCAGAAAGACGAACTAGAACTGGCCTTGGGTGGAATGCGGCACAAATCAACCCAACCCCCTCGCGCAACTTGTCAATAAACAATCCTCTTTTATCCTCATATGACCAAGCCCTTGTCTCAACTGCCTCAACAGCAAGACGAATAATTTTTTCATTTTCAGCTAATGCAGATGAATAGGTGGCTAAAGCCGAAGAGATTTCCCCCGACTCAAGATATTGTTTCAAGGCTTCATGATGTATGAACGCAAGGGGATGAATTCCGACCTCGGAGGATAGGACGAATTCAATCCTTGCTAACCCAACTCCATCAACAGGGAGTTGGGAATCAACTAGGGATTTTGTTGGGAAGCCAACATTCAATTTGATCTTGGTTTGTAATTCCATGTCGGTATCTATTTCAATTTCTTCAATTTCAAAAGGATGGATACCTGAATAGATAACACCTGTGTCTCCTTCGGCACAACTACCTGTGACCTCAGTAAGATTTTCCAATTGCATTGCTCCGGCACAACCAACGATTGCAGGGATTCCGAATTCACGTGCGATGATGGCAGCATGAGATGTTCGACCACCTTTTCTGGTAATAATCAAGGAAGCCTGTTTCATTAGAGGCTCCCAATCAGGTGTTGTCATCCCAGTAACTAGTACATCTCCCTGTTCAAATACTCGCTTTTCCGAAGGAATCTCCTCAAACCGGAGGCCATCGGCAATCTGCTTTCTAATTCTCCTCTTACCCTCTAATACTTCCTCATAAGAATTGTAAGAACGAACCTTGCCCGAACCGATTCTCTTTCCAACTGCTTGACCGGTTGCAAGAATCAAACCCTTTTGTTTTAGGCTCTTGGTTAGATTAACATCCATCTGATAGCGAATTAATGTTGCCTTATTTGAACGCGAATGAACGGTTTCGGGTCGTGCTTGAACAATGAACAATTGCCCAGTAATTCCATCCTTAGCCCATTCAATATCCATCGGCTGGCCATAATGCTCCTCAATAGCAAGAGCCATTTCGGATAGTTGGCGACACTCTTGATGAGTGAGTGACCAAGATTTTCTCTCGGTGAGAGATACCGGGACAGTAGTGACTTCGTTATCTGTTCCCTCTGCATAGATCATTCTCCTATCCTTGCTTCCTAAAACTCGATGCACCACTGCGAAATTACCTCTCCTCAAACCCTCCTTCCAAACTGTATAGGTGTCAGGAGTAATACTGCCTTGAACTACCAACTCTCCGAGCCCATATGCTGAGGCGATATGAATAACGCCATTATGCCCCGAATCGGGGTCAATGGTAAACATGACACCAGAACATGCGCAGTCCGACCTAACCATCTTCATAACTACAACTGCCAAAGCGCTTTCAAGGGGATTCATATCCTTTTCAAGTTGGTATCCGATAGCCCGCTCAGTGAAAAGGCTAGCAACACACTGTCGCCATTTCTGAATAACTGCTCTTTCTCCACTAATATTTAGAAACGATTCATATTGACCGGCAAATGAAGCCTCTGCGGAATCTTCTGTTGTCGCAGAAGAACGAACTGCGACATCAACGCCTTGACCATATTCTTCACAAAGTTGAGAATAGGCAGCAATAATTGCCTGCCTAATGCTCTCTGGAACCGGTGTATCTCTAACAAGTGCCCTTGCGAGTGAAGCCCTTCCGTGCAAATTGAGATGATCTTCAATGTTTGCTCCTTCAAGACAAATGTTCAATGCTTCAGATAGTGTTGAAGAGCCAATCGCACTTGCTCGTAGTTTTTCAACTCCTTCGGGATTTGCGACATTATCCCAAGTAGCAGAAGGAACTTTAGCATTAACAAATTGATGATATGCATCTACGGTAACAGTAAAACCATTCGGAACGTGGACACCAGCAGTGGTTAGTTTCTGATGCATTTCACCAAGCGATGCACCCTTTCCACCTACAGAGCCGACACTATCTATTTTTGCACTTTCAAACCACTCGATTAGAACATTGTTGGACATACGACCCGACCCCACTAGCACTTGCCAGCGGCAAATGCTACATAGGACGGTAAATAAATACAATGTGATGCAAAAAAGAAACCGCGCATGAATTTTCCATCCATTCTTTTCACACATTTCATCACGGATTGTATCACTTGAATACCCGAAGTGGTTCTTAATTTCACTTTTTTGGATTATTTGATGTGAATCTCAATAGGCTTGCTACATCTCGCACATCTTATGGAAGGCCTATCCGAATCAACATTAAGCCCGTATTTGGTGACTGGTGCAAGTCGCGGCTTGGGGCGTGAAATCGCCCTAAAGTTGGCTGCAAATGGCCTGCCGGTAATTGCCATGGCAAGACCTTCAATGGACTTGAATGCAGTAGGTAAGGAATTACTTGCTTTGAGCCCTACCGCAGAAATTATTGCCTGTGACTTATCTTCTCGTGACTCAATTGCCTCTGCTGCAGAGGACATTCTTGAACGCTATTCCTCTCTTTCAGGAATTGTTCATAATGCAGGAATAATCACTCCAATTTCGCAAATGATTGATTCCGATATAGAAACTTGGTCGCGTAGTATTCAAGTTAATTTGTTAGCAGTACAAGATCTCACCATTCGCTTGATGCCGTTATTATTATCTGCAGTTCGTTCTAGAATTACTGCTATTTCCAGTGGAGCCGCAGTAAATGCAATATCGGGTTGGTCCGCATATTGTACATCTAAAGCGGGACTTGAGATGTGGGTGCGTTGCCTTGCTGAAGAGGTTGCAGATAGCAACTTGTCGGTTGTGGCGGTCGCCCCCGGAATTGTAAATACGGAAATGCAAACTGAAATTAGACAGGCAAGTAAAAAGGATTTTCCTCTTGTGAACAAGTTTGTTAGTTTTCATGAAGAAGGTGAATTGGTTTGCCCAATGATAATTGCGGAGAAATTACTGCCAATTATTCTCGGCGAAAGGGGTAGAAATGGTGAGCGCTTAGATGTACGTGATATGTAAAATACATCAACTAAGCAAGCAAAGCGTCTTAAGCCACTACAATTGCGGAGGGTTGAGGATGGAATATGCCAGGCACTTCAAGAGTAGAAATCCGCACATTAAAAATTGGTAGATATTGTTGCGTAGATAATGAGGCTTACAAAATCTTGAGTATTTCAACATCCAAGCCCGGAAAGCACGGAAGCGCAAAAGCACGTATTGAAATGGCAAATATTTTTTCCGGACAGAAGAAAAGTCACGTCGGTTCAGTTACCGACAATATTCAAGTTCCAATTATTGAGAAAGGCAGTGCTACAGTCACCCATATCGAAGGTAATGATGTCCATGCAATGGATTCAAAGTCCTATGCGATGATGGTTCTTCCAGTTGACTCAGAAATGAATATTGAGGCAGGTCAGGAGATTCAGTGGATGGAAGCTCTTGGTCGTTTCAAGATCACCAGAGATCACTGATACTCTCTATATTATTGTTCACGCCTGCCGTGAAATCTACTTCCACTTTATTCTTGGTTCACTTTATTGCGTTTTCATCACTTTTCCGTGTGTTAGTTTATACCGGATGTTTAGGCATCCCTAATTATGGGGCTCAATATTCGCAACTGGGGTATGATTGCTGAACATTCCGATGAAGAACGCAAAGCACTTCGAGGATGGTACTTTTTTGATTGGGCAAATCAAGCCTACGCTCTCACTTGTATGACTGTGGTAGTGCCGGCATTAATGGCTAACTTGTACAATCAGGCAACTGGTGGTGGAAGTGAATGGGCGGGCCTCAATGTTACTGGTGATTCGTTTTATGCAATCATATTGGCTATTTCTATGGCTATCGTTGCACTAACTGCACCAGCCCTTGGAGTCATTGCAGACAGGGTACCTATTAAGAAGAAAATGTTGTATTGGTACACAGTTGTTGGAATAATATTTACTGCATTAATGGGTATTGCTCCTTTCTTGGGAAATCAAGGTTACATGTTTTTAGCCCTTACTTTCGTTATTGCCACTGTTGGTTTTTCCGGTGGTAACACGATATATTACGCATTTATGCCCTACATGGCAAAGAAGGAGCACATGGATAAAGTTTCAAGTTGGGGTTATGCCTATGGTTTCATTGGCGGGTCTATTCTACTTCTCTTTCATTTGGGAGTAATTTTAGCCTCTCCCCTTGAGACAAATGTAAATCTAGCGATTGTCTTTGTTTCTTCTTCCCTTTGGTGGTGGGGTTTTGGTGCTCTAATGTTTAAGTGGACACCTGAACCAGATATCCCTAGTCCTGCTGAATTCGCAGGAGAAACATCATTCGCCAAGACCCTTAGTGCGGTAAAAATGGCTTATGTACAGGTATGGACTACCTTGCGAGAGATTCGTCGTTTCAAAGTTCTTGCATTTTTCCTCCTCGCATATTTGTTGTTTTATGATGGCGTGAATACAATTAATGGCATGGCAAGCGCATTTGGCGAATCGGTATTGCGAATAAATCCGGTCATGAATATCGCCCTATTGCTCACGGTAAATATTGTAGCGATTCCGATGTCTGTCGCTTTCGGTGCCTTAGCCGAGAAATGGGGTACAAAGCAATCTTTAATGACTGCTCTAGTGATATATTGCCTTGTTGCAGTTACTGCAATTGGTTTTGCGCCTCTAACTCTTGATGGTGATGCTGACCACCAGCGCTATGATTTCCAGTATGACTGGGATGATTCGGATAATTCGTACCACCTTACTACTCTATACGATCGAGGAGTTGAAGGTTGGGTGAGTTCTGAGGGAGATGGTGATACTGTATTTAGGAATGCATTCAATATTTATTTAATGGATGATGATGGAGAAGAACGCACTACTCTTGGCCTTGTTGATGCTACATTGTTGGTTGCGGCATTTGATGACGCTCATGAACATAGATTTTCCTTCCACTTTTCCGGAGGCGCATTAGATGGGTCTGCGACAGTTGGCGATCAACATCCAACAAACTTGGACCAAGGAGGACCTATGGATTGGTGGCCTCAAGCAATGAGAGATAATGTATGGGAGCCCTTAGACATTAGTGTCTCTTTGCAATGGATCATTTTAGGTTTCTTTATCGGGTGTGTAATGGGTGCTGCAGGTGCTCAAGCAAGGTCTATGTTTACGATGCTAATTCCCGAAAGTCGAACAACCGAATTCTTCGGCTTTTTCGGCTTCATTGGCAAAGCGGCTGCTATGGTCGGACCAATTCTCTATGCACTTTCAGTAGGAATGTTTGATAGTCGAGTAGCAATCCTTTCAATCGTTGTCTTGATCATCGTTGGAACATTATTAACTAGCAAGGTTGACCTTGAAGAAGGAATAAAAGTCGCCGCTGCGGAAGATGCTAAGTGGCGTGAATCTCAGAAATCGTAAGCCGCATGAAACCTTACTGCTTTTGAGTGAATAGAGTCGGTGGGAATTGACCAACATTAATGTTGGTATTAGCGCAAGCATCAATTTCGGATGGCAATTTGAGAGATAGTATAGAATATTATTGCCATATGATGCTAGTAATAATCCATATTTTTGCAGGTATTTGATATTTAGTTAGGGGTAATGGTCATGAAGCAAGTGGTCTTGGAGGTGTTGTTGAGGGACTACTATGGGTGTCAAACAAAGTGCTTATCGCCAACCCGTTACTGCCAACGGCATCAAAGCCATTGAGGAGGGCACTCTCACTTGGCTAGATGACGAGATGTACAATAATCTCAACTCCGGTGTGCTTGAGCAGTATCTTGAGGAGAAGAACCTAGAGGAATCCTTTGAAGTATCGCATTGGAATACCAAGAGAGTTCTAATCGGTGTAATGGTCGGTGCAGTATTCTCAGGTGTAACTGCATATATTGCCTTAAAAATCGGCCTCGCAGTTTCAGCGGCTTGGTATTTTGCTTACTTACTTGGAATGGCACTAAAGTGGTCACCTTCTGAAGTTAACATTTCAACATCAGCAACTACTGGAGCAACTCACGCTTCTACTGGCTTCATATTCACCTTCCCTGCCATCTTTTTGCTGGCGACGTCAGCCGATTATACACTGACCGGCGGAACGCATTTGATTAATAACCCAGATACTTTTAGACTAGCATTTATCGGTATCATTGCCAGTATGTTTGCCGGTTTCTTGGGAATTATGTACTTCATTATCTTTAGGCGAGTTTGGTTAGTAGAAGACCCCTTGCCTATGCCTGGGTTTGAGGCGACATTGAAGATGTTAGATATTTCTTGTGATGTTAGCACAGGTGCTGTTGAACACGCAAAAGATTCGTTAAAGACAATTGGTATTTGGACATCATTAACAATGGTTGTCCTTTTCCTTGTCGAATATCCACTAATCAAATTCCATGGTGCCTACATCGCCGTCTTTGACTGGTTCGCCGAACTGGCCCATTTCGGAGAATTTGGGCTAGCATCTATCTATGGCCATGGAATTCTTCACCAACCGGCTGGAATAAATCCAGATACTGGTGCTGGAAATGGAGTCTCATTATATGATCCAAATTCCGGTTTCATTGACAAAGCATTGGCTCACACTTATGTTGGTGTTGCACTTACTCCTACGATGTTTGCAATAGGTTGGTTCATGCGCACAAGAGTTGCTTTCTTGGTCAATTTGGGTACCTTTGTTGGTTGGCTCTACTTGGTCCCAATGGCTGTATTTTTCAACTATCCTGTATTCGATGCAGCAGCAGGAGACAAAATTGCGATTCACGATTATTCCGCTGACGCTCCCGCACCATTGCAAATCATTGCATTTAAGTCAGTAGTTCGGCAAATCGCGATTGGTTCAATCGTTGGTGGTGGAATATTCGGATTGCTGAAGATGTGGCGAACCTTCCTCGATATTGGCAAGGATATCAAGGCGGCATTTGCTGGCGAGACCGGTCAAGAATATATGCCGGGTAAGGGCTGGTATGAGTGGCCTCTTATGCACATTCCAATCTTCATGGTGATTACATTTGCAGTGATGTTCCTGGTGTTTTGGTTGGGCGGATTTGGTATGTTGCCAGCACTTATTTTCGCAACAATATTACTTCTTACAACCTTCCTCCTCGGAGCGATTGCTGTTCGCGTCATGGGTGAGACCGGCATTGAGCCAGTTAGTGGAACATCATTCATCGTATTGCTGATGCTGATGGGAATATTCCTTTCCTTTGACGAAGCATTATCATTGTCAAAAGAGGAGGCAGTATTACTCGGACTAGTTGGAACTACTGTGTTTGGTTCTGCTATTTCACTTTCCGGCACTGTAGTCGGCGATTACAAGAACTCGCTTTACATTGGTAATCGACCCTATCACATTTCTAAGGGGAATATTTTGGGGGTTGTTCCAGGGGCGATTTTGGGTGCAGGCGTTGCAATTTTCCTTTCAATTCAGTTGGCCAACGGCACTATTGATCTCAAGGCCCCACAGGCAAATGCATTTGCGACATTTTCCATTATTTTGGCTGAAGGCCAAGGTGATATGTGGTTACTAGCGCTTGGAGCAGCAGTAGGAATCTTTGTTGAGATGGCTACTGGAATGGGTACTTCTTTCGGCTTAGGAATGTATCTTGACCTGCCTCATACCCTGCCAATGCTAATTGGCGGCGTGGCTCGCGATAAGTGGGAGGAAAAGAAACTGAATCCAAAAATTGAGGAAATTAAACTCGAGAAGGGTGCATCTGAGGCAGAAAGGCGCCGTGCACTTATTCTGCTCGGAACATATATGGTGGCAGCAGGTCTGTTAACAGGTGAGGCTTTCTTTGGCACTGAGTCAGCCGTATTTGCATTTATTGACACCCTCTCTTTTGCAACTGCAATGGACCCATCAATATGGTATGGTGTTCGTTTGATAGGATTCATAGGCTTCAACCTCATTCTCGGCGGTGCCCTATACCTTGTCTTCAAGAAGGCCGGAATTATCGGTGGTGTAGAAGAAGAAAAGACTATTGATGCAGAACTCGCATAAGCAGTATGAGTCGCAACTGAGGTGATTGAATGAAAAAGGGTCAAAGTGGCCCACTACCAATCTCCACAGGCTCTAGCGTGGGTGGGAATACAATGTCGAAAAAGGAATCCTTGACAAAGTACCCATGGTATGCTTGGCTATTATTGGCAACCGGTTTACTCGCAGTAAGTACTGCAGGAGCCACATTTCGTACCATTGAGGGCGTCGGCCCACTTCTCAAAGCTTCTTGGAGATTGCAAGCCACAACTCTTGTGTTGATTCCAGGATTTCTGTATCAATGGTTTAATGCTGATGAGCAAACCAAATTACATTGGAAGAGCGAAGAATC
>PSPT01000012.1:43725-62759 GCA_004195635.1 Methanobacteriota archaeon
CAAGATACTCAAGGTGAAGGTGAAGTTACATTGATCGGGGATTTGGCAGCATTTGCTGGTGCAGTTTTTGTTGTTGGCTATATGGTGATAAGTAGGAAATTAAGGACACAGGGAATGCCAATTTTCCTCTATTCTTTCCCTGTTACTGCAATTGGTGCATTGTTACTGACGATACTTGCAGTATTGTATGAAGGTGCATTGCCGTTTTCTACATTAGATGGAATAGGTTCATTTGGGTGGTTCGGAGTCTCTCTTTTGGCAGTAATTTTCTTGGCCTTAGTGCCTGGACTTATGGGTCACAATAGCATCAATGCCAGCCTGCGATGGCTGCCTACAATTCTAATATCGGTGACACTATTGATGGAACCCTTTTTAGGAGGCCTAATCGGCTGGTTTATCGGTGTAGAACAGATGCCAGATATGTGGACTTGGATCGGTGGGCCAATAATGATAATCGGTACAGCGCTGGTTTCCATTTCGGTTGGTCAGCAAAATAATGAAATTGCTAGCGCACAGGTGAATCCATTGACGAAAATATTAGACGGCGATGAAAGTGGTGAGGAAAATGAATAAAAGATACTGCGTCTTGTTGACCAACGATGATGGAGTAGATGCTCCTGGAATTCATGCACTAATGGTTGGCTTACTCAAATCAGGAATATCCTTTGTCACAATAGCACCAGAAAAAAATCAATCTGCATGCTCAATGAGCATGACTTTGCAAAAGCCAATGAAAATGAGCGAAAGAAAAGATATTACCGCCGCTGTTTGCTCAGAAGCTTTTTCCAATAATGAGGTCGATTCAGAAGGTGATGGGCCAACGGGACGAATATTTTCACTTGCCGGTACTCCAAGTGATTGTATGATTGTTGGCTTATCTGGAGCGCTTGAAGAACTGACTCCAGAATTGACTCCATCTCTTTGTGTGTCGGGTATTAATTTGGGCGCAAATGTGTCCATAGATGTATTACATAGCGGCACTGTTGCTGGCGCCAGAGAGGCCAGTTTGCATGGGCTTCCATCTCTAGCTACTTCGCTTGGAACCTTTGAGGCTGGCCATTTTGCACCTGCGGTTGAAGCAACAATTACTGTCGTCCAGCGTTTGCTGAAAATATTACCCCGCAAACCGGAAAACTTGTTGCGTCCAAATAGAGGGTGGTTGCGAGATAACACTGATTATGATGAAACTGCGCGTCTTTTTAGCGCTTTACAAAGGGGTGATGTTTTCCTTTCTCTAAACACACCTCCGGAGTGGAATGGTAAGATTACTCCAACCAAAGTAGGCCTGCGCTGGTATCGTAACGCATTGCATCGTGAAGAGATGGGCGAGGGTAATTACTATTCTATAGACGGCGTTACTGTCATCGATGATACTGAAAAGTATTGTGATATTGGCGCCTTATCAAAAGGTGAAGCCTCGATAACTGTAATGTCCACTTGGCCTGAGGGTCATCCGCTAGATATTCCAAGTCATCTCTTGCGAACTAACTTTGAATTAGGCGATGATGGTTGGCCGCTTTGGTTATCCTGAGATTTACTGGCTCACTGGCTTTTCCTAATAGGGCAATAATGCTCGGTTGCCTTTCATCAGCGAAGTTTTATTCCAAGATCAAGTAATTGGTGAATAATTGCAATTGCTGAATGGCCTTGAATCCAAGTTGGTCCGAGCGAACCTGATTTGTCAGCATGTTCTGAAATCGAGTTTATTTCGCTTTGATTGAATAGTTGATCGTCTGATAGAATGAAACCAATGCTACTGTCAACTGACATCTCAATATCAGTTTCGTTTTCACCGTTGCCTTCTCCATCGAGCAATTGAACTTCCCCGCCTAGTTCTATATTACTAAGATTTTTCATCTCATTAGTAGATGGAAGATGTGCTTCATCCGCCCATAAAGTTGGCGCATTTACATCGAGATGGATGATTTCAACTCCCTCGTTAGACCACTCTTTTAATGTGTCTAAAAGCCCACCTGGGCTATGCCAAAGGCCTTGGCTAAATTCCTCCCATTGGCCAATTGCTGGAGCGCGCTGCTGAATAATTTTGGAAATGTGTCCGGCAATAGAACGTTCATCAACTCTAATGCCGCGTAGCGAACGACTGTCAAACCAAATCCTCCTCCCCATTCCAGGTCCTCCCATTAGGTGAAGAGTGATGTGCGTATTTTTCCTCATACCATGTGAGAGAAATAATGCGGTGTTTACTGCCCGGCAAAGAACATCAATTCTTCCAGATGAACCAGATAAATCATTGAGGTTAACTTTGCCTTTAGAGGGTGCACGATGGCCAACAATTGCAAACCGACGTTCTATCATAATTAGGCACCCATGCCGAAGTCATCCATGTCCATGTCATTACCTTTCATCATTTGCTTCATTTGACGAGACATCTTACGGTTACTTGTCATGCCCTTCATCATTTTCTTTGAACGACCCCATTGGGATATGAGTTCACGTACTTCTTTTTCGTTTACACCCGCCCCTCTTGCTATTCTGCGAATCCTTTCTGCCTTCATGCTCTTGGGGTTATCTTTTTCGAAGTTGGTCATACTATCCATGATAATTCTAAATTTATCCAAGTTACCCTGCATATCTTCTTGCTGGCCCTTCGTCATTCCTCCCATTCCAAACATATTCGTCGGCAAGAAGGAAAGTAATTTATCAACAGTGCCTACTTTTGACATCATTTCCATCTGTTTATACATGTCATTTAAGGTAAATCTACCCGTCATCATACGCTCGGTGATTCGCATTGCTTCGGCTTCATCCAAATCCTCTGGAGCCAAATCAATGAGTCCTTTAATATCGCCCATTCCAAGAAGGCGTGAAATGAAACCATTGGATTCAAATTTTTCCAAATCTGCAACCTTTTCTCCAATCCCGAGATACATAATTGGTGCACCAGTTGTTGCAACAGCAGAAAGTGCGCCACCACCTCTTGCAGTACCGTCTAACTTAGTGACTATTACTCCTGTGACGCTGACCAAATCATGGAACGAAGCAGCAACTGGGCCTGCTGCTTGGCCGACTTGTGCATCAATAACGAGGAAGCGTTCAGTTGCTTGACATAGTTTTGATATATATTCCAATTCTTTAACTAAATCTTGGTCTAACTGGTGGCGACCTGCAGTGTCAACAATGACAATATCGGCTGAACCAACAGCGGCTAATCCATTCCGGACAATCGTAGGTGCATCTTTTTCATCAGGTTCACCATATACGACGATGTTGGTGTCTTCGAGCAATTGCTTCAGTTGATGATATGCTCCAGGTCGGTGTACGTCAGCTTCGATTACAGCAACTTTAACTCCGTGTCTTCGGCGATACCATTCGGCTAATTTTGCCGTGGTAGTTGTTTTTCCTTGACCGTATAAACCGACCATGAGAATGGTTTGGGCATGTGGTCTCACCTCTCTTGATTCACCAAGCATCCTCACCAATTCACTGTAGAGAATATTCATCGCTTGAGTTTGGAAAGTAATTCCCGGTCGGCGGTCATCATTTCTCAGCCGATCTTCAACGCGGTCAGTTAATTCCTTAGTCTGCCTAACATTGAAATCCGCTTCTTGAAGTGCCCTGCGCAGACTCTTTATCATGTCTGCGAGTTCACCCTCATCGAGTTTAGTCCTCCCTTTTATTTTGGAAAGGGCCGAGAAGATACCACTGCGTAGTCCATCAAGTGCCATGGTGTGCCCGAAGCGTCATGATGTTTGAACCCTCCCTTCATCATTCTTATCCTGACTAATTACTGGTAATTGAATATTTATAGCGCCATGTTCTTCATGGGTTGGCGGCTCGGAAGTTTGTGCTTGACTTACTCCACATCCAACTCCTTGCCGGGCTTAGCCTTGCAGGTATGGCTTTGGGCTGGCGAGGCGGAATGCGTGAATTGCACGGCTTCTATGATTCGCAAAAGGCAGTAACTGCCCTCATGTTTGGTATTGGAATCGGCTCAATTGCCGCTGCAGCAACCGATATTCTGGTCTTTGAACCATATTATGCACTTGTTATTCAAGGCAGTAGTTCACTTAGTTGGGCGACTATGGCCGTTGCAGCGTTTGTTTCTGCTGGACTTTCTGCGATCACATTGCGGTTTGCAGCAAGCAGGAGGGCTCGGGCGACTTTTGCAGCACCCGCGATTGGTTGGGCATTTGGATTGGGGACTGGTGCAATGTTGGCCATGCGCATGGGTTATCGCGTTCTAGAATTGGCTGATGGTGTGACAATACCTTCGCTAATCAGGGTTGGAGCTTTGGTTCTTCTCCTTCCGCTAATCCATGCTATTATTGGCTGCGGTCTTGGCTCAAGGGCTCAACGAGGGTCACCTTTTTTGGCCCTGTTTTGGGCTACTTTTTGGCATTTGGTTGCTGTGAACTTGATTACTTATGCAGTTTTAGTTCCAATTGGATGGATTCTAATCCTTCCACCTTTTTTGATTGGTATGCGTCGAGCAAATACTGTTTGGATGCGACATAGTTTGCACCCTGAGGCTGCCCGCCGTTTGCGTCGCGTGCGGGCCGAGGCGAAACGAAAATTACTTCAGGAGCAAGTGTTGAATGGAACACCTGTTATTGAAAGTGAATAACTACTTACTTCCATCCAAGTCATTGTTTTTTCCATTTAAAAGTAGCAGTTTCCAACAATATTCATGAGGCGAAGCATTGAAAGAGCGCCCGTCTAGCCGTAAATACATGGGTCGCTGCCCTTTTTGTGCAACTCCGGTCCTGCCGAATGACAAGATTTGTTATTCCTGCGGGAGGATGACTAGTTCTCAATCACCTAGCCGGGGTGCGAAAAGAGGGGGTGCTCCTCCGCCAACTCCTCGTTTGCATGCGGCAACATCTCCTTTTTCTCGTTCTACCAGTGTAGTTCCGGCTACTTCTGGAGTCACAAGAGGGCGTTCTGCTGGTGCTGCAGCCGGCCGAGGAGTTCGTCAGGGTGCAAGAGGCGGTTCATCAAAATCGGGTGAAATTCGTCGTACTGGCTTGCGAAAGGGAAAAATTCGCAACCTAATATTTGTCGGAGCCATCGCTTTTGCCTTCCTCTTTACTCCTGCACAAGAACAGTTGTTTGAGGCTTGGTCAAACCTTGAGGACGAAATAATGAACCAGTTGAAGCCAGGACGTGAATATCCCGTAGAGGCATCATATTCTGTTTCCCGCACAGTAACATACGAGAATGATGGAACTGGTAATGTCGAAGTAGTTCAACGAATCCCTGTTCCAGAGTTGCGAACTTCAAAGGGTATATCCGCGAGTCAATTTCATGGAGATGGTGGGCCTTTTGATGCATCATTGTTACAAGATGTAACTGCTTTTAGATTGGAAACTGAAGGGCAGGTTATCACGGTGCCCACGGATGGTACACCTCGGGCAATTGAAGATGCCATTTCTTTGCCATCTGGGGCAATTATTTACTGGCCTGCTGCCAATTCAGGCGATGATAGTTGTGGCTACTCTCAATGTGTTCGTTGGGAGTTCACCATTCCCCCTGGGGAAACAAGGGTAATTTCCGCTGAAGCTGATGTTGTTGGTAAGTCATGGACATGGTGGGATCATGATAATTCTCCTTCTGATGTAGACGGGCAATCTTGGGCTATAAATGCCGAGTCGAGCGGAACATTTGCAGATAGTAAAGTTCGTGCCTTTGGCCAATACTGGTCTCAATTTGGACAACATGAAACCACAATCTGGTCTGATTATCACCAGAAATATTTGATTGATGCTACCCACGAAAATGTTCTTCAGGCAGCGACCGATATTAGTGCTAGCCTACCTGAAGATAAGCATGACAATGCATATGCTTTTGCAAGAGCAGCCTATGATTATTTGATTGATACTCTTGAATACGATAAAAATGCTCCGCTATATGCTCGTAGCGGACCAGATTGTCTTGCAGCCGGAAAGGGTGATTGTGACGAGCAATCAAATGCTTGGATGAGCATATTAAGGGTAAAAGAAATACCAACTTGGTATGAGTTTGGCGCTTTATTGGATACCGCTAGTAACTCTTGGGAGGGCCACGGCTGGGCTAATGTTATGTTACCTTTCAATGATGCTTGGTGCTCTGCGAATGGAGTAAATCTCAATGACTGCTATATTGAAGGTAGTGTTGATGTTGTAAATAATAAATGGCTCCTCCACACACCTACCGCATATTCTGAATGGATTGAAGTCTTTGACCCTGCAGATGAATTTGTATCCGAATATTATGCCTCCGGTTCAATTGTCAACCTTGCTGGCGGCCATGTCAACCGCGATGTTACTATAGAGACTACGTCCGGTCCTGTTTACGGCGGCGGAACCTACGTTGTGAAAATTAACCCTGAGGAGTTCTGAGGTGTTCTCATGTTGATTGTTATTGGTGGAGCAGGTCGCGTTGGCGTCGGCTTAGCAAAGGCACTACGAAGTGAGAATCGCGATGTTGCACTTCTAGATAACAGTGCAGCAGCAGTAAAATCGGCCCAAATGATTGATGCTCTTGTCCTTCATGGCGATGTGACAAACCGTGAACAATTGGTTAAAGCCAACATTCGTGAGGCAAAGGTTTTCATTGCCGCAACCGGTTCTGATGAACTCAATTTGCTCTCTTGCGCTCTTGCTCGGCATGAACATGGCCGTGGGAAAAATGCCGATGAAAATTTCATCACAATTTGCCGGGTTTCAAATCCAAGTGTTGCCAAGGAATCAGAAAATGGTTTACTTCGTGAATGGAGTGGAGTCGACTTTGCAATAAGTCCTATAGAGGGGAGCATTAATCGGTTAAAAATAGGATTAAAAACTACTTCTTTTGAGGAGGTTATTCCTTTTGGACACGATGCTTATATTGTTGAAATGAAAGTTACCAAAGATGCAAATGAGATATTATTTACTAATCTTCGTGAGGCCGGACAACGTATCAGCAATCTGCCGACTATTGTTGGATTAAAAAGGGAACACGAGCCTTCAGCCGTGCCAGATGCCAATACCAAGTTCATGGCAAATGATATGATTGCAGTAGCCGCCATTGGGACTCGCTCTTTTACCCGTATTGTCCGATTAATGGGTCATGATGAGGAAGATTTTCCTGACCATCCTAAGGTTTGTGTTTTTGGAGCGGGTGAAATTGGAGTTGGCTTGGCGAAGTCCTATCTAGAGGATGGGTGTGAAGTTACAGTTATTGAGCCTGATTTGGCTTTGGCTAACCATTTGGCCGGAGGCGAGGTTGGAAACAACCCGCGTTTGGATGTAATAAACGGCGACCACCATGATAAACAATTATTGAAAGAAATTGGACTTGGAAGGCACGATATTGCGGTCGCTGGGCTTTCTGACGATCACGCAAGCATTGCAGTTGCCGTTCTCGCTGAAAGTTTAGGTGTGCGCCGTACCGGATTAGTATTGCAGGATGCGGACTTAGTTAGCGTGGTGAAGAAAATGGGGATTACTTTTGCAGTAAACAAGAAGCGAGTTGCAGTAGATATGATTCTTGCCGAGGTACACGATGCTTTACCTGGTCCATACGGGATGCTTGATTCTATACCAGATATTGTTGGTGCAATTATGCCACTTTCTGATGAAGAACATAAACCCGATTTAACTATTGAGAAGTTGAAACTCCCGAGTTGGACAAAGGTCGCTTTTATCCAGCGTCTTGACCCAGATGGCGGTCGCGTCACGCTTTCTGCAAATGCTAGCAAATTATTACATGAAGGAGATAGATTATTGTGTTTCCTTCCACCAGATCGTATTGATGAATTAAAGACAAGGTTTTCAGTGGAGTGAGGGCAACATGCGAACAGATGTTGTCGCCCTTATTTTGGGCTGGATATCCCTTCTATTGATCATTCCATTGACATTTTCCATGTTGATGACAATATTGCTCGATAGTTTCGAACTTGCCATACAGGCCTTCATACTCCCCATTATTCTCTCCGGGGGCCTTGGTTATATTCTTCTCAATTTTTTTGTTAGACTGGATACCCAAGAAAGACTTCGAGACAAGGAAGCTTTCTCAGCGGTGGCTTTGGCTTGGCCGGTAATTGTGTTTTTCGGAGCATTGCCATTTTGGCTTTCAGGAGTATTCCATGGGCCATTTACCGATTCCAGTTTTATCGACATGTCTAGAGGTGCAGTAAACTCTTGGTTTGAATCAATGTCCGGCTTTACCACAACTGGTTCAACTGTTATTGCATGGCAGATGAGTCCTAATTGCGTTTCCTCAACTGCTGATTGTATCTATGCTCAACCGCGTGGACTATTATTGTGGAGAAGTATTACACAGTGGCTAGGAGGTATGGGTATTATTATGCTCGGAATGGTATTATTTGCAAGAATTCTTGGAGGAGGAATGTCTCTTGCAAGGGCTGAATTAACAGGGCCTTCCTTGGCTCGCCTCCGCCCAAGACTTCAAAATACAGCAATGATGTTGTGGGGGATATACATTGGCCTTACGCTACTTGAGATGTTTTTATTGCGCATCAGCGGGGGGATGGACGCTTTTGATTCCATAAATCATGCACTAACAACCATGCCAACAGGTGGTTTCTCAACTAGAGATGGAAGTATTGGCCATTATGATTCTAAGGCAGTCGAAGGGATTGTTATTGGATTCATGTTTTTGGCTGGTATCAATTTCAGCATACTTTCATTTATTGTATTTGATAGAAACCTCAAGAAAGCCTTCTCTGATGAAGAAGCCCGAAACTATATCATTATTTTAGTGACTGCTACTATTGCGGTCACACTATCCCTATGGTTTGCCGGATGGGCAGGTGGTAGGGCATTTAGGGACGCTATTTTTCAAATCGTATCTATTGGAACTTCAACGGGTTTTGGCAGTGCTGATTATGTTGCTCAAGGAAACGCATGGCCCACTTTCACTCTATTGATATTGTTCTTTTTGATGGTGATTGGGGCTTCCGCTGGTTCTACCGGTGGCGGATTAAAAGTATTGAGATTTAATTTATCATTCAAGGTTGCATGGCGAGAATTATCTCGAATTACAAATCCACGTCAAGTCAAACCCATTCGCATGAATGGTGAGGTAATTGAGGAAGATTACATTTCACTTGTTGTAGGTTTGTTGATAGTGTGGATTGCGCTTTTCGTATCTTCAACTCTCATTCTTGCGCTTTTCATGCCATCCCATGATGTTGAAACAATCGCTTCAGTAGTCGCTTCAGCGCTTGGAAACACCGGGCCAGCACTAGGCGCATACGGCCCTTCAAATACATGGGCATCGATGAATTCAGGTGCATTAATTTGGACATCTCTTCTAATGTGGCTGGGCAGACTTGAGTTGTTGACTGTTTTAATTTTGCTCCATCGAAAGACTTGGGCTCGCGATGAGAGAGATTCCGGCGGTGGTGGTCGTTCAGCGCGTAAGTCCTTCCGCCTCCTTTTAAAACGAGATAAATAGGACGAATCCAAATAGTTGCTCTCTATTGTTTGAGCCCTCGGCAATATGCTGCCTCAAACTAATTGATCATTGCACTAAAACAGGGTTGATTGACCTACTGGAGGGTCCTGAGTGTCATCATTTCCCTCTACGGCCTCCTTCTCGTCTTCAACAGATTCTGTTGCCTTTTTGGAATTTGAAATCACTGAAGAATCGTCAACACTTGGATCTTTGACATTAGTTGTAAAATCTATCTTTGGCTCCTCATCCTCAACCTGTTTGTCATATGTATCAATTATTTTTTGAGTAGATTTCAATCTTGAATTCAAGCCACATAAAGCAACGTGTTCATCTCCGGCAAAGCCAAGGGCCATTGAAATTGAAAAGTCTAGAGAATCACCACTCGTAATTTCATTTGAGTGTAATGCTGCGAGAGGGGGGAATAATTCGCGAGCAGCGGCCTTGTTTGAACAACCACAAGTATTAGCCAATTTTTCAATAAGTCCAGATTTACGCCAAGGCTCATTGCCTCTACGTAAAAAACCCGGATAAGACATTGAAAGGCGACCCTGTGGAACATCGCCAATTACAGATGCAGCGAGGGTGGAAAGATTTGACCCCCAGTACCAGGAACGGTATGCGCGGTTGGTAAATCGTACGGGCAGAGCGATATCTGCCTGAGACAATGCTTGTGCTCCACGATGAATTGTCTTTCTATGAGTATGAACGCTGGAATTATTCCAAGTTACCCAAGCAGCCATCTGATCTGGATCTTTGTCAAGTAGCCTGGCTGTAGAGACTGCGGATTTCGCCGTTTTACTCCGATAGAGTTTTTCGAGACCGGGGAATAAGTCTACTGCGGTATCTCTTCGGCCCAATTCAAGCATACCCTTGACAGCATTAATGTCAATGTGTTCGTTTGTAATGCTGCAAATTGTTTGCATATCTTTAATCAATGCGCGTAGATCACCTGCATTACTACGAACTAATAAGTCAACTGCACCGGGGTCTATAGAATAACCCTCGCCCTTTAGCACCCTCCCCACAATTCTTCTTCTAGCATCCTCTGTAACACGATTGAATGCGATCAATTCAGCCAATTTCTTTACTTTTTCTTGTGAACTTCGCCAGTTCACGCCGCCCCATAGGCGCATCTCATCGTTACAGGCCATAATAATTGGTTGCTTTGTCTTCTGAAGCAGGTTGAGTAATTCGGCTTTCCCGCCCGAATCACCTTTGATGGTGGTTTTTTTCTCCTCATCATCAATGAATGAATTATGAATTCTTTTCTCACTCATGCTGGCGAATGCACCACCTAAATGATCAACCTCATCTAATAAAATAAGAGTTTTTTGCCGTTCCCCATCGTCATATGATTCAAACAAAGAATGGTGCACCGAACCGCGCGTAGCAGCCCGTCTTATCGCAGGTGCATTCCTTTCATCACTTGCATTTAATTCTATGACATTCCAACCTTTGTCAATGGCAATTGCTCGCGCCATTGTTGTTTTACCGACACCAGGTGGTCCAACTAATAGCAAGCCACGCTTCTTTGGCATACCACCATCCCACTCCTTTAACCAGGATTGTATTCTTACCCGGGCCGAATCATTCCCCTCGAGTTCTTTTTGCGAGGATGGCCTATATCGTTCAGTCCAGTCGGTGGGCTGAACAGATTGTTCCATATTGACTACTTCAAAGGCGACACTCTTTGAAGATTGACCTCAAATAGTGCGGATAATGACAAAACAACATTCGAAAAATGGTTGTTGAAAAATATTAATGAGCAAGTATTTAGGAGATCAAGATTGTTGAATTGATGAAATAGAGATATTCTTGATATGTGGTAATGAGTTAATTGAGGAATGAGACGATGTCATCAATACACACTCTAGTCTGTTCTTGGCTATCTCGGACTCGAACAGTGACAGTATTGTCTTCAAGCGATTGGTGGTCAACGGTAATGCAAAATGGCACTCCTATTTCATCTGCCCTTGCATATCGACGACCGATAGAACCGGATGCATCATAATTAGAAATCAAACCATCGGTTGAACAAATTGTTTGATGAATATTGGCGGCAAGTACCCCCATTCCGTCCTTCTCAAATAATGGGAAAACCGATACATCAATTGGTGCGATTGAGGGATTTAAGCGCATTATGTTGTATTGTTCACCAGACTTCACAGTTTCGTCCCACGCATGATCAATAATATGCCAAATTATCCTGTCTATTCCAAATGCTGGCTCAACGACATGTGGCAAATACCATTCTCCGGCAATGGTCTCATCAATTACCTTCACTTTCACATGTACCTCCTCTATTTCCACTTCTTCTCCAGATTCTAAGGAAAGGATGAATGGGTAGGCCGCGGGTCTTTCAGTGAGATTTTCAACTGCATTCTTTACTTGGCCAACTAAATGTTTAAATACTGGTCCAACTATTGAACCATCAATTGTAAGTATTTCCTTATTTACATGGCGAGGTTCATCATATGCTCTCCACGCGCGCAGCCTCTGGCCTGTGTACTCTTCATGAGCTTGCAAATCGTAGCAGCCTCGGTGTGCGATTCCAACACATTCTATCCAGCCGTATGAACCGTCAATTTCAATGTCCCAGCAATCGGTTGCATAATGCGCCATTTCATCCGATTCGTGCTGGCGGAAGCGCATACGAGTTGGGTCAATCCCTACATTCACCAAGAATTGAAATGTTCTTGCCAAAAAATAGCCTACAGTTGGATGCCGGATAATTCCCGCATCCAATGCTTCTACTATCGTCATTTGAATTTGCTCAGATTGGTCGGGAATGAGATTCATTTTGATTCCCTTCCAATGAGTGAAATCATGAGCAATAGGTGTTTCAGGGTCAATGAAATATTCTAATTCAGCCATATTGAATTCACGAAGTCTAATCATGCCTTGGCGAGGGCTTATTTCGTTGCGGTACCCCTTTCCTACTTGGATGGCACCAAATGGCAATCTTTGGCGGAAGTGGCGAAATAATGAAGGAAAGTTGGTGAACATGCCTTGCGCAGTTTCCGGCCGGAGGAATGCATGGCGTCCAGATTTCCCTGCACCGATTGTTGTGTTGAACATTAAATTCTGAGCAGTTACTTCGCTCCAATCATTGGCCTCACAAGAAGGACATTTAAGATCGCTTTCAAAAAGAAGTTTTTCGAGTTCCTCCCGGTTTAGTGAATCTGGGCTAGGATGGACCGTTTCGAGCAAAGTATCAGCACGCGAAGCCTCCTCACAATTATTACAGGTGGTTAAGAAATCTGAAAATTCGCCAACGTGGCCACTTGCTTCGAGAACTTGGTAAGGCGTTATTGTGGGGCAAGACAACTCAACAATATCGCCTTGTGAAAGCCAATGATTAATCCATGCTTGATTTACTTTATTTCGCAAACGCCCGCCAATGGGGCCGAAGTCAAATAACCCTGCTGCGCCACCATGAATTTCAAAAGCCGGCAGAATTATCCCCCGTTGACGCAAAACTGCGGTCAAGCGCTCAAGACGTGAAATACGCTCCATAGGACTCCCTCTCTGCAACTCCCAGATGAATCTCTTTCATCAACAATGCGGAAGAAATACACACAATGTATTAATAAATCAGTCAAGACTGTCGCGCAGGAATCATTAATTTACCGTTGTTAGCAATTATTTTCTATGAGGATAGGTCTCACCAAGGTGATTTTTCAACAATCATCAAGATTGAGATAATTCCTAATTAATTGACATCAAAAACGCTTCCTTTATATACTGAACCTATGGCCTCTCATACTAATTGAAGGGGCCAAAAAATGGCAATTATTGAGTACTTGGATGAGCCGATTGGCACTGAGGAGTTGCTAGAGCAACTTTCGCCTCCTGTGCGTGATTGGTTTAAGGAGACTTTTTCCGACTTTACCAGGCCGCAAAAACTCGCTATTCCCTCCATTATTAATGGCGACCATTTACTTCTTTGTTCACCTACTGGTTCCGGTAAGACCCTAACTGCATTCCTCACCATTATCGATCAATTGGTCCGCCGTTCTCTTGATGGCACTTTGGAAGATCACGTGCATTGCGTTTATATTTCACCAATCAAGGCCTTGGCTAATGATATTCAAAAGAATTTAATTAAGCCACTGAAAGAAATTAGCGAGCGCTTTTTACCCGACCGAGCGCTACCAATTAAAGTTGGTTTGAGGACCGGCGATACATCCCAATCCGACAGGCAAAAAATGCTACGTAAGCCACCTCATATCCTCATTACGACCCCTGAAAGTCTCGCCATTGCAATATCAAGTAAAAGATTTCAGCCAATTGTATCAGATGTCGAATGGCTACTAATTGATGAAATGCATAGCCTTGTGCCGAGTAAAAGAGGCACACACCTCGCACTTTCACTCGCTCACCTCGACACTCTACTTTTGCGCCCAGTTCAGAGAATTGGCATTTCGGCAACCATGGAGCCGTTAGAAAAAGTTGCTGAGTATTTAGTTTCGGCAGATGAAGTCGACGGTGTTTCTAAAGTTAAAGTTAAAATCGCCAAAGTTTCCGGCTCGAGAGAGTTGGATTTGGATATCATATTATCTACTAGCCGTTTTTCAGATACTCCTGTCAAGAAGTTATTAGAATACAATATTGACGTTGTGCGTGATTTAATTTATGCTCACAATACTACTATCGTATTTGCTAATACGAGGAAGATGACTGAAATAATCGTTCAGGAATTGAAAATCCGCGGGATGGGTGAACTAGTCGCTGGGCACCACGGTTCAATGGATAAGAAAATTCGTCTTGGCGTGGAGAATCAATTAAAGAAAGGCGAGTTGCGCGCTGTAGTCACCTCATCCTCATTGGAAATGGGCATTGACATCGGTAGTGTTGACTGTGTAGTTCAAGTCGGTTCACCAGGCTCAATCGCCACGGCTCTACAACGAATTGGCCGTGCTGGCCACCAAGTTGGAGGAATCCCTAGGGCACGTTTTATCCCTCAATCAGTCGATGATTTAATTGAATTGGCTGCGCTTCAGGCTGCAATTCAAGTAGGAGATATGGACATCCTAACCTTCCCTGAGAATTGTCTTGATGTATTGGCTCAATTCCTAATAGGACAAGTTATTATTGAGGAGAAGGATATTGATGAAATTTACCAAGTAGTACGTTCCGCATGGCCTTATCGCAACCTGCCTTATAAAGACTATATTGAAGTATTAGATATGCTAGAAGAAGAGCGTCGTGTATGGATTGATTGGGAGGAAAATATCTACGGGAAGCGTGGTTACTCAAGGATGATTTACTATACAAATATCGGTACGATTTCACCAAATAATTCTTATCTTGTATTCAACCAAGACGGTAGTATTCTGGGTCAATTGTCTGCATCTTTCGTTTCCAACCTAACTACTTCTGATGTCATATTACTCGGCGGTTCTACCTACAGAGTTCACGCCATTCAGGGTACTCGCGTTAATGTGATGCCGGTCACTGGACACCGCCCCACAATTCCATCATGGGCTGGTGAAGCCCGTTCCCGTTCCCGTGAGTTATCAAAGCATTTGATGGATTTACAGGAGAATTGTATTGTGGCTCTACGTCGCGGATTGGATCCTCGCGATATATTGCGAGGACCATATGGGTTGTCAAAAGATGTTGCTAATGCGGTTGCAAGATATCTTGAAGAACACACAATGGCGTCTTTTCAGGCACCGAGCCATTCACGCCTATTAGTTGAACAAATAATTGGTGGGATGCCGACCTACCTCATTACCTCGGGGCAAGGGCGTTCTTTCAATATGGCCCTTGGTTATTTCATGGCCGGGCTTGCTGAAAGCAAGAATATTGGAGTATTGGAGTTATCATTTGATGAAAACACCTTACTGATAAAAACTTCTGCAGAAGTTGACCCCGGAGAGTTGTATGATTTATTCATGACGAATAGCCATATTGAGGTTCTTGAGAACTATATTATTGGCACCCAATTATTTGCCAAGAGATTTAGGGAAGTTGCCGGACGAGCGATGATTATACCTCGCCGTATTGGTGCAGAAGAAGTAAGCCCTCAACAGTTTCAACAAAAAGCAGAGGCTCTTTTCAAGCGCCACCGCACTATGCCCGATAGTTTGCTAATGCGGGAGGCAAAGAATGAGATATTCTGGCAAGACATCGATTTAATCGGACTCGAGGATTTCTTGAGGCGTTCTAGGGACTTAGACGCACGTCTTGTTCATACCAAAGTCAGTGTTCCTTCAAAACTTGGAATGTCATTATTCATGGCTTCATTTGAAGACTTACTTTCAATGCGAACCCGCGCATATTTGGTAAAAGATATTGACCCGCTTGTACTTCAGAAATTACTCGGCACCCGTAGCCTTGCAACTGAAATGAAGAAAGAGCAGCTTGAGGAATATTATCTAAACAAGGTGCCAGTTCCAACTGACTCTCAAGGCCTACTAAAATTGATGAATCATGGAGGAGGATTAGATTCTAATCTGAAAAATCCTCTCTATAAGAGCAAATTGGTCGATATTGAATATGCTGTTCTAAAAAGTTGGGTTGGCGAATTGGCTGAAGCGGGTGAAATAACCAAGGTTCGAGGAACAGGCAACTCTGAAATAGATGAAAAATGGTTTTCTTGCTATATGGCTGAAATTCACGGCACCTTGGGTGTTCTTGCAGTAAATGGTGGCTCCGAAATTGATGACTTAAGAGATCTTTATGCCGGCAAACTGACTTATGAAATTGGCTCAGAGTACACCGGTACAACACCTGGTGGGTGGGATTCAAAGATCATTGGCGACCCCCACGAGGCTCTGCGCGTAAAATTGGTTGAAATGCTAGGCAGCGAAGGGCCAAAAATTGGTGATTCTTTTGAAGACCGCTTACCCTTCCCTAAAAAGCAGATTGAGGCAATTTTGTTTGAATTAGAGGGAAGGAATGTAATTTCTGTCGGCTTTTTTACCCAGACTAAGGAAGCAGAATATATTTTGAAAGTTGACGAATATAGGCTTACTGGCGGTGATGAGGAAGTAATTGAATACCGTGCATTACAGAATATGATCCTTCAGAAATCCTTCAAAATACACGAAAATCCATATGATGCTTTCGATTCTCATGTTCTCTTCCAAAAACAGCAGGAATTACTTTATCGTATCAAGGATTTCAGTTTCAAGGATTGGAAGGATATACAACTTGATTCAGATGTTATTATGGGGCGATTATTACACAATCGCATAGGTTACACCACTATGAAAAATCTGCCAATGCTGCTTGCATTACGTCCAGAACCTTGGTTCAATGATATTGAAACCAATGAATTAGCGAAAATTCCAGCTGGCGAACTTGTGCTCCGAAGTGAAATAACACGCGATTGGCCAAAGGGGCAGGACAATAAATCCCAGCGTCGTGATTTAAAGGGCGCCTTATCTAATTTGGAACGTCAATTGTGTTATGTAAAGCAATTTGAAGAAATAGAGGGGCGAAGGCGCAGGGTCACTTTATACCGGCGCATATACGGAGTTGTCGAGCCTCTAGAATTCAAGGAAGGTTTGTGTGAATTGATTAAGAAAATTGGACCTGTTAAGGGTCACACATTACGATTCTATGTTTCACATTCTGTTGAAATGCTGGCTCTTGCTTTACGCGAGCTTGAAACTGAAGGCAAAATCTCACGTGTAGTCGCCCTCCAACCAGAACCAACTGATTTCTATTGTATTCCTGAAGAAGCGAGGCAATTGCAACTGGTTAACAGAGAGGACAGGGAAATCAGAATTCTGACTCAATCCGACCCATATTGTTCAAGATTTATTTGGGAAATACGAACTCAACTTCAAAGAGGTTGGTATTTGCCTATTTTCAAAGGTGTTGACCCAATAGGCAAGGTGCTAATGTACAAGGTTAATGATTACCTAGAAGTGAAAGACCTACAGGTTCCATTCGCATATATGGATGAATTTTGCCAGGCATTTGAAATCCTACTAAACAATTATAGTGACCAACTTATTGATGTTTCAGTAATTTCAGCAATAAACGGTGTAACTGTTGAAGAATTGGATGAAACAACAATTGATGCATTCACTGAAATCGGCTTTAAGATTGCAGGCAAGCGCTTAATTCGTGGCGGCGTTGTCGATCCGCAACCTAGAGAATTAGCAGAAAGAGCCCTATTCTACAAACATAACCTCCATCAAAAAACTCGCCTTGAAAATGAAACTGTTGCAGTACGGGCCATTGATGAAATTAGAGATGATTTTGCTTTGCGCGGCCGGTGCGAACTCTATAGAGTGGATCTCAAGAGCATGGCAGCCGCAAGTCAATTACACGTTGGAACAAACTTGCGTGCCCATAAAGTGTGGGCTACACTAGATTATTTCCGCGAATTATTAACCATAAGGGGTGGGGAGATAGAGGAACACCATTGGTCGATATTGGATTATTTTGACGTCAATTCCGATCCTGCATTGTTCATGGAAAGGTTGTCAATCTCACGGGCAAAGTTCAGAAAAATGATTCAACCGCTAATCCGCTCAGGTAATTTGGTGCAAGATTACAGAAATGGTTTCAAAACGGTTCACCCTCTTGAGAATGTTGACAGAGCTGTGTTACGTAGAGAATTTTTACGTCGGATTGTCGAGAAGTTCCCAATTATTACTCTAAAACAATTCCTTCGTCTTTCGGGTTCACCTTTCAAGCCAGAGGAATTGAAGGCTATTTTGAATGAGTTTGAAAAAGATAATACTTTGGTTAAGGGTTTCTTAATTCATGATTTACATGAGGTTTGCTGGGGGCGCAAGGAACTACTTGAGGAGGCGAAGAATATTGCTCCAATGCGTGATTTTGTTTTGCCGCCAAGCGATCCATTAACACCATACTTCGGCGATGTATTAAAGCAGAAATTCGGTTTTGGTTCTGCATATTTAGTGTTTAGAAACTCTGAACCTGTTGCCGCGTTCAAGGCCAATACTCGCAATAAACAAATTGATGTTACTGATTATGTTGGAGAAGAAAGCGGTTGGAGAATTGTCAAAGAGTTCGCCTGGGAACAACAATTGCCGCTAAAGAGCCAAGTGAGAATCGGCGGAAAAATAATCAAGTAATGTCTCTATTCGTCACTACCGACGCGTTGAGCCTACTGCGAGCCCATTTATTCATCAATTGTTAGCGCGAGGCCTAGTAAAGTTGCTCCATGAAGAACTCTCTAGCCCGAACTAGAGAATCCGCACGAGCTGTGGGATTGCCTTCCACATGAGCGCCTCTATTCCGCAAGATTCGGATAATCCATCGTCTTTGCCAGCGTTCGTTCAAAGGTAATCGTATACCTAGGAATAATTTTCCAGACATGTATCCGTTCTTGTCGATTCTAGCAGTCCGCTTCCTCAAACGAACGGCCTTGGGAAGCAGTGTAAATTCTTTCTCACTGTCGAAGGAGTGGTGCGCTCCAGGATAGGCGTGCAAGGTAGCATTTGGTAATTGAAACATTAGTCCTTCAACCAGATGAAGTGGAGTCCAATCATCGGCATCTCCGTGAAGAATCAAAATGGGCGAGTCTGACCAATTTTGGATATCGGGGCGGATGTGAGCTGCTGGATAGAATGGCAGATGGGCGTCAAATGGAGTCCCTAGAATATCGATAATTGGAGACCATGCTGAATACAGTGCTACAGTTC
>PSPT01000013.1 GCA_004195635.1 Methanobacteriota archaeon
CGGAAGGGCAAGCATCAATGCAAGCAGGAGTGCAAATATCCACTGCATACTCTTTCGCATGAAACAAATGTGGTTTATTATACTAAATAATCTAATCGTTTTAGGATCTTATCAAAGGATCAATGCACAAACCCACTGATTCATTATATGTCAATCAGAGGCTTTGCAGTGGGCCTTGTCAAACGCTACGGTGTGCAAATCAACGATGGCATTCGTTTTCCAAGAAGCTAAGCGGGAATTTTTGTACGGCTCTAACTGAGCCATCATCGATATATGTTTGTAATTCACTTGAAGAAACAATAGTATATTCATCTGATAATTCCAGCATAAATGTCCTGAATGCATTTACCCTACTCTGATCCTTAAGGTAATATTGTCCTGCTTCATTCGTGTCTAAAAACGAGTAACTGTGTAATATCATCGTCATGACTCTAGTCGAAGGGTGATTTCCATAGTACCTCTCAAAGATATCATTAACTGGAAGTGTCCATGTAGAGTCGTCTATCCTAGATGACATTCTCAACTCACCATCTTCATCCCTTACATAAGTTATCGGAAATTCGAATATCTCATTTTCCCACTGGAAATTGTATAAATACCCCGCAGAGTAATTTTGTCGCCCGGATGAAAAAATATTGTAATTATATGATTGAGTCATATTATTGTTAGCCATGGCTTGGATTATTGTATCACAATAGCGGTATGCCCCGCTGCGGTAGGCAATAGGCCTAGTAATATTTGTTTCATCAAAAATTTTCATTGCATTTGAAAACCAGAAATTTGCTGTATTTTGGTCCCAACAATTCATGTTAATATCCTTAGTTGCCCCACTTTCATTCCATTCTTCAGAGTTTTGAAATATTTCCCAATTAGTGGAATTTATCATGCTTGGATGAAAGTGTAATTGTACGTCATGACCTCTTGAATCAATGTCTCGCATTACTTGAAGCATTTGATCGCCATAAGTATAATACTCCATTACATCTACAAAAAATGAGATTTTGGCCCCTACTTCATCCGCTATATCCATCATCTCTATTATTCCTGCTCTTTGGTCACCAAAAACACCATACATGCAAGTTGAAATTCGATTGTGGGTCAAATTGTTGAAAACTAATTCCCCGCACCTATTACCCGCTTCTACATCAACTGTTATTACCAGAAGTTTGGGACTGGTATCCTCCGAGATTGCGCGTAATAGCGATTCTAGTTCTTCAATAGCCAGTTCTAATTCTGAAATTTGCAATACCAATTGCTCTATCTGAGTACTCAGATTCTGAATTGAAGAGAGGTTTTCTTGATGGTGAAAAATTAGATTCTCTTGATTATTGGAACTATTATCTAGTAGTAGTGAAAGTATTGTTACATTATCAGTGGAATAATTGAGAGCATTTGATAATTCATCAATTTTATTTTGATGTAATCTGATTTGATTTTCTAAATCACTTATTTCAGCCTCAATGATTTGCTCCTCATAATCATCTTTATAGCGATCTTCTGAAATACAACTACCAAGGCTAGCACCAATTATTATTATCGAAAATAATACAGCAAATGACTTGTCCATGTGCTTCCCTCTTATCAAGCAAGATTTGGTTTTGCTATCAAGGGGTTAGTGCTTCCAATCAATCCTGATCTTCACCAATTACATTCATTAGGCTACTTTGCTCAGCCAATCGTTGATTGGCTTCGCGTGTTCTTCCGCGGCCCACTAGGAATGCAACAGAGAGCAGTGAGAGTGTAAGTAATAGAACTCCGAAAGGAAGAGCCCATTCGCCTACAAATTCACCTGCAACATCCAATATTGGATTACTTGAAGATAATTTATCTCCATCGTTAACTGTTAGGAAATTATCATTTTCTTTTTGCTCAACAATTGTGTCCATTGGATCAATTACTACAGTTACAACGTGAGAGCCGGCAACAACTGGATAGAGAAGGTATGCTTCTACTTGCTTTGCTTTGCCTGTGTCATCTGGAGGAGTTAGTGCACCAATTGTTTGACGATAGACAATGTTTTCATCATCACAGCCATTTTCACGCACATCAGCAGCGTCTTGGTCTTGACAGAGAATTATTTCAACATCACTTGCGTGAACGTTTCCAGTATTCTGCACAATAACTCGAATAGGGATTGCAGCACCTATTTCAGCGCTTGATTCAGCATCTGATACACTTGCTTCAACAATCTCCAAGTTTGGAGCCCTCAAGCGGAGTGTGATAATCAATTCATTTGAATCCAACATACTTCCAGCCCATGATGGAGTGGAATCATAATCGCCGTCCTCAGTCATATCACCATACATTGAAGTTACCTTTAGCCCAAGTGGGCGAGTTTCTAACATTGCATTTGCACCTATTGTAATAATTGCCCTCATTGTAATTGTGCTATATGGCTGCATCTCAGGCAACATATGTTCCTGAATATCCGTAAGGAATACACAACGATCTGTGGGGAGAGCCTCGCCACTAACCATTTGCAAACATTCTTCCTCGGTTTCAGGCTGAGAATTATCAAAGTTGTAAACAATAGCCCAAGATACGCTCCACTCTGAAAGAGTTCCCATTCCAGGAACTTCGTTCCAAATCCATTCATCACCACTACGACTTGCGGTATGGTTGTGAAGGCTTGGCGTATCTGGTACATTTCCATTGTTTGTTATGTTAACTGTATAGCGCACTGTCCGACCGGGCGCGGTTGTTTTCACACTATTCTCGACAGTTGGATCTAAGTCAATTCGCATATCGTGGAATTCCCTTACTTCAACGGTAACGATGAGTTGATCTCTAAGACGCGTTGAAGTTGGACCAGTTTGAGGATATGCTTCCTCAGAGAAACACTCCAAAAAGATGAAATATGTTCCTGCAGAAACTTGGAGAGGAACATCAATGACTACATTTACTTCTTGGCCTTCATCGCGTTGTAGTTCAATTAAGAAATTTCTTGGGACATCTACATCCCATAATACTTCAATACCCTCACTATCAGTAATGCTTGAAAGACGCATGTCATAACGGTCTGCTCCATTTCCAAAATTAGCAGTTGTTACTGGGACTGTCCACTCTTCACCGGGGTTTGCAGTGATTAATACTGAATCACTACCTTCGCTACTCATATCTAAATCATAGACGTGTATTACGTTAGTTGAAAGAATAACTGAATCAGAAACTCGGCTATGACCATCGAGGTTTGCCTTTACGGAAACCGCTGGACCCAGTCCAGAACCGGCATTAAATGGTGCACAAACAATGGCAGTCACTGTGTATGCAACCCCTACGTCCCATCTCCTCTTTCCGTCCCCGTCTGGGTCAGGAGGTGCATTAGAGAAGTCCAATTCAACAGTCCAATGTTCTTCTCGCCAATCATTTAGCGAAACTTCATCTGGTTTTGCTTCAGGGGCACCAGGGGTAGTAAACATCAAAAATCCGGGGGCGAAATTCTTGATTACATCAATGTCATAGCTCGCACAATCACCGGGCAATACATATTCGCTTGTGTCAAAAATTTCAAACACAATATTACCTGTTGAACGAATACTTACATTAATCCAAAGAGACAGAATATCATAAGTGCCTGCATTCATATCTAAGACGGGTTCTCCAACAGACCAACCTTTTAGATAAATTACAAATGTGCCAGGGTCTTCAGAAATTGGAATGCTCACTTCTAAATTTTTAGTGACTGATTGACCGGGGTCAAGACTTACACTTAGTGGGAAGTTAACCTGCCAACCGAAAGGTAAGAACCATTCTGCTTGACCATTCAGCGTATTGGGGTCGTGGAAAGCAAAGGTATCGTAAACATTTCCAGTATTAGTAATTGTAATTGAGAAAATTGCCGTTTGGCCTTGCTCCACGTCGGCCATACTATGGCTTGTATCGAGATTAATTCCGTGAACTACATCCATGTCAGTAATCGTAATCATATCGCTTCTAATTGCTGGGTCTTTGAAACTAACTGCTGAAACAGTAATTGGTGCTCGTTCATCAGCAAGTGCTTGGTAAATACTTGGGGCACGAACTCGCAAATAAAATGGGATCAATTCACCTCCAGAAAGGAATATTGGTGTTTCGGGGAAAATTGCCGTATCGTTAGATGTGAAGTAAAGAGTTGCAGTCCAATTTGCTGGGACTCCCGATAGGTTGAGTGAGTATGTGTCAGCGACCAAATCAGTAGGACCTGGGGTTGAATTATTCAGTGTTAAATTGAAGGCTGTTTGCTCACCAGGTTCAATGACGTGATAATAGGTCTCCGCAGGGCCAAATTCAATATCAACCTGCCCAGTTAATATGTGAGTATAACACATTGTCCATTGGAAATTATTGGTTTCTTCATTGCATTTGTTTGTATCAGACCAAGCCATGTGGGCTCCACTGCCCAAATCATTTGAAAATGCAGGAGGCATTCCAATCTCTGGACTATTGAATGAATTTGGTCCGAGCTTGAAACTTTCCCAGTGGGTTACTACAACAATATCCCATGGGTCAAGTGCATCTAGACCGGGGCCAGTCAAAGAAGTTTCATTGAGGCGCACATATACTATTTCCTCACCCGCAGTAGCGTTACCGAAGTCGTGCCATGCAATATGGACATTGTTTTGATAATCAGTTAGCAAAGATGGATATGCACTCATCCCACCGAAAGGGCGGTTTTGTTGTATACCGCTAGGGGTTTCAACATTGGATATTGCAGTGTCATCAATTTTCTTAATTGCATATGTGGATAAACCACCAGGTACGCCATCCCAATCCCCTGCGCCCTTGAGGCGAAGTTTGGTGTAATAGATTTCATAATTTACATCTTTTGCAAAGCCATAATCGCGACCATCCATCCAAGCAATATGTGAATTACCGGCTTGGTCAATACTCAATGAGGGGTGGAATGAATAAGCATCATCTATAGTGACCCGTGTATCATTAACAACCACTAAATGGCCTTCGCTACCCTTTCCAATATCTTCTACATAGGAATTGCCAGTTACTAAGTGACCGGGTAGCCCAGGTTGGAATCCAGGTGTATTTGCAATCTTGCTATATGGGTCAAGAACGGTTGTGTATATTTCACGAGAGTTGTTTGTTGAAATATATACCATTGCCTCTACAAGAAGTGCCATTTGGCTAGTTCCAGAACTAGAAGGGAATTCAAATGTTTGGCCACCAGCATCGGAATTTGCAATCGTTGTGCCGGGGCAGTTACGCGTATGGGTTCCCTGTTGGCCATCTGAGCATTGTGCTAAATCCTTGAAATGAGATTGTACTGTGGTTGCACCACCATATGATTGGCCATACAATCCAGTTGGAATAACTCCTGCGCGAACACATGAATCATGTGCTTCTTGAATTGATTGATGATCGTCGGATTGCCCGGATGGATCGCCATCTTTTGGCCCTTCGTCAGAAACCGGAATTACAATCTTTGTTGCATTTGGGTTCCACTTGTGATCATCGCTTGTCGGTGGGTTGCCTGGAATATTTCCTTGGGCATCCTGCCAAGAAAGACATGCCCAGTTTGAACCGGGTCCCCAATCTTCCCCTGAATATCCAGAATATGTTGCGCCGTTGTATATCGTACCTGGTAATTTGCGAATACCTCCGCTGTCATCTCCTACTACCAAACCAAGTGGTGTGTTACGTGGACCTTGTCCGTCTGCTCCGTTCGGGTTAACATTGCTGCAATCGCCGCTACTTGCCGCACCAGGCATGTAGCTTCCAAGCCCGTAAATTGTTTCATAAACCGTCATATTTGCATCCTTTAGCATTGGTTTAATTCCTTGGAAATAAGAGCCTCCTGCGAAATTGCCGCCGTAAACTACAGTACATACATCTGCCCACTCTGAATACATGGAACCTGAGGTATCAATAACGAAAACAAGTTCTACTTTTCCACCGCGGGTGTCGTCCCAAACAACTTGAACAAAATCGTCACCATCAATTGCAATATCTGGGTGTCCTTTGTGCCCAATAATAGGAGTTAATAGTGTTGAATCAAATATTACATCAGCTTGGGTTGCCGGATAATTTGGTTCGAGCATTGCATAGTATATTTGTGGTTGAGCGAAGAATTTGTCAAGTGAATCATAATTATCTTCCCATGTAATGTGTACTGCATTCTTGGAATCGAGTGCAATGGCGGGCCAGTCGCGATTATTAGTACGCTTTTCAACGATTGTATCGGTAATAACAGTAATTGCCCCATCGCTAGCCATACTCCCATCTAAATCATCGAGGAATGGATTGATACAAGTGTACATTATTGCGTGATTGCCACTCTTATCTGTCCAAGTAATGTGAATCCTGTCCATGCTGTCTATCGCCACATCGGGATGCCAGGTTCTAGCTCCTCCATTATCATTTAATTGAGTGGGGGCGATGAGGGTAAAACCACGGGGATCCATCATACTATAGATCAACTGTTGGTTATTCTTTGTCCAAACCATGTGTACATTTCCATCGGAATCAGAAACTACTGCGCTCTGTTGGGAATTTGCTCCATCATCTACAACTTGAACCGCATCAGTAATAACAACTTGAGATGCACCTGTTAGCGGCAATGCTGCCATTCCGGTCATACTTGATAAGATCATTATCATACATAGAAATATACTCTTGTTTCGATTATTCATTTCAACACCACTCGTTATCGCTTAAGCAACAACATTTGCTCCCACTTTACCTACTTAACCGCGACCCTTTATGGTCACGAGAGAAAATATTATTATTCTAATATTTTATTAAAATTATTTATTGCATTAAGCCCATTCAGACTTGTCAAAACTAGAGCCGAATGAGCCACTATCATCCATTTCTACTTCCGAATCTTTTTGTGTGGATGAAGATTTAGATTTTGACTTCTCTCGAGCCATTTCCTTTTTCTTCCGTTCAAAATCATCCACCGGGCCGGGCTCCCCTGACCCTGGCCCATAATTATGCTTAATTTCATGAATTACTCCAAGTTTTGCGAGCCAGAGGCGACGGAGAGCTTGCATTAAATTATTTTTTGACAGGCCATCAAGCCAAATCGGCTCACTAACATTAAATGCTTGCAGGGGCCCGTCCCCTTTGCTTTTATCTCCGCCGACATGAATGCCCCAATCTACACCACCATCTATTAACGAAAGCCGGATTGAATGCACCCAATCTTGCCATTGTTCGATATCTGCTTTTGAATGCTCTTTCATTTCATTTTGTTGCCCAGCATCAACTCGCGTCATACTTGAAATTGCAATCAAATCCCTCCCCTTAGGATGAACAATATTGAAGGCGTGCCCATTTGGACCGGGGGGGTATTTAACTAGCCAATGAACTAATGCACGTTCATCGTCTTGAGGTTTTGGATTCAATTGTTCCTCGTTTAACCAACGCAATAATGTGGCATGTAAATCATCGCCCATAATCCAAGGGGAGTGAGCGCCCTTCATCAAACCGTTGGAATTACAATTCACTCAATATCTCTTTGCATAATGAAGTGAAATGCTGGCCTGATTGAGATTTTCTAAGGTTTATTTCTCGCTTACTTATAGAAATATTTTGCAGTGAATCCCAACCATTGATTGTAATTTGAACACTCAACCAAAAAATTGGTATTAACCAAATCATTGAAAGAAAAATGCTAAAGAAATACCCGATAGGGGTTTGTGGAAATAATTCAAACCAATTTGTGAAATAGGGTACTGCAAATGAATTTAGTAATATTGCTCCAATAATTGCCATTGGTGGCCAAAAGAAAAATGAGCCGAAGAGCGAGGCTAAGAATTGATAGCTTGTTCTTGCATCTAAACCTTCATTTTTAATATTAATATCACCCAATTTCTTTCCCACTGCGGCTTGAATCCCTCCGGTGATGATGGAAATAGGCATTACTAGCATTGCAATAATAACAAAAATGATGTTTAGAATTTGTCCACCAACAGGAGTTTTTCTAATTCTCCCCTTGGCGTTTAAAGATCTTCCGTCTAACCTATGGGTTTCAAGAATTTGTGCTGCTTCTATTGCTTTATTTAACAGGTTTTCTTGTGGATTATTTTTTAAATTATCTCTTATTTCTCTTGCAGCAAGAACTTCTTCCTTCCAAGATTTTATTTCCTTTTGGCTTTTCCTTGCTTTTAGATGGCCGAGAAGATGCCAACCTCTATTTGTTTCCCAATCTGGTGCATCAGGAGTTAATGGTGCCATTTTTTCTCGCACTTCATCACGTAATTTATTAACAATCTCTCGCGGTGGTTCGACCCATTCTCCTCCAGCCATTTTTTCACTCATTTCGTCCGTCAAACCATTATTATCTACAATTATTGGCTCTCCAAATTCAACCCAAGCATCAGTTCTCCAATGATGCCTTATTCGCCAATGCAACCCCACTGGCAATAATACTGGTTGAGGTTTATCTTGTCCCTTTGCAAGTGCAACGGCAGATAACACGGTTCGCATCGGACCTGTTTTTAGCCTCAATAAATGAGATTCATCGTGACTTGTTCCTTCGGGAAAAAGAAAACAGCCAAAGCCCGCCGCTATTCCTGTTGACAATTTCAATAAACTACGGCCATTTATTTCTGCGGCAAGTTCAGAAGAACAGCCACCCCTTACTAATTCTGATTGGCGAACAACTGGTTGAACAGCTAATTTTCTTCCCCAAAAACCAAGTATTGGGCGGGTTACTAAATCATGCCGCCCTCCAATCACGAAATGTTTCGGGTGGGAAATCATTATTACTGATGGGTCAAGTAATCCATTTGTGTGCCATGCACAACATAGACTCCCTCTATCTATTGGAATATTATCTCTCCCACTTACTTCAAAGGTTTTGAATTGAATTCCAATTGTTCCCTTCAGCATCAAATATACAATACTTGTCCAAAAAGGTGAGCCAGGGGTTTTTCCTGAGAAAGTAGGAAGTGGGGTATTGATGAGGCGATCTATTTTCATCTTTGATGCAGATTTTGATAATGTCGGGAGGAGGGCGCCTTTGCTATCTGTGACTCCGTCTTCACCGTGTGTCATTTCAGTTCCTTCAAGCATTATAATACCTCAATATTTTTTTAGTTGGTCAGCCAATAAGGATAATTTTGGGAAATCTGGGTCAATACTTCCAATTGGAGGAGAATCCGGCCAACAGGCGAGCAAAGTTAATCCTCCATCATCAATATCCCGCGGAATCACATGAATATGAACATGAGGGATTTCTTGACCTGCCAATACTCCGTCGTGAATCCCTATTGAAAAATCAGTAGTTTCAAAATGAATTGAAAGTTTTCGTTGTACCTCTACAACGCCTTGCCACAATTCGCTCAATTGTAAAGGAGAGAGATGGGAAATGTGACTTACTTGCTCATGGGGCACTACTAAGGTGTGTCCATCGCGCCGTGGATTAATATCCAAAAATGCTAGCCAAGAGGGACCTGAGGCCACTTCACTGCAAGGAACACTACCTTCAATGATGCGAGTAAACAAGGTTTTTATCCCGCTCATAAAAGCGGTGAGGGGGCTATTGCTATTGTAGGTTAGGCAATATATTACAAGATTGCAATGAAAAAATGTAATCTATCTCAAAACCGAAAATTATTCTTCGGGTGCGAGAATCCAATTGCCGCCAGCGCTTTTCATTAATTCTATCCAACTCAACTCGCCGGAAGAAGAAATCATACTATGCTTGAGGTAATTGCTATCATCTCTTCCATCGTAATCAAGGCGGTTGTGAGTTCCTCGAGACTCTTTGCGGCTAATTGCTGCTTCAACACAATTTTGGCTCAAAGAAACCATCACTTGAAGCCTATAATTTTCAACAATGTTTGTATTCATTAATAGTGAATTGGTTTGGTCGAGAGATAATTGGTTGGAAGATTCCACCAAAGTACCAAGTGCTTCAACCGCTTTAGAAAGTCCCTTTTCATCTCGATTCATTCCCATATGAGTTGACATGATTTGAGAAAGAGTTTTTCTTACTGCACCTGCTCTAATTTTTGAATTAGAATAATCTAAATCAGCATTAATTGAACCATCAGATATGTCTGCAGCATTCAATAACTCTTTTGTCCCACTATACTCACTGCTCTTTGCGAATTGAGCAGCACTCGCTCCTGCAAGGGAGCCGCCTACGATTTCTTCGAGAAGGTTGTTGCCTGTCGCCTGTCCGCCACCATGGAAACCTGAGCATGAAGCAGCACCACAAGAAAATAATCCTGGTATTATTTTATCCCAACCACCAGATAATGCTCGACCCGATTCATCAATTGCAATACCTCCAATGATGGAGTTGATTTTTGCCTCAACTGGAATTGGTTCGGATGAAGTATCTAAACCCAATCTAGTTGTTACGAGTTTATTTGTTCCTGCAAACCAAGGCAAATTATTTTTATCCATTTTTACCATATCGACCGACCAGCCATCATCCTTAGACATAATTTCAGCCATTTCGCTTGGAGTACCTGAAACGTCATTTGGCCCTTGCAAAATAGCGCCCTCTCCGAGTAAATTCAACGGTAAAGAAATGTTACTATCTGTAATAGAAAAAGGTGTCCAGTTTTGAAATTCCATATCTCTTAAAGAAGCTCCAATATTTTGAGCGAGGTGCATCCCCCACCCACCACTACTTTGGCCATCCCATGCTCCTTCAAAGCCACCATCGGCAATGATTATTGATTTTGCCTGGATTGCATTTACCGTACCGGATGTGAGGTCAAGGCAAATCAAACCATTAACTGCATTATTAGAATGGATTAACTTCACAACGTGTGAATCATCCCTACGTACAACTCCAATTTTTCCACATTGATCTGAGAGAACCTGATGGACTTCTCTTGCTGTTGAATCCCCACAATCTGCAACCCTTGGTTTACCATGGCCGGGCAATAATCTCATTAGAGGTAATCCCTTATTATCGCGACGAAAATTAACTCCCCATTGCTCAAGTTCGGCAACACTTTCAACAGCTAATGAAGTTCTACTATTGACAATGTTTTGGTCGCAAAGAAAATCTCCAGAGCGAATTGTATCGTTGCGGTGGTCTTTAGTGGATGACTCTGAAATAGTTGCGGCAATCCCACAATCTGTATCATTTCCAGGATTATTTGGCCCAACATAAGACAACATCAACACTGCCGCACCTTCTTTCCTTGCAGCAATAGCAGAACGCATGGCTGCATGCCCTTCACCGATGATTACGACATCCCAAGCTTCCATCTAACGACCCCTGTTGATACCTGCGAAGTGCTAACCTGCGATAAATACGCCGACACGGCTCCATGAGTTTGGCTCAAGATTTACGAGTGCGCGTAAGTCCAAGTGTTCGTGCTCTACGCAACCTCCTCTTACGGCGGCTATCGCCCGAACCCATCCGCCGGCGTACATTTGTTCGCACAATCGTTGAGGTGAGGATGTCCCCCGAATCATTGAGTAAATTTACTTGTAGTGTACGAAGGCCGATTTCGCCCGATTCCCAAGAAATACTCATCCACAAAAACACGCCCCTACGAAGATAACGAGGTAGCCAATCTATTGCGTCCTCATTAATAGAACTATACAATTGTAACTTAGACTGGGGCGCAGGACAAGGTTCAACCTCAAGTCTAAATGACTGTTTTTCGGGTTGCCCGCCGGGCACATGAACTTCAACCCTTACCCTATCTACAACCATGCTTTGGTTATTAATGAAAATAAAGAGGTGTCCTTGCCCATCATAACATTCATCTTCAAACTCCACATCCATTCGCCAACTATTATTTGATATTGAAAAACTATTGGTCAAAAAATCAGATTTAAGTCGTGCAATTAATTGAAAAAAACCCGGTTGCCAGGCGCATGAATGAGCGATCATTCGCTGTATTGAAGATTGATTAAAAGTGGGATTTATTTGGAGTTGTTCAAGGCCACCAAATATGAATTCATTTATTTCTTCTGATAATTTGCTATCACTAATTTCATCATTATAATGCAAATGTAATAATAATAATAATCTCTCCATGGCTTCTTGATAATGCAAACCCGGTTTGAAATACTGCTGCAAATCTATCTCCCATTTTTTCCATTCTCCACCGAGGATTGGATCTAAATGTGCCTGTACTAATTCACTAAAGGCTGGTGACAATTCAGTGGGATGGTGGGTTGGAGCATATAGTGCAAGAAAGGGTAACGGATCAGCGTGATTAAGTAAATCGTCGAGAGTAATTCTTGAATGAATAGTTGTACCAAAACCAATTGTAATTACCATCAACAAAACTATATTCCATGTGAAACCACCAGGAGGGGAAAGTGTTGCAAAAATCAGAAAACTTACTCCAATAATATTTGCAACCAAAATAAAATATGCATTTCTTTTGCCATCTTTGAGTGCTTCCTCAATTCGATCAGAACCGGGAGCTGAACGGTGATTATTTCCTCTTTGAGCTGACAAATCAAAGTGTGCTTCTGCAGCGCTTGTTGCAGATTCTGAGGCCGCAATGATTGGAGCTTGGGTTAATAGCAATAACGGAACCCAAATAATAAACATTAACCATGCTTGAGGGATTACTGATGCGGGTATTGAAATTCCAACAAAGGCAGTTAATGCAAGTAATAATCCAAACCACTGACGTAAATACCTCATTGGCCCCCACCAAGACCATCGCCCCCAAAAAATACGATTTGCTTCAGATTTATTATAGCGTTCTTCTGCATCAGTTAGACTATTTATTTCGCCATGCGCATCAACGTTTGATTCCTGTTTAAAAGATTCACCATAAGGTTCGGGAAAATTATGCGGGTCGGATGGCGATATCGTGGGCATTAACATATACCGCAACAGGTGCTCGGTTTTGTTTTCATCGGTTATCTATGTCAGTAATTGATGTGTTTGGGCAAAAATAACTATTCCATAGGTTTCTTCATTAATTAATGTAGAAAGAAGGAAAAGTAGGTTGAGGCGGGCGCAGCAGGATTTGAACCCGCGATCCCTGGCTTAGGAGGCCAGTGCATTATCCAACTATGCTACACGCCCAAACAATCGCCGGAGGCTCATCAACTTGAGCCTTCGCCTCAACAATGAAGATAGAAAATTTCAACAGGTTAGCAGATTACACAATTGCAAGGCCATACTTTATTCCAATCTCTGCAATATTATGGAAGAGTAATTCAAATTGAATACGCGCATGCATGCTTCGTTGCAATTTTACATCACACAGAGCGAGGTTGTCAATTATTTCTCTTTGTGCATCTTCAGGCAATAATAAGCGTCCACTCACTAGCATTTCGTGTAATTGGTCAATAACATCCTCTGGTTGCAAACTATGATTATTCATCAAAGAATCTAATTGTCCCATGGCTCCATGCAAAACTCTTGTATTTTTTGAGCCCATTTTTTGCCAACGCCATTCATGTATTTTACCACGTAGTGCTTGTTCCAACACCCTTTGGGTTGGACCAAGGGTTGTTGCAGCAATTAATTTCTGCAAACTACTCCTTTCACGATGCATGCCTTTCAGTACTAATAATTCTAAAAGAAAAATAGCCCGGCGTAAATTACCATTCACAACATGGCAAATATCCCCTAGTAACCCATTGACCAACTCCACATTTTCTTCGACACATAGTTCATCTATTCGTTTACTAAGCAATTCTTTTGAAACCGAGGGAAGACGGATTAACTGTGTCCTTGAACGTAAAGCATCAATCAAACGACTAGGTGCCCGAGCAGTAAAAATAAATCTAGAGGTATGAGATTCTCTTTCCATCATCCTACGCAAATAGGGTTGCCTAGTTGGACCGAGAAAATCTGCATCTTCAATAATAATTAATCGGGATACTGGCGCCATTTGTAAGCCTTGGTTGAGAAACTGAGATTCTTTTCCTGCAGGGGGAATGTCATCTCGTGTTGAAGTTATCATATTCCTATCAAAAGCATCAAGACTTGTGCGACCCGCTAGTGTATCTTTACTATTTCTACCGACAGGACGGAAAAAATCTTCAAATTTGGCCATCGCCCCGCCCGAACGGGCCAAATCTCTTGCTTGAATTACATGAGTTGTTGCATTCCACCCAGGGCCTAATACCTGCCTTGCAATTAATCTCCAGGTAGCAGTTTTACCAACACCAGATGGTCCTGCAATCAAGAGATGAGGGGGGTTGGCATTACAAGCAGCCGCATTTATTTGTGAAATAATTGAAGGGGGAAAAGCAAGGTCGTCAAAACGGCGCGGGGCATGAGAATATAGCCAACTCGCCATCCTTATCAACTAGACAGCAAGGGCCACGGTTCTTCAAGGATTGGGGTAAAATGAAATTGAATAAACGCAATTATTAGTTTGCATCAATGACTTTGTGTCCGCTACGACGAGGCTTTGCAAATATTCGACTACCGCAACTTCGGCAAGAGATACCGGGGCGATCAACTGCCAATTCTTCGATGCTGCCGCAAATGATGCACTTGTACACAACAGGCTCAACCATATTGGCCGCGACTTAGCCCTCCTCTTTGAACCTGCCCCTCGCGTAATGATTACCTCCGACAGGTTCATGGGACGCTTTCAATGCACAGTATTTCATGAGCGGGGAAAAAATGGTCATTGATGTTGTTGACAATGGTGGCCAATGGACACATCGCGAGTGGAGAATGCTTCGCGACTTGGGAATAGATACTAAAATCATTGAAAATACAACCCCTCTCAATGAATTGCGAAAATTAGATGGGTTGCTTCTTTCCGGTGGCGCAGCGAGGGTTGGATTGACTGGTGAATTGGGCAATTGTGGGAGTTATTTGCAATTGGATATTCCAATTCTCGGTATTTGTGCTGGACATCAATTTATGGCCCGATATTATGGTGGGCAGGCACGTGAATCTGAAACTCCTGAATTTGGTGAAATGAAGATAGAATTGCTTGGAGGGGGAGGAGTAATTTTTGCAGGCACTACAGAAGAGCAAACAGTTTGGGAGTCCCACAATGATGAAGTTTGTGAGGTACCTGAAGGATTTGTTGTAACTGCATCCTCGCCATCGTGTGAAGTACAAGGAATGGAAGATCTCAAGCGAATGCGGTGGGGTTTACAATTTCATCCCGAAGTAAATGATACTGAATTTGGTGGCAAAATAATGAAGAATTTTGTTGAGTATTGTAGAAATAACAATAACTAATTATACAATACTTTGGACTTTTCAATCCAGATAAATAATTATTCTTAGATACGCAGTCCTGCCTGGCGGGCAAGTAATATTATTCTCATGCTATGTTCAAGAGCACTTGCCCATTGCCAAGATTCTGTGAAATTTCTTCCAACCGCATATACACCATGCCCTCTAATAACAACGCATTTCATATTACCCTGGCCAAGTGCTTCGGCGATTTGGCGTAAGTATTCATCCATATCATCAGCATCCGGGTCGACAATTACCACCTTTCCAAGGTGGGCTTTACCATGAACATCAACTGGTTGAAGCACTATCAAATCTTTTTCTAAAGAGAGGGTTGTTGAAAATGGGGGGTGAACATGAATACAAGCCGCAGGGCCCCCGTTGTGCAATGAAGTGCTGGCGAGAAGAACTTCCATTATCCTCCATTCATTAGAAGCCTCGGGGGGTGCTGCTTGACCAAGTTTTCCCGAAATAATATCGAGTTCGGTCATTTGTGCTAAAGCACTCCCAAATCGAGTTGCATGCATTACACCCGGTTGGTCGGGGTTTAGCATTGCAATTGTTCCTTGGGTTGAATGCACTAAGCCTTCACGGTGTAATTGACGCCCTAGTCTGACAAAATCACCTACTACGTGAGAAGGAACTACAAAATCCTCTCCAACAATAGGAGGAAGGGGTTGCTCTTCAATTTCTGTAATTATTTCGGTTGCGCCGATGACGACACCTCTTAGCCGTTCAACTTCAGCCTCTAAATTAGCAATTTTTTGCATCTCTTCTTTTGACAAAGTAGTTGCCCCACTGACTTTCTTAGAATCATCATCCTCAGATTCAGTGATGCCTTCTTCATCGGTTTCACTATCTTGATCTTCTTTGTTGGCGGCCGCTTCTTCGATATCGGTTTCTTCAAGAGATGGTTCTTCTGTAGTTGCAGTATTTTCCGAAACAGGAGGGGTTTCTTTCTTAGATTCTTCCTCATCTACACTTTCATCCTTTTCATCAACAATGGTTGTTGGAGGTTCCTTGCTTGGAGGTTCCTTGCTTGGAGGTTCCTTGCTTGGAGGACCGGAGGGCGGACCACTTGGAGGGCCTTTGCTTGGAGGACCGGAGGGCGGACCACTTGGAGGGGATTTGCTTGGTGGACCGGAGGGCGGACCACTTGGAGGGCCTTTGCTTGGAGGATCGGAGGGCGGTCCACTTGGAGGGGGGTTTTCGGTGGAGGCTGCTTCTTCGTCGGTGTCAGGGGCTTCTTCTTCAGATGATGTTTGGGGGGGAGGTGTGGGTGATTCCACAACTTCTATTTCGCTTTCACCAAAAGTTGAGGTGAACAAATCCGACATTTCAATTTCTTTTTCATCCTCTCTTTCCTTTTGACGAGAGGTTCTTCCTTTGTCTGTCATGCCGGTCCCCAACCCCCGCACGGAGTGCGACTTAAATACAGGTTTCCTGTCGGCATCTTTGTAAAGCCCCGTTAGTGTAGCGGTTATCATACAGGATTGTCATTCCTGTGACACGGATTCAAATTCCGTACGGGGCGCCTTTACAAAAAAACCGCGTATGAAAATGTTATTTTGGACAGGAAATTAATCTCAAAAACCAACAAAAGATCGAGGTTAATTTGATTAATTTATTTCGTGTTCTGTTACTGTACCACATACAACACAATAAATAGGAACTGGTTCAAGAGATGAGGTTACCCCGGCAACATTAATTTCGACGCCGCATTTACATTTTACATTGAGTGCCATACTATCCCTCTTACTTTACCCCAATAGTATTCGGGCTTTGAGTTTGTCGTGCCAAAGGTTTGCAATAATCTAATTCAATACTAATCAAAATGTAATTCAATACTTGCATAAACTAAATATGGTGCATATGTCCTTTTTGGAGTTATTATTATTTCAGAAAGGTTTGGCTTATGGGGAATAACAATTGTATGCAAATTTTCCTTAATAATATCAACATCTTCTTCATGAATAATTGCCCAGCCTTTGAGCAATGATGCCCCTTTGGAAAGAAGAGGGATTAGATGAAAAATATGTTCGAGTGTATTATGTGGGAGATTAACTAGAAGTAGGTCGAATTTGTCCCTCAACATTTCAGCATTTTTTATCATTAATGCATCAACACAATCAATTCTTACTTCAGATAAATTATCTTTGAATGGTGCAATGTTTTTTTCAAGTAGGGGTATTGTTGCTGGATTGAGATCGCTCGCGTGGACCTTATCAACAAGTCCTGGTTTTGAAAGCAAACACACAACACCGGGGCCAACCCCAGCATATGGGTCAATAATATTCAGAGGTCGGCCTAATTTTTCTTTTAATAGAATTGCTGAGTTTAGCGTTTCTTGTCTTTCTGATTCCAAACGCGGAGAATAATACACTTGTGTGGGATCTATCCAAATATTATTCCCATTTTCCTTTACCTGAATAAGAGTTGTGTCAGATTTGCCCTCTCTGATTGCAATTTTCTCTAAATCTCTTACTCGCCATTCCCCTTTTACGCCATTATCTTGCATAACCATTCTAATTCGAGAATGTTGTGCCAATAATGCTTTTCCAATAATTGATGAATATTGCTTAATCTCATCAGGAATTTTGATTAATATCAAATCTCCCATTTGGTCGTGTGATGAAGGCCAAAGGTGCTTATTTGCTTCAAATTCATCGACAGAAATATAGGCAGTTAATCTTTCAATATAACTTGTTGGTCCTCGTAATTTTTCTTCAATATCAACGACCTCATAATTACTATATTTCTCTGGGAGGGTGGTGGGTGCGGTTTCGCAAAGCGGTATTGCACGGAAATCAGCATCTATTGCAACAACCCCTGCTCCACTAAATAGTAAGTTGTCGCTCTCTAATTCCGCGAGGAAAAAAGAGGTTTTTTTGCTCGGCACTCTCAAATGACGCATGCTCCTCGCTCCATCCACTGGGGGAGTGCGTTTGATATTGGCGGATGATGATTCTGGGATTTTCTTAATCGGCACTGGAGTTGGAGACCCAAGTATGATGCCCGTAAAGGGGGTTGAATTGGCGAAAGAGTGTGAGTATAGGTTTCTTGAAGGATACACTTCTCTACTTGGTGAAAATGGTATGGCCAAACTGCAAAAAATGGTTGGGAAATTTGAAATATTGCGGAGAAGTTCTATTGAAAGCCCTTCGCGTATTATTGAGATGGCAAAAAAAACAAAAGTTGCAATTCTTGTAGTAGGAGACCCCTTGCAAGCAACAACTCATGCCGATTTAATTCTTCATGCTATCGAAAATAATATTCCATACAAAATAGTTCATGCTACATCTGTCACCACAGTAGTTAGCGGGGGGCTTGGATTACAAAGTTACAAATTTGGACGACAGGTGACAATAGCGTTTCCAATGGGTGATTATCTACCTACATCCCCTATTGAGATGGCATGTGAAAATTATGAAAATGGTTTACATACGCTTGTATTACTTGATTTGGACCCAACTGGTTCTGGTGAAGTAGAGCCAACTCCCATGACTCCGAAAGAAGCGGTTGGAATAATCCAAGAAAGTGTGAGGAAATTGAAAGAGGACCCACCGGAATATTTGATAGAAGAACTATTAGAAAAAGATGATTTGGGTGCAATAATAAAATGTATAAAAATCAATAATCGCTTACAAACACCAGTTGAGGACTGGCAGGCCATTCTGTGCTCCAACTTGGGCACAGAAAATGAGGAAATTGTTTATGGTAAATTGTCGTCAATTTCAAGGTGTGATGGTGAGGGTATTCACTGCCTAGTAATCCCAGCAAATATGCACCAAATGGAAGAAAAGGCGCTTTATGCAATGCACAATAAAGTGTAACAATCTCTCGCAACTTTGTTTATGGAGGGGGAGTTCAGCCCACTTGAGGGGGAAATATGGCGGGTCCATCACAAGTAGAATTTCCGGGCAAAAGCCGCCAACGTATGCGCCTTCGAGGAACAAAACAGGCCTCAAAGAAGGTGCAAATGAAATTACGCAAAGATTTGGATTTCTTAATGGAAAATCCAAAGGAAACTTTACCAGAATTGCTGTGGAAGGGAAAATTATCTTGGGGGAGAAAAAATCCAATTTCAAAATCGTTAAAAGAAATAAATAAAGTGATATCAAGAAGGCATGATTTGGCTTGGTTGAACAAAAGAATGATGGCAAGGAAAGGAGATGCAATAGCAAAGGCATATGCCGGTTCTTTTTCGGCATCTTTTGATGACGACATATCAATAGTTGGTACATTCAAACACCCAATATATGGTAATACTACATTCGTTAGAAAGGGCGATGGGAAACAGATGTTATCTGCTGGGGTTCAAAATCATCGCAACATAATGCTTCGTCTCCTACCATGGGAAGCGCACGCAAAAAAAGGTTGGTGGTTTTTTTCTTGGAAAGATGGTTTTGTTTGTACAGGAAATACCCCGAGCCCACCCATAGAATGGTTAGATGATGTTACGAGCAGGCTGGACATCGAAATACCAAAACAAATAGATGGCACTCATATTCGCCTTGAATTCAATAATGGAGAAACCCTTGCATTTAGTAAAGAGTCTTTGGAGCAAGAACGAAAAAGCCCATTAATCCAATCCCTCGCATTAACAATGCTTCCACCAAAAATATCTCTAATTGCAGATGCAACATTTGAATGGAGCCCGCCAGGATGGCCAGAGGGAAAAGATCTTCCGGAAAAAGCATTGGAATCAGCAGATGAATTATTAACTGGATGGATGGAATTACAAATTCCTGAAAACAAACTATTTCTCTTTTTACAGCGTTCAATAATGGCTCGACTTGAGGAAGGGTTAGTAGTAAATGATAATTGGTATCCTGTTGAGAAAATTGAAGATATGGTTGACGAATTATCTGGAAGTGCGTTAGAAAGGCAGGCAGCAATAATAGCAATTCAATTATTAGTAAATGATGATGTTGGATTAACACTTAGTGAAGCTGGAGAATGTAAAGAACGAGAAGATAGTTTAATCTTGTGTGCTGCAAAAACCTTGCACCACTTGCTCTCATCGGTTTGGGAAGAATATGGTTGTGAAATTTTACGTGAAATGGGGATTCCTGATGCAAGTGTAGATAAAATTTGGCAACAACAAAATGATTCCCGTTCACCTTTTGGCAAATTTTTACGCAAATTAGAAAAACAAATAGCCGAAACCGAAATGCTTGCAAAGTTCCCATGGATAGATACAGACATTGGAGGTGCGTGCGGACAGATACATGAATTGATTCTACTTGCATGTAAACAAGGAAAGGGACGGGCTAATGCAATAGCGACTAAACTACATGGTGATGTGGAAATTTCTGCTGCTGGATGGGCGTGGTTGGTATCACAATCAAAAGAGCAGGGTCAGGAGTGGCATTTTGAACAGGCGGCACGAGACAGGGGTGGCGACTGGGCAAGAAAAGTCAACAAACTTTGGTTAGAGGCTGAAAAATTAACTAAAGGTGAAGATGATAATTCACTCTATATTTCTGCAATGGAAGAATTGGCTATTGCGAGTGGGAGAAGTGAAAAGCTCCCCCCGGCTTAACTATCAATCTAGTGCTTGAACAATATCATTCCAAAGATCTTCTACATCTTCAATACCAACACTTAATCGCACAAAGCCAGGAATAACTCCAGCATCATGCCTAACGTCTTCTGGCACAAACATATGTGAAGAGGTTGCAGGTACTTCAATGAGTGATTCAACCCCACCAAGACTTGTTGCTTCAAATATTATTTTCAATTTACGCATAAAATTCATTGCCCCTTCATCTCCACCCTCTACAACAAAAGCTAACATTCCAGTTCCTTTTGGCATTATTCTCTTTGCTACCTCGTAATCGGGGTGTGTTGGGTGAGAGGGGTGAAATACAACAGATATTTTCTCATGCTCCAATAATCTTGTTGCTAACTCAAATGAATTGTTTACATGGATTGGCATCCGGGCATGGAGGGTTCTAATTCCCTGTTCAAGTAAAAAGGCTGAATGAGGATCTACTCCGCCGCCAAAATGAACCTTTTTAGGAAATAATTCAGCAATCAAATCGGCGCGGCCGACAACTGCGCCACCGACAACTTGGCTATGACCACCGAGATACTTTGTTGTTGAATGGATAACTAAATCACAACCCATAGAAATAGGATTACATCCCCATGGAGATGTAAATGTATTATCAATGACAAGAAGGAGATTATGCTTTTTTGCAATGGAGGCCATGGCTTCAACATCACAAACCTTCAAACAAGGATTGGATAATGTTTCAATGTAGAGTAATTTTGTGTTTTCTTGAATTGACGCCTCGTAAGAAGATGGTTCTCTCATATCTGCCATAGTCACTTCAATACCAAAACGCGGTAATTCCTCTGTCATCAATCCATAAGTGCCACCATATACATCAGTATTTGCAACAATATGATCTCCACTGGAAAGTAGACCCATTAATACGGTCGATATTGCGGCCATCCCACTCGCAAATAATTCACCATCTTCAGCACCCTCTAAAGCACATATTTTCTGTACAACTGCTTCAGAATTAACACTTGAAAGTCTAGCATATAACATTGTGTGTTGGGCTCCCGCAGCCCAGCCGGCATAACGCTCTTCAGTCAATTTATAGGTCGTGGATTGAAAGATTGGAGTATTAACGGCGCCCTCGATATGTTGAGTACCCGCATGAACTGTTTTTGTTGCAAAACTACTGTTGGGGGGGAGTTTGTCGGACATTTACTGCACCATTATCCCCTAAATGCGCCCCACCCTTCAATTATCCGGCCATTTCAGTCAATTCCTGTCGGTAATAGCGGTGTTTAGCCAATAAATGCCGACATTATGGCGGTTTATTTGAAAAGCCTCGTCAGAGTGGAGGGGGATATGGACTTCGGATTGGATGAGAAGGATGCTGCAATAATTGCCGAGCTTTGCAAAGATTCGCGTATATCTGTGCAATCTTTGGCAAAAACCATTGGATTCCCCCGTGTGACTGTACATGATAGAATAAAAAAAATGCAAGCAAAGGGAATTATTGATCATTTTACTCTAGTGTTAAATAGAGTGAAAATGGGTATGCCGTTGCATGCTTTTATCCAAGCAACATATGATAGAGAATCTTGGCAAAAAAGTCAAGAAGATAGAAGAGATGTTGCAAAAGCAATCTGCCAACTCCCGTATGTAATTAAATGTCATATTGTAACTGGAGATTGGGATTATTTAATCGAAGTAGTAGCATCAGGAATGGATACATTGGGTGATGCGATATTGGACTCGTTGACCAAACTACAAGGAGTTGGTAGAACGCATACAATGGTTTCATTCTACGACTTTGATGGACCCTCAAGAATCCTTGGATAATTTCTCTTTTTTACGAATAAATAATTCAACAACCAAATTCCCACATAACAATAACCCCCCGCCCACAAATAGCCATATAGTAATGGTTTCAAGACCCGAAAATAAGGAGTATGTGAGGGCCCAAATTGGTTCAAGTGAATATATTATTGCAGCGTGAACTGGAGAGAGGTGTCTTTGCCAAGTATTCAATAGTAATAATGCAATAAATGAGCCAAAACCACCCAATAATAGTAGTGGGATAATGATGTCAATAAAGGAAAATAATCTTACTAACTCGGCCAAACTATTTTCAGATCCAAATAATACTATTAAGAAAGAAATAATACTAAACAATGCTATGATAATAAAGGATGTTAAGCTAACATCAGTGGGATCAAATTTTTTGGTTACTGAATCTGTAACAACAATATGAATTGCAAACATTAGGGCAGAAAATATAGTTGCCCAACTAGCCCATCCTAAGCTAGATAATCTAATGTCAAAAATGCTATCATCGGCGCCAAGGCCCAATATTGCCGCTCCAATTGTAGCCACTATTACTCCAAATGCCAAGGGCAGAGAAAGGGTTTGTTTGCCAAATATTATGGCGATTAGTGCAGTGAATATCACATATAAACTCGTCAAAAATGCTGAAATTGCTGGACTGATGTTTGTTAATGCATACATCTGAATAATAAAACCAAAATACATAGGTATGGCAATATATAGCCCCCCTATCCAAGTTGTTTTTTTGGTAATTGCTTTCCTTGATTTGGGCAATAATACAAACAATAATATCGCCGCAATAATGAAACGCATTGCGACAAATAATGAAACTACAAGTTTATCATCCCAAACTGAAAGGTGAAGGGGTGCATTTTCAAGTAATTGTTTCATCCAAACAAAGGTTCCCCCCCAAATTATTGTCACAATAAGGAGGTAATACACGCCCCTTCTTCGCAACTCAACACTTGACTCCACATACCTTTGGGAGAAGGGATAAGGCATCATTATTGGGGTCAAAAAGATGATTTGGAGGGGAACTCTATTCATAAGAATGGTAAGCGGGGGGTAGAGGAGATAACGCCATGAGTGGGGATTTTTGGCAGCAACCAGTTGATTCCGGGAGTATTCCTGAATCAGATGAACAATTTGATGCTATTATTGTTGGAGCTGGCCCCGGTGGGTGTTCGGCTGCAGGACATCTCGCGCAACAAGGAAAAAAAGTGTTATTGATCGACAAAGCAATTTTCCCAAGGAACAAAATTTGCGGGGATGCAGTTGGTGGTAAATCGCTATCAATTGTAAAGTCCTTAGGAGTTAAAGAGCGATTGGAACAAACACCACACCTCCGAGTGACTGGAATTATTTTCAGTAGCCCCAACCAAGCCCGTGTTAGAATCCCCTTGCCTGAAGAAGATGTGGAAAAATTAGAGGCCGGATATGTTCTCCCAAGAATCCAATTTGATTGGCTATTGTTTGAAAGGGTACAAAAATTAGTGAAGGATGCCGGTGGTTCGATAATCCAAGATGGAGAAGTAAGAGAAATAATACACAACGTGGAGGAGGATAATTCAGTGATTGGCGTTGAAGTTAGAATTGGTGGTCGCGAGGGTGAAATGAGGAAGTTTTTCGCACCTTGGACGGTCGGTTCGGGTGGTTATCAATGCCCGGTGATGCGAAATGTTTTAAAAGAAGTTCATAAAGAAGATATTATTGATAAAAAACATTATTGTGGTAGTTATCGTGAATATTGGACAGGAATTAAAGAATGTCCAGCCAAAACAGGTGATATTGAAATACACTTAGTAGATGGAATTAACCCTGGTTATTTTTGGATTTTCCCTACCGGTGCAGAGGGTGAGGCAAATGTTGGAATTGGAATGGTATTATCTCATTTATCAAAGCGCAAGGACAAACTCAAGGCAATGCAATCCAATATTATCGCCAATCATCCAATGTTTAAGGAAAGATTTGCCGAGGGAAAAATTGTTGAAGGAAGTGGAGCGGGGTGGCAATTGCCTTTTGGAAGTCCGCGTAAAAATGCGAAATTACAACCACGTAGAAATTTTTCAAATGGTGTCTTGCTTGTTGGAGATGCTGCAAGTCTCGTTGACCCTGCGTCAGGAGAGGGGGTTGGTAATGCCCTCGTAAGTGGAAAAATAGCTGCAAAACACATCGTGGAAAACCGCGGTGGGATTGAATATCAAAATGAATTATGGGGAATGTTAGGTGGGGAATTAACAAATTCATTTGCCTTGCAAAAAATGTATCAGCGGACATGGTTGCTAAACATGTTATTAAAAAGAGCAATGAAAAGGCCGAAAATTGTTGAATTGATGGCTGACAGTATTGCTTCTAAAGACGAACAAGCAAAACTACATTCAAAATGGTATTTATTTAAAACTGTATTTTTATAATAATGGGGGCGAGAAATTGGAACATAAATTAACGCAAATTGATGAATCTCTTGAAGGAATAAAGTGTGTTTTCCTCGACTTAGATGGAACAATTTACCTTGGGGGGGAATTAATTACGGGGGCTTTGGAATTTCTAAATCGTTGTGATGAAAGAGGAATAAAAAAATATTTCTTATCTAATAATTCAAGCAAAGGAGTAAAGGAATATATGAAAAAACTTGCCGACCTTGGTATCAGCGCACACAAGGAGAATATCCTCCTCTCTACTCATGATTTACTCGCATGGTTAAAGGCAAATGATATCAGTGAAACATACTTGGTTGGCACAAGAGGTATGGCGAGAATGCTTGAAGAAAAAGGGATTTCTACAACTTCTGTAAATCCACAATATGTTGTACTCGGTTATGATACTCAAATAACATATGAAAAACTTGAGGTGGCCAGCGTCCACTTACACAGCGGCGTACCATTAGTTGCAAGCCACCCTGACATGGTTTGTCCGGGACCGAATGGCGGCCTACCTGATGTGGGTGCATATCTAGCATTATTTAAAACGACAACAGGGGTTGACCCTCAACATATTTGCGGTAAACCCAACCCTGGAATGATACTCCACAAGATTACTGAATTAGGATTGAATGCGAATGAATGCGCCATGGTTGGGGATCGCATATACACAGATTTGGCTATGGCTGAGGCTGCTGGTTGCCATGGAATATTGGTACTCTCTGGCGAAGCTACCTTAGAAGATTTGAAAATCTCCCCTCAAACACCTTCGCTCGTGGTTAATTCAATTGCAGATTTATTATAATAAAGTGATTAATATGTGGATTGGGGCGCGAATAAAAGAAGTTTTTCTACGCAAGCAAAAATTTACTCCAAAAGGCCATGAAGTGGCTGGTCGGCGCGCTGAAAACGACCTAGCGAGAACAGTTAATGCGGGCATTTCTGGAAGTTATTGGCGAGCATGGGAGGGTTTGAGAATCCCAAATAAAGATGGGCATCGTCGTGAAGTTGACCTAATTATTTTGGCTAACGAGGAAGCATTACTCATAGAACAAAAACACTGGTCCGGAGATGTAAAAATGGAAGGGGAAACAGTCTTTCAGCATCGGAGAAGTGGTGATATAATGGACCATGGCGAGGTGTTTGGGAAAATAAAAATGAAATGCGGGGTGCTGGCTTGGCACCATAATGTGAATGATTCTTTACAGGTTCCAATGCGCCCTGTTGTGATTTTTTCAAACAAAAATTTAAATGTGCCAGACTATGTTGCACAGCGCGAAGATTGTATGACTGTTGCTGAATTGATTGATTATTTGCCTGGCGGGGGGGGAAGTGTAGGTACTGGCTTCACACCTGCGCAGATTGCTCTTACCTCTACTCTTGACGAACTTGGTTCATGGGATGAAATTCATCAACCCGGAGGGAATCGGATTTTTGGCGATGTGTTTGCTGGGCTGCCCGAACAGGGACCGGTTCATGATTTGCTGAAGAATAGATTTGAAGATATTAAAGAAATAAATGTGAAAAGGGAGATGTCGATTTGGAAGGCAATTATTAAACGGCCGGCCCTCGATGCAGAAATAATAAATCAAAATGGGGCAGTAATGGCAGTTTGTGCCATTAACCCAGATAGTGTGATTAAGCATAGGCCGGCTGGAAGTAGAGGCTCTACTGAAGTAAAATGGCGCCATGTGGATAAGGTCGTCCTCACTAGTCGTTTTGTGAAAAACAAACATTAATCACATTATTATCGGGTACCATTACCTGCTTTCAGAAGAAGGTAGTGTGAATACTATGAAATGAATATGTTGATATCTAAGTACCACTAGCCGTATTAATGGATGAAGGGGGGTCTGAAAATATCAATGGCGCCAAGGCTAAGGAAAAGGAAAAAAACGTTGACAAAAGGCAACAATACATACCGGTTTCGCGCGCAAAAGTCAAAAAGGCGATCTTTCAACTCGAGGGCATTAATGATGACACTCGTGACGGCTTAGCAAAGGTATCAGAGATGCTAGAGGCGATATGGCACCATTCATCACATGCTGGAGCAGAAAATCTGAAGTCATTGTACGAAAGCATGGACCCTGACCAAATTGATACACCGGGCTGCAAAGGAAAGGAGGAGTTCCTAGACACACTTGCTGAAGCTTTGATTGATGGAAATTGGGAAGAAATCAGTGACAAGGAGATGCAGGATGCGTTGGAAGGTGAAGATGTGTTTGCAATCAGTCTTGATGTTAGATTCGATGAATTTGTGACAATGAAGTTGTACAAACTTGGTGAAGTTTCTATTCAAGATGAACGCTCGTCGTTCTTTGGCTTGAAAAAGGAAACAGTCACGATAGACTCCTTTGATCGCATCATCCAAATCTTAGAATTTCAAGATGAATCATGGTTCGCTGAACGCAAAAGAATGAAACACTACCAAGGTGAAGAAGGAAAAGGACTTCATATCCGACTCTTCAAAACTGTGCCAAAATTAGATCTTGAAACAATATTCCCCAACACCTCACCCATGATGCGCGGTGTTGATAAAATCAAGATTGGTGCTCCACTATTGGGCGGTCTAGTCACAATAGGAATGAAATTTGGACCTCTTTTATTGGGAGAAAATACTAGCGGGGATACCTCTCTCTCACTACTTGGTGGCATCCTTGCTGCGCTTGGCACCTATGTCATGAAGACATATTTATCATACCAAAAAACGCGAGAAAAATATCAAACGCGAATTTCTAAGGATCTATTCTTCAAAGGGCAAGCAAACAACGCTGCAGTCCTCAATATGATTGTCGATTTGGGCGAAGAACAGGAAGTAAAAGAAGCGCTTCTAGCCTACACTTTCCTTCTCCTAGAGAGTGATAATAACTACAATGATGAAGGTCTTGACGACCGCATCGAAGGGTGGTTACTCGATACCTTTGGATGCGATATCGACTTTGAGGTCGATGATGCTCTAGATAAACTTGAGAAGATGCGCATGCTAAGCAAAACAGAAGATGGGATTTTATCTGTAACAAACATTGTTGAATCCCTTACAATCCTTGATGATTATTGGGATAACATCTACAATTATTGAACCCACGGGGACACTGATTAGCTATAAAATAATAATTATTTAACCTACTTTATTACTTTAAGTAGCGGGTTGAGGGGTTATGAAAACCGTTGACCCATCCCTATCCACATAAGGCATTGATAAAATTGATGAAGAACCGGTGTCAACATTTATTGGACATAGGTTGCCACAGGCTGGTGCCAAATAATCCTCTCCTGTTTCAGTCATTACTAATTTAATTCCGTGTCCAGCAGGAAGTATTGCATCAATTCCTTGAAACTCCATTAACATGGTTAAGCTTTGACCAGTAAACACTGTTTGTGGTGAATAACCTCCTGCATGATATCTAATATCCATGGTTGCATGACCGAGGCGTAAACCGTTTTCTGAATCTTGCATTTCAACAAAGATTTGCCCGCCATCATAACTTGCAGTAACTTGTAAATGAATCGTGGCCAAACCAGAAATATGTATCGCTGTGTTTTCTGATAACGCAGGGCAATCTAGAGTGATTGTTTGAATTCCTCCGCCCAAAACTGACACGCCCCCTACCCAAGAACCTGTGCTGGTGCAATCGCTAAGTGGTAATTCGGCAAAATATTGGTCTTGAGGCGGCCAAATATCTTCTACCCTCCACTCCCCATCATTTCTTTGCACTTGAACATGTAAATCTGGTTTGGGGCCAATGTCTTTTAAATAATATTCCAACCATTCAAATAAATCCTGACCCCAGTCCCAACGCGTCATATTGTGGATTGCCTCAGCACCATAACCACTATCTTGGGCTTCGTGTTTGGTCCATTGATCTGGATAATTGTGTCCCCACTGGCCCACCATACCTCGTACTTCATACCCATTATCAACATATTCTTGATACCAATTTATTCCCGGCGGCCCACCAAAAACTTGGTGAGGATCAACATTCCAGTCTTGAAGGCCTTGGACCCAATATACCGAACCATTGTAAACTCCGAGTGCCTTATCAATATGACTTCGTTCATCATAATAATTTTCCATATAAGGGTCCATTTCCCCACCAACATAAGTAACTGGGCCGGCGAGGAAACCCTCTAATACATCGGCACAAAGATTGTCAACGTCATCTTGGTCATAATCCAAAATAGAGCCGCCATAATTGCTATGCATCACTTGGCTTCGCGCTTCAGCAGAACCATTTTTGTATAGAAGTGGATGAAGAGCAGTAGTCCCTGAAATCGGAATTATTGTCTTTAGATGTTCATTACCTTGAGCGGCGGCCTCCCAAGCTGTTGCCCCTTCGTATGATTTACCATATACTGCAACATTTCCATTGCTCCATTCTTGAGTTCCAAGCCACTCTATTGCCGCGTCAATACTCAAACCTTCACCATCGCCGCGATAATCAAAACAACCCGTAGATTCCTCAGTTGCAAAAACCGCCACTTGTGCAATTGCATATCCGTGTGATATTAAATTTGAAAACAAAAACTCCCCTCTCCCCCCACCAACTATGTTAGTTGGGGTGCTTTCACTCCCTGGTTGGCCAAAAGAAAAATATGGACTAATAACTGAGACGACTGGAACCGTCTCGCCATCGAGTGTATTGCTTGGAAGCCAGTATGAAAGGTGGACTGTAGCGCTATTCGGGCCGCCCTCCCAAACTCCGGTCGTATCTACTTCAATATATTCCTCTTGCACTTCAAGAGGAGTGTTTGGACCCAAAGCCAAAACAAATGAATGGTCGTTAGACATATTCCATTGCAAATTATGTCGATCGAAAAGTGAAGGATAATATTCACTTGAGTCACCGGCGCCGAGAGATTTTTCTTGAGAAAAGCAACCGGCAAAAGATGACATTATGAAGATAAGGGTGATGAGAAATGTGCGTTGCTTAGCACCATTTGTCTCCCACATTGTTTAGGCGAAGAAGTCGTGTGGTTTGAAATTGACTAGTTAATTAATAATCATTTTTTACAACCAATTATTAGATAATTGACAGGAAAAGGGCGGCTCAATGTATAAATTCATCAAAGGGTGGGATATATATGAAACTAAATGCCCCAGATAAAATATGAGTGAGGACGAAACGATAGGGGGCCCTATTGGAGAATGTGTGTTGGTAACTGGTGCTGCCGGGTTTGTTGGAACCCATGTTGTGAAAGAATTACTTTCACGGGGGAAATATGTTCGCGCTACAGCGAGAAATCCGGCGGCTGCTGGGCATTTACAATCTCTAGAAAACACAAACGGAGGAAGGCTGGAAATTGTTAAAATGGACTTATTTGATTCTGACTCTGTTGATTCCGCAGTAAAAGAATGTAATTCAATCATCCATTGTGCTGCCGAATTATATGTGGGGGTAAAGGATAAGCAAAAAGATGTTGTTGATCCTTCAATTATTGGTACTAATAATTTGATTTCTGCAATTGAAAAATGCAATACAATAAGCAAAATAATCCACACTTCCTCTGTTGCCGCCATTCGCCCAACTAATTATTCAAACGGACAAATTCTAACTGTAAATGATTGGTGTGATGATGCAACCCTAAAATCAAATGCATATGGATTGGCAAAGGCTGGAGCTGAGAAAATAATGAGGCAATGGTGGGAAGACAAGGGTGCAGAAGATTCTGGAATTAGACTGATTACTATTCACCCCTCAATTGTTATTGGGCCAATATTGGCAAAAAGACACGTTAGTGGATCTATGTCATATGTTGATCATCTTGTGAAGGGGAGCCCTCCTTTTACTCTCAAGTCACACATTAATATGGTTGATGTTAGAGATGTTGCTATTGCTCACGTTAATGCCCTTTCTTTGGGAAAAAATGGGCAGAGATATTTGCTTCACGCCGGAAGTTTATGGCAAAGAGATATGGCAAACATATTGAGAGAATCAATACAAGATAGGAAATGGGCCCGTTTTCAATTACCAAAAACCCTTACTTATGTCGTTTCTTTATTTCATTCAAAAATATCTCCTAGGTGGGTAAAAAAGAATATTGGAACCACTTGCTATTATGATGTAGGGGAGGTTCAAAATGACTTGCAATTTTCATTCCGCGGGTTAGATGAAAGTATTATTGATGGTGCGAATTCGATTATTGAAATGAAAAATAGAGGGAAGGTTTGAGTTCTACCTCCTATTGGCTTAAGGTGGTGGAGTAAGGGATGGAGTTAGAGCCGAGTTCTGTTTGGGGAGATAGATGGACTTCTTGTGATTCACCAATTGCAAAAAAATACATGACTGTTGCCTGTCAAAAGCGTAGTATTGTTTGCCTCGCCGCAGATAGAAACACCCTTCTGGGTTTGGGTGAATTAATCGATCAGGTTGGGCCATATATTTCAGCACTAAAAACCCACGTGGATTTGGTTGATGACTGGACACCGGAAGGTTGGGCTGAATTGTGCGATAAGGCTCGCCAAGCAAATTTATTGATTTTTGAAGATAGGAAATTTGCCGACATCGGGGGTATTACTCGCAACCAAATGGCTGGGATTTATGATATCCGTTCATGGTCAGACCTTGTAACTGCACATTTCATTTCAGGGCCAGATATTGTTGATAGTTTGCAATCTGCATGGGGCGATGTAGGTAGAAAAGGAGGAGTTTTATTATTGGCTCAAATGTCTTCAAGAGGTAATTTATTAAATCCAGATTATACAAAGACAGTAGTAGATAGCGGTAAAACTCTCAAAGGGGTATTTGGATTTATAGGAAATGGTAGCCGACCTCGAGAATTAGAAAAATTAAGAGAGATTGTTGGGCCAACAAAAATGATTTGGACCCCAGGAGTAAATCTCGCAGTTGGAGATGGAAATATGGGTCAAAGGTATGGTGATCCGTGTGAGGCTGTAATTGCTGGCTCTGATACGATTATTGTGGGTAGTGGTATTCATCGCTCAGATAACCCGGAGCAAAGTGCCAAAATGTATGCAGCGGCTTCGTGGAATGCCTTACTAGAGCGGAACAATGGGTGAGTTTGTGCGATTTGATGAAATTATTGTTTGGCTAATTGTTGGGTTGGGGGTCACTCTTTTCGCTTGGATTACTTGGCGACATACTACGAGTCATAGAAATCTGGACAATAGATTGGCCTTGGGTGATGAAAAAATATTATCTGATGAAAGGTATGTCGTAAATGAGGTGATGCAGGCACCACTAGGAAGTGGAGTCCTCCCCTATGCATTGGTTCAACAAACCCAGATACAACAACCAATTAGTCAAGCAGAACAAATTGTTCCTAAAACCTAATATTAATGGAAACCATAATGGTTATTTCTTTACTATATTGGTACTAAACCAAAGTATACGGAAGTCAAAAATCCAATTCCAGATAATACAATTAATAGGAAAAAATACTTAATTTTCTTTTTCTTTGGTTTGGGATTATTAGACACAACTACAATTTCTCCAACCGGAAGCGCCGGTAATAATGGAAGGGGGAGGGGGGGTAATTGTGATTCGGTTTCAATTTCCCCAATCTGTAATTCATCGTCGGGATATAATTTATCCATGTCCTCCAAACCGGGCGCTTCGGGTATTGGCCCGAGAACAGCATCCCAAATATCATCAATTACGGATTTAGTAATTGGTTTTTCAACAACCGCTACCGCTCCTGCTGAATACATTGCTTGGGTTGATAATTCAGTTAAGCGGCGCGGAGAAGAAAATATTATTCTTGAATCACCCCCGTGTTCTCGCATTTCCAGAGCGGCCAGGTGGCCATCTAATGTAGGAATATCCAATGCTAGGATTACCAATTCGGGGTTATGAAGAATGTATTCATCAACTGCCTTATCTCCATCATTACATTCAATAACATGAAAATCACGTTGCCGAAAAATTTCTTTTAAGCGCATTAATGTCATTTCGTTATTATCAACTAACAAGACCGTAGGAGCATCTTCTGGGTCGGCATTGGCGATTCGACTCATCTTGCTCACCCTACGCTATATCTCATTGGCTTTCAATGATATTGATAAAATGTACTCATTCCTCTTCTTTAGCATCGTCAGATACGGTTTCAACGGGCCCGTCCCTTGGATTGCTAAATGCTTGTTTTATTTCCTTTACATTTGCTGCATCTTTATCCATTTGCTTTTTTCTCTGTGGGGCGCGAACAAATTCTAATTGCAGTTGAGCGACAATTCCATTTAGAAGTTTATTTTCATTATCTATTAAATTCCCTTTCGTCTTTTCTTGTAGCATTTGGAGAATGTCAATTGCTGCCTTTGCTTCGGGAAAATTCCACATTACTTTCCCTTCTTCTACAGGAATCATTCCTAAATTAATTAGGGCGGTTCTATGTAACATCTCGATCAATTGGAAAAATTGTGCTGAGCCTTCGTCGGAGAAAAAATCCTCTGCCATCATCCACTGCGAAGAGGAGGACCTTCAAGAGGGCAACGCTTACTCAAATAATTGATCCAATAACCAATCGGGGTCAAATTGTTTTAGATCATCATATCCTTGACCCACACCCGCCAATACAATTGGTTTTTCTGTGGCATGAGCAATAGAAAGGGCAGCTCCGCCCTTAGCATCGGTATCCAACTTAGTTAGCACTGCACCATCAAAAGATAAAATATTTTGAAATTGAACCGCCTGATCAACAGCATCATTACCAGCTAAAGCATCGCCGACGAATAATACTAAGTGTGGTTTAGTTACACGGTGAACCTTCAACAATTCATTCATTAAATTGGATTTATTTTGCATCCTGCCGGCAGTATCGATGAGCACTACGTCTGTGCCTTTGGCCCTTGCACTCTCAACTGTATCGCGAGCGATTGCGGCGGAATCTCCACCGCGCTGCCCGGAAATACAACGAATTCCAATGCGTTCGCAGTGTAAAGATAATTGCTCAATAGCCCCTGCTCTAAATGTATCTGCTGCTGCAGCAACTACTGAATGTCCTTGTTGCTTCATACGGTGGGCTATTTTAGCAGTGGTAGTGGTTTTTCCTGTTCCATTTACCCCCACCATCATTACAATAACCGGGGTGTCTCCTTTAGAAATCATATCATTAACAGTTGCATTAAAATCCCAATAATCTGCAGATAATAAATTATGTAAGGATCGCTTTAAACTGGCCTCTATTACTTTACCGAGTTTGGCCCCCTTTCTCAAACGGCTGCCAATTAATTGGATTCGTAATGCATTCATTACTGCAGTGGTCGCGGGGCTCGAAATATCCGATTCCAATAATACCCATTCCAATTCTTCAAGCATATCATCGAGGGCCGGACTTTCCTTGATTACCCTGCCACCAGATTCTACGACACCTCCGCCAAGATCTATTTTTACTGCCCTGCCTTCATTATCAACAATTTCTTCAGCGCCCAGAGAACCTTTTGGTGCTTGCTTTACTGCTACAAGTTGACGGCCGGTTGTGGACCTCATCATTTGCAAATTAACTTTGGAGCCTTTTGGGCGTGCAATTTCCCGCCTGCCTTTTTTTTGCTCAACTTTAAGTATTTTTTGTCGCTTTTTTTGCTCTTTCTCAATCCGCTTTCTATCTTTTTTTGATATCATAACTGGGAGGGGTGAAACATCCCCGTCATCATCCCAATCGTCCCAATCATCTTCCTTAGCGGGTTCTGAACTACTTATTGAGCTATTGTCGATTTCCTCTTCCAATACTAAATCTTCATCTTCATCTTCTTCGATTGTGAGTTGATGGGTTTCCCCAATATCAGATGATTGGGGTTGTGGAAGTTCGTTTGTTTGGGAAAATGCAATCGCTTCAATCGCTTCTGGAGAGTTCGCTGGAGCGGAAAATTTTTCCTCATCTATATCTTCAACAACCTTTTCGACATTTTTCCTGAATTTGTCAAATAGTCCCATATTTATTCCTCAATCATCAAGGGTTAATTCGCTGCCAAAGCCTTTCCTGCGGCGGGATGGTTTTGGTTTTTCAACCGAAATAGGTTTTGAATTTGCTTCTTCGTTTTGTTCAATTTCACTACTAATAGCAGGAGGAAGGTTTGCGGCTTCGTTATTGAATAAAGTCGCCATTTCGGCGATTTTTTGTTCAATTGTTTTTGCTTCATTAAATAATTGGTCAATAATAATACCGATGTCAGTGGCCCTTTTTTGGAGCATTTCCACTCCTTCACCATATGGTTTTTCGGCCAAAATACCACCGCCGATATCAATAATAATGTGTCCATTTTCCTCGTAAGACAAAGGTATGTGAACTCCGGCCCCAAGAGGTATTAGTGATGGTTTAGATTTGGGGTCAGCAACGCTTAGGGCTTTTAGTGAAACACTCACTTCTAGATGCTCAGATTGAATTATCTCCAATTGAGAAATTTGGTTTTTGAGTTGTTCAAGTCTTTGACGATTAACTTCAATCAAGCGCGCTTTTTGTTGTAAGTCGCTAGAGGGTTGCATTCAAAATGCCTCACCAAGGGACTGTTAATAATCCTCAATAGAGAATTATTCACTCTTCCTCATTTACAGAAAGGGGTTCAGATGAAGCGATTAATTCACGAAAATGGTTTATAACTTGGGGCTCTTTGGATTCGCGAGGGTCAATTTTTTTGCAACTTTCAATATTTACTACGCGACGATTAACCTTGTGACGGCTGCCAATAATGGAATATATTCGATGAGTTGCATCATCATTATTTTCTGCTACAAGATCTATTGAAAATACTTGAACTTCTCGGCCCATCGGCACGCTTCCCTGTATTCGGTATGCATCCATGCGGCAACCCACCTGAGCCCCTCGTATAAACGCGCCGTTAGGATATTTTTCGTTATTATTATCATAAAAGACCTGTTTTTATCCGTATAACTCAAGACACAAGGGGTAATCGGGAGTTTATGAGAGGGTGTAAAGGTATTACAATCATACTCTTATTGCTCCTTTCATTAACAACCCCCTTTGCTTCGTCTTTGACGATTGGAAATCAATGGAGTGAATCAATGGAAGAAATCATCGATGGATATGAAGTTATTCTTGTTCAAAATCATACGTGGACCAGCGGGGAATGGGTTGAATTAGAACTAATGGGTATTCAGCCCCTCCGTCAGGTTAATTTTAATTCACTATTAGTGTGGACACCAGTAAATTTAATCATCCCTCAAAAATATTTTCAGGAAGAATCTCCAAAGGCTATTTGGAAAAATGGTATAGAAAATCAATTGCCAATAAATGGTGAAGCAGCGGTAGTAGTATTAGAGGCGAATTTGCCAATAAATATACTAAATAAAATAAATAATAATTTAATTAACCTACAATTAACAGATAGTAAATTAAATAATAATATTATGAAGATTCCAATTTCATTCGCAATTAATATTGAATGGCCGGTCCATTCAAACTCAGATAATGCAAATGAATTATTGAATAAAATACTTGAATGGCCCGGAGTATTGTGGGTTGAAGAGGAAATAAGCGCAAACTCAAGAAATAGTGTTGCTGCAAGTATTATTCAAAATAATCAAATGACCCAACACCCACTTTGGCAATTAGGATTAAATGGCGAAAATATTATTTTATCAATTGCTGACACTGGGGTTGATAGAGATCATTCTTGTTTCAGGAATTCAAGTGGTGATGAGGGTTTGCCATCGGGCCAAAATGCCACAGGCACACCGGGTGCTGAGCACAGAAAAATATTGCTCTTGAATGAAACGATTGATGAATGGGATACAATCGGTGAAACGGATGGGCGGCACGGGACTCACACTGCAGGAAGTTTAGGGTGTTATGTGGTTCACGACCAATTAACTAATCAGTCGGAAGAAAATATGGAAAATATTAATTCTATTTCTTATGCTTCAAAATTGATAATTCAAGATTTAGTTAATTCAAATGGATGGGTTGAACCGCCGATGGATGGTTTGCTATGGGAGATGGCGGTTAATGGTGGAGTTATCCACTCAGATTCATGGGGTGATGCAACAACTGCATACACTCAGAGATCTAGTAATCTGGATGCTTGGGTAAAGGAAAATCCTTGGTCAATTATTTTTGTTGCGCCAGGAAATAATGGCGGGCAATTAATGGAGCCCGCTAATGCAAGGTCGGTTGTTGCTGTTGGGGCGACCAACAATGATAATGGCACAAGTATGTACTCAATTTCGAGCCATGGGCCCACTGAAGAAGGTGTGCGGGGTATTTTTATTGTTGCACCTGGGGTTAATATTTTGTCTGCAAAAGCCGATTCGGAACACACATCAAATAATAATGGCACAAGGACAAGTTCAGGCACTTCAATGTCAACACCAACCGCTGCGGCCACGGCAGGAATTATTCAACAAATGGTGGAGCAGGGTTGGATTTCGACGACAAATTCACAATTTACAACTTATCCTATAGAATACTTAGGAGGTGGTGTTGGACTTTCAGAAGGTTTTACTCCATCAAATAGCCTTATTAGATCACTATTAGCTCTTTCAGCAGACCCATTGCTTGGGGGGGAATATAGGGGTGTAAGTTATTCAGAAGAACCAAATCAAATGAAGGGGTGGGGTAGGCCAAATTTGAGTAATTTGGTAAATAGTGAAAATCTTATTCAGAGTATCGCAATAAATAATTATTCAATTCCAGCCAATGATATCTGGATTCATGACTCATTTCAATTAATAGATAATGATTGGGTTGAACATTTAACTAATCGAGTTAATGAATCAGGGGGTAGTGGTGGTCCATTAAATAAACTTGTAAATGCGCCGTGGGATGGTAATGATTCTGTTGGCCCATTTCTCTCAACAGGTCAAAATGTAAGTTGGGTTCTTGAACGCTCTTCGATAGAAGATGATTTGGAAGTTCGGCTATCTTGGAATGCTAAGCCATCCCCTCTCCCAGTGGATGATTTACAACTGATTGTTAAATTCCCAAATGGTAGCTTTGTTATTGGAGATAAGTATAGGGATGGTGAATCGGAGATATATGTTGATGATTCATACATTGACCTAATAAGCCAAAATAATGAAACTACTTTGGGTGTGCGAGTTTCTGCTGAAATACTTGGCTTAGCAGAATGGGTCCAGATTGAGGTCCGAGCGAGAAACATAACTATTGGGGGGTCGCCGAATAGTGTTGGGATGAATGGGGACAAAGTGGGCTTTGCAATTGCAGCAAAAGGCATTAGGACCAACCGTATTGACTCCGATGGCGATAATATCCCTGATATGGATGATGTTTGTTTACAAACCCAATTTAATCAATCGGTTGATGAAAACGGTTGTGCCGATTATGAAAAAGATTCTGATGAAGATGGCGTGACTGATGACTTAGACTTATGTGAAGGATGGAATGATTCAATTGATAGGGATGAGGATGGGATAATTGACGGGTGTGATGATGATTATGATACCGATGGCGATGGTATTTACAATAATGTTGACTTGTGTCAAAATACTCCCTTAAATGATTCTATCAATGAAGTGGGCTGCTATCCAAATTACCCACTTTGGGTGGCCTGGAAATTTAATTCACCTATTGTCCATTATCAAGATAATATCTTATTAATTAGATTTCTAGTTGTAGATTATGATGAGCCAGAAAATGAAAGTATGGTTTGGGTAAATATTACCTCAAAAGGTTCAACAATTTTCCTTTGCAATGACGAATGTAATGTTGATATTGTTTTGTTGTGGAATATTTTTGATTATAATAGTGAAAAAAATAATCGGAATTATTCAATTTCACTCGAATGGGTTGAATATGATATTGATGGATATCAAATTAATAGTGGAAAGGAGAATTCAAAAGAGATGAATATTGAATATAATTGGATTATTACTAAACAAGATGAAATAATAAGTGAAAGAAATATTAATGGGGTTTGGTTTTCAATTCTATTAATATCAATTGTTTTTGGGGCCGCTATTGCACAGATTTGGAGGGGGGCGAAAAAAGATGAGGTTTGGAATATGGATGCGGCTCTGTATCCATTTTTTGAAGAAGAATAATTCTGTATGGTTTCTATTTTCGCGACCATCACATTCAAGGGTGGATTGTGTATGGGTCAAACTGCGCAGTGAGCGCATATGAGGGATTAATGATGGCCGAACGTTTGTATATTGGAATTGACTTGGGAACATTTCAATCAACTATTTCATCTAGTGCAGGAAAGAGTGAAACTATTGAAACAGTTGTAGGAAAACCAAAAGACCCTGTTGCAAGAAACTTTTTGGGTCGCGATGTTTTATTCGGTGCTGATGCGCTAAAGAACAAACTCGCATGTAATTTATTCCGCCCAATGGCTGCTGGGGTAGCTCAAGATGATGAAGCAAATCTTGCTGCTGCAAAAGCATTCGTAACAAATTTAATTGAGACTGCAGATCCTGAAGAATATGATGAAGTATATGGTGTAATATGCAGCCCATCTCACATTTCTTTTACTGATAAATCAAACTTAGTCGCCACCCTGCGAGGACAGGTAAATGCAATAATGGTAGTATCAGAACCATTTGCAACGGCATTTGGACTTGAAGAAATCGGTGGAAGTATTGTTGTTGATATTGGTGCCGGAACAACTGATATCGCTCGTATCTATGGGACCTTCCCCACTGAAGAAGATGAAATGACAATCGAACACGCTGGAGATTCCATCGATAACGAATTGATTAGTTTGATTTGTAAGAAATATACCGGTGCGCAAGTTACAAAGGATATGGTTCGAAAGTGGAAAGAAGAATTCTCTTATGTTGGAGGAAGTGTTGAAGAATGTATGGTAGAATTGAGTGTTGAGGGAAAGAAGCAAGTTGTCGATATTGGTGATTTGGTCCGTGATGCATGTGAAACTGCAATGCCTCACATCGTTGCTGCAATAAAGGCAATAGTAGCAAGTGCAGACCCCGAATATCAACCAGTTCTACGTAACAATGTTATTCTATCTGGTGGTGGCTCTTTAATTGAAGGAGTTGCAGACCGAATTGCTGATGAATTATCAGATATTGGTGACGTAAATGTTTGGTGTTGTGAAGACCCAATCACTAAGGTTGCTGATGGTGCATTGGCACTTTCACAAGTAATGCCCGATGAACAATATACCTCAATTAATTGAGATTTGGTTTTATCAAAAGGGTGGTAAATCACCCCTTTATTGCACTAAGGTGCGGTAAAGGTTCAAGAGTGATTCATTCCCGATGGGGTGCGATAGCATGAGCGTATCCACTTTACCCGGCGCGGCAGAAAGTACTACAAGTGGTGAAAATGACCGTGCTGCTTTGGAAGGAATGTTGAAATCATATCCTGTAAATCAACTAGTTGAAGAGGTATTAGTTGCTTGGGATGAATTGACGAGTAGAAATGATGATTTAGTCTCTACAAAACAACGCCTCCGCATTCTTGAATTGGATTTAGCTGAGCGGGAAGATGGTGTGGCCCCTGAAATTGCATTACTCCAAGAAGCGGAGGAAGGAATTCGTGAAAAAGAAGCGAAAATTGTTCACCTAACTCGGTTATTGGAAGATACAAAATCAGAATTAGAAGCGAATGCTTCGAGTATTTCGGCCGAAGAACGAGAAAACATGGAAAAAGAAAATTCACAATTACGCTCCTTGGCTGATGAACAAAATGAAGTTATTTCTGAAATGGAAGGGAAGGTAGAACAATTAGTAGTGGCTTTAGATAGAGCCGCTGATGCTGGATTAACAAGCGTAACTGCTGATGAAGTACGTGCATTAAAATCTCAATTAACTCAAAGTGAAGGTGAATTAACATCTGAAAAGGCAGCAAATAATGCACTTGAAGAAGAGCGACAAAGACTTCGTGATGTGGCTGACCGTTTGAGAGGGTTATTGGATCAAAGAGATAAAAGATTAGGTGAAATGGAAGAGCAGATGGAAAGGGTTCTCCAGGGGCCGCGTTCAGTAAGTGCAGAGCATGACTATTTGGTTGAGCAAATTGATGAGTTGAAACGTCGTTTACTTGAAAGGAATCGCGAGTATGAGGCATTGAGGCGGCGTGAAAGAAGGTTGCATAATGATGTATTTGAGCGCGATGAGAGAGTTAGTCAAATGCAATTAATGATCGTTGATTTGGAAAGTGCATTACAAGACCGCACTTCCGAACTCAAAGAATTAGAACGCCAAAATGAAAAGGCTGGATTTGAACTTGATGCTGCACGTAGAAATGAAAGGACAAGGGAAGTGGTTGGGAGAGTATTTGCTGATTCATTAGATATGACGCGCCATCATGAAAATCGAATGGATGCGAAAGAAGAATATGCTAATTCCCCGGATGTTGATAGAACACTATCAACTCCGACTTCAGAAGATATGATCGACTTAGCAAAGGGTGGAAAATTGGACTTGAAAAAGACAGAGGAACTTATTGATACATCAAAAGCAATAGATGTTGATGACAAAAGACCACCTTCACCCGGTGGAACTTCCGATCCAGGTATTTACGAAAATTAATAATTAATAATTTCTATTATTTGCGTAAGTTTGTTTTTCAGTTCTTCCAAATTATCACATTTTTCAGCTAATGTTCCGGTGACAATCCAATCTGCTCCGGCATTTTTTGCATTATTTGCCGAAGCACTGTCATTAATGCCTCCCCCGACAAGTATGGTGAGTCCTTCTATCTTGGTTGCGGTTTCTATTAATTCAGTTGATACAGGGGTATGTGCACCGCTTCCTGCCTCTAAATAAAGTAATTTAAAACCAAACATTTTGGCGCATAATGCCCATTCATTAACATCCTCTAAATCATTTTCTTTGATCAAATTAACTTTACCAACTTCCCCTACCTTGCCCCCGGGTGAGCAAACTACATATCCAGTTGGTAATGCTTCTATTCCATATTTAAATAAATATGGGGCTCCCTTTTTCTGCTCTTGAACTAAAAATTTTGGGTCTGTACTATTCATCAACATCATGAATGTAATTGCATCTGCTGCTGGTGACAATGCATGACCTCCGCCGGGAAATAATACTACTGGAATTTGCCAATCTACAAAATTTCCACCATTAGAATTCTGGCTTGCCGTCCTATTTTTTAACTCTAAAGCTTCTTGGATTGCCACTACTGTTGCATTAACATCTTCATTCGAAGTATTGGTTGAACCCCCCACCATGATTAATTTGCAACCAGATTCTATTGCAACTAATACGCGATTTGATGCAATTTCAGGTGATTGATTGGCGGGATCTATTAATATTGCATGTCTGCAGCCAAATTGCTTATCTTGTATATAAGCCAAAATATTGGAGTAAGAATCGGGAATCATTGTTTCACCCTAACCGCGGGGAAATAGTGGATACCTTTGGGCATATCGGCAATAATTTGCTTGTTCATCAAATATTAATATGAATTTCCGATGCCAATTTAATTCCACTACTGATTGAATAATCCATTTCCAACCAACCTGAATTAGGCTCGACGAATAGTTTTTCATTAGGAGTCCAACATTCAAGTGTTCCATCTTTGCGATGAGGGAATCAAAGCTGTGTGGGTGGGGGTCGAAGCGACAGTAAACATACGCTGTATGGTGGTCACAGGGGCTGCCCAAAATGAACCACCAGAAGGTAAGCGAGCGAAACCTCATAGTTGAGCCTACGGCTGTGGGGCATGAGAAAGCGCATTCATTGCTTTTCATCAAAGCATGATTTGGACCATTGCTAGCAAGTAATAGGCAATGCAGAAAACAGTAAACCATGATACTACAATAATTGTTGATTCAGGACACTCCTTTCGGCATGAAAAATCATTTTTCCTCTCTTTGAGAAGAACTCGAGCCCAGTAGATCCAATACACCCACATCACCGTCGCAAATGATAATTGGACCATCGTGTTTTGAATCATCGAGTTTTGCCTCCACATTCTGTGAATGAGAATGAGGAAGAAACTCATCACACCTAAGCCTGCTACTTGTTTCGGATGTGGGAGTGCCCATGGAATCAATAATGAAAAAATCATGAGGTGATATCCATAGTGTACTTTGGAGTAAAAAATGAAGATCCAGAGGATGCAAAGTGTAGCTGCAGGAATGATCTCGACCTTTTTCATAAGGGCTGCGACCCATGTTGTGATGAGTGCCAAGACAAAGGTGATGTGCAGGATCGAGCTTGGTACGAATACAATGTTCTCTCCCAAATATCGCCAAAATGACATCCCGCGCTGGTCAATGTCTGAAACGGTCTCAGACATTTGGATATCTGAACTTGGCTGTTGGCCAGTTAAATAAAAATTGAGAAATTGCAAAAATTCGTCTGTAGCATAAATCAGGAAAGGCAGGGTCACGATAATTCCAATTCCTAGCCCGATGAACATGGTTATAAATCGGTTTTTCCATAGTTCGGGCCCGATTGCTGCGAGTGGTGCGCAAAGCGCCGGAAACAATTTTGTCATCGCTCCGAATCCAAAGACAGCCGCGGCTTTGTACCAACTTTTACGAATCATGAATAAGAACGCGAGAAGTAAAAAATTGACAATGATCGCATCATCTTGCATCATCATGACCGTCGTGTAATGAGAAAGCGGCGATGCAATGTAAAATACCGTTCCAGCAATGGCGTAGCGTTTGTCAAAAAATGAAGTGAGGATGCGATGCAGGATAACTGCTGATGTGAAGATAAACACGCAGAACCAAAGCGTCCAGATGAAGGCTGTATTTCCTAACAGAACTGCGGGAACGAACAGGTAATTGATCAATGGTGGAGAGAGGGTCACGTGGTCTGTATCACGATACAGCAAATCTCCATCGATGATGGTTTGAGCACGGTCTCGGAAGATATCCAAATCTTTGTGCTCGAATCGAGATGAATCTTCTACAAGTTCGTAAGCAAGAAGCATCGGTGATGCCATGATGAATGTCAACAAAAAAAAGCAGAAGTAGACTTTTTTATTTGAGAATGTTTCAAATTTGTCAAACATTCGAATAAATTTTTGATTGATGAGTTCAATCACTTGGGAAAATCTGGGATTGGACAACCACATTCCCTCCACCCCTCAAGCGCAATCCCTTTGTATAAATAGAATCGGGCGGACCAAGTTACAAAACGCATATATTGAATCTTTGATATGAAACTCCAAACAA
>PSPT01000001.1 GCA_004195635.1 Methanobacteriota archaeon
GCAGGGGTAATCATAGATGTTCTTGAAGAAGGATACATGTATAACGGGCGTTTAATTAGAGCGGCAAGAGTAGTTGTAGCGGCTGAATAATATTCACGAAATTCTAATTATCCCGGTGTTTCAACATTTGGGCCTAAAAAGGCAAGTCGTCTTATTCTCTCATTATCGGCAAAAAACCAATTTATTATTTCATCCGGCAAAGACTCCTGCAAGACATTCCGCAGAACATCTTCCTCCTGTATCATTGAAATCATTTTCATCGTTTGCCGTACCCGCCATCCTTGCAAGTTTTCCCGCAAGGACATTGGAATTTCATGTACTTTCCATCCTGCTTGGCGATAGAGTTGAGCAGTTATTTCATCACTTGTTGCTAAGGCTCCATCGCCATGGTAATCTGTTGCGTGCTTAACCCAATTAGGTGGGTCGTTGATATCTGGGATACAAACAACCTCTATCTCAATACCTTCACTATTTGCCCACGCCCTCACCATTGCAGTTCTTTCTTCCCTTGACCATGGGTTATCTGGGTCCTGTTCTGCTTCAGAAGATCCGATTGCGATTGTAACTTTTCCGAGGCTTGCGGCGCTTTTGACTAGATGCTCATGCCCTTTGTGAAAGGGCTGAAATCGGCCAAGAACCACTATTTTTTCCATATGCCTCACTCAAAATGCGCTTCGACGTCGATGTTTTCAATTTCCATTCCAAAGTCAATAAAACATTCAATCATGCGTTTACACCCTTCAATCATTTCGGGAATTGGTGTTTCACCCATAGAGCCAACTCTAAACATCTTACCCTTCATGTGATCTTGTGCACCGATTACTTGGGTTGAATATTTCTCCATCAACGCGGCCCTCCATTGGTCGTTAATTCCTTCAGGGTATAGAATAGCCGTGACAGTAGAGGATAATTGTTCTTTATCAGCAAATAATTCAAGTCCAATGCTAGAAAATAAAGAACGCACGCCAGCAGCCATTTTTTCGCATCTCTGCCAACGCCCAGCAAGTGTTTCCTCATCCAAAATTCGCAATGCAGCAACCCACCCAATGGCTAAATTAATGGCCGGTGTCCAAGGGGTTTGATCATCTCCTCCTTTCTTTAGTGCCGGTAAAATGTCAAGATAGTAAACTGGATTTGCAGTTGGTTTGCTTCTGCGCGCCTTAACTCTCTCAATGAAATCCTCTGAAACTGCTATGGCGGCAATTCCGCTTGGACCAGCCGTACACTTTTGAGCGCCAACAACCACTGCTTCAGCCTTCCATTTCTTTGGGTGAACAGGTAATCCACCTACGCTGGTAATCCCATCGAGTATCAATGAAACGCCATGCTTTGCAGCAATTATTGAAAGTGCCTCTGCATCTTGGACAATTCCTGATGATGTTTCGTTGTGGCAAAATGCAAGTGCAGTATGCTCTCCCCTTGCAAGTATTTCATCAATTTCATCCAAGTCAAATGCTTTCCCCCATTCACCCTTGAGGTGAGTGACTTCGGCAAATACATCTCCAAGAAGAGCAACTCTTTCTCCAAATTTACCATTGGTTGGGACAAGCACCTTCTCATCTTTTGAGAAGCGGTTAGCCATTACCATCTCCATTGCTGCAGTGCCCGAGCCCGAAACTACAATTATTTTGTATCCATCTTCACCAGTCCAAGATTCCTTTCCTCTTTGGCTTGGGCTTGGGCTCAAATTGAATGTCATTCTAAGTAAACTATTCAATTCAGCCATAACATCACGATACTCGGTTCCCCTTGCAGTCATCGTTGGGGTTGCCATTGCAGAAAGGGTTGATTGCGCAAGTCGAACGGGACCCGGGACAAGAAAACAGTCGCCTTGGTATCTTTCCATGAGTAAGGGGGGGTGAACTCGGTTCATCAATTCCGCGCTTGGAGCAACTCCTTAATGGGTGGTATTGATGTTCTATGCCTTCGCCGGTCTATTTATGGCGATTCGGGTCGGGCTGGCAATGCTACAGGGCGCCCGACACGAACATGCTCAGGCAATTATTGCTGCATCAAAGCAACTTGATCTAAATATTAAAGTCATTTCATTAAGGACTGCAAGTGATTTGAAAGATGGTATTGATTGCCTTATTTTACCTGGTGGTGAAACAACGGCAATGCGAATTGCTAGTAAATCTGAACGGCTCTATCCTGCACTCTTTGAGTGGATGAAAGATAATCCACATTCGCCTGTTTTGGGCACTTGTGCCGGAGCAATTCTAATGTGCCAACTTGGTGAAGAAACAGAGTGCATTGTTGATGCAGTAATAAGTAGAAACTCATATGGTCGGCAAAAGGAATCCTTCCAAGCCGATGTTCAAATCAGTGGTTTGACATTTGAAGTGGAAAAAGAATTGTCAAACGAGATGACGCTACCTATTACGCCATTGGATAATTCATTCCAGAATATTATTGGTGAGACCTCTCTCAATCATCGTCCATTAATTGTATCCAGCAGTTTGATTGAATCACATGATGAACATATTTTCCCGGCAATATTTATTCGTGCACCGCGCTTTGGTCAAATAGGTGAAAATGTTAGCGTAATTGCTACAAATGGCGACGAAGTAGTCGGAGTATTAGAGGGGAATAAAATGGCTCTTACATTTCATCCCGAATTGACTTCAGATTACCGTTTTCATCGCTGGCTCCTGCAAAAAAGCAATGACGGGGATGCCCCCACCCACCGATTGAGCAAGATGGACCAAGTACTGCCGATGGCGTCAAGTGTATTCCCCCCAGAAAGAGGCGAAGCCGAGGGTTGTGTTCAGTGTCAAAAGGGTAGCAAGTTAGTACTTTTTGTGACGGGTGAGTGCCATTGGAAGTGTGATTACTGCCCGCTTTCAGAGAACCGTCGCGAAATTGATATCATGTATGCAAATGAGCGCCCCTGCACTCAAATGAGCGAGGTTGTTGAAGAAGCAAGAGCAATGCGGGCAACCGGTACTGGAATCACTGGAGGAGACCCGATGATGGCTCTCGAAAGGACACTTGATGCTTGCCGCATTTTGAAGTCAGAATTTGGCCCTGACCATCACATCCACATGTATACAAGTTTACCCTTTGATCCACGCCATGCCTCAAGATTAGCGGAGGCTGGTTTAGATGAAATTCGTTTTCACTTGCTTGATCTAAAGATGGAAAAATATATTGGAACAATGCAAGCATGCACAGAAGCCGGACTTTTCGTTGGAGTGGAAATACCTGCAGAGCCGGACAAAGAGGTTGAATTATTTGCTCTTATTGAGGAATTACGCAGCGCCCCAATTCAATTTCTAAATCTCAATGAACTTGAAATCACTACTGGTAATCAGGAAAATATGGAAATTAGAGGGTACAATCTGTCCATGGAGATTACTGCAGGTGCTGCGGGAAGTGCGGAACTTGCCATCGCCCTAAAAAAGCGAGTAAATAATGCCTTGCGGGGCTTGCCAGATAACATAGATAATGCAATCCATTTACCCTTTGGTTTTCATTTAAAGTTCTGCACAGCCAAATTCAAGGATGCAGGTCAGTTAAGGTCACGCTTTCGCCGGCGGGCAGAAATGTCTATGCGGCCATATGAAGTTCTAACCGAGGATGATACTTTGTGGTTTGGAGCATTATACTGTCCTCCTGAACATGCACAGGATGATATTGCAGAAATAGCAGAATATTACGAGATTGACAAATCTTGGTTGCATTGGGATGCGAAGAATTTACGAATTGAATTGCCTTTATTTTTGGCCGAGGAAATAGCAGAAACTGTTTCAGTGGCAATTGCTGCGGTTGAAGTTCATCCCACGCACGAGCGTTTGGAGGTTGGATTAACTTGGCTCAATACCCATCGGCCCAAATGATATTCTATTGCTGCCAAACTTGCCACTTTTCATCTCCGGAACGGAAATAATTTTTTCCAGAATTTTCTGGCCATTGCACCCATTCATAACCGGAGTCATCTTTGGTGCCTCGTAATTCGTAGGGAGGGCTTTGGTCTATTTCATTGTCCATGGAATTTGAATCACTGTTTATCTTTTCGCTCTGATTAGAAGCATCAATGATACCTTCTTCCTTTGCAGGCTCCCCATCTTTTTGTTCAGTAGTTTGTGAAGTTGGTGGTACTGAAGGCGGAGTTGAGGGGGGTAGGGCCGATGGAGAGTCACCACCGAAATCGGATTCCGGTGGTTTTTTCCGTTCAAATTCGCTCTGGGCAAACTGCTCTTCATCCTGCCAATCAATATCCTTCTCTTGCCGTTGCATTTGCAAAACTACAATTGAAATCAATATGACAATAAATATTCCTGCTCCCATCAATACCCAATCCATTTCCCCTCCGCCTTCGATTTGTTCATCCAATTTTGCAGTTGAGTTGTCAGGGCTGGTTTGATTGACAGTTGTATTAGTAATATTTTGGTTCAATACGGAGGTATTGAGATTTGTTGTGTTGAGGAAATCGTTATCAATAAAGGTTTGATTCTCCCATGACTCATTAAGGAAACTATTATTGGTGTAAGATTGGTTATTGAATTGGTCGGTATTATTGACAAAGGTATTGTTTACCCATGTGGTGTTATTATGATAGTGATTTTCGTTAACTACGGTTGTTGAATTTCCCGAATCCCCACCAACTGAGCCAACGGTTTGGATATCTCCCTCAGCGCACCCTGTTTCATCAACAACAGAGTTCGAAGGGGTTATTTGACAGAGGTCAATTAAGTCATTTACTCCGTCACCATCATCGTCCCAATCCTCATTGAAGTCATGACAACCATCCTCGTCAAAGTCAACGCTTGGGTTTGTCCTCCATCCGAGTGGACTCCTTGGACAATTATCATTTACATCTAATACTCCATCGTTATCATCGTCCAAGTCTTCATCAATATCTCTACAACCGTCTCCATCATAGTCGGTAACTGCACCTGAGGGCCAACGAATTACTCCGCTAGCACAATAATCATCTTGGTCCAAGAAATCATCATCATCATCATTATCGTCTTCGCTAATGTCCTGACATCCATCTCCATCGTTATCACTTGCACTTCCGGATGTCCAATTTAGCACGCCAGCGGCACAAGCATCATCAACATCAAGGATAGAATCTCCATCGTCATCATTGTCTTCTCCGGAGTCACGACAGCCATCTCCATCTCTATCTGTTGCGGCTGAACTTTGCCATCCAATTTCGCCGAGAGGACACATGTCAAGTGAATCAAGGACTGAATCCGCATCGTCGTCAAGGTCTTCACCCGAATCCTGACAACCATCAGCGTCGTGATCAGTTGAGGCTGAACTTATCCAGCCAGTTGAGCCAATTGGGCATTGATCGTTACTGTCTTCCAACCCATCATTGTCATCATCAGTATCCTCGCTACTATCTTGGCATCCATCACTATCGTGGTCGGTCAGTGCTCCACTTTGCCATCCAATTTCGCCATAAGGGCAAGAATCATTGGAATCCAATATTAAGTCTCCATCATCATCTGGATCACATAAATCTCCTGTGCCGTCCGTATCAAGGTCTGCTTGATTGTTATTGTATATGCTCGGACAATTATCCAAATTATCTGTGATTTCATCACCATCTTGGTCTGCACTCATTTTTGCAATAAAAATATCGACTCCACGGGATGTTGTTAGCGTACTTAATCCGGCAGATGTAGTTTCACTAATTTCTCCAGCCACAACAAGAGTTCCATTTGCAGCAGATGCAATTGCACGGGCATATGAATAACCTGGATTTTGTCCAACATTGTGTAAATGTGAGGCCCAAGCCCACCCTCCGGCTGATGTTGCAACAGCAACGAAAGCACGGCCATTTGATGCCAAGGTGTTCAACCCGACACTTATCGTTCCAGTCTTCATCCCGCTAACTCCAATCGTATTATTTGCCAACAAGGCAATATCGATTATTTCATCTTCGCTATTTCCTCCAAGTGATATTGCCCATTTCCAAGAACCTGTTGAATTAGCCTTGGCTAAAAAGCCATCTTGGTATCCACCACTTTGGATGCCAATATTTGAGTTAAAAGTGACTCCTTGAGTGAAATAGCCACCTACATATACATCACCTTGATTACTAATTGCAATAGATTTGGGGTTGAAATATTGATAACCGCTGCTATCAATTGGCCATGTGTTGACATATGTTCCATTATCCAATACTTGAATTAATCCTCCATAGCTAAATACGGAAGACGAAGATGACGTGCCGTAAAAACTACATCCACTCTTTCCTCCAAAAATAGCACCATAATTAGGATGTGCTTCCAACGCCAATATTTGACAATTTGAATTTCCGCTTTTATGCACCCAATCCCATCCGCTTGTGCTTCGCTTAGCAATACATGAACGCACCCCATAACCGGTATTTAAAGCCCCAAATGTGCCATAGGAATAGCAAGAACCTGTGACAAAAACGCTACCGTTTGAATCTACTGCTATTTGCGGTTTAGAGTCGTATTGAAGAGGGAGATTTTCAGCATGAGTCCATCCAATTAGTGGATCCCAAATTGCCAAAAAAGTTTGATATGTATATGTCTCGGTAAGTTTAGTTGAGCCAAACTGAATCCATTGGTCGTATATTCCAACCATATATACAGTGCCATTTGGCGCCACATCCAGATCTCCCTGATACCAATCAACATTATTTGAATTAGTCCATTTTTTTGCAAATGGCGCAGTTCCTCCACTAAGCCAATTACCATTAGAATCAGTCCTCGAAATAAAATAAGCACCTCCTTCTCCTTCTGGATTATCGCCACCATGTAATATGTGGTTTCCCATTCTTAATGAATGGCTTTGCATCATTCCTCCTACAGTCGTTACGCCAGATGTTGCGGAAACATCAAGTCCAAAAACCACATCTTTTCCGGCACCTCCAATACTAGTTTGCCACTGTTGATTATATCCATTGCTGGATGAATTTACTATCATTACCGCTGGTGAGTCGGTAATAAGGTCCGCATATGCATTTGTGGATGAAGATTTACCATGACGGTCAAGGATAGTAATCATTTTGCTGGACTGTTGTTGGTATACTGCCCCTCTGACAGATGTATCATATGCCGTAAAACAATCATTATAATTTGCCGTACTAGCGGAAAGTCTGAGAATTGTTGTACTCATGTAATTGTAGTTTGAATTTCCACAACTGCTCCAATAATTAGAACCGTATGACCTAATAGAGTATGTGTTTTCACTCCCGACTAATAGAGTAGAGCCGGACAAATTTAGGCTTGTTAATTCAGCATGATAGTTAGAATTTCCATTATTGTATGTTGTGCAGTAATATTGCGCCCAGCCAACAGTTCCAGCCGTTGAAATTTTTGTTACATAAAAACCGAATGAACCTCCATAGCATCCAGCGGTAACTGCCCCCCATGTCATTGAATTGCCAGTAGTGTATTTCCCGCCAACAAAAGTATTTCCAATGCTGTCAATAGTGATGTGAGTTGCCTTGTCCTCTTTAGTGTAAATTGGCTTTCTCACCCATTCTACTGCCTGATCTGTAGAGCGTAATACTATGCTATCCTTACCAGTACCTCCTCCATGAGATACTGTAGATGAATTAAATTGAAGTGAAGCACTATCAAATTCTCCAACAGCAACAAATTTATTATTTGGGCCCCATACAATATCGTTTGCTCTTTCATCGCCACTATTGCCATAATGAGTAGACCATGACCAAACTCCGCTATTTGAAATGCCGGCAAAGAACATATCTTCACCGCCGTTTGAAGTAAAGTTTTGTAATCCAACTTGGGCAAAGGAGCCATCAAACCAACCTGATAATACTAATCCTCCCGATGAATTCACATCAACTCCAGTGACGTTTTCATTTCCATCTCCGGTAACAGTTACAAGAGATTGCCAGCCCCCACTTGAGTTTTGATAATTTGCAATAAAACCATCAAAGCCGCCGGTATTTGCAATTGTTGTGCTTCCCGCTGAAACTGAGGTGGAATTTGTTGAGCCAACAAGGGTAATCACATTATTTGAATCAAGTACCATGTCCTCAATGAAGTCATCACCAGTTCCGCCAAAACTGATGCCCCATTTCCAGTTCCCTAAATAATCCAGTTCACCAAAATAAATATCATATCCTCCTTGATTATACAACATGGTATTGCCAAGAGTTAAACTACCTCCTGAAAAGATTCCTGCAACAAAACTATTGCCTGCCGCATCAACTGATAGAGCCCTTGAATAGGCAAATCCTGCATTTTGATCTTTAGTCGCCCATTCCCAACCGAGTTGGTTTATTGAGCGCGCACCGACATCTTGTTGCTTGACAACAGGCCTTTCAGTTTCAGTTAGGATATTTTCTTCATTTTCAACATATGGTGCTTCACCAACTTGTCCGGCGAAAGAAGAAAACACCATTAATGAGAGGATTGCTAGGGTCAATACGGGTTTCAATTGAGGATACATCATTTGCGGAAAGCGCCTTGATACTTTACTTTATTGGCCCCTACTAATTGAAGGGCTTGGGCAAGTTTGAGTGAGATTCAATACCTTTGCCCTCTCCGCCAAGGATGGTTGACATGTCATTTGGGCAAAGATTCGGCATGGATTTCACAATTTTCAAGGAAAAACAAACTTGGAAGGCTTTCGCTATTTCAGTCGTGCTATTCAGTATTATTGCCTATTCTGCATTAGGCGTAACGAATCTTTCATCATCCTTCCAAACATCAGATGATATCAAACCAGTTGCTGATTTTGAATTACAAACAGTTAATCGAACTGGGATTGAGGATAATGTTACTAATGAAACCGGATGGTTTAGATTATCTGAACATCGCGGCAAAGTAATTGTTCTTGATTTCATGGCGCATGATTGTAGTGCCTGTCATGTTGCCCAAGAGCATCTTGAGGCAAACATGGACGAATGGCAATCCCGAGATTCAGAACATGAATTGTTGATTATTGGAGTTGGCTCATGGTATCGAGGTGATGCTGCTGAAACTCTAGGATATCTTAATACCAGTGATAATGAATATCATGTACCTCACTATCCAACGGGATTAGCAAGTACTGAAGCGGTTATTGTCAATGCTACAAGTGATGAAAGGGCGGATATGAGAGAGAGATACGGAATTATTGCAATCCCTGTATTAATGGTCATTGATGACGAAGGTTATGCCTTGAATATCAAATTGGGTGGTGTGGGTGATTGGGGAGATTTTGATTCTGCTATTACTACTGCGATGGACGGAAAGGGTGAGGACATTCGCATAGGGGTAAAAGCTACTGAAAATAACATGACAGGGGTGCTATTTTTCGGCCTCATGTTGTCAATATTAGTTTATTTTTCACCTTGTGCATTTCCAGTTCTCCCCGGTTTCATTTCATATTATATTTCTCTCGGGGCACGCGAGGATGAGTTGTTAGAATCCGGGAAAATAAAAAAGCCTATGCCTAATTCCGTCACTATAGGCTTGATGTCTGGGTTAGGAATGTGGACTTTTTTCCTGTTCATAGGAATTATTGCATTGATAATGGGTGATGCATTTGCCAGGTCTGGCTTGATACATTATTTGGCTTTAGGGATCGCTATATTATTACTAGTCCTCGGTTTTTTCATGCTGACTGGAGGAACTGCTCATTTCATGGGTTGGGTGCAAAAAATTGTTGATAAATACTCTACAACTGAAACAGATGAGGTATTTACTCCACGAAGAAACATGTATCTATACGGACTTGGATACGCAGCAGCAAGTATTGATTGCACTGCTGCAGCCGTACTTCCGTCTATTGTTTGGTGGTCAACTCTTGGTGGAAATGCAGTAATGATTGGCCTTGGTTCTCTAATGTTTGGCCTAATGGTAATGATGGTATTAGTGACCGTTTTCGTAGGACTCGGAAGAAATATGATGGTTGATTTCTTACGCCGCTCTACAGGTACAATCAAGATGATAGGCTCATGGATGATGATGTTTGCTGGTTTTGGGCTGATACTATTCCTGACAAATCCAAAGTTGTTCAGTTTCTAAGATAATCTTTGAGAATAAACACGTTGCCGTAAATTGTTGGTGCGGAAATGCTAATTATCGTCCCATTTTGCAGTGTATTCACTGGCCTCAATTGTTGCGGCCCAATGCAAACTTGGCTTCAATAAATAATTCCAAGCCAATAGGCCAACTGCTAGTCCAGTGATAAAATCAAAGATATAGTGTTGTTTGGTGAATAGAGTTGATAGAGCCAGCAACACCCACATGAATCTCAGCAAAGTTATTCTAATGAATACGGCCTTTTCACTTAATCCAGAGGGGGAGTCTTGCTGTATTGGTTCTACCTGATGCCCCCTCTGTTTCCACCAATATTCTATTGTCAAACCTATTAGAACACTATGTATAATGTGAAGGCTTGGCCATGCATTCCATGGATAATCCACTCTGTGCAAAGAACTGCCGTATACCCATCCCCAGACGCCCTCTCCCATCCTAATGTCAAGTGGAATTTGCTGGCGCAAAGTAATCTCGGTAGGGAATATAATGAATATCATGAAAGTAGCCCAACTCGCCAGCAGGAGACACTGGAGGAGCGCTATTACCTCCCTCCCCCCTCTGTCAGTTCTCGGTGCGAGAAAAGAGCCAGCCGGATAGAAGATATATAGGAATGAATACGGAATAATCATCCAAGCGACAAAGGGTATTGAAGTGTCTAAAGGTGTTGTCAAGTCAAAAAAAGAGGTATCTCTCTCATTCATTAGTTGATTAATTGCCGAATAAGGAATGCCAATAAAAATACAAATTGAACTGATTATTGCAAGGGGCAAAAACCAACCGTTCCATTTTTCTCTTTTTCGCCAAATTGGTTTCCAACATGGCCAAGTGAGCAACAACTTGTGTATATTGCCCATATTTATCGGAAATGCTATTGGTTTAATACAGTTGCATATTTTTTCAATAGTCATTGATTTGTTTAATCTTTTCTAACATCGTAACAAAAGCACTAATATGTAGTAGGGCACAGAAGGTTATGGGATAACTATGATTGGACTGCCGACAGATGCTTTGCCGTATGTGCGCGGGATTCAATTAGTAATCTCTGGATATAGCGGTTATACCAAGGATAAACGACGTGAAACAGATTTGGCAGTGAGGCATGAAATTATTCGCGCTGCTGGTCGTGCACAAGTCCATTTGGAAAATGTTCATGATCAATCCTATCGCGATGGCAACTTGGATATTACGCGCTCTTGTAAGCAGGCTATGGAAGAAATTGACCAATTTCGAAATGAATTGGATAAAGCCGAAACCGGGCACGACCATCCGTTCTTTTCTACTCACAAAAGTATATCAAAATCGGATTTGAAGAAATTAATAAAGCATGACCATGATGTGATTGAAATGGTGACAAAAAGCGTTAACATTGCAAATAGTTGTGAGCATGCCCATTCGGGTGGTTCGGATAAAGTAGATGTAATAAAATATGCAAGGCAATGTCAGCAAATGATTACAAGTTGCAGGGGATTTTTCAATGCAAGGTCAAGTATATTGAAAGGAATGAAAAGGACGTGAAATCATGACTCAACACAGATGGAGAGATAGCCCCGATGTAGTGGCAAGATTGATTGATAAGGACCGCATTATTTCTTGGAAAAGCAAAGATATTGTTCTAAAACCAAATGAGGCTTGTGCAATCATTCAAGATGGAAAAATTAGAGATATTATTACCGAGACAGTTATGAAAAATCAAGTTGGGGGATTTGGCAGTTGGCTGGCAAATTCAATGGGTTTAGGAAAAATCGATAATAAGTTGCTTTTTGCAATTACTGGTCCAGTTACACTTAATCTCGCAATGATTGGGCAATTAGCAAATGGTGAAGAAGTCAAAGGAGTTGCTTCACTTCGCATCCAATTTCAACGAGACCATTTGCCCAAGTTACTCAATCTGTTTACAAATGGGCCGCGAGAGATCACGCGTAGTTGGTTATCCTCACAATTACAGCGAGAGTTTGACACAAGAGTTGTTCATTCGCTTCTTTCAACAACCACTGATGTTAGTGCACTTCGTTCCCCTTCTTTTCAAGAGAATTTTGAAATGCGCACGGAGGTTGAAATGCGAAATGTCTGCCAATTATGGGGTGTTACATTACTGAAATCATTTTGTTCAACCGATCCTACAGATCTTGAACGGGTTGAAAAACTTCGTGCCAAAATGGCTGCGAAAACTGAGCAGGGACAAGTCATGGCAGATGCTGAAATCGCAGCACTTGAGCGCCATGAGTTGGTTATGCTCCGGCGAATTGAAGTTGAATATTCTCAAGCACAAGCTCGTGCGCGAGGTCAAGTTGCGGTTGAAGTTGAAGCCGAATTGAAAGAATTACGTGCTGAGGAAATACGATGGGAAGCCGAGTTAAAGGTTGAACGTCAACGGCATGAGATGAATAAGGATGATCGTCAGCACAAAACAAAACAAGCAATGGATTTGTTTGCTCAAGTTCAAGAAGCAAAGCGAGCACGGATGTCTCAGCATTCTGACTCAAACTTAAAACGTCAACAACATACAGATGAGGTTCAAACTCAAATGATGGCATTAGCCGCTGAAAAAGGCGCACTCACGCCCGAAGTAATGCAAACTTTCCTTGATAATCAAAGTACACAGAAGCAAGCCGATCAACCTGGGCAAACTTCAGTTGCAACACCCTCTACTACAGAAACCGGCACAATAATCCCTCAGGCAACAGTGCAAATTTGTAATTGTGGGCAAGTTCTTCAAAATACTTGGTCTGCATGCCCAATGTGTGGAAAGCAATTGTAGGCGGCCCATATCGCCAAAGTTTGCATTAATCCCTACCTTTTCAAAAAAAGGTTAGGCTGAAAATAGAGGTTTTTTCATTCAACTATAAACATAATTTGTCAAATTACCATCTGGAAAGGCAATCAATACTACAGGCAACGAAACGCATTTAGTGTTTCAACAAATCGCAATCTGATGTGTTCAATGGGTCTATCCGAATACGCATCAAATGTAATTGTTGCTTGAATGGGCTTTGCGTGGGGCTTTCTATTCCCTATGATTTGCTCATTTGGACAATTCTATCCGCAAATAATTCCGCTTCTTCGAGGTCGTGAGTTACCAATATTGCAGTGATGTTCTTTATCTTTAGAAGGTCTCTAGTATCGCGGATTAATTTATTCTTAAGATCTTTATTTAGTGCACTAAAAGGTTCATCAAGCAGTATGATTTTCGGCTCGGAAAGAAGTGTTCGTGCTAACTCAACTCGCCTCGCTTCACCTCCCGAAAGACTAGCAACATCGCGTTTCTCAAATCCCTCTAAACCAATTTCAGTTAGAATATTGCTCGCCAGTTCAAGTCTTTCATTTGCATTATTATTTTTGTTTTTACTTATGCCTAAAAGCAAATTCCCTTGAACATTTTTGTGAGGGAAAAGTGTGTTGGACTGAAAAACCATTCCAACATCTCGTGACTCAGGAGGAATATTTGCGCAGTCTTTGCCGGTCAATTTTATGTAGCCTGAATCAATTTCCTCAAAGCCACAAAGGCATCTTAGTAGAGTAGTTTTTCCACATCCCGAGGGGCCAAGGAGAGCAATTATTTCGCCTTCATTCACCTTCAAACAATAGTCATTAAGCACATTATTATCTAAATAGGATTTTCGGATATTTTCAATTTCAAGAATTATTTTATTACTCATCAGAATTCACCACCGGCCCCATCGGGGCGATATTTTTCAACCATTACATAGAGAATTAATGTAATTGCCATTAGTACAGATGCGCCTGCCATAGCAGTAGGGGTAACCAAGGGGTCAAATCCCGGTTTGGAAAACAAGGCATCAATATGAACGGGTAATGTAGATGAGGCACCATTTCTCAACACAACCCATGTTGCGCCAAATTCACCAAGGGATATTGCAAGTGCAAGACTTGATGCGACAACAATTGGTCCGCTGAGTAAGGGTAATGTAATTTTGAACATTCTTTCAATGGGTCCCAGCCCAAGTAGTGCTGCTGCTTTTGAATAATCAGGATTTAGGCTTCTTATTGCGGGAAGAATGGAACGAACGACAAAGGGAGTTGCAATGAGTATGTGTCCTATTGCAGGGAACCACCACTTCTGTGACAAACTCGGCCATGTGTTGAGGAGACCTAAACTAACTCCCAGACCAATTAGCACTGCGGAAATGGCTAATGGAAACATCACTAGTAAATCGTTTCCTCTTGCCCAGTATTTCCAAAAAAACCTTTTCCCCCTCGTTCTTGCATTTGTTGCTAATTCATCGCTCAAATGAATATTGTGGGCAAAAATTATTCCCAATGGCACTGCTATTAATAGAGTTAATGCAGCATATCCGAGTGAGTTGAATAGGGCCTCAGTGATAGTTGTTTGATTCCAAGAGAGAGTGCTAAGTGAGTTCCAACCTTCAAGGGTCCATTGTTGCGTGAAGCCTACATCCCCTGTGCGAACTCGAATCCGAAATGATGAGCGGAATACTGCAATCAGGGGTGCCATAACAAAAATCAAGATTGAAATAAAGTAAAAGGTTTTGAGAATGGAAGTAAAACTCATTTCTCTAAACGGTTTTTGTCTATTTTGTCCCTTTGATAAGGCAAAAGGCACTGCGGTGCTGTTTCTTTTTTGCAACCAATTTAGCAAGATCAATGAAATCATTATTGTGATTAATTGAATAGTGGCACTACCTAATACAATCTGTGCATCACCCATGCCGTAATCTGGAATCCCTGCTGCACCTCCATGCTCGGCCATTAACCGCTCTAGTGTGTAGGATGAAGGGGTTAACCATCTTACCAATGCGAAACTTGTGAAACTAAAAATAAATGTCATTACGCTTGCTGCTGCAATATTAGGCGATAATAACGGCAGCCAAAGGTTTTTCATGCGTGAAAAAATATTATTTCCTCCTGGTAATAATTTAATACTCTCCTCAATATTCGGGTTGAGATTTGACAATGGTGGTTCTAGGAAGCGTATTGTGAGGGCGAGGTTGAACCAAATGTGCGCAGCAATTAGTGCAATGAAATGCCCAGGGTTTTCCCAACCGGTTGCATCAGAAATCTCGCCAATAATTCCGTTTTGTTGTCGCAAATCAATACCAAGAGGATACAAAGGTCCATCGGTTCCAATTAATGCTAAAAAACCAACTGCAGCAATAATTGAAGGCATTACGAAGGGCATTGTGAAGATGGCTCTAAGGTAAATGCGCCCCGGCCAATTATCTCGGGCAAGAGTCCAAGCAATCGGGATGCCCAGTAGAATTGTGATAATTGTAGAAATACTGGCTTCAATAAAAGTAAAAGCAATTGCTCCTGTACCAGATGGTCTAGAATCAATTTGCCAAATGGCGGCGAATGGGCTCAACTCTGCAACTGTAATTAATCTCGTAAAGCCGAGATAAAGTGGGAAAAAAACTAGAACTGAAAATAGTAATGTGGGTGCCACATGGAGCAATAGGGCTCCTTTTCGCATTAATCTCACCTCTTTCAAATTGCAGCATCCCAGTTGTTAAGCCACTCATCGATATGTGATTCAATATCTTCCGAACTAATTTGTATATCAATAGGGCTTACAGAATGATGACGGTATCCATTTTCTTCAGGAAGAGAATACCCATCCAATACACTGTACATGAAATTTTGAGTGGGCATTTGTGAATTTACCTCAGGGGATATCAAATATTCAATAAATGACTTTGCCTGACTAATATCTCCTGCACCATTAGGTATTGCAGCGTATTCAATTTGTAGAAACGAAGCGCCAGATAGGTTTAATGCAGCAGATTGAGTCCAATTATCCCCATACCATGCTTCTACGCCAGGGCTATGGCAATACGAAACCACGGCCTGAGCATCACCAATATAGCCGTCCATCCATGGTCCATATCCACCCGAATAATGAGTCTCATAAGCCTCAGTCCAACCACTACTTACTATTACGTCATTAGCAGACATTGCTGCCCACCAATCAGTATAGTCTGTACTTTCATCTGCATCTTCTGCAAAGTATTGTGTTGTTGCAATAAGGAAACTTCTGCCTGGGCTTGAAGTACGTGGATTTTGAACTGCAACCCTTCCCTCCCATTCCGATTCAGTAAAATCCCACAGACTCGTAGGAGTAGTGACATTTTCCCCATCTACAAATGAGGTGTCATAATTGATGCAAATGCTTCCCATGTCATAAGGCACAGCGTACGAACCATCATGTGAGGAAAGTGCTTTTTGCGAAATATTTTCGACGTTTACATCATTTGCTTTAAACAAAGAAAAGGCCAAGGCATCACCTAAAAAAGAATTATCGATGCCGATAATCAAATCGTATTGGGGGTTGGCTTTGTTTAGAATAGCAGTTTCCAATACTCCACCTGCATCATTTGCTCGAATGAACTCCACAGAAATACCAGTTTGGTTTGTATAAGCACTAATCATTTCATCAGAGAGTGCCATAATGTCATATGTGAGAATTCTGAGTGTATCGCCTCCATTGTCTTTTTCAGCCCTTTGCAAATTGGAATTCCACGGTCCTTCAATACAACCTGAGAGGGGTGTTGATAGCATACACAAAATTAGAAATGCTGCAGAACAAATCTGTCTCACGGATCCACCGCCTTTAATGCAGAAATAAATTTATGAGTATTATCCACTAATTCAAGAGGATTATTGGCTAAGAGGTACATTGTTGGTTCCCATCCAAATCCACCAGTATCAAGAAGCATGTCACAAAATTCGGGAGTGCCAGATATTTCACCACGCGGTGCTTCAACAAGAGTCCAGTTTAATTGAGAACAGGCACTGCGAATGGAACTAGTATCAACACCATCTCCCTTACTAGCCAGAGGGGGGCGCAAATTTAGGATTGAGCCCTTATCGCGGTCAATTTCCCTCGCACGAAGTAATACTCCTGCTAAATGATTACTAGTTCCAAAAGAAGCAGCCTCAATTGGCTTAAGTTTGCCATTGATGAAAACAAACCGGCCTGGAAACGCGCAAACATCGTTTTTCCCATCTGGGTTTTCTGTGCAAGCGGCAATATTCATCCCCACCTCTGGCAAATATGGCTGAATAGTTTCGGCCATTATTCTGCTACTCGCCCAGTCCAATCTTCTTAATAGAGCAGTTCTCATTTGCCCCTTATCAAGGTCTGTGCCAGTTAATGTTGAATCAAAGCGAATAATTTGGTTTCCACTCAGTTGAAATTCGGTGACAAACCGTTGCCTAATCACCTTAGTTTTTGGGCCCAACTGAATCAATGCTTGTGCAAGTTCATTGGCCCACCCATCAATTACCGCCTCGTCGGCACTTCCCGGAAGTGAAGGCAATTGCCTTGATACTAGACGCGAGATTGTACTTTGCGTTGTGCCCAATATTTTTGCCGTTTCAGATTGTGACCAGTCGGTTGCGAGTAATTTTTTTGCAACCAACATTTGCAATCTTGTCATCCAGTCAGTACCGCCATCTCCTAGCATGAAAGGCCCTGTGGGTGGAAGTTATTCAACTTGCCTCTGCTTTGATGCAAGATGCATTGGTTGTAAGACACCCTCTACTATTCGGTATTTGCCGAAGTTCTTCAATTGGCCAATCAGCACGTTATTGCTGGGGAAGTTTGTTGAACCCCCTCCCTCCCCCTTGCATCTATGACTGGTGAAGACGAGGTAGAAGTTTTTCTCAATTCGGTCTTTGTCCGCGTAAAATCATGGCTCAAAGAGGCAGATGGCTCAGAGGTTCATCTTGACGAAACGCCTTCTGACATTCGCCGTCAAGTTCGTCTAAGCCTACCTCTAGAAGGTGAAGGATTAGAGGGCGCTTTGGAAGGTATTGATGATTTTCTTCTCCATAGTGTTAGGACTCACCACTCCAATTTCATGAATCCACTTTGGGGTGGTTTTTCAGCATCAGCATTTGCGGGTGAAGTAATTTCAGCCGTGGCTCAATCGTCAATGTATACCTTTCAACTCGCCCCTATTGCCACTTTGGTAGAGCAAGAAATAATTTCCCGAATGTCTGAAATTATTGGTTTCAGTGATGGAAATGGGGTTTTGACTACAGGAGGATCAAATGGTAATATGCTTGGGTTGCTTTGTGCTCGCCATTCGCATTATCCTATTGGAATGAAAACAGGAGTTGATGGTAGAAATTTGGTCATGTATGTTTCCGCGGAATCTCACTATTCCGCATTAATGGCTGCTAATGTGATTGGAATTGGCCATGATAATGTGGTCAAAGTATCCACCGATGAGGATGGGCGGATGAATTGCAACCGTCTGGAGGAAGAAATTGAGATTACCTTGACCGAAGGAAAAACTCCTCTTTGCATTATTGCGACATCTGGAACAACAGTTAGGGGTGCATTTGACCCCATTGCGGAAATCGCAGAAATAGCGAATCGGAATGGAATTTGGCTTCATGTGGATGCTGCATGGGGAGGCGCCTGTCTTTTTTCAAACACTCATGCAGAATTGATGAGAGGTGTTGAATTGGCCGACTCAATATGTTGGGATGCACATAAAATGATGGGTGTGCCACTTATCTGCTCCGCATTTATTATCAAGAACCCACGGATTCTGAGACAAACTTGTAATCATACTAGGGCTGCTCATTACCTATTTCATTCCAATACTGAGGATTTGGATCTTGGGCACATGTCATTACAATGTGGAAGAAGAATTGATGCGCTTAAATTATGGTTGGCATGGAAGGAAAAGGGCGATGCAGGTTGGGCCAAATTAGTAGATGGCTATGTGGAATTGGCTGAATATCTTGAGAAATTAGTAGTAGATGAGCCAAGCCTTGAATTAATGTCAACCCGCATGTGGGCAAATGTTTGCTTCCGCTACAATCCTAGTTCAAGTGAGAGGAATTCAGAGATTGATTTAAATCTCCTAAATAGTAAGTTGCGAGATGAATTGAGTGCAACAAAGCAGTTTTTAATCAGCCGCTCAAATATTGCTGAGGATGTTATACTACGCCCAGTTATTGCTAATCCCGGAGTCTCCCTTGAAGTATTAGACAAATTAGTTTCTGAAATTGTGCGAATAGGAGACGAGTTAATCGCCGCCGATTAATATCATTTGCATTACTTTCTAATCAATAATTCTCAAGAGCAGTATGCGAAAGGGATAGAAGATAGAGCCTTCGGCAAGAGGTTGAGTGAGATGAGTGGGCGAGTGAATATACTCCTGCAAAAGGACAAGGTTGACTTTGTTCTTTTTGCAACAAGCACCTGTCCCTTTTGCCACAAGGCAAAGAATTTATTGAGTCAGTCAAAACTATCTTGGAAGTCTCATGATGTTCGAAAAAATCAGAAACTCCAGATGGAGGTCATTCAAATGACAGGACAAAGAACGGTTCCAGCGGTATTTGACACAAGAGGTGAAACGCCACAATTTATTGGTGGCTTCGATGACCTTCATGAATTTCTAAGGATAGAGTTTGGCGGTGAAAAAAAGAGAGGCTTCCTTGCTCGTTTCTTCGGTTTTTGAATTTGCTAATGTTTCATCCTAATCAGCCGTTGTGCCCATTCACATTCCCAAATCCGCAATAATAACGTGCATTAACAGTAAAGCAGCATTCGTGATAGAAATTGGGTTTGCAATATCACTCATCAGGTTGTAAGAATCCATATCTCCAATCCTGCGGTGTGTCTAAAGTTCTCTTGACTGAACGGGGTGAAATCCACCGAAGGAGGTTGAGTGGGCTACCTGCCTTGTCGTTTGTTCCAGAGGCTCTTGCTCCTCCAAAAGGCTGTTGTGCTACTACTGCACCTGTTGGTTTATCGTTAATGTAAAAATTCCCCGCAGCAAAGCGCAGTGCATCAAAGGCAGTTTGGATATTTTCCTCTGAACTTGAGAATATTGACCCGGTAAGTGCATACGGTGAAGATTCATCACACAGTTTCAATGTCGCATCAAAGTCTTCATCTTGGTATATGTAAATTGACATTACTGGGCCAAATATTTCCTCACACATACTCTCATATTTTGCATCGGTAGTGACAATTGTCGTAGGCTCAATAAACCATCCTTTGGAACCATCATACCCCCCTCCAGTAATGATTTCACAACTCGGTGATTTATGTGCCCTGTCAATGTATCCAGTAATATTAGCAAATGATTTTTCATCAATTACTGCAGTCATGAAGTTTGTAAAGTCGCGAGGGTCGCCCATGGTTATTTTTCCTACCTCTGTCACATAGTCGTCCTTTATTGCGTTCCAAACACTTGTTGGGACATATGCTCTACTTGCTGCACTACACTTCTGGCCCTGAAATTCAAATGCCCCTCTAAGTAATGCCACTAGTAATCCTTGGCGGTCACAATCCGAGTGGGCTACGATGAAATCTTTACCTCCAGTTTCTCCAACTATTCGCGGATATGACCTTATCTTCGGTAATGCTGCTGCAACATCAGACCAGATCCCCTGAAAAACTTTGGTGGAACCTGTGAAGTGAACTCCGGCAAAGTCTGGGTCGGCCATAACAATACTTGAGACCATAGATGCTTTACCTGGAATGAAGTTGATGACTCCAGCAGGCAGTCCGGCTTCAATTAACAATTCCATCAATTTCCAATTGGAGAAAATACTATTGCGGCTTGGTTTCCAAATAGCGGTATTGCCAAGCAACGCTGGAGCAGTTGGTAAATTGCCTGCAATGCTGGTGAAATTGAATGGTGTGACTGCAAAAACAAATCCCTCTAATGGTCTAATTTCAGTAGAATTCTCAACGCCAGTCGGACTAACTAATGGTTGATATTCATCATGGAAGTTGCGGGAGTAATATGCATTAAAACGCCAAAAGTCAATTAACTCGCATGCCGCATCAATTTCTGCCTGATATGCGGTTTTGCTTTGGTTGAGCATCGTTGCTGCATTCAGCACTTTTCTCCATTCCCCTGCTAATAAATTGGCCGCCTTTTCAAAAATTGCTGCCCTTGCTTCCAATCCAATGTTAATCCACTCTTCTTGCGCTGCAACAGCACTCGCACAGGCCGCTTTTACTTCGGCCTCTCCAGCTAAATGCACATTTGCTAATACATGACTATGGTTGTGTGGCATTACTTGAATAACAGTATTTCCAGTGAATATTTTCTCCCCATTGATAATGCAAGGAATCTCAATAACTTCTGCTGATTGACGGTCTAATTCTTCTTGAAGTTCCTTTCGTTCAATACTTCCTGGCAGAAATTCGAGGATGGGCTCATTCACAGGGTGGCTCATGGCACACGGGGGCGGTTCGGACTCCTTGATGATTACCGTTGGATAAATTTTCAATGCAATTACACATATGTTCAAATGTTGCAAAATAATTCTTCCTGCCCAGAAGTAAGATTATTTCAAGATTCTAATAAGAGGTTTGAAAGACTGAACACACACGCCAAGGACGGGTTCAAACATGAGTGGCGTGGCAGTAAGAACGGCACTTTTTGATGATCATGTCGCACTGGGTGCAAATATCGTTGATTTCCACGGTTTTGAATTACCAATTTGGTATAGCAGTATTACTGAAGAGCACATTGCTTGCCGCACCGGTGCAGGTCTCTTTGATGTATCTCACATGGGGTTTTTCCGCTTTTCAGGAAGTGGATTATTGCCTTGGCTCGAATCTCTTGCCACACAGAAAGTCAGTGCAATTAGTAATGGGAGATGTGCATATACAAATTTCCTCGATGAAAATGGGCATATTATTGATGACATGATTTTTGCAGTAACCGATGATGCCGAAATAGAACTAACTGGGTGCAATGAGTGGACTGTAACTTCGGAGCCAGTCATATTAGGAGTTCCAAACGCAAGCATGGTTGAGGTCATGTGGGATCATTTTCATGAATATTTGCCTTCAGATGGTTCTGTAAAAATAGAAAATTTGTCTGCGGCAACAAGTATTCTCGCATTGCAAGGTCCAAATGCACCGGCGATTTTGGCTGATATTCTCGGTCCGGATAATATCATTGGCCGCTTTAGGGGCCAAGCCATTCGTGAGAATGATCTTGGAATCACGGGGTGGATTCAAGGAACTGGATATACTGGTGAATCTGGTGCAGAAATATTCATTCCAAATGATCAAGCCTCTGTACTTTGGCAGGCAATTATTAACTGTGATCCATCTCATGGATTAGTTCCAGTTGGTCTTGGAGCCAGAGATACTCTACGCTTGGAAAAGGGATATTTACTATCGGGGCAAGACTTTTTGTGGCCTAAACTCGGTTCTGCTGAAGGTGACATACCAAGTGATTTTTTAGCAAGAAATACCTGGGAAACAAATGTTCCCTTTGGACTCAACTTAGAGCATGATTTTATGGGCAAGTCTGCAGTACTCTTGAGCAAGGAAAATAATTCATCACGATGGTGGGGGATAAAGTATATTGCAAAAGGTCCATTACCCCGCCCCGGCAAGGCAGTTGCACGATATTGCCAAGACGTTGATGCTTCAAATTGTCAAGTAATTGGCTATGTCACTTCTGGCGGCCCTTCTCCGAGTTTAGGCAGAGTTGGCATCGGCATGGCCTATCTTGAAGGCGTATCGGAAGGTGACAAAGTATTGGTTGTTGCAAGTCCGCGAAAATTAGTTGAGGCTGTTGTCATTTCGCCACCATTTGTATAATGTTGAGATTCACCCCTTAGGGGTGGATTGATGAATGAGCCCTCACACCGCAATTTATGTCCGACCGCCCTAGACTGCTGGCCTTATCACTGGTTATTTTGTTCGTACTCTCGACTTCTTCAATGACGGGCTTGCAATTTGTTGATCAAAAACCCTCCATTTCGGGTGAACCGGACGCGGAAGATATTCAATACCGTAATGGGCGCTCAGACCTTATTCTCAATCCTGCTCAAGAAACATCATTTTCTGCAACTGGGCTTGGTAGGAGTAGCATCACTGCTTGGGCTGCGTCTGGCGGTTCTGAAGGAGATGATACAATTTACGAAATGGCATTTGATAGTCAAGGGAATGTGCTAATATGTGGTTCAATATTTGTTGATTCGTTATTTGGCACAATACAAGTTTATTCCGAAGGCTTGGGTGACATATTGGTCGCAAAAATGGATTCAAATGGCACCTGGCTTTGGGCGGCGACTGCAGGTACAGCAACTGCATGGGACGAATGCCGCGGTCTATATGTTGACAAAAATGATGATGTATATGCCAGCGGTTATATCCTCGGAACAGTTGCTTTTGGTCCAAATTATACTCTTGAGCCTCAGGTCTATGATGGGTATGTTGCACGTTTAAACGGTAGTACTGGTGCTTGGGAATGGGCGATGCGTTATGGTGGATTTGATGTCGATGTAGGTTGGGATTTATTGGTTGATGATAATTTGGATATTTATGTCACTGGCTATTTCCAAAACACTACAGAATTTGGTTCGACAGTTCTTGGAGGTGGTGTGCAGCCGAGTGAAGACCCAAGGCTTTTTGTTGCAAAATATAACACTTCTGTGAGTATGTGGGATTGGGCAAAAACTTCCACAGGGAACGGTTTAGCGTCATCATTCCAAATGGCTTTTGACCAAAATGGCGATATCTATGTGGTCGGTTACAATACAGGGACTGAGTCATGGAATAGCAATTTTACTTCCACTGCACAAGGAACTTGGGCTGGTGTACTATTGAAATATGATACAGATGGAAATTTGATTTGGGGGAGAAGCGTGGGTTCTCCTTCATGTCCCTTTGGAATTAGTTCATGCGGGGTATATTTCAATAATATTGTTGTAGATTCACAAAACCGTGTGGTACTCGGTGGTAATTTTCTTTATCATGCAGAACTAAATGGGCAAATGTATTACGGCTCGGGCAATTGGGATATCCTAATTGTGCGATATCTTTCAGATGGTACTTTTGATTGGTCTGCACGAGCGGGTGGTGCAAATGATGACAGAATTCAAGCGCTTACTGTAAATCCAAATGATGAGGTAATCGTCGGTGGCTATTTCCTTGGTTGGATTAAATCGACGCCAAACAAGTGGAATGTAACGAGTGGTAGTGGCACTTATTACGAAGCGTTCGTCGCTAATTTAGACTCAAATGGGAATTGGGCATGGGCAACTTCCTTTGGCGGTGGAGCAAATGATTCAACAGAGGCCCTCCTTGCTTTCTCCGATGGTAGTTTGTTGGCAGGAGGTTATTTCTCAGGTTCATATACCTTTGGAAATCAACAACATTACGCCACAGATGAAGATGTTTTCGTTTGGCGTTTCCAATGGGATTCTGATGATGATGGAGTTCACGATTATACTGATAATTGTGATTTCATACAAAATGCAAATCAATCTGATTTTGATAATGATACAATGGGTGATGCTTGTGAGACCGATGATGACAACGATTTACTTCACGATGTTCTAGACGATTGCCAATATGGCGATATTGGTTGGGATAGTTCCAACCTAACATTAGACCATGACGAGGATGGTTGCCGTGATGCCGGTGAAGATACAGATGATGATAATGATGGCATCTTGGATATTGATGACCTTTGCACACCTGGTGAATTAGATTGGATTTCAAGCAATCTTACCGATCAAGATGGTGATGGTTGTCAAGATGATAGTGAAGATCTCGATGATGATGCAGATGGAATTGAGGACCTAATTGATAATTGCGCAATCATTTATAATCCCTTGCAAGAGAATTATGACTTAGATATTTTTGGTGATATTTGCGATCTTGATGATGATGATGACCAAGTTAACGATGTTGACGATAATTGCCCAATGAATGAAACTAATTGGTCAAGTAATGGAGCAACCGATAATGATGCCGATGGTTGTCAAGATAGTGGTGAAGACTTGGATGATGATAATGACGGTATGCTAGATCTTGACGGCGATGATTGTCCAAGGGGTAATATTGGCTGGCTAGTTTCTGAAGAAACTGATTTAGATTGGGACGGATGTCAAAATAATAGTGAAGATATTGATAACGATAATGATGGCTTGATTAATTCCGAAGACGACTGCAATATGGGCTTCACAAATTGGACCCGAGATTCAAATACAGACCAAGATGGAGATGGTTGTCATGATGATATTGAGGATTTGGATGATGATAACGATAATTTCCCCGATATTGAGGACGACTGTCCCAACGTAGCAGGAAGTTCATACCTCGGCGGAGCCAAGGGTTGTTCTGATGATGATGAAGACGGATGGGGAGATATCTCCGACGCTTTCCCCTTTGATGGAACTCAATGGGATGATGGAGATGAAGATGGTTATGGAGACAATCCATTTGGCTCATATCCCGATTCATGCCCACTTGTTGGGGGAAACTCCTCCGCTGACCGCTATGGTTGCCTCGATAGTGATGGAGATAGCTACTCTGACCCGGATGATAATTGGGGGGTGACTGACGGCGCTGATGCATTACCTTTCGTTTACGACCAACAAGTTGATGGCGATGGTGATGGATTTGGAGATAAATATCTTAATAACGCAGGTAATCTAGCAGAAATGGCTGACTTTTGTGAATTTGTAACTGGGACTTCAACAATTGATCGTCAAGGTTGTTTGGATAGTGATGGAGATGGATATTCAGACCCCGATAATTTCTGGGTGTATGAAGATGGTGCAGACCATCCTTCATATGTTTTTGACCCAACGCAGTGGGCTGACACAGATGGTGATGGCTACGGAGATAATTGGGCAGACCCAACTTGGAATGAAACTCGCAATGAAAGTGGAATTGGGCAATGGATAGAGGGTGCAACAAAGCCAGATTTATGTCCGACCCTTGAAAATTCCTATGCAGATACTGCTGGTTGCCCCTTGGATAGTATTCCAGTTATTGATGATGGTTCGGATAGTGAAAATTCTTCTGTTGAAGATGAAAAGGATAGTAGCACTCCTGTATTAGTATTCGCAGCAATTGGAGGAGGCCTACTGGTCATCGGTCTTGGAGTAGTTGTGATGATGTTGCTTAAGCCAAAAGCAAAGGCCAAAGGACGTCGGTCAACAAAGTCAAATCCAGATTCAACTGATGTACCGGCAAAGGTGGCAACTGGTGGAGAAATTGGGGACAAATCCTATGAAACTTATCTCGATGAATCCTTTTCAGGAGATGCAGAAGAAATTGAAGGAACGGAGAAATTATCTGAGCAATCAGATTTGGTTGAATCAGCAATGGAACCTCAAACAGTTGATTCATGGGAAAAGTTACCTTCGGGTGGTGAATATTTGGACCCAGATGACTCGGGCACTATTTGGTATCTTGATGCACAGGGTATGCATTGGTTCCAAAATGCAGATGAATCTTGGACTCAATATTTCAATTAGGAAAATCCGAGTTGAAGAATCACTCAGGGGCACTGCTGCCTTGGTAAGAGACCACTATTTCCGCAGAAATGTGCCGGATGTCAATAGGGATTGTCTACTGCATAAGCAACTGCTTCAGTTAATATTTCTTCAAGGCCTATTTGAGGACTCCATTCTAAGCGACACATAATCTCTCGAGGATCAACAGGGCCCCATAGTTCATCAACTTCCTTAGCGAATAATTGTAAATCAGCCCCATTTTGTTGTGCAATTGACTGAGCAAGTTGGGCAATATTTGCTCCACAACCTATTCCAATTGCATGTGCTTCCCGAGTGGGTGGCGGATTTTTTGCTACTTCAATAATGACATTTATCAAATCTGAAATGTGAATTAAGTCCTTGATATCTTCGCCGCTTCCTTGTACTGCAATCCAACCAGTCATTGCTTGGCGAGCAAATTCATGCAAAAACCCTCTACCTTGCCCCCCTCCAGGAGGTGTGCCATGTAGGTTACTCACTCGAAGAACCGAGACCGGATGTGAATCCTTTGCATGTTCAAGACACCTCTCCTCAGTCCATAATTGTCCTTCAGCGGCAGCATCTCTTGGCGCAAGGGTTGAATCTCCTGTAAATGGATCAAATAAATTATCTGCATGAACTCGCAAAGAGCCTATCAATATCAAATGTAGTCCCTGGTGGCGATTCTTTGCATTTGCAATCTTCAGCGCCCGGCTTCGCATTATTGCGACAACTTCAGGGTCATTCCGGTCCATTTCGGCTTTGGGTGCATGACCATTAAGGTGAACGAGACAACTGCAACCAGCCAAGGCTGCGTCTAACATTTTTTCATTTTCAAAAATATCGTCATCAATAACTACAGCGTCATTGCCAAGAGCATCAATAAGATAGGTGCTAATGAATCCATCATCACCCGAAATGCCGACTTTCATCCCCTTCCCCATATTGGTCTGTAACTTCAACTAAATATATTATTGGTTTAAATAAGTAGTTGTAAAAGAGTCAAAAAATTCTAAATTTGTCGAAGAATAATTCCCCTTGAGGTATCATATATTTTGTGGCTTTACCTTTGCAGTGAGTCGATTAATGACGTTATTCTTACAATCTTCATAATGCCAATAAACTGCAATTCCCGAAAAACCTTCAGTCATTAGCAAATTTTCCACCAAGCAACTAGAATTACAAATAACAGGTCCCCCACAATTTCTTCATCGGAGTCGAATTCTTCATTTCGTTCAAAAGTAATTACTTCAATATCACGGCCTTTGGGGTGCAGCACAATGGCTACCCAGCGTGCCCTCGGGCTAGGGCGAGCCGTTTGAAACCAGCATTGCCACTTCGCAATAATTGCCTGTGAGCGGATTAGTGCACCAATCCTTTCACAAGTATTGTGCTTTTGAATAACAAATGTTCATGAGTAGTCAGCATCCGGTTGCACCTGTTCGGTGCGAGCACCGGGTGGTGAGGCCATGACTGACCAATTACCAAATCTTGGTCGCGAAGCAGAAATGCTTAGCGCGATGAATCTAAATTCCATAGATGAGTTATTTGCAGATGTTCCTCTTGAGGTGCGATACAAGGGAGAATTGCCTCTACCTGAGCCACAATCAGAGGAAGAATTATTGCGCGATGCAAAGCGATTGCTCGGCGCTAATCGCCCGCTCTCAGAATCAATTTCATTTCTTGGCGCAGGGCTTTATCGAAATTACGTTCCAGCATTAGTTGGGCAATTGATTCGAAGAGGTGAATTTCTTACTGCTTATACTCCATACCAACCCGAAGTGTCTCAGGGAATGTTACAGGCAATGTGGGAATTTCAAACATTAACTTCTGAATTATGTGGTTTGCCAGTGGCTAATATGTCTCTGTATGACGGTTCAACTGCTGCTGCTGAAGCCTTAACCTGTGCAGTTAGAGTGCACAATCGCAAGGCAACTCAAAAAGATGTAGTTTATGTTTCAGAATTAATATCTCCCGCAAAAAGAAGTGTTATTTTCAACTACACCCAAGGTGGAGGGATAGAAGTTAGAACTCTCAAACATACCAGTGATGGTTTACTTGATTTGTCCTCCTTAAGTTTGGCCAAAGGTGCTTGTGGAGTATATGTTGAACAACCTAATCCACTTGGATTATTGGATGGTGGGCTTACTCAAATCAAACAAATAATTGGCGAAAATACCGCCCTAATTGTAGGAGTTCAGCCAACCAGTTTAGGAGTCGTCGAGGCCCCAGGAAACTATGGCGCAGATATTGTAGTTGGTGAAGGGCAAGTCTTTGGAACTCCTATGACTGCTGGTGGACCGCTATATGGGATTTTCACATGTACTGAGAAGTATTTACGACAAATGCCAGGACGCATCGTTGGTCGTACAATTGACAACAAAGGAGCCGAGGCATACTGTTTGACCCTCTCGACTCGAGAACAACATATTCGCCGTCATCGGGCGACATCCAATATTTGCACAAATGAGACTCTAATTGCCCTAATGGGTGCGATGCATATGTCACTATTGGGTCCAGATGGGCTCAATCGTTTGGCATTGAGAAACATGGCTTCTTGTCAATTAACAAAGCAGAAAATTGCTGAGTTGACTTCTGTTGCAATTCCTCATATTCATGGTCATCATTACAATGAGTTCGTAGTCGAATTACCCGGGTCTGCTGCAGATTGTTTGTCCTATTTAGATACGAAAGGGATAATCGGTGGTTTTGATTTATCCGGTTGGTATCCTGAGCGAAAAAATTGGTTATTAATAACAGCAACTGATCAAAATACTTCTGCCGAAGTAGAGTTATTAGTCGCTCATTTAGCTGCGTGGTCAAGTGCCAAAATACAGGGGTTGAGTGCATGAGTCACTTATTTGATTCACATGGAGCTGCTGGTTCGGGCTGGAGTCAACCGGAGCCACTTCTTCCGGAATCAAGGATATCTTTGCCAGCAAATCTCATTCGTCGCAAAATGCCACAATGGCCTAGGATCTCAGAATCTGAAGTTGTTCGCCATTTCACTTGGCTGAGTACAAGAAATTTTGGCATAGATACTGGTTTTTATCCACTTGGGTCTTGTACAATGAAACATAATCCAAGAGTAAATGAAACAATTGCCGACATTTCAGGAATCGCCGAAATCCACCCGATGCAACCTGAGCATCACATCCAAGGCATGATGGCTATTTTCAGTGAAATGCAGAAAATGCTTTCAATATGTGCCGGCATGGACGAAGTTACTTTGCAACCTGTTGCTGGTGCCCAAGGTGAATTTGCTGCTATGCGTTGTATTCAAGAATACCACCGCGCAAATGGAGATGAAATGCGGGACAAAGTCATCGTCCCTGATTCTGCTCACGGCACAAATCCAGCAAGTGCCGTAATGGCTGGTTATCAAATCGTTGAAATACCAAGTGGCCCAGGTGGCTTCTTAGATTTAGAAGTGCTACGTTCAGTTGTTGGTGATGATACGGCTGCAATGATGATAACTAATCCAAATACACTTGGAATCTTTGAACCTGAAATTACGGAGGCAGCCGAAATTGTTCATGCCGCTGGAGGGCAAATGTACTATGATGGAGCAAATTTCAATGCAATTCTTGGAAAAGCAAATCCAGGCTTGATGGGCTTTGATGCAGTTCATTACAACCTTCACAAGACCTTTGCCCAACCCCATGGAGGTGGAGGTCCGGGTTCTGGCCCAATTGGCGTCAAGTCTCATCTTGCAGAGTTCCTCCCCGGGCCGATAGTAAAGCGAAGACCTTTGGTTGAAGGTGATATTACCGAGGCATCTGACGAATGGTGGTTCAGTTGGTATGAGCCTAAGAATAGTATCGGCAAGGTACATCAATGGCATGGAAATGCCGGTGCAGTAATTCGATCTTGGGCTTTTTACAGGCGTTATGGACGCACCCTGAAGCAAATGAGTGAGCATGCAGTCCTCAACTCCAATTACCTACGCCACCGCATCCATCAACTTGCAAGTGAAGCGGGAATTGGTTCAATGATAGTTGATGGTTCTTCAGCAAAATTTGTGAAACATGAGTTCACCCTTTCTCTCTCCCCTCTAAAAGAGGCAACAGGCATTAGTGCATTGGATATTGCAAAGGGTTTGTTAGATCAAGGATATATGGCTCCGACAATATATTTCCCTCTAGTTGTGCCTGAATGTATGATGGTAGAACCAACCGAAACTGAATCAATAGAAACACTTGATAAATTTGCTGAAAACTTTGTGAAAGTATTGCAAGAAAGCCCAGAAGTTCTGCATGCAGCACCTGTTTCAACTCCCGTTGGGCGCGTCGATGAGGTTCATGCAGCACGAAATCTTACACTACGGCACCCAATGGAGTAAATTCCATTGATGCAAATAGCAGAGCCCAAATTAGTAAAGGTTGTTGTATTTTCCCTTCAAAGATTCTGTGTGTCAAGTAAAGCCATTGCCGCATTTCCTTGCAAAAAAATTGAACTTGATGTTAAGAATCATGGGTGATTATCAAGGCCTTAGTCCGCCACGGCCTGCTATGGTCGGTGGTCCTAGTGTGGGGGGTAGATCGCCCGGTCATTTTCTTAATGGCGAAGTGAAATGGTGGGTTCCACCCGCAGGAAAACCATTTTCAAAAGAGCGCAAAGAAGAAGATCCGAATGACTACCTTGGCCGCAAGAAGCGCATTTTAGATGCAATTGCCGCAAGAGAAATGGCGGTGCCAGATGGATGTCAGCATTGGAGGAGACAACGCCTTCGTCCACTAGCAATCAGCATGCTTTTACCAACTTCATATTCACTTTTTTTCGTAGCCTTAGGTGGAATGTTGACAATATTTTCTTTTATTGGTACGACTCCTCCCCAATACGGTGTCTATTCGTGTTATTTTGCCGCAGCACTGTTATCAATTGTCTGGCTTCTTGTTCTTAACAAACGCATGGAAGGAGTTCATCCGAATGCATTTACCTTGCCATTTGCAATTTTACTCGTCGCATCAATGTGTACCTCAGTAATAATTGCCCTTGCATCTACAGAGGCAAATCTTCTTTTCATTGCTCCAACCGCATCTGCCATATTGCTTTTCACATATTATTTGCTGTTTGTTATTGTGCTTGAAGGAGGGCCGATTCAAGGCGCTCGTTGGTTATTACCCATTGAAGGTAGCAAGAATAAATTGCTTTGGAAAAATGAAGTTATTCGTCGGACTTCATTATCAAAAGGCCCAGTCGTTACAGTAGAAGGAATGCTTTTCCACGGGCAAAAATTCATTTCACTTTCATATCAGCCAAGACCTTTTTTACCGCGTAAAGACCCGTTTTCTATTGATACTTCAGAGAATGTTAAGTCGCATATTACTGCCATAATGCACAGTTATTTACCGATTTGTTGTGAGTGGCCCAAATGGGCTGAGCCAATAATTAGTACCGAAGAAGAGTAGTTGTTTACTTTCACTTTCACCTTACCCCCCATAGTAAATACTGTGGTGTCCTTAATGCCCCAAATGGGATATGCAAGTCAAGAAAATGGTTCTACCAATGAGTCTCGAAGGTCTTATCCAAAAGTGGATATTTTGTCAACAGAGGCGTTTACAAGTCGAATGGGTACCGCCATATGTAATGTCGCACAGGAAATTACGGGTTTCAGATTTGCAATCAGTCGGTTTCCATGGGCGCAAGAGAATTCATCGCCTTTTCGCTCTCGATGGCGCACCAACTGGGCCATGGATGGGGAGGGCTATTGGCGCCTGTGCGAGAATGGGGCGTATCGCTCTAGCAACATCTCTCCTTGAATGCTGGATTGAAGCATTAGAACCGGATGCTTGGACCGCTGCAAGAGGGCGGCGTATTCTAGAGGTAGAGGTCCAACGCTGCCGCAATGTAATGCATTGGCAGCGCGAATGGCCGCGCGGAGTATTGCATTTGGAAGACCAACCTTCTTGGATGATAATTCCAATGGTTCGCTACTTTAGGAATCTTAAAGTTAGATCTGACATAGAAGTTCTTAGCGGAGGTCATCGCCTTCTTCCTGAACGAATGCAATGGTCCTTTCCCGAATCATCAATCACTCCAAAAAAGGTTAGTATTATTGATTGTTCAGGAGAGTTTGAGGCCTTTACGGATAATATAATTCTCGCGGCAGTTTGATGAACCTGCCTCACTGGGCATTTATCATGCGAGTAACCATACTCATGGGCAGCGCGTCGGATATGCCGGTAGTAAACAAGTGTACTGCCATTCTAAAAAAATTCAATATTGACTTTCAAGCCCGAGTTGCAAGTGCTCACCGCTCACCTGTTTTTGTTGAAGAGATTGTTAGGCAGGCCGAGGCCGATGGGTGTCAAGTATTCATCGCTTTTGCAGGTCTTGCCGCTGCACTTCCTGGTGCGGTTGCGGCATTGACTACAAAGCCTGTCATTGGAGTTCCAGTTGGAGGCAGAGTCCCTTTCGATAGTTTGCTTTCAATCGCTCAACTCCCTCCGGGCGTCCCTGCAGCAACAGTAGGTGTTGACCGCGGCGATAATGGAGGTCAATTGGCGGCTCAAATTCTTGCCCTAAAAGATCCAATTCTCGCTCAAGCATTACTAGATGATAAAATAGCACAGGTTGAACGCGTAAAGAAGCAAGATGCCGATATTCAGGTGGATCTCTGATGTTCGATGTAAAGCAATTTGTGGATGATGCAGTTGAATCTTTGCGAGCCACAGTAGACCAAACTGCAATCATCGCTTGCAGCGGAGGTGTTGATAGCACAGTTGCTGCGGCAATCGCAAATATCGCCGTTGGTGACAAACTTCACTGTGTATATGTTGACACAGGTCTAATGCGCAAAAATGAAACCGCAGAAATTGAAGCCATGCTAAAGGAAATAGGCGTAAACCTCACGACTGTTTATGCTGCCGAGAGATTCTTCAAGGCTCTTGCCGGAGCCACTGAGCCCGAAAGAAAGCGTAAAATCATTGGCGAGATGTTTATCCGTGTTTTTGAGGAAGAGCAGGAAAAAGTTGATGCGAAATATTTGCTACAAGGCACAATCGCCCCCGATTGGATTGAATCCGGAGGCGGTGTCCGCGACACAATAAAATCTCATCATAATGTAGGTGGCCTGCCAGATGACATGACTCTTGAAATCATTGAGCCACTCCGCGATTTATACAAAGATGAAGTTCGTCAAGTCGGTGCTTATCTAAAAATAGAATCTTCTTCACGCCAGCCATTCCCCGGTCCTGGCCTTGCAGTAAGGTGCCTTGGAGATTTAACTCCTGAACGCGTTGAAATTGTCCGTGAAGCATGTCATATCGTTGAGGAAGAATTAGAGGCCGCTGCTGCCGAAGGGAAAATGGAATTGCCATGGCAATATTTCGCAGCCCTCCTCCCTGTTCGTTCAGTTGGAGTTCATGGTGATGTGAGAGCATATGGCGAGACAATCGTTGTACGAGCAGTTGCAAGCCTTGATGGAATGAGTGCAAGGTATTCCACAATTCCTCATGAGGTGTTACAGAAAATCAGTAATCGTATCACTAATAAGGTCAAAGGGGCAGTAAACCGAGTTGTTTATGATATTACTCATAAACCACCAGGTACCATTGAATGGGAATAATTACAAGCAACTTCTAATTGCACTGATGGCTACATTGCAGTAATATTGTAATGCATTGATGTGTGATTGAAATAATCATTGTCAATATATTCAATTCCGAGGTGCATCCAAGCAATTTCACTCAATTTTCCGCTCTGAAAACCAAGATGCTCGCGAGGGCGCATTCGCACGCGAGAGGGGCAGAATTGAAAGAGGACCGCCTAGAGGTCAATTCAATGCGGAAGGTGCTATTTGCGGTTTTTCTCGTTGCCACCTTGCTGGCTATGAGCGCCAGTGCGCCTTTGGCAAGCCAAAACTTGGATGCTAATTCACCCCAAACTCCTTTTGCTGATGAAGCCACACCGGCAAAGGCTACTCTCGCAACTCATTCAGATCCAATTGACCAAGCGCTTAAACATATTTTGCAGCAATCTTCACCTGAAACTTCGTTACAAGTAATGATTCAATTTACAACTGGAGCTACTGAAGAAAAGTGGGATTTTCTGCGTATTCGGGGGATTACTCCACTCCATAATACACGGGTCGTGCCTTCGGTTTTTGCGGTTGGACCTGCACGGGCGATAGAGGAATTAGCAACTTCCTCCGAAGTTCTTTGGGTTGAATGGAATTCTCCAATTGAGCAATATATGAATCAAACCGTTGATACTATTCTCGCCCGAAATGTGTGGAATCGCGAGGTACTTTCCAAATCGGGAACAACTACTGCTGAAAGCACAAATTTACGCGGTGATGGTGTCACAGTGGTAGTTTTGGATAGTGGTATTGATGCAACCCATCCCGATTTAGATTACAATCCTCAGAGCCCTGCATCCCCCGATGTTCCTGATGCTTCTGACAAGGTTATTTACAATGCTAAATTGGACCAGGGAAGCGGTTCATCTACTCCAAACTTTGTGTGGTTGCCATTGCAGAACACCGATACAACGAGTGGCCACGGCACTCATGTTGCCGGGACTGTTGCGGGGAATGGTGATGCAAGTGCAGATGACAAATTAGGTGTGGCACCTAATGCCTGGCTAATTGGATTATCAATGGGCGAAGCCGTTTTCACTATTGATGAATATTCAGGATTAGAATATGTCTATGATTTATCAGAACCTGGGTCTGCTACTCAAGATGCTTGGAATATTCGCGTAGTTAGCAACTCATGGGGTCCAGGTTTTCCTTTTGATTCAGCAGATAGCAACGATTTAACTGTGAAAATTATTGATAGGTTATCATGGGAAAATAATGTTGCAGTAATTTTTGCTAATGGGAATGATGGCGGTGATGGTTCAGAAGACAAATCAAATATTTTCGCTAAAGTTCCAAGTGCAATTGGAATTGCTGCAGCAAATAGAAATGGCGTAGGTATGTCAGATTTCAGTAGCAGAGGTATTGATTCTGATATTACGACTTGGCCGGATATTGCAGCACCAGGTGTGGATATTTGGAGTGCCGCAGCCCGCGTAACAATGATCGGTGGAGCAATAGGTGCAGGTGATACCGCATCAGGGGATTTAGATTACTACTATCTCGCAATATCAGGTACAAGTATGGCGACTCCACACGTTGCCGGTTTGGTTGCAATCATGTTCCAAGCCGCACCGAGTTTGCATATGAGTCAAGTCGACGAGGATCTTTCAGAAGATGGAGATCCAGCACTATACGATCCGACTGGTACTGCACCTCCAGCTACCGCTTCGCGACAAATACATGAAGCGGAATTAATTCTCAAATTAACCGCAGACCGAATAGTCAGTGGAGAAAATTTGGCCGCATTTAATGAAACGGGAATAATGGGGCTGCCATTTGACTATGCTCAAGGGTACGGGATGATAAATGCAGACAAAGCAGTTGCAACTGCCCTTGCTCTTCAGCAATTAAGAGACCCTAATGGTGATGGTGAGATTGACTACCCCGACCTAACTGTTTGGGATGCGATTAACCGTACAGCGCATATGTTGCTTGAGGAGGAAATTGTTCGCAACGGAGATATGCTTGAGAGTGAATGGGATGGGGAGTTTGCAGTATTCAGTACTGGTGCTGACTTCCCCCCTGCGAGTGCCCATCGAAAAGAGATTTGGATTCCGGCTGGAACAACTAGAGTACGTGCTGATATGGATTATTCACCTCTTCCGACAAGCATTTTGTGCCCAACGAGTGCAAATTTACGGCTCGCCCTCGATAAGGATGGAGATGGGAATTACGAGGAAAACGATATTGCTGGTGTTGAACTTACCTTTACAGGCGGAACTGAAGAAGGCGCATGGTGGGGTTTTGATGTTCAAGGAAATGCTGCTGGAACTTGCTTGACACCTAATCCAAGCACAAGCGGCCCTCGTTCACCATATGCAATTGATGTAATTGCCTGGCTGAAGCCAGGTGAGTATTCTTTGAATTTGAATCAATCAGAAGATTGGATTGTGTCGGGCATAGAAGGCCCATCAGTTCATCTTGACCGACTTTGGTACAAACATGTAAATGATGATGTGGTAGCAAATGAAGAAGAAGGCAGTGGTTTTGCAGGCATGTTCAAGTGGATGCAAAAGAATTGGTGGGTGCCGACAATAATCGCCTTGATTTTTGCAATGATGATAATTGTACTTAATGAGAACTCCCGAGAGATGATAAATAACTGGCGCACAAAGGACGACTACGATGAAGATGAGTACAGCGGGGATGTCTTGGACGGAGAGGTTTTGGAAGCAGAGGTCTTGAACGAAATGCCTAAGTTGCCATCTTTTCCAGTTTCCACTCAAAATGTTGCACCGGTGGTTCAACCATTATTGGATTTAGGAGAAGAAGTTGTTGAGACAGAAGTCGTTGAGGCAGAAGTCGTTGAGGCAGAAGTTGTTGAGACAGAAGTCGTTGAGGCAGAAGTCGTTGAGGCAGAAGTCGTTGAGGCAGAAGTCGTTATTGATCCGCTAGAAGTGGAATTTGTTGAGGCAGAAGTCGTTGAGGCAGAAGTTGAAGATGATGAATTGGATGCCTTTTTGGATGATTTTTAGTGGATTTGAAAACGCTTTGGAAGCATATGATTTGAGCGCCGCTTGCCGGGTTCGAACCGGCGACCTTGGGATTAACAGTCCCACGCTCCACCATCTAAGCTAAAGCGGCAACAAGCCGCCGAAATGACCCACCCTTATCACCTCATCGCCCAAAATGTGAGAACACCAAAAAGCATTTTTTGCAAGAATAAACACAAAAAGAGGTAAGAGTAGAAAAAATGATTTAGCCGTTTTACTATTATCCTTCCCAAAGAATTGTGAGTGCATTAGCCAATAGTATCTATGAGGCGTTCCAATTTCATTACCTTTTCACTGCTCAATGAAATGGAATTATCAAGAAGCCTAGAATCCTCCATGCTAAGATTTCCATTGTGATAAACACTAACCCAGGCCTGCCCGGGATGAAGTTCCATACCAATTTCACAATGAAGGGCCAAGCCAACGCCGGCGTCAATATCATCTGATATCATAAAGCGGCCAGCACCCAAACGGCGAGTAATTTCAGCCATATTCAAGGCATTTAAATCAGCAACCCATCCTCCAGTATTGGTAGTGAGTGTGGTAACTTGACTAGCCAGCGGAAGAACCTCACTTGGTCTTTCACACAATTTTCTCGCCACCACCTCATTAACCCCTTGGGCCACACACATTTGACGAAACTTATTCAACGCAGCGCCGCTTTTTAGCGCATTTCTTATCATTGCTTCACCTTCTGAATCATTTATTGATACTCCGGCCATTTTCAAAAGGCTACCACCCTGTAAGGCAATAATATCTTCCGAATCAAGAGGTCCTTTTCCCTGCATTAATTCTACACTTTCAATAATCTCGAGGCTATTTCCAATCATTCTGCCGATTGGGTGATCCATTCTAGTCAATTGGGCCTTCGTACTTATTCCAAGCCCCTTTGCAGTGTTGACCATTGCTTCTGCTAATAGTCGCGCATCCTCTTCGGTTTTCATGAATGCGGCACGTCCGCATTTGACATCAAGGACTAGTGATTTCGGGTTTTCTGCTGCTTTTTTTGATATGATTGAAGCGCAGATTAAGGGTATGCTATCTACAGTGTCAGTAACATCTCGAATTGCATATAGGATTCCGTCAGCAGGTGCGATAGCAGCATTTTGTGCAGCGATACAACAGCCAATATTTGCTATTATTTTTTGCATATTTTTTGGACTTTGTGAAGTATTGAATCCCGGAATTGCCTCCAGTTTATCAACAGTGCCTCCGGTATGGCCGAGACCTCTCCCAGAAAGCATTGGCACTTTCAAGCCACAGGCAGCAAGAGCAGGCGCAAGGGGAATTGACATTTTGTCGCCGACTCCACCAGTACTATGCTTGTCAACGATAAGTGGATGTGAATTGCCCCATTCAAAAACAATCCCAGATCTCATCATTGCACTGGTTAAGGTTGTGGTTTCATCAATGTTTATTCCATATTCGTGTACTGCCTTCAACCAAGCCTCAATCTGAGTTTGGTCTATCTTGTGTTTCGCAACTAAATCAATGAATTCCTCAATGTCCTTTGCTGACATTGGATTATTATCTTTGATTTGCTCAACCAATTTTGAGATGTCCATAATATCACACTCGTCAGCAATAATTTTTCATCAGCCGAAAGTGGAAAGACGGAATAATTGCACCATCATCTTCTTCCTGACAATTTTATCAAAAGGCGTAGAATTTCTATGTATAGCCAAATTAAGGTAACAAGTAATCCAAATGCACCCCACCATTCCATTTTCTTTGGTGATCCATTTCTAATTCCCTCCTCAATGAAATTGAAATCAATAATGAAACTCAATGAGGCGATTACAATGACGACTAGTGAGAAACCAATTCCAATGAGTCCTGAACTATGGATAAAAGGTATTTGAGGTAATCCGGGTATTAGGTATAGGATAAACGAAAACATGTAGATGAGGACAATTGCTCCAGTTGCCGCAGCAATTCCCATGTGCAAGCCTTTTGAGTAAGGAATAATTTCCTTTTTGTAAAGGAATAGCATCATCCCAAAGATCCCTATTGTAAGGCCCATTGCTTGAATTGCCGCACCTGGGACAAACATCTCTGCCATTGCAGAAAAAGTTCCAACTACAAGTCCTTCAAAACCGGCATAAATGAACATCAGAGTTTTTGGATTTTCAGGGCGTGTGAACCAAAGGATCATTGCACTGACTAAGCCGCCAAATATTCCTACAAGCATTAGAATAATAGTCATGCCTCCCGCACTACCGCCGGCCTGCATTGCCTCGATTTCATTCCATGAAACTATCCACGAAAGGCCAGCAAAGAAAATAACAACGGTAAGTAGCATTGCTGTGTTGTTGATAACTCCCCCCATGCTCATACGTTCTTCCTGGAAGCCGTGTGAACCAAATTGTGAGTCCTTCAAAAACGGATTACTTGAGCGAAACATACCTATCCCTAATGAAGCCGAGCGTGTGGGTCATTCTTCAACCTTGCTCAACTATTATTGTCGTACCATTCCTTCAATTGAGAAACAGTCCATCCTTGGTCCAAGTATGCTTGAACAACATCTTCTGTCCACCCAGAGAATAATGTCATGTCCATTTGGTCTTGCTCAGGCAAGACTAAATTTTGTGTTTGAGCCCCCAAATCAACAGTTGCTATTTGAGCCGCTTCAACAAATGGTACTTCTTTGGAGCCATCAAGAATAGGCCCTGTTGAAGCGTCGAGAGTTGGTATTGACCAAACATCATCGCCCTCTCCAGCAAGTTCCTGCCCGCTATCGACCATTCCACCAATGTCGTCCATTGCATCAAGTGAATTCTTTTTATTCATGAACATGCCTCCAAGTGCACCAATTAATAGTAATGCTGCCAAAGCAATAATGATGAGTAATGGAGTTGAAAGGCTTTCTTCAGATTCTGCATTTGTTTCATCCTCTGCCTTCTGCCTCAGTTGTTCATCCGAACATCCCCTTACGGTAACAGATGTGTCAAGTGGAGTTTGTGGGCAGTCATCATTCTCATCAGGAACATTATCGCGGTCAGAGTCAAGAGGGCCGGTCTGTACACAACCAAAATCATCTACTACTACACCCGTGCCAGTGCCTGGGCATTGGTCATCAACGTCTGCAACTCCATCATCATCCGCATCAGGAGGTATGAATACTACTTCCTCGTCAAAGTCTGAACCACATTGGTATTGCGTTCCATCATTAACTCCATCTTCGTCGGCATCAACACTCCTCATCGCCTTTCGCGCAAACTGTATTTTTACTTCTTCACTTACACCAGTTAGGCTTGTTGCCCAACTTAATTCAAGGTCATCTGAAATACAGTCTCCGTCTGTGTCATTTGTAAATGGGTTGCCATCATAAATGAATTCTTGAGAGTTAATTAATCCATCACCATCTGTGTCAAATCCTTCCTCGCCAATTGTGCTATCAAGTATTAGGGCATTGGTTCTGTTTAGTCCAACTGAGACTTCCCACCAGTCAGGCAATCCATCACCATCAGTATCGGTTCCCTCTGGCCAAATTAGATTGTTATCTTCATCTCTCGCTTGATTTTCAATATCAGTTCGGTCCCAATCTTCCAACCAACTTTGGCGGTAAACATCTGCAACCGCAGGGCTATCTATCATCAATCCCATTTCACGATTTCGCATGATTGAGTTCGCACCCCAATTTATTGAAGAGATTAATACAGATTGCCCATCAATAATCATTCCTTTGTTGTGCAATTTGGTAATGTTATCGCCTGATGACATTATGATTGCTGCGGTATCCCAACCGTTGGTATGATTCCACTGATGGTTGAAAATGTCAACTGCTTCACGTATTTCATCATCATAATAGTAACCATTGATAATCATTCTAATACTGACTCCGCGGGAAGCCGCATCTTCAAGAGCACCAATTATTGGACTTTCACCCCAACCCCAATACCAATCCATGTCAAGGTACTGAAGTGACAGAAGTATCTCGGAATTTGCACCTTCAATTGACTCTTTCAAACCCTCTACACAATCTTCTGGACATGTGAGTATTTTGCCGCTAAATGAACCGCTTATTGCCGTACCTTCTACTGCTTGTGCAGTGCCATCCGGCGCAGGTGTAAACCAGCCACCGGGGGTGTCTAATGAGGGGTTGAAATGACGAATGTGTAACCGTTCTGGATCTTCATCCCATGCTAAACGATCAAGGAACATCTGAGCAAGGCTTGAACTATCTACTATGACTCCCCAATCGCGATTTCCAATATATCCATCAAGAGGTAAAGAAGAATGTTTCCAGTTTCCAGAACCAATCCAAACACTCGAATCATCCTTTACTGCAACTTTAGTATGAATATATTCGTAGGGGCTATCGGGTGCACTACTATCAAGTGATTCTCCAAGAATTAATACATTTATACCCGCTGCTGCAAGGTCGCTTGCGTGACCCATATTTTGTGTGCGATCATCACTACCCCACCATCCCTCTGCTTCATTCAATACAAGGGTAATGTTAACGCCTCTCCCTGCTGCCTGTCGAAGTGCAAATGCTAGCTCATTACTATGCAAATGATACATGTGAACATGAATACTGGTCGTTGCTGAGTCAATCCATGCCAACAAGTCACCAAGTCCAACATCTGGACCAATTAGTGGTGTAACCGAACCAGTAGTAGAGAAAGAAGAAACAAGACAAAGGTGACTACCACCCAACCTGCTCCACTTTTGCTCCCAATCAGCCGATGTATTCGTGTCTGGAGCATTACCACAACCATCTCCACGAAGATGAATTAAACCCTCCTCTGAAGCATTTGGCTGGCTCATTGAAGGACCATTCCACCCATCTATAGGCAATAATGCACCACCCCATGCAACTGCATCAATCACAGTCCCATCCGGTGAAACAAGTTGTAATGTCCCCCCCGCATCGGGTAGGTATACTGCTGAGGTCATTACATCAATTGCATTGACAGCATTAAAACCGCCATCACTTGAGAGGTGCTCTGCGTCAGGTGTGAGTGCAATCGCCCCACCTGCTGGAATAACCATATTGGTGAATTCAGAATCATATGCAGTTCCGGTTGAAGAAGTCTTAGTTATCTTCCAACCATTTAGGTTGGCTGCTGCGTCGCCGAAATTAGTCAACTCAAAGAATTCATTATTGCGTTCACTGAAATCGGTTTGGAAGGGCATTAGGCGGCTAAACAATACCTCAGTATCAAAATTATAATCATCAGGATTTGGGTTCTCCTCTCCTGGTGTAGGCCAAAGAGTTGGTTCCCAGTCACCTCCCTCGGCAGTGGGGCCAAGTGTTCTACAATCAGTAGTTACTGTCCACTCAATAGTTTGTATGAGGTTTCCGTAGCCATGCACATCGGGGTCCCGCATTTCAATTGTATCCCCATATCCCTTGGCGAACCAATTTGGTGCTTGGACTACTAAATATTCGCTTGGGGCAATTTCGGTAACATTTGCCGCAGCTGATGAGCGATTCCAGATGGAATCGTGACGTACCACCATAGTTTCTCCATCAGAAGATGTGAAAGTCCAACGCGACATATTTATGATTCCTGTGCCATTATTGTATATTTCAATCCAATCATGATCGGGCGTAACCGAGCCATCATAACAATGAGGCAAAATTTCAGTCATGTCAATAGTTGTACCTCCGGTATATGGACCAAATACTGGATTTGCTGCCCCAGGTGTAGGCCAAAGTGCTTGTAACCAATTTCCATTAGTGGATTGAGGAGGAGGTGCATACAAACTTTCGCCTTCAGTAGGTTGTATTGTCCAAACAATTGAGTGTACGATTTCGCCCAATTCATTTCGCAAACTTAGGCTATCACCATTGGAATTACGGATGTAAAAACTACTACTTCCATTCATCGCAATCAATGCAAAAGCACCTGATTCAAGGCTCAAATTGTCCATGTTTACAAGACGATCTACATTTAATTCAAACACCTTATTTCCACCAGCGACTAATGCCCAATTGGTCAAGTCAACAGTTTCATTTCCGGAATTAATTAATTCTACCCATTCTCCATTAGGCCAAATTGAAACGTCTGCACCTAGGGGGTCGGACATTACTTCATTGATGAATACACTTGTGTTCTCAGCAACGGTAGTACCTGGAGTTGGTAGTCCGGGTGTAGGATAGGGAGTTGGAGTCCAAGGCTGGGAAAGGTCGGAAGTATTTGTTAAAGAGATATTTTCACCGTAGTCGTTTATCCAATGAATCGCATCAACAATTTCCCCCATTTGATTAATTAAACAGAGACTATTATAATCATCCCAAAGTCGTGTTTCAGAAGTTAACTGAAGTAAGCGCATACCGCCTGCATCAATCAGAGTTCCTGCCTGAGTTGAATTAACAACCATACTTGAAGAGTCCAAATAAGTAATGTTGCCAATACTATCAATTATTTTCCAACCCACTAAGTCTAATGGGTTAATGTCAATATTCATTATTTCAATCCATTCTCCATCGGGGAATGCAGAGCCATCAGTACTGCTGTTAGGCATTACCTCCGTAAATCTAATCATATCGGTGCCATTAATTGTTGCAGGGATGAAAGGCACATTAGTTTCACCTGGTGAAGGGAATATTGAATACGACCAAACACCATTTGGATTTGCTGAAATCGAGACTCCCGGCTGGGTATTTGACCATTGTACCGTTTGGGCTTTGCTGCCATTTGGCCATATCAAATCAAGACTTTCTTGACCATTATTTAGAACTCCATAATTTGCCGTAGCATTTATTGCAATTACTGCACTTTCACCTGGACTAAGTATCCATGAAGCATTATTCGCAGCATCAAATCCAACTAGGTGAGTTTCATTAAATTCTATTTCATTTCCGACAGCATCCTTTGCCATCCACCCAGTTAGGTCGAAGTTCGTAGAACCATTATTCATCACTTCAAACCATTCGCCACCTGGCCAAATGGCGTTGTCAGATGAAGGCCAAGGGTTGGCCATTACTTCAGAAATCACGAGATCAGAAGGATAAATTATTGGAGGAGTTGCTCCCGAATTGGATGAACCGGGAGTAGGGCCATTTGAGGTAATCCAATCAGCAGCAGGATTAGCAGTGTTTTCCACATATGATGCACCGGAAACAGCATTGGTCCAACTGGCTTGGTCAACTGCAACTCCAGATGCATCTATGAGAGTGAGATCTTCTTGACTATTAGTGAGCCAAAAAGTTGTTGAGGCATTTCTTGCAAGCACCATCCAATCTCCTGGTTGAATTGTCCATGTGCTACTATTGCCTGCTTCATATCCAACAATACTTGAACTATCAAAGTTCAATATTTTCCCCACTCTATTTTCCAATGTCCAACTTGAAACATCAACGGGCGAAGAACCTGTGTTGATTATTTCTGCCCATTCTCCGCCTGGCCACGCTGCATCATCCGGGGTAGAACTTGGGTTCGGCATCGCCTCATTTAGGCAAATAGTGCCAGTACAAGCATAGGAGCGTGCTCCGGTGGCTGATGCTTCTTGCATACTTGCTAAGGGGGTAAAGGACATCCCTACCATTAACAAAATTAGTGTTGCTGTGCGTATTATTGTGTTATTATTCATTTTTTTCACATCCTCATAGGAAGCCAAAGGCGTCGAGTTTTTGTGCAAAGGTATACATCATAATAGGAACAAGTATTATCCCCATTCCATGTGACCTTCTAATGCCAATTCTTGGAGGCATCAACCCCATTACAGTTCCAACAATTAGTACTCCCATGCCAACCCACCCGGTTGATAGGTAAACAAGAATCGTAATGAAAATAATCACTGAAAAAACCATCATTTGTAGCGGAATTATCTCATGTAATTTGAGGACACCCTTGCCGACGATAACCATCATTGGTACTGCGATTAATCCAGCGGCAATTGTAACTGCAATAAGGCGAATAAAATCTGAAGTTGGTGAAATGCCCGACCATGTGTCAATAGGATACATCATTTTTAGAGCAAGGGTTGCTCCACTTCTACTTCTGCCAACGATGTATAAGAAACCAAGAACCATTACTGTAACTGCAGTGTTTACTGCGGACAAGATTGCAATAATTTCCAAATCTTGTTCGGAGTGAGGGTCATCAATGATTTCTCCTGCTGCCTCCCTACGTGCGCGCTCAAGAATCTCTTCGTGGGAGATTATCGGTAGCATTTTGTTGTCAAAATCCATGTCCCAACCTTCCTCTCCTCTAACTTTAGCGACCACGTTTCTTCCTCCCATTACCAGCACAGTTGCTTGCGCAGCGGTCATTCCAGGTAAAATCGCCATCCATGCACCGGCGACTGAGGATAAGAAACAAGGTATCATCAGAGGCCTTGCCTCAGGCAAATCCCATTCTTGTTTTTGAGGCGGTAATTCACTTGTTGTCATGTAAATATCAATCAAGTTGGCTATGCCGAACAAGCCAGCAAGGCTCGGTAGGAGTAAACTCGCATTTGGCATTCCAACAGGTGAACGGGCAGGTAGGCTAAAAACCGCCCAGCCATAAAATCCAGCGAGTAAGAAAAAGGCCGTTGCAGCAATCATTCCAGCAACACGGGAATCTCCTCCAAGCCTCCCTCCGGAAAGCAATTGAAGCCACTTGGGCCATTCGAGTTTTGTAGTCTCAGTAACGAGCAATAGTGCGGAAATGCTGAGGAGAATCCATGGAAGTTGCCCTCTCATTTCTTCATAGAAACCAAGTTCAGGGCCGAAAAGAATTCGAGCACAGAAAATTAGTGGTAAAGAAAGAAGCAACCCTAGTTGTGAACCTCGAGCAGAATAGCCAACACCCTTTGGTGCATTTCCGGCCAAGAGCATTCGGTGGCCGGGTAATAAGGAGAGCGCAGTATCTCCGTCAGGTGCGCCAATTAGAGCAGAGGGAATATAATTTAGGAATGTGTGAACTACGCCACAAGATACAATGATAGCAGCAACTGAAGAAAGAGGGATTCCTATTGCAAGCATTGCAGGCGATAGAGATAGTAATATTAATGCAACATTATTGACGTGGAAACCGGGAATTAATCCCGTCAGGCTACCAAGTAAAATACCGCCAAATAAGGCTCCGTAGAGCCACATAAGGTCAACTACCCACATTTCCATGACTTCACCTCCAATCATTCCGGTACACTATTTTCATCAAGCGGGTCTGATTCCGCCAAATATTCTTCCGCATCGGAATGTCCATCTCCATCTGAATCAGATTCATTAATATCAGTTCCTAGGGCAATTTCCTTTGAATCAGATAATCCATCTTCATCAGCATCATCAACGACTCCTGCGGAAAGACATAGTTGCATTGAACGCGAATCCCTATCCTCAATCTCAATTAACCTTCCAGTCCAAATTTCACTACTATCGTGTAATGCGACAATTACATTTATGTCAGCAGGGTTAATGCAAAGTTTTTCATTTGTTCCCGGCCTTTCCAACCACCAAGAAGTTGTTTCTATTCCAGTGTCGGAAGTTTCAGTTGTAGAGTTGAGAATCCCGTCAATTGTAATCATAGTATTGGCCGAATAGCCCCATATTAGAGGTCCATTATTCCATGAAAGGCTTGAGGGTGAAGGAATTGGCCCAGCCTCATCCCAGTAATTTGCGGTAAGCACAATTTTCCCATCACTTTCACTCCACCCAACACTAACATTGACAACCAATTCTTGCCCTGCTTCTAACCATGCATCACGGGCACTTTGAAATTCTGTTTTTATCGCAACATTTCTGCTCTGGTAATTAGGACCATCTCCTAAATATCCGGTTGCTTCTGCTGACCCTGGCTCAAGGCTATAAACCATGTAAGCAGAAATTGTGTACATTTGTTCTGGATTTTCAAGATAATATACTGGCCTAGCTGCTATGTCGCCAAGTAAATCCTGAATATCATCTGGGTTTATTGTCACCTCATCTCCCCCGTCGTCAATACACCACATATGGCGTAATCCGGACCAGACATAGCGTCCCGACCAAGTACTTTGGTGAGACATATTTGCATTTTGAATGAATATGTCCAAATCATCTTCTGCAGGTACAATACATGCGATCTGACCTTCAGTCGGCCCTTCTAACCACCAAAGTCCATCGTCATCAATCATTGGTACCCCTTCAATAACTACCAATTTGTTATCGTTATAAGACCATTTTGAAATATCATCCCAGTTTAAATCAACTAGAATTGGCAATACAGTGTAATCAACTAGAATTTCAGGCCCCTGTGCATACATTACATAGCGCATATCTCTTTCATCATAATGGATTTCACCTACAACTGTGATTTTTGAACCTGCTTCAATCCAAGTTCCGGTTGCACTGCTTACATAGAGTTTCAATTGATGCTTGGTATTGGCGTAATTTGGATGGTCTGCAATGTAAATACTAGACCAAGTTGAATCGGGAAGAATTGTCTTTGTAAGGTAGCCTTCAATACGAACCGTTTTACCATCAAAAGCCGCAGGGTCGATGCTTATTTCAGTCAATGACTGGTCCTTGGGCTCTGCAACATCATCTTCGGACCATTGAATTGATCCACTTCCAGTTGCTTGAATCCAAAATCTTCCATTCCATTCAATTACGTCTCCAGATGCTTGGATTGTTGAACCAATTGTTGGCAACTTGCCAAATTTATACCAGCGGATTTCCATTACCCCAGAATCATCTTCAAGGATAATATCCAATCTCTGCTCGCCTTGACCATAGGGGTCCTCGACCCATGATATTATCCGCCCCTCTATTTTTACAACTTCGTTTACATGTTCGTGCACATCGCCAATCTCTATTACATCTGGTTCTCGCTCAATGGCATACCAGTTAAGTGCGGCGACTAACAAAACGGAGAGGAAAAACATAGACCATATTTTGCCCATACCCAGCCGAGGTGTAATCAAGGGATATGTCTTACCCTCTGTTTGGCTGGTGAATAGATTGCCTTTTCAGCAATAAACTTGAAAAAATAAGGGTTTGATTGAAGGCACATGAGCAACCGCCAATAATAAATGGGGTTGTCAAATGCGCGAGCGAGTAATTCGTGATGAAGTCCATAAGGATATTCTAATTACGGCCAACATTGGCAAGTTAATTGACACAAGGGAATTCCAACGTCTTCGCTGGGTAAAGCAACTTTCTACCTGTTACTATGTCTTTCCAAGTGCAAATCATAATCGCTTCGTACATAGTTTGGGGGCGTATCATTTGGCCTGTGTGCTTACAGATCAGTTAATGGCAAATCATTCTAATAAATTAAACGAAGAAGATAGTGAACTGGTGAGAATTGCCGCGCTTCTTCATGACATTGGCCACCCTCCCTTTTCTCACCTTCTTGAAACTCCTGAGGTATTTGCGACATATCATTCTCATGAGCATTGGGGGGCGTTATTATTGAGTAGCAAGGATACCGAAATTGGTGCGGCCCTTCATGAAATTCTCGGTGAAGAGAGGCTGGGCCGGCTATTTGCAATTATGAATGGTGACTTTGAATATGCAGGGAAGGCAATAGCGCCATTTTTGAAAGAAATAGTTTCCAGCCAGTTAGATGTTGACCGAATGGATTACTTGATGCGAGATGAAGCCAATACTGGCGCTCAAATTGGCGGTTTTGATGTTGAACGAGTTTTCCGGGCTCTTCGTTTAAATGACGAGGGAAAATTTTTCGTAATGAATTGGGGGCTGCCGGCAATTGAGGCATATTTAGTCACTCGATTCCACATGTATTCTCAAGTTTATTTTCACAAAGTTAATTTGCTTACTCAAGCATATTTAGTTCGTATGTTGAATCGTGCACGAATTTTACATATGGATGGTAAACTAGAGTTGTCGAGGCCGTTGAAGAATATGCTATGTAATGATAAGTTAACGGTAAAAGATTACGTTGAACTATGCGATTCACACATCATCGTCGCCCTACCTGAATGGGCAGAACATGAAGATGTAATTTTATCTAGCAATGCAAACCGCTTAATCTCGAGGCGAGATTTCCATAAGTCCCTTAGGATTTCCAATTTAACTTTAGAAATGGTGGATGTATTTAGAGAGCAAATTGAAAAAGTTGTTGCTGAAAATGGATTTGATCCCAAGGTTGATGTGATTGTGGCGCGGATAGCCAAAACCGGTTATATGCCCTACGAAGAGGGGATTTATTTACAGGAGGGGAAGGATGTTTCCGAAGTTTCTGATTTGATTCGTTCACTAACTATTCCTACTGAACTCGTGATGGTTTTTGTACCCGAGTCTGTCCGTGATGAATGTGATGTATTGGCTAGGTCTATCATTAAACCTAAACAAGCGAGTTTAGGAGAGTTTTGAAAAAAATCTTCCATGCGTGTCTTACTTTTTGATTCAAGGACTCCATGGGCGAGCCATGCTGTTAATTGTTTTAGTGGGCCTGGCCGGATTTGAACCGACGACCACCCGGTTATGAGCCGGGGACTCTAACCAACTAAGCTACAGGCCCTACAAGGTGGGCGAGAGCATCAATGAAATGAATGATTCGCTTCAAGGGATATGAAAATAGGACATTATTTTGGGTGATAGTAGGTAGTGGGCCTATCATAGTCACACATTATTGGTAGATTTTGCCCGTTTCGGCGTGGGAAAAAAGCAAATGGGCAAAATGAGCGCATGGGCATCAAAAATAGGGCCTACTTCGTAGCAGTTGGGCGATTAGAATGCATGTGATTAATGGCTTATGTCAATACTATGACCCATAAGGGTTATACCATTAGGACTATCCCATTTTACTTAGGTGATAGCATGAAGGCAGCCAGAACTAGTATATTCCTTTTGACCATATACGTTGTAAGCATGTTAGCAGCCGCTGCTCCTGCAGTTGCTCAAGGCTCGCCAACTCCAAACATTGATATTCAATGCTCCCCCTCAAATATTGAAATAGATGTTTATCCAGGTTCATCTCGTTTAGGCTCTACCACTTGTACTGCTACAAACCCTACAAACTATGCTGAAGATGTCCAAATCACCGTTCAATCAGATGGTCTTGGATATGCTGCCCCCGGTTCATTAACAGTTCCTCCTTTGGGTCAAATTGATTTCGATATCACGGTCCGTGGAGAACTTCGAGCACCTGAAGGAACTCGCAACCTACAAGTTACCGCAGTTGTCACCAACGCAAATGGTGTGGCAAACCCGACTCCAGTACCAAAGACTGTAGCAATCATGGTCGTATTGGTTCAATTCTCCCGCCTCCAAGTAGAAGCAGAGGAACCTTTCACTCAACTCCGCCCCTATGTTGATTACACCTTCGTATTCAATGTTCACAACCAAGGAAATGCCATGGACAAGTTCAAGGTAGAAGTAACTGAAAACTCCATGGTTCGTCTTGAGGATGCAGGCTTCCAAGTGCAACTTCCATTAGTTTCTACTGAAATCGAATCTCAATCTCCACCACAGAAGATCCGCGTTCTCGTTCGTACACCAAAGAATCAGGGATGGACAGACCAATACTACCAACTTGAATTCCAAGCAACAAGTGATTTCAGTTGCCGAACCGAAAATGCATGTAACTCCGAGTCACAACAAATCACGATTTATGTCCGTGGTATTTACCTGCCTGGCTTTGAAATTATCCCAACTCTCTCAATGCTTGCTTTCGCAGCAGCAGTTGGCTTTAGACGCATCAATGATGAAGATGATGATGAAGAGAGTGCTAAAAGGAAAAAGCAGTTAAGTGCTGAATAATTAGTATTATTGAGCGCCTTGGCGCTGATGCAACTACTTAGCCATCCACTGTTTGTTGATACCAAATAGGGGAGAGGTTGATAACTGAGCACATTAACCGTTAGATGAATTACTCGGATGTGAAGCAATGGGTGGACTACTAGATAAGGCTAATCTTGCCGATAATGATGATGACGAACAGGCTACAGATGCTGAAGGTGAGGCAAAAGTAGAACCGGAAGCAACTGGTGGCCTTCTTGCAAAAAGTGGTACTGAAATAAGCAATGATCCTTCCTCCGGAGTAAGTATTCGTGTTGATGATGACGACGATACTCCTGCTTGGCTAAAATATGGTTCAGTAGTAGGCGTATTTCTGCTCATTGGCTTCATCGCTTATCAATTGATGTTAGGATTCAACATGGGTGGTTATTCAATTACTCTAACTGAAATTGAGATTGATGAAAATGACAATGCTCTTCGCTTTCAGATTGCTGTCGGCACTCCAATGTTTGGAAGTGTGGCTGGAACCGATGTAAATCTCTCAATATCTTACGGAGAAGATGAAGTATGGTCTGGAGTAACTACTATTGACCGCAGCCTCAATTGGATAGAAGTTCCATTCGCAGATTTTTACCAAGGCAATTCTAGAGACTCGACTGGTTTCAACGATCACACTTATTACACAATAACGGCAACCCAAGGTTCTTCTTCTGATGAATTAAGAATTACTCCACCTCAACAAATGGACCGTACTTTATCCGCAGCAGATAGCGAGTATATTGAGATGAAGGAAAATGGAGAATGTGACGGAGATACAGATACTACTATGGATCTTTGCCATATAGGGCTTTGGTTCCGCGTCGGAGTTGGTATTGATGACCCAATTAATGATGGGCTACTTTGGCACATTGATAGCGACTATACAATTGACGCAGTAGTAAAATATAACGGTAATCCTGTACTTACTTTCCCCCCAATAACCGTTGATGGTGCTAAGTCCTCATGGTCAAGTAGTGCTGAGGTAAATGAAGGTGGGACAATGGTAGAGAATGCATGGATGGGGATGGGTGGTACAAAATCAGTCCCAGATGTGGCTGAAGGTACATATGTTGAAAGAGACAACTTCTTTGATGATGATGGATGTTATTCTATGACAGTTACTGTCACACACAATTCTATCTTTGGCGGTTCATATTCTGTTGATACCGAGGGAATTCACCTATACTGGGTTTACAATGAAAACCGAGGCGATAACGGCCCTTATGAGCCTAGTGTTGCCTGTGAAGATGTGTAATAACGAAGAAATGATATTACTGCTAATTGCAGTCAATGATGTTGAGATTTGCTATTGAGGCCTCGTCTTCACTCAACCTTTTCTTCCTCTTCAACATCGTCTTCAATAATGCCTTCCTCTTCTTCATCCTCAACTTCATCGAGGTATTCTTTTTGAGATTCTTCCTCTTCCTCGTCGGAAAAAGCACCCCTTTGTGCCATTACTCCAAGCAAAACTACTCCAATTACTGCTGCTGCTATTAAGGCGATGACCATTCCGTTTCCATCCTCTGCATTGACTAATGCATACCAAGAAACAACTTCGGAATCAACACTTGGACTCATTTCACCCAGCCACTCTGATGGTTGTAGAATTGAACAAGATATACCATAATCTCCTTCCACGCTTCCTCTCCAAGTAAATTCAACCTGCGATACTTGGCCTGCGTTTACTGATACTTCAGGGTAAGCCGGAGAAATATGTGCATCATCCCCCGTTGTTCTAATGCATTCGAGAGATACTCCTTCTGCTGAGGTTATGCCGGTATTTTCAACTTCGACAGTAACAGTAACTGGTTTATTCACTGAAACACTTGTCTGATTCACACTTACAGTTTTCACCATTAGGTCAGGTAATTCCATATTTAGTTCACTATATTCTTCTGGTGTAAGTTGCACTTCAGTTGAGATGTTGCCCCAAGGGCCATTCCAAACCACTAGGACAGTTGCTGCTTCATACCATATTGTGCCGCTGCTATCTTGCAAAGAGATAATTCTTTCAGGCATGCTGATAGAAAAATTGCCGGAATCATCGGTAGAACCTTGTTTTGTGAGGCCAAGCCACCCCAGACCGCTAACTAATACTCCCGCTGATTGGAGAGGAGTGTTGATTATTTGTTCATCAGCAACTACCACCCACTGGTCAACAAATCCACCGGTCCCGGTGCTATCTTGCCATATAATTTCACTATTCCACCCCGCAATAATATCCTCATCGTCCATACTTCCAATTACTGAACTATTTATTACCGCAATAGAGCCTGTGTCTGCTACAACTACTGGGCCACTCATGTGGATTACAGAATCATCCACAGTTGCATTCCCAGCCACTATGATATTAGCCCCGACAATTGACCCCGAATTCATGTCAGCAAGACCTCCTTCTTGGATTTCCATTGTCCATGTTTTTGCACAACAATAATACATTCCTTCTTGGACTAGATCTGCTGCATATGAGATATCAGTGTCATCTGCCCAATTTACTACAACGGTTGTGATAACTGGAATTGAATTAGGATTATGTGTAAAGTCAACCCAAACATTATCCTCTCCACTTTGGGAAGAATAGTCAATAGTAATTTCACTACCACTGACTGCTTCAGGTGTCTCACCAGATATTCCAACAAGGGGTGCGAAAGAAATTAGTTCTTCAGTAAAAGAAATAGTAATGTCAACCTCTCCTCCTTGCCCGTTAAGAGGTATTTGCATTCTTCCATCCTGAGCATAAAGTTTGAGGCTAGTTGGAGCATTTTGTGCAGTAAGATTTGAGTTAGTCATTTCCAACACACCGCCATCTTCAACCACAATTTTCGCATCATCTGCAACATCAATATTACTTCTTATTGTCAACTTCGCTCCACTTGCGATGCTTACTTCACCATCAAAGACACCATCATCAGTCCAAATTTCGTCCGCAGTAATTGTTATTGATGAACCATCTGAAGGAGGTGTGCCGACGCTTGCATCGGCTAATACGCCCATGCTCATTGAAGAAAATGAAAGTAGTAAAAGCAAAGCGGTAACGGCAATTGAACTTCTGCGCATAATGCCTCTTAAGTAACACCTGTTTTTCAATAATCCCCAAGACTTGGCAAGAAAATAGACAATTTGGCTAATTAGCGTATTGCCACCCACTCTTAATACGGAACATCTTTCCAGCCGAGCTTGTATCCAAGAATATTGAAAGCCCTGTGAATAATTGGGGTGAGAATTAGAAGACCTAACATCCCAATCCAAACTCCCTCAGCGGAATGATAGGTTGAGGGTAGGAAAATAAGGCCCCCTATGAAAGTAAAGATGGCAAAAGGTAAGGTGTCAAGTAAGGGTGCCTTACTACTAACACCCCCCTCTCTTTTTAATCCACGTCTGCGTTTCATAAATGAACCTGTACTATCGCCTACAAGGCTAAAAAAGCCGAGTAAGGTTCCTAAATAGAATGCACTTCCAATCCATCCAAGGTTAAGAAAACTGAATGTGCCAATACCGCTGCCATTAATTGAAATATCAATAAATGGAGCGTTGGTCAAATCGTTGCCACTAACTAACCAAACCATAAAAATGGCGAGCAAACCACTGGTTAATGACCCCCCTATTAGTCCATTCCAAGTTTTCCCATCACCAAGAACACGATTTCCATCCTTGTGGGTTCTTCCGCCGTCAATAGGCCACGGACCATACCCTGTTTTAGGAAGCCATTTTCCCCACATCATTGCAAAGGTGTTGACCAAATAACCTGGTAAATAAAGCCACAGGACACAAAGAACCAATGTGAATATTCCGAGTTCTTCAAGGCTAACTAAACCCTCCATATTGTGTCCTATACTCAAGCAGCCTAAGAGGTAAACCCATTTGAATGATAGATATTGAAGCACATTCTAGATGCTTTTCGAAGCGAAATAAATGAATGATTCGCCACAATACTATTGAGCCATGCCTTTGAGCGCACAACATGACAGGTGACGAGGGCCGAGTAGTACTTGTTGTTGGGGGGGGTGGGCGCGAACACGCTTTGACCATGTCCTTAACTTCAAGTCAAAGCGTGTCTGCAGTTCATGTTGCACCAGGTAACGCAGGAACTGCAGCAATCGCAACTAATCATCCAATTTCAGCATCAAATATTGATGGAATGCTGGAATTAGCATTAGAATTAGCAGTAGATTTTGTAGTTGTTGGCCCCGAAGCTCCGTTGGTTGCCGGTCTTGCCGACCGATTGCGTGAAAATGGAATTGCTTGCTTTGGCCCTGATTCAGAAAATGCAATGCTCGAAGGTAGCAAAATAGTTGCCAAACAAGCAATGGCGGATTTGGAAGTCCCTACTGCAGATTATTTTGTCTTACAAGCTGGTGAGAGTCTTGAGGAAGATATTGAGGAAGCGTTGGATGTTTTTTCTGGAGAACCATGGGTTATCAAAAGAGATGTTTTGGCTGGTGGGAAAGGAGTTGTAGTTACAGAAAACCGCAATGAAGCAACCAATTTCATCAAATCTTCAATTGAAACCGATGGTGAAGTCTTGGTTGAGGCATTTCTTGCTGGTGAAGAAGTAAGTATGCTAGTAATAATGGATGAGCATTCAGCCATTTGCCTTCCTCCAAGTCAAGATCATAAGCGAGTTGGAGATGGTGATTCAGGCCCCAACACTGGTGGAATGGGCGCTTATTGTCCTGCTCCCGTTGTAACTCCCGAAATCAATTCACGAATAATGCAACGAATTGTAATGCCTATGCATGAAGGTCTTTCTTCGCAAGAAATCCCTTATCGTGGAGTCCTATTTATTGGGCTAATGATCGATGCTGAAGGTAATCCATTTGTGGTTGAATTTAATGTTCGCTTTGGCGACCCAGAGTGTCAAGTAACTCTACCACTGATTGCTTCTGATTTTGGCGACATGTTATACTGTGCAGCAACTGGAACTTTAGTCGAACATGAGGATGAGTTTAATGACTTATGCAGCCTTACTGTTGTTTTGGCTTCAGAGGGTTACCCTTCCACGCCGATAAAAGGACGAATGATAACTGGTGAGGGGATCACATCATCTGGCAATTCGTGGATATCTCATGCAGGTACAAAATTGGTAGATGGCGAATTAATTTCAAATGGCGGGAGAGTTCTTTCATGCACTGCTATTGGTGGTTCCTTACAAGAGGCTGCCGAACGTGCATATTCCTTAATTGAATCATTAAAATTGGAAGGCTCACATTATCGAAAAGATATCGGCTATCGCGCACTTTAATCGTGCGCCTACGCGAGAGGGATGAAGTTTTTTTTTCCCAATACTGCCCTTTCGTACTACTGCAATACAATTAGAGCCTTACGGGCAATAACAACGGCTAAAAGGGGCAGTTAGTTCGCCAGCGTGCTCAGCCTACTGGCTGAACGCTGGACCACGAGGGTTCTACTATGGGAGAAAAAAAAATAAACAGGAATAGTCCGGCATCTTTGTTGGGGTGGCTAATAGCACCCCTAGCAATATTGCTGGCCTTTGCGACAAGCCAAATCATCGGCTTTGAATTGATGGATGAAGAAGGCACAGTGGGCTTTGGCTTGCTTGCAGTTGCTGCAATTGCAGCAACAATACCTCGCATTTTGCGTGAAAACAATATCCTCTCCCTAGGAAAGACCCGAACCTCTTTGTTGTTTTTCGCAGTATTTGTACTTGCATCTTTTGGCGTTTCGTCAATAGCTGGCCCACTCGTAGGATTGCTATTCTTTGTGCTTTCTTTTGTAGGGCACTTGTATGATAAAGGCCTTCGGCATGAAGAATACACAATCCTTACTTTTGCAGTAATTGGATTCTTCTTTGCTCTCGGAGTTGCAGGGATGGCAGATACTTGGGCTCCAATTGACTTTGATCTAGATGGTGATGCAATGACTTATGAAAATTTCACCGATCAACATAGAGTGGTTACTGGATTCCTATTCTTTAGCACATTAATGTTGAGCATCTTAGTGGGCTCAATAATTGCAATTTTGCAACGCGGAGTTATCTTTGCTTCAGGTAGCGGCAGTTGGATGAGTTACTTGCCAAGTACCGATTCAAAGAATCCTATAAAGAGTGCTTTACCACTTTTATTGGCATTATCTGTTTGGGCTGGTGCACACATCGGCTCATTAGTACACTTCGGTATTAGCGACGAAATCGTTCGTCTTGGATTAACTGTCGAGGAAGTCTCATATGGTCACATCGGCTTCTTTTGGTCACTTTTCACGGGTATTATTGCCTGTGTTGTAGCATTATTCTATGCTGAGAGATGGTTTACCCGTGCAATGATATTGAGTTCTGTATGGATTCTTTACACTGCAGGTCTATGGCAAGAACATGGACTTTACACTGCAGATTGGTTGGAAGGAACTTGGGGTGTTGTCATGTGGGCAGCATTTACTTTCTTTGCTTTCGTAGGTGCTTTCTATCTTGCAAGCCATGAAAAATACGGCAATTGGAATATACGTCCAAACTATGACCCAAGCCCAGCTCGCCAATGGTGGTCTGCGCATTGGGTAGGAATAATGGTCTTCTCTGCTTTCGTAGTTGCACTATGTGTGCGTATTCTATGGAATGTAATTCCAGCAATGAACGCTACTGGTACTGGCGGATGGGACCTTACTGGAGGTTCTGACCCTTGGTACATGAAGAGAGCCGTTGACTACATAATTGCAAACAATGCTCATTTCATTTTGGATGCAGACCGTGCTTACCCACTTGGGGATATCAATCCTCGTCCACCACTATTTACCTGGTCTCTTGCACTTGGAGGGGTTCTCGTTGCTCCATTCATTGGAGAGACTCCTGAAAATGCAGTATGGTGGGGCGTTGCGGCATTACCGGCTCTATATGGTTCTCTAACAATACTCCCTATCTTTGCAATGGCCAAAGAACACTTCGGAAAGGGTGCTGGTGTAATCGCAGCATGGTTGATTGCATTAATGCCTGGACACGTTAGTCACAGCACTTTCGCTTTAGCAGACCACGATGCTTTCGTATTGTTATTCATGGTACTCGGTTTCCATTATTATTTGAAGGCAGTAAAGTATGGTGGATTCGCAAGACTTACGCCTGAATCTTCATTGTCTGTAAGTTATGTTAAGACTGCAATATTAGCTGTTATCGCTGAGCGTAAAGCAGCAGTAAATTATGCTATTTTGGCTGGAGTGTGTATTGGCGTAGTTGCTCTTGGATGGAAAGGTTTCGTTTATGGGCCTGGGATTCTTTTCTTAGCATTCTTTACTCAAGTTATCTTTAACCTAATTTACCGTAAAGATAGTACAATTCTTACTGTAATTACAATAATGATGTTTGCGACAACTTTTGCTTTGGTATTACCGGTTTATGCTCATTACCAATTAGGACTAATTTGGGATGCTTCTGGTATGCAGCCGCTATTCTTTATCTTTGGCTTCACACTTGCATTAGGAATAATCGCAGTTTGCTTCCGCGACAAACCATGGTTACTCGTATTTGGAACTGCTTTCTCAAGTGCAGTTGGAATTGCATTGATTCTTTGGATTCTTCAATTAGCCAATTTGTACAGTGGTTGGGATATCCTAACAACCGGTGGTTATTATTTCAGTAAGAACAAGATATTCGGAACAATTGCAGAAGCACAGGCTCCACAACGCGGAATGCTATTCGCATCTTTCGGACCGATCGTCTTCGTATTGGCTCTTGGATCTGCAGTATTTGGATTATGGAACGGAATAAGAAATAGTAAAGGGCCGCAATTAATTCTGGGATTGTGGCTACTTATTGCAGCATACATGGCCTGGAGTGCAGGTCGTTTCGTATTCAATGCAACACCGGCAATGGCAGTTCTTGGAGCATGGGCAATCGTAATGGTTTGGAACCTATCTGGCGTTGCAAAATTCAAAGAAACATGGAGGCGCAACGGCCTAAGAACTCCTGCAGACAGATTCAAATCTGCTCGAAAGGCTCTTTGGAAGAATCCTGCATTTGGTGCAGTATTCTTAGTTATGCTTCTACTGATGAGCCAGCACGCTACATATGGCCTTGATGCTGGTATCCCACGTGGAGGCGAGGGGGCTGCCGAACTTGATGCTGAATTCCATAACATTGCACCTGATATTCTAAGGTATGATATTTGGGATATGTCTATTCTTGACCATGAGGATTACGATCCAGCCACAGGAAATATGTGGTATTTGGGCTCTTTTGGTCCAGGATTCAATAGTTATGGTTGGAATGTAGCATATGATTGGATGGCTAATCAAGATACAGACCAAGCATTTGGCGAGCGCCCAGCATTCGTATCTTGGTGGGATTATGGATTCCAAGCATTGGCACAAGGACAACATCCTACCGTGTCGGACAATTTCCAATCTGGTATTCCCGCATCTGGTAACATGTTGTTATCAAGAAGCCAAGCAGATACAATCGCATTATTCATTTGGCAATTGTCAGATGGTGACCAAACATACAACGACAATCGTGTTGGTGAATATGAACTCACTGAGCGCTTTGCCAATGATTTGTCGAAGTATTTAAATGCAGAGCAACTTGCCGAATTTGAAGAAATCGCAATTTCAATGGATTCTTCTATTGTAGTTGATCGTTCATTTTCAGTTGAAGTTAGCAACCAAGATGCAGTTCTTGCTAAAGGGCAGCATCTAGTTAATGGTATACATGATGAGGATGCACCTGTTGTTTGGCAGATTTACCAAAATGAAGAACTGGTAGCATGTACTGGTGGCGATTATGATTGTGATGGCCCAGCATATGCAAATGAAGATGATGCACGTCGTATTTTTGAAAGCCCAACCTTCATCCGAACTGCTGATGAAAATGTAGTTGGCACCACTCACTATATTATTGACGATTACTGGTATACGTCTGATATTGTTGAAGAATTTGAGAGCGTAAGCACTAATCTTCATCGCAAGAATGCTCGCCTAGCATTAACTCGTAATTTATTGACAAGTATCCTCTCTGAACAACAATTAGTTGACTTATATGCAGATTTAATGGACAATGAAATGTACCAAGTGCAAAATAGTGAAGGCCTACCTGGAGAGATTCTAACTCGAAATCATGAAATCCGATACTTCGCAGTTGACAATCGTCTATTCCCAGTCGGTGGCCATTATACTCAAGATCGCTACTATAATTATGGGAATCCAACTGGTATTTTCCATGCGCCAACAGGCTTGAGTGGTCAAGACCTTGACCACTTTGTTGATACTGTTTATATGACCGAAAGAGGCTCTTTCAGTGACGAAATGACTTCTAGCCAATATGATGTCGAGCAAGTATCTGACTTCATGGCTCAGCAAGCAGGGGCAGACTTCGACCCAATTCGATTAATTGATGTCCGCGTAGATCACCTATCGGCATTCTATGAAACAATGGTTGCAAGAACATACGTTGGCTATGGTGCATCAACCCTTGGTCTTGTTTCTGGTTCCAGTAACCCCTCTCCTGCTCAGCACTTTGGACAAACCGGTACGCCTGGTTCAATTCTTTCACAAGCAGTGCCTCTGCCTGCGGCAATGATGAACCATTTTGTTATTGCAAATTGGTATGGTGCTGGAATTCCAGACGATGTTGACTTCCCAACTGAATCAGCAGATCAACGTTCGATTCAATATGCAAATACAATGGTAAAGATTCTCAAGTATTACACTGGTACAGAAGTTTGTGGCCAAGTAGAGATGAGTGACAGTGGTGAAGGAATGGATGGCACACGTGTCCTTGTTGAACGCGATGCCTTTTCTGGAGAGGATGCAGTTGATATGGATAACAATACATATTGGATTCCAATTGCTGCAGTTGATGCTGATGAAAACGGTGATTGGTGTACAACTGTTCCAGCAGGACATATTCGATTCAGCGCATATGTGGGTGATAACAATCCCGAAATGGACCGTGATGTCATCCGCACCATCGATTATGGAGGCTCATTAGGTGACTTATTGCTTGTAGATAATACTGCCCGAGAAACAAATCCATTTACTGGACTTCTTGGTGAAGTATCCAATATGACTTGGTTGACCGAATCTCACCTCAATATTACTGGGGTTCAAGGACACTCTGGCGAAGCATACCCTACTCCGGTATCGCTTGAAGTAGAAGCATCTGGTGTTAGTGGAATTATCGCTTGGAGTGGACATGAAGATTTCAATGGTGTTCCACTCGTAGATACAGAATTTATTCTACGTAACATTTGGAGTGAAACTGATAACCGTACTGTAATGACTACCAATGGTTCATTCACTACCGATGAAACAAGAATTGTCCAGGGAACTGGTCAAGTAACTTTCGTTGAATCTGGTGAATTCACAAGTGACGGAATTGCAATTGCCCGAAACTTTACCGGCAATTTTACGCGTACTTTCACTGATAAGCAATCCTACACAGGTAATGGTACATGGACGGGAACCGGAACTTTAGATATGGTTTGGATAGATGCCGAAAATGTACTTGCATGTAATGGTACAGGTGAAAATCAAACAATGCCCGAGGAGGAGAGTGTTTGTTTACAAGATGATGGCGAATATTTCCTTGATGGTACAATGACTGCTTATGGTCGTTTCACAACCAAAGGTTCAGTTTCATTCACCACACAAATGGAATCTGCAACCTTTGAAGGCAATGGAATCTATGTGGGAACTGGAACAATTAATGGGACAGGATTATTTATTGGAATTGGAGAATTCTCTGGTGAAATGGTGGAACCGGGTTCATTCTATGTTACTGGATTAATGCCAGGGCGCTATAACATGATTGCACAATTAGCAAATGGCCGAGAAATATTGCTTCCTGACCCTGTTGATATTGGATTAGAACCAAGCTTTGACTTAGATATGTCAATTCCGGGTTCAATATTCATGGCCGAAGAACTTCATGATATGGAAGGTGAGTTAGTAAGTAATATGACTTTTGAATTACAAGATCTCGGATTAGAAGATTCGGAAGTAGTTTACATTACTACTGATGAAAATGGTTCCTTTAGTCATGGGCCCTTGCCATCAGGTGACTATTATTATCGATTTGATATTGATTCTGATGGGTTTTATGAATTGAATAATACTTTCTACGCTATTGGTGACTCGGAGAATTTCACTATTGATTCATCAATACCGACTCATCATGATGTAACAGTTCACATTGCAAGCACTGTTTGGAATAGTTCAACTGGACAATTTGAAGTATGGGAAAATATAAACCAGACAGTTCTCTTTACTGAATCTTCTTTCCCTGATTTGACTGTTGAAGCAACATCTGACGCCAACGGAGATTTGTTGGTTGAATTGCCAATGGGCATGTGGATTGCAACCGATTTAGCTGACCCTACCTTCATCCTATATTCTGAATTTGAATTACTAGATGATGATTTAGATCTTGGTGAATGGAATTACACTAGAAGTGTGAATGTTACCGGACAGGTCTGGCAGCCCGAAGATTTCGCTATAGCCGGACAAGGCATGGATATTAATTACAATTTAAAGTCTGGACTGGGTGTTGAGTTCCGTTCTGGAAACATTGTAATAACCGATGTTACCGATATGAATGGTTCATTTGAGGTTTCATTACCCGAAGGAATGATTTTCGATGCAACTACTTTCTCCACTACTAGTTTCTCTACAGCAGGGGCACACTTTACCGTTGTCAATGAAATGGATCCACTGAATTTGACTTTGCAACTTGCAACAAATACCATTGGTTATTTGACAGTATATGATAACATGACACTTTACGAATCAAGTTTGCCAGGTTGGTCTGTAGTTGAGATAAAGGCTACAGATGCAGAAGGAATTAGTTGGTACACCGATGTTTCATCCGATGCAAGATTTGAGTTCCGCCTTCCAGATGGGGAATATGTTCTTTCTGCCGAAGATTCAAGTTTAAATATTTCAAACCTCAATATTACAATTGATGGTGAGGGAGGAGTGGATTTGAATATGATTGCCCAGCCGGGATTAATTACTGTTTATCTCAATGTATTCCTAGATACAAATGACGACTCGGTATTTGAAAATGGAACTGCAGTCAGTATTGACCTAAAAATCACCCCCCTACTTGCAGGACATGGCGAGCAGGTGAATCTAACTGTTTCTGATTATTCCGACATCGGTAATTTGTCAATTGACCTTGAATTGGGTCGCTATGATGTAAGTGTCGTTGAGCAAGATGCCCGTGACGCAAATGCTACTGACCATCAAACCGCAACTGTAAATCCAATGATTGGATTAGACATTGGTCTCGACATTTCCGAAGAAGCAACACTTGTTGCACTTCAAGCATCTTGGCTTCTTGAAGCAACTATCCTAAACGCAACACTTGGGCCCATGGCGAATGCCTCAATATTCCTCCACGATGAGGATGATAGTGGTTTTGTTCTAGTAAGTTCAGATGAAAATGGAACTATTGCACAATATATTGCTCAAGGCAATTACAGTGTTGTTCTTCAGGGTGTTGATGTAAATGGCGTGCAAGAAGAATTCCGTGGATTAATTAACATCAATGAGAATTCAACTCGTCGTAATGTTTCATGGATCGCAAAGCAAAGCACTTGGCTTGATATTCATTTGGATGAATCATCAACCGGGACAAATTTGTCAAGTTACATTATTACTGCGGTAAGCCAGGAAGGTCTAGGAAATGTAAGTCTAAGTTCAACAAATGAAACTGGTGACATGCATGTGTCCCTATTCCCTGGTGAATGGACCCTCTTCATGAATCGCACTGATTTGCAAACACGCTGGACTATTGACGAAGGGGTATACAATCTCAATGCAAGCCAGATGCTACCAAATGAAAACATTACAATGAATGTTTCAGCACAAAGATGGGTTGAAATTGGCGGTAAAGTATTCTGGGACCTTAACGGTGATGAAGCTCCAAGTTATGGCGAGGGAATTGATGATTTCAATGTCACTCTACTAGGTAATGTGACTTCGGTAAATGCGACTATTGCTACTGATTCAGAAGGTGTTTGGCGCCTATTTGTACCTATTGAGGACACATTCAACGTGACTGTTGAAAAAGAAGGTTTTGATACAGAATGGTATGGCAATGAAACCATGGAAGGCTTGGTTGTTGGAGCAGATCATGTGAGCGAGGACATTATGGTTTCTGCTGGCTCAGTTAGCGCATCTGGAAACATCACTCATCTCTTTGATGATGAGGATGTCCTTAATCAGCTAGAAGTATGGTTATTCCCACAATCCGGCCAAGACCGTGATGCGATACAGATTTCTCCAGTCTTTGACAATGGTTCTATGACTTGGTCAGCAGATGTTGAACCAGGTACTTGGATTATTTGGGCAGGCCTGCCTGAAGGCGAGCGCAATAATACTGCAGTTGATGTTGGCATTGGCTTGCTCGATGCAAGTGTTGCCACTGGAGGAGTTGTTGATATTGAAGTAAGAGATGGTGGAATTGTTAATATGGATTCCAATTGGCTTGACTTTAACCTCGTTGAACTCAACTTTGGCGATTCAAATACTTCTGATGCCCCAATAAGTGATGCACCGGTAATTGTAAGCGTGGACCTTGGCGAAGGAATCCAATGGGATGTATCAGTCAACAATGAAGGACAAGTTTCTCTTCTTGTACCAGCAGGTAATGTGTATTTCACAACTGAATTTACAACCACACAACGCGGCATGGAAATGAATTATACTGGCGGTATTGGAGCCGAAGTAGCGCCACAAGTCGATACCCCTGCACTACTTGATGCAACACGACGAATCAATCACGATGTAACATTTGACTTACAAAGTATCACCAATGCAATTGAAATCACAAATGAAACACTTGCCTATGATCTCTCATGGGAAAGTGGTTCCGATGAGGAATATGCTGAAGTTTTGATGAATATCGAAGTGACATACAGTGGTAATGACGCTTATGACTACTTTACAGTCACTCCATCAGCACAAAATGGAATGGACAGTGGAGATTGGATTGTTGAAATCAAGAATAGCACTGGCGAGTGGGCAGAATCCTCTACCGTTGAATTAGGTATTGGTGATGTTCTATCAAATGCGACTTTGACTGCAAACCTTGAGATTAGAATCCAAGCACCAAATGCAAGTGTATCATATGCGCTTACTGATGGCCATCGGGTTAATGTGCGTTTGGAAGCAGTAAATGGCCAAGCATCTGAACTTAGCGTGAAGGTTGTTCTCCCTCAGAAGTATGGTATTGAATGGGTTGATGCACCCGAGTCCGCTGGCGCTGGCGCCGGAGGAGAAGGAACTCTTGACTTGATTATTGGAAACAATGGTAATGGTGACGATTCACTTCTCGTTGAAGTAGATGATTCGCAATTACCAGAAGGTTGGGATATTTCCCCACTATCTTCTACTATTACTCTTGCAAGGGATGATAACCGATTGCAAACTTTAGTTATTCATGCACCAGAAGGTGCAGCCTCAGGTGAATGGCCAATTGTAATTACTGTAACAAGTGAAGGTGGTCAAACAATTACCCACATTGCTCAAATCCGCCTTGCAAAGGCTGACCTTTCAATTGAATCTCACTCATGGGATGGCGACTCTCTATTCGGAGTTTCTAACACAGTTAGAATCACTGTAGCAAATGCAGGTCTTCTTGACGCAGCAATGGTTAACATTTCAATCAACTCACAAGAATATAGCGGAGTTTCTGACTACTTTGTTCAAGCAGTTCCTGCCGGTGAAACTGTTGAGTTTGCTCTTACTCTAGATCTCGCTGATGCCACACCCGGTTCTGCTAACTTCGAAGTTACTTTATCGCTTGATGAAGAAATTGATATGGAAGACACCCCTGATGATTATTCATTCAAGGTGAAGCTTTCCAGCCCAACTCCGGAATCAACAAGCAATACAATTTTCTATATTTTGCTTGCTGTGTTCCTTGGCGCAATAACTCTTGGTTTCAATTCCTGGAGGAAGGCTGGACTAAGCAAGCGTTTCTGATTTTACAGTCAGAGCAATTACCCAAGGGCGCCTTGCCCTTATTTCCCTATCAATAAGTGTGAAAACTTTGTACTCCGTTGATGTTTCATTTTGAGAATAGCATCTGTACTCTATGATGGATGACTGAAAAACTATCATAGGGCTTACCAACAAAGCCAAATTAGGTTTCCTTCAAAGGTAAGACTACTGTGCAAGATACATGGCGAAGGGAATCCCTCCGGAAATGGATGGGATTGAGTACCTTCCAGAACCAACAGATCCGCGTATACTTTCAGCAGTTGATCCATCTATCGCTGGCTGGCAAGATGATTTCCGTGCCCGGGTGACCGGTTGGGAACCTCTAATGCCACCTATTTCCGCTCCACCTCCTAGACGTGCGACCCGAACAATTGGTGTATGGGTAATAGTAATGTTTGCAATATTCATGTGGATGGCATATAGTACTGATGCTCCTTTTGGCAAGTTGACCTATAATGATTCTGAATGGGCTTGGGAAGATAGTCAAATCCGCCAATTACAACAGTTAGGGTTGAATGGAACAGGTGTACATATCTGTATCGTTGATACAGGATTTGATAACTCGCACCCCGACCTCAAACATCTTACTCCTCACTTTAGGGATTTTTTGAATGGAGGGACGAAGCCAGTTGACCTCGGCGCAGACAAACATGGTACTATGATGGCAGGGATAATAGTTGCAAATGGACATGTTAAGGGTTCATCTCCACAAGTTGAATTATCGGTCGCTGCAGCATTAGGCACTTCGGCAGAGGGTGAAAACCGAGGCGATTCTGCTATTGTCGCAGATGCAATAGATTGGTGTTGGGAGGAACAAAATGCAGACATTATTTCCTTGTCATTGGGAGGTGTCCAGGATGGTGATGACGAAGCCATGAATGCTGTCGAAAGAGCCTTGTCCCAAGGAGTATTTGTCGTTGCGGCGGCAGGTAATGATGGTGAGGATGATGACGGATTATTATCCAGCCCCGCTAATGTACCATTGGTAATCTCAGTCGGCGCAGTTGATGAGAAAAAGACAATTTGGGAGGGCTCATCACAGGGTTCTACTCTTTTCAACGGTAATGCACGCGTTTCGCCTAATGAGAAACCTGAAATCGTCGCTCCTGGCGTTTCAATAATTTCTACTGGTCTAGACAAGGCCTACTATAGTAGCTCAGGGACAAGTGGTTCTACTGCTTTCGTATCTGGATCACTGGCATTAATCCTACAAGCATATCCTGAATTGATGAACTCAAGTGATTCTAGTTGTATCGAACTCGTGAAAACCTCACTGATGCAATCGGCAGCAACTGCATCTGAGCAAATAATTCCGCATGATGCTCATTATGGCTATGGAATACTGAATGCATACGATTGGAAGGTAGAAGTTGGGCAAAACTTGCCCTGCTAAGCAACCTCCAATTGAATCGGAACCCTCGCAACCCCTTCATTTACTCTACTTTTCCGGCTAATACTTGTATCATTCGATACAAATCCTCGGCAACTATGCTTTGATATTATTTCTAATAATTGATATTAACTGTGTTTTTTAGACTGATATTATTTCATTTATTTGATACTATTCCTGCCACATGGCCACCTCATGCTTATAGGCAGCGCCCTCTTGGGCATTTTTGAGGAACAAATATGCGCACTGGAAAAAGTCTATTTCTCGTTATGCTGATGATGATGAGCACTTTGGTATTGTTGGTACCTGTCGCCCCACAGGCAATGGCAGTAAATGAAACAAATGTCGGAGTAATCACAGGAACTGAAACTTGGAGTGGGACACACTCGTTATCAGGGGATGTACAAGTAGCCCCTGGTGCTAAATTAATAATTAATGCGGGAACTACGGTCAATATTCCTAATGGTACCTACATAGAAGTTGAAGGTTCAATTTGCGCTGGTTCAAGTATTTGTGGGGCGTCTCAAGCAAGTACAGGTAGCCCGGTGAGATTTATTTGGGCAGATCCTGCCAATGCTTCCGCCAATGGACGTTGTTCATTTAATTCGGATGCAAAATGTGGGGAGGGGGTAATTCTCCGTTCCAGTATTGATTCTGCACCTAGTAGCACAGGAATGTCATTTGTTGAATTCACCAATGGTTATGGTTTCCCAATTCTCGCTACTGGGCAAAGCAATCCATATTTATCAGTTCTAATTTTTGATGGTGCAAGTTTTCATGCAGATAACCTAAAGTTTTCTGATATCAATACGTCAAACGTATTAGCGATGAATTTAGCTGCCCCAACAATCACTGATTCAACCTTTGTAGTTGGTACTGATGAAGAAGGATGGAAGGCATCTGCTGTGCGAGCCTATGGGTCTGGCAATGGTATTTTGTCTACATTTACAATTCGTTCTTCTACCTTTACGGGTGCTGCCGCCGACGAATGTGGCAGTCAAAGTGGAGGTCTTGCAGCATTATTAACTGAAGATTCTTTCATTGACTTGGAATCAATTTCAATAACAAATAATGCCTATGGTGCTTTCTTTGCTAGTTCTTCCGGTTCACTAAAGACAAGTACTTTTGACATACAGTGTAACGCCATCGACACAAACGGTCACAAAACAACAGGGTCTATCAAACACTGGTTGGCAATATCTAATTCCTCAATTACCACTGAGGAAGGGGCTGGCCTAACTGCATATGATTCGGCGCGCGTGAGATTCACAGACAGTACCATCACAGGAGCCAGTGAAGGTTCAGGAATAGGTGTGCGAGGTGCAACTCTAGTTGCAAATAACAATGTAATCGGCCCAATCGGCGGATGGAATGGAGTTTGGGTATATGGCGATGAGTTTGATGTTACCTTTGAAAATAATACCATTAATGCTACCAAAGAGCCAATTCTCATTGGAGAATACCATTACCAAGATGAAGGATGGAATGTGCCATCACCATCTCAAGGTGTTGCTTATATTGCTAACAATACAATAAGTGGAAGTACTGATACATGTTCTTCTCAAGAAATGTATGGGGGGGACTTTGATTGTCCTACAATCCACGTATTTATGTCAAGTGCAACAATTGTTGATAATGTTGGTACTGGGGGTGCAGGTGATGCAATAAGGGCAACAGGTTCAATTCTAAATGTTCAGCGAAATAACATTGAAACTGGCGACTTTGCAGTTAGAGCAAGCGTGATGGATGATAATTACGGTAATAAGTACGCGACTTTAGGCTTCTTTGCAGAAAATGTTTGGCCCGGTGCCGGACAGGTATACAATATCACCGAGTCAAGTATTACTGTTCAGTCAGAATACATTGCTGACCCAGACCCATCTTCCAATGAAACTTATCCAGTAAGTCTTTCTTGGGGGGGGGCAGAGTGCCCATACCTATACAATGAGTGCTTACAATTAAGCGATTCGAAATATATGCCGCCAAGAGGTATGCCATTAGGGATGGAGATAATAAATAATGCGTCAATATTTATGTACGCCAATCTCACTAACTTCGACCTTGATAAGGCACATATTCAAAACCAGAATACTGCATGGGGAGTTCAATTACAAGAAGGTGAACTGGTCCGACTTCGAGCAATGGTAAAGGGAGTTCACGTATCCAATGCCGACATTATTATTCGTGATGCAATAGGCAGAGAAATATACAATATGACTACAGACCCTTGGGGATATTCTCCGTGGGTTTCACTACCAAGTGATTTCCACATTGACACTAACTGGAATCATTTGGCTAGTGGTGTAAATGAAAATTCTTGTGATGATGGTATTGACAATGATGGAGATTCAGTGATGGACTCAGCCGACCCCGATTGCCAAGGAGGTGGCCGAGAAATGTCCACTTACCATGTGACTGCAAGTAAATTTGGAAAAGGAAGCATTGACTATACATTCAACTTAATTGGGCAATTAGATGATGTTGTATCCCTCAATAATATTGGACCAAATTTGGTAGTTGATCAGCACGACAATCAGCCGTTCAAGAAAATCATCACAATTACTGGTTCTGCAGTTGATGGAATCGGTTGCGATTGCGCTACAGATTATGAGGCATGGTTGTCACAATTTGGTAATATCAAAGAGGTACAAGTCAAACCCCCCGGTGTTTCCAATTGGGATAATGCCTATGTCGCAGTGGATACAAGTGGTTCAAATGGAGAAATTACTCGTGAGAATCACCCTTGGTCTTCCTGGACCTTTGATTGGGATATGGGACAACAAGCTGAAGATGATTACACCTTTGAAATCCGCGCATTTGATGGATTAGATTATAGCCCAATATTAACAAGGGTTTTCCAATTAAACACTGCTGCTCCTCTAATTTATGTCGATAGTCCGGCGAATCACTCTTCTCACGATGGAAGTTCAATAACATTCACGGGTCGTGCAAGCGATCCATATGCGGGCATTAACGGAAATGACATTCAAAAAATCCACTTTGAAATCCGTTCAGTAGTTGAAGGCTCAGATGATTTTTATGTTACGACAACAACACCCGGCGGGCCTGCTTGGAGTTATACTTGGGATTTCAGCGCACAAATTTCGGGAGAATATACTTTCAATATTTGGGCCAGTGATTCAAATTTCTGTAAGTCTTCAAAGGATGAATGTGCTTGGAGAAGTCTTGTATTAGATATTGAAAATGAAAATGCACGTCCAATTATTGAGTTATCCGACCCCCTACCTGATGCCGGAGGTCGCATCTCTTCCTCCGAAACAACTTTGATTGCTGGAGTTTCCAAGGATGCTGATGGTCAAGTCACAAAGGTCAAGATTGAGATAACCGACCTTCAAACTGGCCTACCGTTACAAAATACACCAGCCCCAATCACAAATTTCGATGCAGTTGGTGTATGGCAAGCTTGGTCTGTAACTTGGGACACAAGAATGCTCACTCATGACTTCCAATATAAGTTGACTGCTAAGGCTTATGATGGCTATGATTGGTCCTATGAGTCTGAAGTGATTTTTACCATTGACAATCCACCTGATGCCAATAACCTCCGGCCTGTTTTCAATACAACTGGTTGGGTTGAAAACATACAATTATTCTGTGATTCCAACAGTCAATCCTTTGACCGCTGCACAATTGCTCAAATCAATTTGCACGATTGGTTTTATGACCCAGACGGTGAATTAACATGGTACAATTTTGTTGTGGTAAATGATGCATCTGATCCAAGTGATGATTACTACGATGATCTTGTCATTATCAATGCAGATGGAATTGCAAAGTATAACCCCTTGACCGCATTAGACATTCTCGGCGCAGATATGTCTCTTTGGACATTGGAAGGAGTTCAATTTGAAGTGATAGATAGATCCGGAAGCCGAAATTCATCATTCCTAGTTAATTTTGTAGTTCAGGCAATTGATTTCACCGCGACAAGATCTGATGGTGAAATGGATGAGCCTATTACAAAGAATAATCCAGCACTATTCGAAGGCCGTGGGCGTCCAGGATCTGAAGTTTATATTCGCCTTGTTGATGGTGGACGTGAAGTAAACCACACGACAATTGGTTCAGATGGCTTTTGGAGAATGGAAGTTTCAAAAAATGACCTTGCAGGTGCTGGAATAAATGACATTAGTTTCGAATATAACGGTCAAAAGATAGTTCATTCAGTACAATCTGGTGTTGCAGATGAAGAAGGATTAAGTACAATTATCTGGGTAATTTTGATTATTGTTATTATTGCAATCCTTGGCGGAGTCTTTGTATTCCTCTTTGTAGAATATGAAGAAGAAGACAATTTGGATGACATGACTGAAGAAGTCGAGATGGAAGCCGCTGACCCCTACGCATGGGCAAAGAAAAAGTTAGCCGAAGAGGCCCAGCAAAGTGCATTATCTGTCGCAGCACAAGCTGCACCCGCCCCTCAACCTGTTGCTAATCCAGAACATCCGGGTTGGCTCTGGGATCCAACAACCCAGCAATGGGTGCCTGATCCAAACTTCAGGCAATGAGGTAAACATTGAAACCCGACTATTACATAGCATAGAGGGAGGGCTGAGCGCATGGTATATGTCAAACCGGGTGTACAGGAGCGAATTTTACTCCACCTTAGAGATTTTTCAGATTATATTGACTCAGTTGAAGTGCCCTTTTCCCTTTCTCAAATGGGAATCGCCAATGCAGTTGCAATTGCCCGCTCAAATGTTCCAAGGGCTATTGCCGGGTTGAAAGATGATGGAATGTTGATTGTACGTCAAGCGCATGTTTCTGGAGTTTCGCGAAAAAGAAAGGCATATTTTTTGACTAATGCCGGAATTGCTTTGGCTGATGAAACATGGAAGCGTCTTCAAGATTTTTCCTTGCGGGTAATATTGTCTGCTGGAGATACCCAAAAGACAATACTCGGGGAGATCCATGAAATACTACCATTTACAATGCGCATTGTTGACATCATCCGATATTTAGATGAAAATGGCATATTGGATGCCCGTTCTTTATCCGAGGATTTGATTGAGAGAGATTTGTCTAAACATGTTGAAAAACAGTTGGTGACTTCTCTCGAAGACTTACCCCGCTTGCGCCATTTTTACGGGCGTGAAACCGAATTAGATAATATGGTAAAACTCCTTGATGCCCGTGCAACCACATTGATTGTACCGGGTATTGCTGGAATTGGCAAGACAACAATGGCAGCTAAATTAGTTGAGAGATTTGTCCATCGTCGTAATCTGTTTTATCATCGTTGCCAAGATTGGGAAGGTGCCCGCACATTCCTTGAAGCCATTTCTGAATGGTTAGCAACAATTGGAGACACTATGCTATCCGAATACCTCGTAGCAACTCCTGTTCCAAGAGCAACAGATGCAGCAAGAATAATCAGTGATTCAGTATCTTCATTCCCCTGTTTAATAGTTATTGATGACTTTCACAAAGTTCACGATAAAGTCCTGGTTCAAACCTTACAAAGTATCTCCTTATCGCTTGTTGAGATGGAGGAAGACGTCGGTCTTGTATTGTTTAGTCGTTCCTATCGTGAATCAATTCCATTGAAGGATGCTGAGGGACGAATTGTTTGTATCCCAATGGAATTAAGGGGTCTTGACCAAGATGCCTGCCGAAATTTATTGACCGGATTTGGGGAAATGGAGGATGATCAATTCCTGTATATTTATCATCTTGCACGCGGCCATCCATTAGTTATTGAATTAATAAATAGAGGTGCGCCGGCAACTGCGTTCCACGAAACTCTCGAGAAATATGTAACTGTTGAGATTTTTAGCAAACTTTCGGGTGAGCAAAAGCGGGTACTTGGAGCACTATCAGTATTCCGTGAATCTGTACCTCTTGCTGCATTGGCTGAACAAAAATTGAAAACTGATGAACTGGATTCCCTAGTTGAACAAGGTCTTGCACGAAGTGGCGATTCCGATACATATGACGTTCACGATTTAGTTCGCGAATTTATTTTGCAGGGGCTTGATGAACCTGCTGCTATTGCTCTTCATCAACGTGCTTCGGAATGGTATGCTTCTAAAGATGAAAGTCCAGAGAGGCACATTGAACTCGCTCACCATCTCTTGTCTGCTGTTGAATACGAAGCCGCTGCTGAGCATTTGGATAGCATTGGCAGAGGATTGGTCAGGAGTGGGCATCTTGAGATTTTAGAATTGCTCGATAAGGTCGTGATGGACGAATTACCGGCCAAATTAGTTGCCTCCATTTTCCAAATAAAGGGAGATATATATTCATTATTGGGCAAATTTGATGATGCGGAAGACTGCTTTAACCAGTCCTATGATTTTGCAATATCATCCAACTCAAATCTAATCGGTGCCCAAGTATTGTCTAGTAAAGCAGATATTGCATTGAAGCGAGGGAGTCTTGAAAAATCACTTGAATTGCATTTAGATGCATTAAATATTTTTAATGAATTAAGTGATAGTATTTGGTCGGCGCGCACATACAATAATTTGGGTTTTCTTTATCGTCGTAAGGGCGATAAAAACAATGCTCGCAAAGCATACTCAAATGTAGTAAATATTTTGGAGACAGAAAATAATCCAAGCCTAGCACCAGCAAGAATATCGCTGGCGCGAGCCTATCTTGACATGGGAGAGGTTGAATTAGCACGTGAACATGCATTCGCCGCTCACTCCGAAACAGATGAATTAGGCGACTCAGTATTACATGCAAGAGCACAAGCAGTATTGGGCAGATATTATGCAAAAACCGATGATTTTGAATTAGCATTGCACCATTATTCAGAATCAATGGCGGCAATGGAAGATGCTGGAGACCCAATCGCGTTGGTCGATATCAGTCTGTTACTCGGTGAAGTATTGGTTGAGGCTGGTCGGGCCGAGGAAGCAATGGACCACTATCGTCAGGGTTTGGCAATTGCTGAATCCAATGATTTGCGAATGCAGATGGGTGAGTTATTATCAAGGCTTGGTGGGACGGCTCCTGATCGTCAAAGGAGAATGGAGTACCTTCAAAGAGCGTTAACCGTATTTAGGGAATTGGGCGCAAAAGCGCGTATGTCTGAAGTGCAACAAATGGTACATCAGTCAATAATGGGTCGATAATTACCAACTTGGATGTTTTGTGGTGATATACGTTTGACCATTTTCATGGATGACCCAAATTACATCAATACCATTCAAATTTATTTCACCAGAATGACTTGAATTCCCGGCGCCTGATAATTGAATTGTAAGGGAATGTACATTTGTCGAATCGTCAACAATTAACTCTCTCTCAAGTAGCAACAAGGTGATTGTATCTCCCGCCGCATCAAAATCAGTAAGATGTACTGGTTCCGCATATGAGGCATTATTTATGTTGCGACTTGCTGAATCGGCTCTTTCAATTGCAGATGCGATCCGGTCAGCATTGTCCTTTATTGCGGCATCATTCCAATTTTCACGAGTTGAATTTTCAATCCCAAAGGCCCACAAACTAAACATTGAAAGAAGCATTACTCCAAGTAAAAAAGTAAAGATATAACCGAGTTCGGTTGCAGCAGCAGATTCGTCTGCCTTAAATTTTCCACTCATCAGCTCACCCCATTGGCTTCATGCTCAAGAATGCTAATTTGCAGGGAAAAATGTATCGGTTCCCCTTGGGTATGATAAACAGTTTCAGGGCTATTTGGTGTTGGCGTAGGGACCCATCCCTTGTAGTCATTTAGCATTTGTAATTGCTGTGGAAATATTGCCCAATCTTCAGAATGAGTAAGGTCTTGGCTGGACCAAGCTGCAAGAACGCCACCATAAGGGCCAGTCCATCCTCTCCTAACTTCATATGCAACTGAAGAGATTAATTGGTCTCTCCTAACTAAGGTCAAATCAACATCAACTGCACTACTGCCACTAATTTGGTCTCCAGTAGGGTAAGCAATCGGAATCGTTGCCGAAAATCTAGGGCCGGGTCCGGAACGGTCAGATGGGCCACTTATTGCTGTTGCTTGTACTTGTGGATAATTGGTCATAATAGCACCTGCTGTAGTTGCTAACTCAAGCCCACTAATACTAGTGTCAAAAGTGTAGGTGAGCCTCGGCAAATGGAATGCCCAGCCAGTTGCGAGGGCAGAGGATGGATTGTCATCCACTTCTGCGTAAATCCTAATTCTCAAACTCGAAGGATAAGTTCCTTCCTTCCATGCAGAATTAATTTCCTTCTCACCTGCACGAGAAATATCCCCCCAAGGGAGAATCGTCTTTATCCAACCGGATGCTTGCACATTAATTGCAACGCAGCGCTCAAAACCATCGTGCGGAATAACTACTGCTCCATTGGCGCCAGATGAGGAAAGAATCCTTCCTCCATTTCCGCTGCTATTGAATAGTACTGAAATCACACTTAAGTCCACAGCGCTTTCTTCACTTGTTGAAGGTGATGTAATGTTTCCATAAATATTCCAATTTGGAATGGAATAACTCACAAATGGGCCGGCGGGGAATATTTGGTAAGAGGTACTACTTATTCCTCCATTATCGGTTACTGGGATATGGTTAAACACTGACCCTGAAATGCGTCCCGTATCAGTTGCGCCAAGGAAAAACATACTTCCATTTCGGTCCTCATTTGAGTTATCCGAATTGGGGACCCAATGCAATTGTATTGGTTCATCTGCACTTAACCATGCAGCCCCATTTGCATTAATTGGGGGCCATGTAATTCTCAGAGTATCATTGGCTGCTACAGAAAGAGCACCGCCGAGTGTACGCACGACAATAGCACTTTGAGATGGGTTTTCAACGATTAACTCACCATCTAATGCAGGTGGCAGAAAATTGATTCCTTGGCTTGAACCGGTGACTGAGGGCCAAGGCGCATTACCTGCCCCTTCTTCTCCAATTACTAGTAGTAATTGAGCTGGAGATGATGTAGATAAATGAACCACGGAATCCTCATTTGAGTTGAACGATTTACTCCATGATGCTCCTTCATCAAAGAACCCTCCACTAGCAATGGCATATTCGCGATACTCAACATCACCGTAACCGTAACCTTTCCAATCAATACGGAAACTATCCTTTGCAACAAGATGTAATTCTACCTTGCCGCTTGGAATAGGCACGAGCCAATTTTGCCCCTCTCCAGTGAGGGGGTCTGCAGAGATAGGCGGAAATACAGTCACCCCTCCCTCGCCTCTAACAAATAATTTATTTGTGGAGGCAGATGAACTAAGAATTGCTTGACCACTTTCTCCATTAAGAGGCAACTCAAACACCTCGCTATCAATACCAAGTATTTTTCCTTCTAATTGGCTATTTCCCTGAGTAAGTTCAAGATTTATTGGCTCAAGGTTTTGTGCTATCCCGAGCGATGGAGTAACAAACAATTTTCCAGAAAAATCTCCGATTGTTGTTTTCTCAATTCTCGCGGGTCCAAGGCGCAAATCATCCCAACAAACAACACCCAATTCACCATCTGGATAACGCAATTCAACTAAGTCGTCCAAATCCAAGATGCTGCGCATTCGGAAACTTTGTTCTTCCTGCCATGTTGCTGACATCCACATGCCTCCGTTCTGTTGATCCCAACCTAATTCCCCATCTAGGGGGTCAAGGGTAATTTCAACTCTATCGCCAGGCATTCCTGATTCTGACAACCTAATGGATTCAAATGAATACTTTTCAAATTGACCAGACATGCCATTCTTCTCCACCGCTCCTTCAAGGTCGTTGATAACGGGAATCATTGAAACCATCATGACTCCGATAATGGACACAACTCCAGCGAAAAGTAATACGGTACCAATTACCGCAGATACGGCTTCTTCATCTCGTCGCAAGTGAGCAGTTCTCATCCAATAACCTCCACTTGCTGTAGATTTATTTGTAGGAGAAATTTATTATCACTAGGAAATAGTGTGAGGCCGTCACTTCCGGATTGACGCTGCCATGGTCCAAATCCACGATATTCTCCGCTGGAGCTAATTGCATTATGAATTGAGTAATCTCCACTCCAGTGTGCGATATACTGAGGTGTAATAATTTCATGTACATCATTTACCATGCTAAAACGTAAGTTACGTGCCAGCTCATCAAATAATGAGATTGGCCCCTTAGACAATAACTCTAAAGTTGCAGAATTGCCGCTAGGCATCGACCCCTCGGCCTCAATGTCTGTAAGAGTCAGTGATACCCGTTGTTGGCCTGCACTGGAGTCTTCAAACCTAAGTTTAGGCCAAGTTTCAATAGTCCACTGTTCATTAGGCATTCTTTCCAATCTTGCTGAATTAATAAGTGCCATTGAATGCGTGCCTACATTCATACGCGTGCTAAGAATAATTCCGCTCAAACGAATACTAATGTAGCGATGAATATTTTCACCCTCTGAATTATATACATTAATTATCAAACTTTTCTCATGAGTTCTGTTTATGTCAATAATTTGGGCATCGGGTCCTGAAGATAAATTGTAACTAGTGAGAAGGCCATCTTTTTCGACCGTAACTAATGAAGCGGTTTCGTTTTGCGAATACAATGAAATTAGTGATCCATTTTCAAGCGAGAGAAAGACTCTATCATGTCCTTCAAGGTCTGCTTGAATAGTCCATGTCTCAGCCATACCCATTGACCCCAAACTGCTTGAAATCAAAGGTATGGTAAATGCTATACCTGTGCCATTTGCTGCACTCCCTACTAAATTAATTCTGTCTTGGATTTGCTCAGCAGTTACACGGGCAACAGACCAATTCTTATTGTCGTCAAAGTCGTTGACATATGGTTGTAAGGCAACGAGCACTAAGCCAAGAATACTGATGACCATTGCGAGTAGCATTACTACACCAATTATCTCGCTTACAGATTCATCTTCATCCGCAATTCGGCGAGCATAGGTCTCACAACGTACACCCTCCATAGCCTCCGAAACACGGCGTGCTTCATAGGGCTTGCTGAATGAGACACTAGCGTTATCCAATTAAGCGAAGTTATCAGCGTCACCATTAGGGCAATCTCACAACAATAATCTTTGGTCTAGAGGTGATGGTTTGTGTTTTATCAAGTGGGATAGAGGTATTATGTTACTAGAGAGGCCAACCACTTCACAATATTTCTATTACCTTTGCTTTTTCCTCCTTTGCACCGATATAATGTGAGAATTGGGGTCCAGATTGGCTAGTGATGGCAATGTCACCTTCAAAAAACTCACCAATATGGAATAAGACAGTACTTTCTGCTAAATGGGGGCGATTATTTTCTTCGGATAAGTGTGTTAAAACAATACTTTTGGTAGATTTGGAAACAACTTCTCTCAGGAATAAGCCCGTTTGCTTATTGGATAAATGGCCCCCTCGGCCCGAGATGCGCTCCTTTAGGCGAGGTGAGTATGGGCCATTCCACAATAATTTTTCATCGTAATTAGCTTCAATTGAGATGTAACTGCATCCAGTAATATGAGAGATTATTTCATCAGTCCAGGAACCTAGATCCGAAAATATCGCCGCCCTTTCGGTTGAATCATGATGGCTAATAATAAAACCCACATTGTGTGCCTTGTCATGAGGTACTGGAATTGGTAAGACGCTTAAGTCCGAAAACTCCATCCTTTCAAGGTTCTCAAAAATAGTCACCTGGTTTATCAAATCATAACCTAATGCTGCTGCGGTCTGAAAATTTGCGAATAATGGCACACCCCATCTTTTGTGAGCAATTGCGGCACCACCGGAGTGGTCTCCGTGGTGATGAGAAATTATTATCGCATCAATTTCGCTAGGGTGGATATTTATTTCCTTTAGGCGGAGTTCTAACTGGCGGCCTGAAAAACCTTGGTCTATCAATATTTTTGCTTTCTCTGAAGCGACAAGTGCGGAGTTGCCTTTACTTCCACTTCCGAGGTGAGTTATTGAGAGACCCATTTGAATAAAGCGCTCCGGTCGCGTACGCTTCATAATGAATGCCATCATTTATTCGCATAGATGTCAGTTTGGGCCTAATGGCTCGAATGCCGAGATCTATATTTCATTCTGTTTCCCTCTAGGTCGCAATGTCATATTTTTTTATTCAAATATAGCGGGAATTGTGGCGTATTATTTTGCTTGTATGATGCATCTGTCCGAACTTTGCTCCATCACTCCTATAAGCGAACCCAAGGGGTTCGGGATATAGGTGAGCCCATGCGCCGTAAGCAGACAACCCTCCTCGTCACACTCGTTATGGTTTCTGGACTTCTGTTGATGTCTCAAATGCCAGCAATTTCACCTGTTGAAAATGTACACCCCGGGGAGACTACGGGAGAGGGTCCACCGGTCACTGATACCGATGGTGATGGAATCCCTGATGTCCATGAAAACTTATTCAACACTTGGGTAAATTGGACGGCAGTTGATGGGCGTGAAGTCAATATTGAAGGACTTGACCGAAATATTTCTTCAGATGCTGAACTTGACCGAGACATGGATGGGCTGAACTCAAGCGAAGAGTATTGTTGGCCATATACTTATGCTGCATGTTTTGGTAATTTACGTTCTGGACTTACTGGTAAATTGGATATTTCAACTGGATTACGTGAATATTTGGACCCGCGAACTTCAGATACTGACGGGGATGGATTGCCAGATGGTTTTGAGGTTGCAATGTGCGCAAGAACGAATGGTGCATTGGATGTCAATTCAGGTATTTACGATTGTGATAATTTTGATCCACTCAATGGAAGCGATGGCCAATATGATGTAGATGATGACGGATTTGATGTAGATCGAAATGGAATATTGGCCGCCCATGAGACCCTTTCAAGTGCCGAAGAATACATTTACGGCGCTCCCGAAAATTGGACTACAGAATTAGATGGACTCCGCTGCCAATTCACTCCTCCAGAGTTGCCTAATGTGACTCATTGGCCCTCGATTGGTAATGCTTGGGTTAATATTGGAGATGCTTGCACATTGAATGCCACCACCACATTTGGTGAAAATCTGTGGCTAGGTACCGACCCTATTGATCCAGATAGTGACCGTTATTACTTTGATGGATATTCAACAAGGCAAACCTGGCCATTAACTGGCGATGGAATTCCTGATGGTTGGGAAATACATTTTCAAATGAATCCCCAGAATAGAAGTGATAGACTCGAAGACCCAGATTTCGATGGATGGGACCTTAACCGTGACGGCGTTATTAGTGCTGATGCGAGCCCTTCTCCAATTGATTTGAATATAGGTGAATCTTTTTCAACATTGCAAGAGTATCTTGTTTTTGAGGATAATGGAAATACTGTCCGTGCAGGCTTGAAGAGTGTAGGTATCGATTCTTCAAGCGGCACTTTGTATGAATATCCACATTATCTGTCTCTGGAAGGCCAAGGTGTTTCTGCAATAATGCATTCTGATGTCAAATCAGTGCAATTAGATGGTTTAAGCGAGCAACTTTATGTTGGAACTCGCTTAGGTATTAGTGTCATTTCACTAGATGATGATTCAAGCCAACAACATTTCCTTCCTTCTGGAATGGAGTTGAATGATATGATGCTATTGGAATTAGTTAATGGCGATGTATTAGTAATTGCTACAAATCAGGGATTAATTCTAGCGAAACTCGATCTTTCTGGCCAACTTGTTCTTCCTCAATATTGGAATTTTGTTAGTGAAGAAGCAGTATTAGTATTGGAAGAATTGCTTATAGATGCAGCGAACACACATGTTTTGGCACTTGGAGGTAATGGCGAGGCAATAGTAGTTGAGGTTACTACTTCTGGTGATTTGGGTACTTTACATCAAGCATCAAGTGACATTAGTACTCCATTAGTTGATTTGAGTGCAACTCCCCAAGACATTACTCATGTACAATTTGAGTCCGAAGCACCCAAGTTGTATGTTGCAACTGATGTTGGCCTACTCGTTTGTCCTTCCGCAAGCATGAGGGATGTATTTGCTTGTCAGTGGCGTTTTACCGAATTTGATGATAGTGAACTTCGTCTGAAGCCAGTAGGCGATACAAGAGCAACCGATGTTAGAACAGTGGTTGCCGATGGGCCCAGTCAACAAGATCATGTGTTGTGGATTGGAACAGGTTCTGGTGTGCATAAATTGGATCTTGCAACAGATGTAATCGAGCATAGTTTCAATATGGAATGGTATGGCCCAGAGAATAATTCCAATGATGAGGCAAATGATGTATATTCAATTCTACCTGGGGATGGAGAGGTATTTGTTGGTAGTGCAGGTGGTGTTTGGTCTATCATCGGCGGATATGCAAGTGCATATGGGCCATCAAATCAAGAGCGAATTCCTGGTGAAATCCAAACAATGGCATTAGTTGATGTAGGAGATGATAGTTTCCTCTTTGCTGGATTGAATCCCGGTTTGTTTTCAAATATTAATCTAATTGACCCTGGGAATAATGATTCCGACTTTGATGGAATCCCTGATGGTTGGGAATATGTCTATGGGCTAGACCCAACTGATCCATATGACTCAATATTAGATTCAGATGGTGATGGAGTAAACCTTGATATTGCCCAAGACCCTTATCTTGAAAGGCCGTGGACAAATCTCGACGAATATCGCTTCTTACCCACTACTGCTGAGGGATATGCTGGCACTGACCCGCGTCAAATGGACACCGATATGGATGGTGTATCAGATGGTTCAGAAGTATTTGGATTCTTTTTTGATTCAACAAATCTTTGGTGCCATTATTTGCCCAATATGACTTATGATTGTGATTCATCAGCAGGTGCAGACGCAAATTTAACTTATCTTGAGGGGAATGCAAATGACCAACCATTGGACCCTACAAATGCCGATAGTGATGGTGATGGAATGCCAGATGGTTGGGAAATTGAACATCGAAGATGGATTGGCCTCTCCTTCAACGGGGGAAATAACTGGACCTTAGACCCATTGCGCCCAGAGGATGCAGGTTGGGATGCCGATGGTGATGGTTTGTTGAATTTATATGAATATGAATGGTCATTGACTCTTGAGGAAGCCCTTAATGGTGAATTAATTGAGTCACATGGTGAAATGCCTTCACATGTTGCTACTTGGTCTGTCACAGATCCGAATAACCCCGATAGTGATGGAGATACTCTGCCAGATGGCTGGGAGGCGCGATATCTTCGCGATTGGCCAATGGCTTATGTTGGAGTTAATCCAATGAATGGAAGTGATTGGTTAAATAATCCTGACGGAGATGGCTATGATATCAATCACGATGGGGTCCTCTCTCTAGACGAATCTTTGCCTAATTGGCTTGAATTTCACATGCGTGATGGACTTTACAATGATAATCTAACAATGGGTACTCCTTTGCCAGATGGCTTAGAGACTGGGCTTTGGGCTAATGTGCTTGAATGGGGTATCCCCGAGATGCCATATGGGAATGAAGCCTCGCAAATATTGACTAATGGACAATCCGCTGCAGACAGAGGTTCTGGCAATCCAGTTAGTGCCGATTCTGATAATGATGGCATGCCTGATGGTTGGGAAATATGGTTTAGTCGTTGGGCGGTTCTCGAAGATGGATGGACCTTAAATCCATTAAATGAAACTGACCTTGGCGGAGATCCTGATGAAGATGGCATGACAAATTGGGAAGAATATAATGCGATCAACCCGTTCTTTACTGAAACTAATTCAAATCAATCTTCTCCTCAATGGTTTGTAACTATTGTCGGTACAACACATTTACTTAACCCATGGAGTCGAATCACAACGGAACAGTCATTTGGCAGTTTTATTTCTCCCGAGCAAATAAATATTTCAGGGCAAACTGCCGACCCAAATAACCCCGATACTGACGGCGATGGCGTAATTGATGGAATCGAAATGCTCTTTACAACGTGGAATGAAACTGCTGAAGTTTGGACATTAAATCCTCTCGTTGCAGGAGATGGTGCTTTTGATAGCGACAATGATGCTCTAACTGATGCCCAAGAATTTTCCATTGAGGAAAACCTACCTGACAATGGCGGGCAAAATCCTTCAGATGCTCCATTATTACATGAAGATGCGGAATGGAATCAACCCCTTAAAACGGTAGTTCGCGTTCACAATATGCTGATAAATAAAGAAGGCCGTCAAACAGTAGTTTACCAAGATTTCCTTGATTGGCAAGCTGGTGAGCCACCTACTGCTTTCTTGAGCATGTTAATGACAGTCACCGACCCAACGCATGCAGATACAGACAGAGATGGAATGATTGATGGGTATGAGTATTGGTTCACTGAATGGGACCTAGATGAAAACCGCTGGTCAATGAATCCACTTATCGACAATGATGTATATCTCGACACAGATGGCGATTCTTGGGATTGCAATCAAGACGGGACAATTTCCGTCAATGAGACTTTCAACAATATAGAAGAATGGAATTCACGCATTTATGGCAAAGAATCAATGATTGGCTCAATTCCATCTGGAATGGGCTTGGTAGATTTTGGTATGGATGCAATTGACGCTAGAATGGATGATTCAGGTGATTCATATATTGAGGCAAAGGCAAATCTATGGCTACTATATACTACAAAAGATGCAGAAAGTGTATCAAGGATGAACAAAATCAATGAATTGGATTCTCAGAATTACAATCGCAGCCTTTTTGGTATTTCTGACCCAACTCATTCTGATTCTGACATGGATGGAATCCCCGATGGTTGGGAGTGGTGTTATGCGATTTTCAATATGCCTGATAGCACAACGATAAACCAATGGTCTGCAAATCCACTTAATCCACTTGATGTTATTTATGATGGTGACCATGATGGCTGGTATGGCCGGACTGGATTTGACCAACCAGCGCCCCAAGGAACTTGGGAGGACCGTATTTTCACAGAGGAAGGCTTACAAATCACCCCTGGAATTGGCGATTTACCTTTTACAAATTTTATGGAATATTCCAACGACACACGACCTGATGCGAATGATTCAGACGGTGATTCCACTGCGATGCGGCGTGAAGGAACTGGCCAAACCACAACACTTTACGAGATAGATTGGAATTTATCTGATGGCCGAGAGGTATTTAAATACGGGACAAACCCAATTGATAACGACACCGATGGCGATATGCTTCCCGACTGGTTTGAATATGCTCGCGGATGGAATGAGACCAATGATAATTACAGTTCTTATATGCAAATCCAAGTATGGTGGGATGATACAAATGCTTGCCCTTCGGCATTGTACAATAATGGAATGACAGGTGACATTGAGCGCGCACGCTTGAATAATACTTGGTTTAATCTAGATCCTCGCAACCCAGATGATGCTAATGAAGACCCAGACCTTGATGGCTGGTGGGATTGTAATGGAGTGGCGACATACAAACCATATTCAAACTTCCAAGAGTTTTATGCCATTCACGATCAAAGCTTGACTTCGCCATCTGCGGTCCGCCTTTCAGGTCTTTCTTGGCAAGGAGCACCAATTACTGAATGGTGGCAATTCCGAGGCTGGACATTACAACTCGATGACATCAATGTCCATCTTACAAATTATTTGCGAATGTATAAGAGGGATTCCACTGATACATTGTGGGCATTAGTTATTGATGATCACGATGTTGATTTCCAAACAATGGATCCCTTGGATGATACACCTCTGTGTAGAGGTGATTGGACCGATTCCTGGGATATCTATTATTCCGCATCACCAACAAGCCCCCCGAGTCTTGTTGTAGGCGAAAGGGAGTATGGCTGGTGGCATTTAGATATCGATGGCGATCACATTGCAGAGGGAACCGACCCTACGAAGTGGGATACAGATGGCGATTGGCTGCATGATGGCTGGGAAGTCGCTGAAGATGAAGTGGATGGCATCCGCGGAGATTCATCTCCAATTCACTACGATTCAAGATCTACTACATCTTCTTAATTTCATTATTCAGACAGGCTTTTTTGCTATCCCCAAAGCGGTGCATTGAAATCAAAGACCTCATGTGGTCAAACCGTTAGGGCTTACCATGGATGTTGAAAATTCTTTTTCACGAAGTATTGCCATTGGTTTGGTACTGTTATTACTCATAACACCTTTTGCTTCACTTGCACCAGATGTATTACCCTCAGCAAGTGCTGAGGGAGGAACTAGGCACATCTACACCTTTGCTGGCGGTGCGCCTGATGCGATGGCTCTATACACCGGTTCTACAGCAGATAGGACAACAAAAATCAGTATTCCAAAGGGGGCTGAAATACTTGATGTTGAAATGACTCTATCGGGCGCATCTTCTACAGGTTGGTCAAGTGTAAGTAGTGTGACTAGGGATGACTGGATGTCCGGCACATCTGCTGGAATCGACCAACGTTCTGAGGATTTAGCGATGGGTTTAGAGTCACCAGAATCATTATTCTTTGGGCATGCACTTGATGAGACAACAACATCACCCAATTCTGCTTGGCTTGACAATGGGACGTATTCAATCCGCCAAACTCCTCTTAGCAACTCATCCGAAACTCGTTTTACAATGCAACAACAATTTTCAAGTTCAACATTTATGTATCAAAGCCAAGGTGCTATTCTAAGCCATCACGGATGGTTATTTTTATCAAAATGGTCCAGCAACAATCCTACAAAAATGATCAATCGTCTATATGCAAATAATGCAACGAGAGAGTCAACAATTACTTTTGACCAAGCCAATTGTCAATTACAACCAGTTTACCCCTCAACATACTATGGGCAATACGGGTTCCGCGATTGGACCTTGGGACCTGATGAGAAATTATATGGCATTCTTTCTGGCTACAAAAATCACTATAATAATAATTTACAAACCCCTTATGAAAGGGTTGTAAAAATAGATGTGCGATATGATGATGTCTGGACTTGCGAGGAAGTTTACGACATTTCATCTCAATTTGGCGATTATTCAGCAATTTCATATGATCGCGTTGAGGACAAAATTTGGGTTGTTCACAATAGCGGAAGGCGATTGGTGTCATATGATTTCCAAGATAACAGTTATTTTGAAAGAGATAATGACATGTACACCTTCCAATCATCGAACACTCACAAGTGTGGTAAATCTGGCGGATTGGTGCGCGGACTTGCAGTTCATGGAAATTTATTTTTCATGCGTTGTAAGGATACTGATTCAAGTTGGCCACCTAAGGATGTTCTAAATGCTTGGGCGGTTTCTGGAACCTCAACTTCTCTTGTTGCGCAACCGGGGGTTTCTTCAATTCAAGAAATTGGTTATGGCCTCCAATATGATGGGCAACGTCTCTTAACACAGGATTGTGGATATTATTCATGGGGTGGTGGAACCTTGTATTATCGCCAATATGGTTCTGGCATTCAATACCCAACTAATCCAGCACCGGGCACCTCCACTTGGATTGGAGAACCAATTGAATTAAGCGAAGACCTTGTTGCAGTAAATATGGAAACTAGTTGGAGTGCTACTTCAGCTGGAGATCGTGTTGATTATTGGGTGAGCGCAGATAATGGAACACATTGGGAATCTGTTGAAAGCAATAATACCATCCACTTTTCTTTTCCCGGACATATTTTGCGTTGGAAGATGCAACTAATCGGTTCAAGTTCGGTTTCATGGTGGGTAAATTTGGAGTATGCCTCATCTTATGAGACTACAGGAGTTTGGACCTCAGCACCAATACCTACTGGGACAGAAGTGGGCAAAGTGCGGCCATCCTGGGCTGCAACTACACCAAGTGGGACTTCAGTGTCTGTTCTCGTTTCAAATGATAACGGTTCGTCATGGACAGTCGCACAAAATGGGGTTGATACTGATTTCACTAATGAGGGGAATATTCTTCGTTACAACATCCAATTGGATACTTCTGATGTTGCAATGACGCCACTTATCTCTTCATTTACCCTTGAGTACTTAGAGGGTTTCCCCGACAAAGTTGAAATTGATATTGGCGATGATGGCACGTGGGATTGGAAGGGCCTGACCTTCCTCGGCGATAGTAGCGTTATTGCAAGTGATGCTTCAATAGTCGGTTCTGAAGTAAGTGACACTCCAACTCTCGTTCAGGCATTTAATGACCATGCCGTTGCTAATGGCCTTGGTGGTGAAGATATTGTAGTTGCAATCAGGGCTCATTCAAGTGGGCGTATTTTACTTACCAATCTCGACCTTACATATCGCCTTAATACTCGTGTACTAGATGCAAAAGTAGAGGGAGGCGTACTAGTTCCAGATGGCGAGCTTAGGACATTGGTTGTTCGCGTTGCACCAGGTGATGGAGTTAGCAGAATTGACCGAGTGGTGGCTGATTTCATGCAGAATGATGTGAGTCCAATCTTGGAATGGACACAAGGTGACACCTGTTCACTACTTTCTAGCGGTAATGGCAAACTAGTCTTCGATAATGGGAACTGTACCTCTACTTCAGATGTTTTTGGGATTGTGTCAATACATTTTCCCATTATGTCAACTTGGGATTGGGATGACCAAGTTAATCTTGAATTAAATGTGTCAGTGAATGACAATTTTGGAGTTGCAGTGGCGGGATGGACCACCGAGGACTTGAACCTCCGCGTGGAAAATGATATCCAATTAAATGGAATGAGGGTTGTTGATGAAACTAATCGTGAGTTATGGAGCAATGACTGGTTGAGGGGTGGCTATAATCTAACTTTTTCGGGTGGAATAAACTTCGAAAACACTCAAATTAGCCCTGAGTCTGGGCAATTTATGTTACGAATACTCGGGCAGAATCTCACTATGGATGGAGACCCAAATGAAGATGCTCCGGTATTATTACATGAAGAGCCGAATCCAAGCCATGGTTCATACAGTATGGCTTTTACTAGCCCTCAAGAATCAGATCCAGGTGGAATGTTGTTTTCAGTTGAAGCATTTAATTTGACTAACGGTTCAAGTTATGCCAATCAGCAGTACAACACAATTAGGCTTATCCTTGATGGAAAGAGCCCACTTGTGCTTGATGCAACGCCGGCTGATGGTTCTGAAATGCATAAAGGGCCTCCCGCGCCAGGCGGTCAATCAGTATCCATTACGATTCAAGATAGCGTTGACCCGCCGACTCAAATTAGTCTAAATTACTGGCTTGGATGCACAAGTCGTCATGAATATTGCTCAGATACTAATTTCAATGGTCTTCCTGAGCCGGTTGAATACCGCACAGTATCACTTACCACACCTGAAATGCGCCCAGGTGGAATTAATATTTTCCAAGGATTAATTGATGATTCAATGCTCATACACGGTGAAAAAGTTGCCATTTATGTGTCGGGTAAAGATGATCAAGGAAATGTAGTTGCAATGGGTGGCTCCTCGGTTTGCTCTAATAGCGGAAGTGGATGTGGAAGTGGAATTGGTGAGATTGAACCCGAATGGGCAAACTCATTGGTTAATTACCATATTCGCGAGGAATTTGAACCAACATTAATTGTTGAAAATTCAACAATCATTGGGCATGATGACCGTGCGCCTCTTCACCCAGGCATCCCGTATAACCTCATATTGCAAATCGGTGATGGAAATGGCTGGAGTGATATTGCTGGCCTTCATCTTGCATTGGCTGGAGATTTTGATGATGAAGAAACAAGTATTTGGGTGACTTTTGGTGATTTGGTAAATGGTGTGCCAAGTATGCATTTGGAAAGTGGCGGTGCTGGCTTAGCAGTTTCTAATTTGTATAGCATGGTTGCCCCTGACTTTACTAATGAATCATTATTAATGGTTAATTTGAGATTCCAACTGACCTGGAATTTCCCTGAAAAATGGGATTCAGATGGGGTCGACTTGTTTATCCCCAAACTCGAGGTTTGGGATCGCCCTTGCTCTGAAATCGAACTGATTCCATGCCACGAAGAAAAGGCCGGTCTTGGAAATGACGTTTGGAGTCTTGACAATGATTTGCGCTTTGATACTGCCCAAGGCCACATTACTGCAATTGAATTGCGAAATGGTGCCAATCATTATTATTCCGATGATACAGAATCCTTAGTTGGTGCAGGTCAAGTTGTTCGCTTTTCAGGACGAATAATGTTCAGCGAGGATGCAACCCCTGCCCCCGCAGGTGCCCTTGATGTTCAATTGAGTGATTATGAATACGAGTGGATTACTCAGCCACAAAACAATGGATATTTCACAATGGACTTCCTTGTGCCAAGTGTTCGCAGCGGCCATTTGGATTTGTATGCGTCACTTTCCAACTTACCCGGTTTGGCAACCGACCAAACTATTGAACAACCGCGCCTGAGGCTTGCTATCGACAGTTTAAACCCAATTATTTCAGATATTGCGATTGGTGGTGTTGCTTCTGGTGAAAGCATTTCGCTGAGCGACGTTTCTAATTTACGAGCAAGTCTTGAAACATGGGATGATAGCGGTTTTGATGAATCATTACCAACAATGATGCATTATGTGCTACGTGCTGGAGAAAGTGAAGTAAGTCGTGGAAGTGTTATGCTCACAGAGCCAACCATCTTTGAGGAGCAGATTTTCTGGATTGGTCAGTTTGATCTTACCGATGGTGGTGCTACAAGTGTATTACCAACTTATTCCATTGATGTTTGGGTGACTGGTGCTGATGCTGCAGGTAATCCATTTAATGCAGATTCCAATACAGAATCCTCGCCCCTCGGTTCTTGGACATTTATCTGGAATGGTCCTGAAATTGACCTGAGCGATGAATTAACAGTCATTAGTTGGGATGACCCAAGTCCACATCTTGGACAAGTTGTAACTCTTCAAATCGATGGGGTTTCATTGAATGGTGTTGGAGGCAATGTGCAATTATTACTTGAGGAATACGATGGTGAAAATTGGATTAATTCAGGAGAATCCGAAATTGAAGTTCACCCAACAAAACCTTTCCATAGCGAAATAGAATATGCTGTTACAAATACCGGAACATTTGATCGCCATACATTCCGTCTAAGATTAATGGATGGAAATTTGGAATTGGATCGTATTAGCGTTTCACCTTTGTTAATGACTGAGGAAATATCTCGCGATGGTCAAGCCTTAGTTGAGCAAGTATCTGATTCGCGCCTTTCAGTTGTTCTATATTTCATCGCTATGGGCGCAGCATGTTATGGAATGTACACGATGGTTATACATCGTCGCTTCTTGCGAGATGAAGATGAAGAAAATGTTGATTATACCGATTCAGTTGTAGAGGATATGGTTGGAAAAGAAACTCCCGACCTGCCGCCAGGTTTTACTCCAATTGATGTGAATAACCCCCCACCCCCGCCTTTTGCCGCCGCATACCCACCACAACCGACTTTACCTCCACAACCTTCCACTCCTTCAACAGAGTTGACCCCTTTGCCTTTGGCTAGCCTTGATGCCTTGTCGCCCACTCCTCTACCTACTACTGCCGCCGGCCCGCCAATTCCTGCAGAGGGATTGCCGCAAGGATGGACCGAAACCCAATGGGTACATTATGGGCAAAAATGGTTAGAAGAGAATGCTTAATTGGCAGAGGTGAACTCTTTGAGTGAGCAATACAAGGAGGGCATGCTTTTCTTGCATGAACAACTAGTTGCAATAATTAATCAAATGACAATACCTCTCATTGAAGTTAGTCTTGTTATCTCTAAATATACAAAAACTCTATCCTCAAGGCTGATTGAAAATGCCGCTAATTACGGCGAATTAATTCCTGCTATTCTGTTGGCACCTCAACCTCTTGAAGATATTGGAAAGGAACAAGCAGTGCAGGTTCAAACCAGTGATGGTGAAGAAGTTGTGAATGTTTCTATGCCAAATCCTATTGCACAAATGGACCCCTCTCTCCTCATTTCACGAACAGATATTGATCGAATGGACATTCTTGATACAGTAATTAGGACCGCAATTAATAGCAAAGAACTTCCATTGATTAATTCACTGCATGTCTTGCGTGATTGGGAGCATTTAGTTCGGATACAATTAGCCAAGACAAAAACTCCGGGGCAATTATTTAGTCCACTTGAAATTCCTGATGGATATTGAGATTTGTGGAACAAGTTTTGTAAGATTAATGCTTATTAAGCAGAAATCACGCTTTATTTCTGCGCATTACTCGCCCCAACAATCCACTCTTTTTCGCACTACTCCCTCTATTATGACGGCTCCTTGACTGTCCAGTGGCTATATACCAAGCATCAAAAATGGACCATAGCCATAGGCCAATGGCAAATATGATTGTTAGAATCAAAGGAATTTGTAGTAAACTCCAATCAAATGCCTTTCTATGCTCTCGATTAAAATGCTGACCCAAATATAAAAAAGGAATAAGGGCTAATAATACTGCAAAAATAGGCCGCATTGAACCCCATATCCCAATTCCAGAAGTTAATTCTGACCAAATTACTCTGAGAACATTTTTTGTAGAGGTGCCACTATCAAGGCGAACAACAATCTCCTCCTCATGTGTCGCCATAGCAGTCCCTCAAGCCCCCCCTGTTGCCCCTATGGGTTGAATCCTTCGCCCATTTTTATTATAGCAATGATGTTTAAGCAGTTATTGTTGGGGGGGAGTAAATGGTTAATGTGTTATTGACAGGGTTTGACCCATTTGGAAGTAATTCGGCCAATATTTCTCGCCAAGTATGCGATTATTTGAGGAAAAAAGGTATTTCAAAAATATCCCCACTTCACTCCTCAAAGTGTTCCGAAAAGGGCGCTGCGTTGCCGTCAAGAGGTAGTGAAGTTGAAATTGAATGGTATATTGAAGACTTGAGTGTTGATGAAGCAGGCTCATCTTTAGTGGCCAATAATCTTCTTTCATCAAGAATCATCCACTCGAGGAATAAGCAATTTACTCCGCACCCTCAGGCAATTCTCCACCTAGGTCTTTGTAGCGAGTGCGAAGTTCCGCGAATTGAATTGGTCGCAACAAATAAAATGGATTTCAAAATAGCAGATAATTCCGGCCGTCAAATCTCCTCTACATCTTGTGCGGAAAACAATCTAACTCAGATAATTCAAGATGGGCCTTCTAAATGGGCATCTACAGTTCCGGCAAAATATTTCCCTCGGCATCTCCTATCTATTCCCATTGAAATTTCTACTGACGCTGGAACTTTTGTCTGTAACGAAACTTACGCGAGAACTCTTGATGCAGTAACTTCCCTTTCCATCAGAGACCGACTGAATAGGCAATTACCCACCTTATTCTTACATCTTCCTCCAGTGGAAAAAATGTCTCTTCTTAAGCAGGTAAAATTAGTTGAGGAATTAGCCGCATGGATGGTCACACCTCATACACTAACTGTCGCAGGTGCAGTATTAATAGGGGACGATGGTAGAATATTCTCTTGCCGCCGATCCCAAAATGAATCATTCGCAGGAGGCTGGGAATTTCCCGGTGGTAAAGTTGAGTCTGGTGAATCAATCAAAGAATGCCTAGTCCGCGAGATGGATGAGGAATTGGCAATTGAGATTGAAGTAGGCAACCCCCTCGGCATTATTAGGAAAAGTACAGGCCCATTTGTGCTGGAGATTCATGCATGGTCATGCAAACAAATATCTGGTGAAATACAATTAAGCGTACACGATGCGAGTCGTTGGCTGGATTTGTCTGAACTGCAAGATGCTGAATGGATGGACACCGATGCTGAACTGATTCCACAAATTATTAATTCATTATCTAATTGACCCAACCTCTTGGCTTACCATCGGAAAACATTTGCAAATCATCACCAATATTACGAGGTATTTCCTCACGCCCAGGATGCCAAGTCGCTTCCTCTAACCAAATGTCAAGGTCCTCACCCTCAAGATCAATTGAGATTGTGCCGCCGAGTGGTCTCTCTCCTATCACCGTGAAAGATAGTTTTCCGGCAAGGGCGGCTTGCCGACTCAATCGAAAACGCGTATGTCCTCCATTCAAACTTGCGCTCATTGAATCAAGTGCAGTATCCAATATTCTTTGGTTTGCCGCTAATTCAAGTAGATTTGCAATTGAAACACCCACGGCAGAAAATGAATGCGGGTTATTTGAAAGGGGAAAATTAGGCTCAATGTATTTTTCAGAGTGCGGAAATTCAGGGAAAATATTTCCTATTGCTTCTAGGACTTTAGCAGGCGACTCCCCAAGTTCTACTTTAGAACTCACTCTTACCTCGATACCTTGGCCGGCTCCATCTGCTCGTGACATGTTATACCCCTTCCAGATAAAGGTCACCTAAAACGCTTGCCGAATAAAAATCAGGGGTCATCTTGACAAATGAGAGGTATGGGCTATTGACTATGGCTGCCCCCTCTACAGTTGTCTCAGTGGTTCCAACACTCAACGAGGAAAACCACATTGAACGCTGTTTGCGAAGCCTAATGGAACAGACATATTCCCCGCAATTACATAAAATAATTGTCGTTGACGGTGGAAGTGACGATGCTACAGTTAATATCACTTTGAGGTTGGCTAAGGAATCCGAAGAAAAGGACGGACCAGTCATCATTCAATTAGATAATCCGCAAAAATATGTGCCACAGGCAAGAAATATTGCTCTGGAATATTGTGAGGATGAGGATGAGTTTATTTTTGAAATGAATGCACATGCATATGTGGATGCAAATCATATTGAAAAAAGAATCCAAGATTTACTTTCAATTGAGGAACAACAAGGAAAAAAGATTGCCGGCGTTGGAACAAGGGTAGAGGCCGATGAACGTTGGTCTGGTTTTGCAGGAAGATGGGTTGAGGGTGCGATCTCATCTCCATTAGGCCATGGGGGTGGACAGTTTGCTCCATTTGTAGGCCGGCAGCAGCATCGCGTGCCTGCCTTTGTTATTCATCGCCGTGAAGCGCTAATCGACGTAAAAGGTTGGGGTGAAGAATGGCAAACAAATCAAGATAGCGACCTCTCAATGCGGCTATTAAAAAGCGGTTGGGAATTGTGGAGAAGTGATGTATCTAGATTAAAAATGGCAAAGAGGGATAGTTTGTTTGGCTTTGCCAAAATGATGTTTAGGTATGGCGCATGGCGCGGGAAGTGTATTTGGGTGCATCCCAAAAGAGCAAATCCCTTGGAATTTTTACCGTTCATTGGCTTGTTAATTATTTGTGGACTGGCATTATTATACCCCCTAGATAATGTTTGGACGTACCCCATTTTTTCATATATTGTGGCATTATTGCTAATTGGCATTTTTCAAACATTTAAATTTCGCTCAGTTTCAATGGTCGTCGGTGTTCCAATCTCATTGCTAGTAATGCATACTTCATTTACTACGGGGTTGGTATTGGGACTTCTTCGCTTACCTGTGGGGCGTCATGATAGATGATGCATGTGGTTTCACTTAGGGGTAACCTTCAACAGTAAATGACTCCCACAGTAGTTTGATGACTCGTAAGAACATACTCACCTCGTGGGTAATGTTATTGATGCCCGCATTCATTGTTTTTTTATTATCGGGCTTGATTGCACCTCTAAAAATAGCATTTTCTGAGTATCCAGATGCAAAATATATTTCCTACGGAATTGCCCTTGGCCTCGGCTTTTTGATGTTTAGGAGGGCGCGATTAGTAAGGGATCACGAATGGTTTCGTCAATCTGCACTGAAGAGTGTTGACAAACATATCAAAGCTGAGGAGCGTGGTGTTTGGGAAAAGGATGTTGCTGTGCCTAGTGGTCTTGCGTCAGAGGGAAAGGCGTTTCTTGCAGGAAAAACTGGCAAACTTACTTCTGAAAGGCAAACCGTAGAGTTAGGCCAAGATGATAAACGAGATGTTGTGCTTCTACAAGAATCAAGCCATGTGGTAAAAGCAACTCGCAGAATTGATGGGGTTGAAACCTTTACTGCTGATGCGGTTGAATCAACCATTGGCGCTACAAGGCGGGCAGGCCCAATGGACCGCTTTTTGGATTGGATTTCGCGCAAAATCAGCGGTACTGACCGAGCCGAAGAGCGTTTACAGGAAAGGCAAACAAGGCTAGCAGAGGTTGCTGCAACTGCACCTATGAAAGACCCTCAAGTAAAGGAATATGCCCCGCCGTCTAATCACTCTAGTGAGCATCTTGAGCCAGTAAAAGATGCTTCGTCTCACTACGAATATGACCCAAGTGCTATTGTGGTTCCACAACCAACTACGGCCCCTTCGCCCCCTCAACCAGCAGTTGCTCAAACTCCTAAACCAACTCCCATGGACCCGGAAATGGAACGCCTATATGGTTCAAGTTCACAGTCAATTGAAGCAATGGCGGGGATTGCTGCTCCCGGAAGTAACTCTCCTTCCTCAAGTGGCTCATCATTTTCAGACCCTAATAGTACGAAGCAAAGTGGATACACAATTAATCGGTGTCCCGAATGTAGGCATGGAAATGAAGTTAATGCTCGCTTTTGTGCAATTTGTGGCGGAAACTTGTAAGTTTCCACTGGTATTCTAACGAGACAGTTATTACTTTGCTATCGTCCTGAGGCGTGGGGTTCATCAATGACTGACTGACCGCCGGAGTTGAATGGCAGATAAGAGAGACTACTACGAGGTTCTCGGCCTTGACCGCAATGCCACTGATAAAGACTTGAAAAAGTCCTTTCGTAGCCTTGCGAGAAAGTATCATCCCGACCGTTCAACCGAAGAAGATGCGGAAGACCGATTTAAAGAAATCCAAGAGGCTTATGCAGTATTATCGGATGAGCAAAAGCGGGCACAGTATGATCGTTTTGGACACAAAGGAGTAGGATCGTCATTCGGTGGCGGTGGTTTCCAAGGGTTCAATATGAATTTTGATGACATTTTTTCGGGAAATTTAAATGACATTTTTTCATCAATGTTTAGCGGCAGTGGAGGCGGCAGTGGAGGCGGCAGAGGTAGTGGCCGTTCACGGCGAGGCCGAGATATTTTGGTAAATCATCCAATTTCTTTCCAATCAATGTATGACGGCGACAAGGAAGAAATGGAACTTGATTTGCAATCAACCTGCTCATCTTGTGAAGGTAGCGGCGCTCGGGATTCCAGTTCAGTCAGTACCTGCGATACGTGTAATGGGGCCGGTCAAGTTGTCGTTAGGCAGCAAATGGGTCCTTTTGTTCAACAAAGCACTCAAGCCTGTCGCGATTGTCGTGGCGAAGGACAAATAATAACTCATCCATGCCAAAAATGCCATGGCGATGGAACTGTTAGCAAATCACAAACAATTCGTTTCACAATTCCCTCAGGAGCACCTGATGGAACCAGAATGCGTTTGCGTGGGCGTGGTGAACCTGCGCCACGCGGCAAGGGCGTTAACGGAGATTTGATAATTGAGTTGGATGTTCAACTCCACCCTTGGTTTGAAAGAGACGGAGCCGATTTGATAATGTCAATACCTGTTGGCTATCCTGATTTAGTTCTTGGAACTACAGTTTCACTTGATCATATAGATGGAAAAACTTTGGAAATAAAAATCCCGAAGGGTGCTACTGCTGGAGAGACTCTTGAGATTCACGGCAGAGGTCTACCTCGTCAAAGAGGAGGAAGGGGGAATATCGTAATATTACTAAAACTCCACATTCCTACAAAATTGGATAAGACAACAAAAAAGCGACTTCAAGAATTGAAGGAGTCATTAGGAGTTTCGCCTAAGGATTTCGGGGATAAGGTTCGTGAGCAAGCCGAAGAACGTCGTCAATAAGCAGGCCAAAGAGAATCCAACTCTCCTTTTCAAGGTGTGGGCGAGGGGCAATTATTCCTCTTCATTCCAGCAATCAATGAGCATTTTCTTATTTGTTTTTACGCCACAAGGATTTGAATCAACAACTCCTGATAGTGCAAGTTCAATGCCACTTCCATTGCCAATAATCTCGATTTGAATGAAAGTTCTACTTCCCTTATTTAATTGGTCAAGGAAAATCTCATCATCTCTATAGAGAAGTTTTGGTTTTACATCTACCACTGTCCATAAACTGCCTTCTGGTGCCTCAATACGCAAACCAGCATTTTCCCAAACGCCTTCACTAATGTGTATTCCTAGAACGAACGGTAGGCCACCCTTGCTTGCTATTCGCTCATCCAATGTCCAAACTGCCAAGTCCAATTCGCCAGTATTGTACCGCATTGCTGGTTTACCCCATACTCCAATACCCTCTTCCCATGATAGAATACTGATGAGTTGCAAATTTTCTTCTACGCTTTCTCTCGCTTCAGCAATATCTCCCCTTGAAAGAATATCTCGAAGAACTGAAAGGCGGTTCTGCTTGCCAATAAGGTCGAGAGCATTCTTTTTTCTCGCTCTTTGAATAATAACAATGTATGTAAACGGCAAACAGAATGAGAATCCAATGACTACTATGAACCATTTAGATGCAGTTAGAGCAATCTCGTCAGGAGGGAACCAAGGTTCTTTACCGACATCAGTGCGGAGAATATTCAATTTGAGACTGTAGTCGCCATCACTGCTCACCTCCATATCACCCCAGGACCAATTTGCTGGTTGCTGAGAGAGATTGAAGTCGGAGACGATCACCAAATGAGTTCCCGGTCCCACTGAAAGGGTGATGTCTTCACTATCCCCCGGTTGAAGGGTAATGTTGGCACTAGTATTCTTACTTCGGTCAAGCCAATTTATCTCAACCACTTCAATGAATAGTGGTCTAGTTCCACCATTTGTGCAGGTAATGCGTGTAAAGAACTTGCTCTCTGGCCAGCCCTCGGTGCTGAACCAATATGTGTCTTGGAAGTCATACACCTCTATGTCTAAACTTTCACTATTTTCTACTCCCTCAATCCACTGCTGCCAATTACTCAGTGCATCCAATTCGCTTAATGGCACACCACCCGGGGTGTCGTGAATTACTTCCAAGTCTGTTGATAAGCCCCAATATGTGGTGCTGTTAGAATTAATACAAAAACGAATCCAAGTGGTTCCTGAAGGGATTGAGGTCAAAGTAATATTGAGTAGAGTTCCGTTGCTAATACTCTCGTCCATTGTGCTCAAATCTGACATTAATGTCCAACTACTTCCCGAAAACACATGTATTGCAAAATCAATTGTGGATTCATTTTGACTTGCCAACGGAGTGACAGTTCTAGATGCTAAGGAGTGCATCAAATGGACCTCCTCGGCAGGGACTAGTAAGGCTAAACAATCTTCATTAGTTTCACCAATCCACCCTTCGGCTTCATATCCCAATTTAGATTCTTCATTCATCTCAAAGGCAAATCCCGGAGGTGGCCCATCCTTGCCAAGATATTCACCCTTTTCGGATTCCTCATTTGGGAGGTGGCGGGCGAATTGCAGTGACCAATAGCCGTGGATACTCTCACTTTCTATTTCAAGCCACAATTCCTCTCCTTCTAATACTTCTACATATTTCACAAATAGTTGGTCAGAGTTGATTGAAGTGTTTACCATGGTTTCAAAGAGAACTCCAATTTCTCGCAATGAGGTTGAGCGCCCCCATGCGGTAACCTTGAGATCTACGGTGGCCTCCTTTAATATAAATTCAAAAATATCGCCCGTGGTTGAATTAAACCGCAGAGCATCACTGTCATTGGTACTCATAATTGAGCCGTTGAACCATGTTGGGTTCTTCGTAGTATTTTCCTCACTTCTATGTTCCTCATATTCAACGTTTGAAAAGCGATTTTCTTCGGCAATAGCAACTTCTGAAATATCATTAGGCGGGGTGATTTCATCCGCATTATCCACAACACTGAGATGGCCTATAGGCAAAATGGCATTGACTTCAATTGTTTGCCCTGCATCGCCATTGTTCACTACAATTAATTCGCCCATTCCTGCTGAGACATTGTGATCAAGAACTATTTTTGTCGCTGAACTAATGGTTGGAGTATTTACTATTCCATCCGAGTCGGTCAAAGTTACTGAGATACTATTGCACTCGCAAGCAAATTCCAGCCATAGTGAGCCCGCTGAGAAATTCAAGCCAAGATGTAAGTCCTCCCCTGGTGCCGAAAAAATGCTACTAATTTCAGTTGGTTCACCAACATTCATATGATAATATGTATCACTTGAAGTGGTTCTACCTTCGGCACTAATTGAGGGCTGCATCGGCAATAAAAGCAAAATCACTAGAGCAATAATGGCCCAATGCCGGCTCTTGTAAAAATCCCCCATAACTACTGCTAGAAGCCAAGCCGCTTTGAAATGATTGAAAGCATGGATGCATGACAGGCTATTATGGCAGACGAGTTTCTCGGGGTCAGCACAGCAGCTCGATGGCGATATTCTCGGCTAATTGGTCTTGGAGACCGTAAGCAGCCTTTGGCTTATTCTCCTTGCCTTATTCAAAGTAAAGGTGACCCCGAATTGCCTGTTGCACTTTCTCCCTTTACTGCAACACAAAACTCAGAAATACCTGCAACATTAACAATTACTGCGAAGGGGAAAATGTCTCCGCCATTTGAGGTAGATGGGCCTACCTGGTCAGTTGGCCTAGGGCATGTTCTCCCCCCTAGTTTGGACGAAGCAGATGTGGGTGAAGTTGGTGGTCAAGGAAGTTTATTGCCTATTTCATGGCAACGAATGAAGCATGATACTGGGCTTCTTAGTCTTGAAACTCAGCCTCAAATAATTGTCTTATTAGATGCATTACAATTGGCTAATCGCCCCGGTCGATTACCTGAAGCACTAATTTCTCTCCGCAATCTTTTCCCCGGTGCACTGATTTGGGCACCAGGTATCGGAGGTCCGGATAATTTGGCGGTTCTCGCATGGATGGGAGTTGACCTTTTCGACTTGGGGCGAACTCGCCAATCTCTTTCAATAGGTGCAATGCTCACTTCGGAAGGCCCAAGAATGCCCGAGGGAAGTCTAGGCGAAGTAGCGAGTTGGGAAAGTGCAATTGCCGCATGGACCAATGAATTTTCCAGCGTTAGACGTGCAATTAGAGATGGCAACCTTCGGGAATTGGTCGAAAAAAGAGCACCTAATTCACCTCGCCTTGTAGAGCATTTACGTTATCACGACAAGTTGCTAAAGCATCCCGTAAAATCAATTCTCTCATCAGTTGTTCCTGCAGAAACAAGACTGCGATGTCATACTTTTTCTTCCCGCGAGGACCCGATTGTCAGTGATTGGTATAACCTAATTAGCCAAACTTATGAGGCACCAAAAAATATGCGAGAGGTCCTAATATTACTACCCTGTTCAGCAAAGAAACCCTACCGCTTCTCAAAATCTCACAAGGCTTTCATGCGTTCTATTGGAAATACATCTGCTCACCATGTGATGGTTACTTCGCCTCTTGGTCTAGTCCCTCGTGATTTGGAACGAATTTGGCCAGCAGCCCATTATGATGTGCCAGTAACTGGTGATTGGGATGCAGATGAAATACTGAGAATTAGAACTCTTGTCAAGGGTTATGTTGCAAAGCAAGGATACAAGGTTATAATCAACCATTCTGGAGTTGAACTCCCTGACCTTGGAATCCCGTGTCATGACACAAGGCAAGGTGATGGTGGAACTAGTTATGTTGCCTTAGACCGCCTTTCGGCCAAAGTCAAAGAAGTAATGTCGGAATTAGGGCTCAAAGGAATACGTGGCCACAAATTGTTAATGGCCGAATTCGCCTCAATTTCTCGCCACCATGGACTAAATGATCATTGGTTGGATGGTGCAGTGGTTTCGGGTAAACCACCGAGATTTAAAATAATGCTTGAGAATAAGCAATTAGCTCAGTGGAACCCCATCCGGGCAAGTTTATCAGTATCCAAAGCAGCTTTGCCAATAATGTATGAAAAGGGCTCTCTTCCGGTTGTAGAAATATCCATGGAGGGTAGTTGGAATGGAGATATTTTTGGTGCCATGGTAGTTTCTTATCCAGATAACATTAGAGTTGGTGCTGAATTCCTTGTTGTCAAGGATGGAGACCTCATTGGAAGTGCTAGAGCGGTGGCTCCCGGCTTTGAATGGCCATCTACTCCCGGTAGGTTGGCAAAAGCCCAACACCGTTTGAAAAAGAGATGAGGGTAAACAACTTAGCTCATTTTGACATTGTGGCTCAGTCAGTCGTTTTTTGGTGCAAGTTTGAACCCCTTCTTGGAGATAATAGAAACTTTTTGTTCCTGCTCGCGGATAATATACAGGCGGATTTCTTCAATATCGTTGCTTGAAGATACGGAAGCGGTTATGAAGGGGAAGTTGGTCGGCGGGTCGCTTAAGGTGTGATATATGGCACGAATGTATGCAAAGCGCAGAGGAAAGAGCGGCTCTACTAAGCCCCACGGTCAAGACTTGCCTGAGTGGTCCAACACGGATAAATCTGCAGTTGAGGAGATCGTACTTGAACTACATTCGGCAGGACATAGCACTGCCATGATTGGAACTATCCTACGTGACCAACATTCAGTACCTGATGCTCGCCGAGTTCTCGGCCAACGCATCGGCCAATTCATCGCTTCATCCGGCAAGCCAGGAACTTATCCTGAAGATATGATGAACCTTATGCGCAAGGTTGTTCGCTTGATTGAACACCTTGGAATAAACCGTAAGGATTTGCATAATAATCGTGCACTCGTTCTCACAGAGGCCAAGATACGCCGTCTCGCAAAATACTATGTCAGCGAAGGAACTATTCCTGCTGGTTGGCAATACAAGCGCGACCAAGTCCGTTTGATGGTTGAGTGAATAAGGCCCGCCCTATTCGCCACTTCTTTCTTGATTGAAGTAGTGAGCCCTTGAATAAACAATAGTCACCTCTTTCAAAGACTTCCTCTTCAGGTAAAGCAAAGGGGGTCTGAAATATACGCGATATTTGTGAATTGGAATTATTTTCTGAGGTAAAATCTTCCTTAAAAGAAGCTGCGGGAACCATTTCATCAATTCTCACTCCTGTTCGTCTTGTAACGAGAGCAACTTTGGTTGGAGTTTTATCGCTCGCGCAAATTGAAGCGAGTTTCCTCGACCAAAAAATTCCTTATCAAAGAACAATTGTTGAGGGCCCTATTGTTCCGAATTCAATTTCAGGTCCGGCAATAATAATTTCATCAGGAGTAGAATCTAAATGGACTGTTGAGACAAAAATATTGCTTATCTCCCCAACTACAATTAATGTTACAATGGGAAATAAAAATAAAATTATAACAGGTGTTCTTGGAACCGTTGCTCAATCAGCAGCCCTTGCCGCAATACTATCTCCTTCTGGCATTAGAACGAGGCGGCAAAGAGGGATGAGTTGCTCAGGCCAATGGTTACGCGATAGTTTGGATTCGGTATATGATCCAGTTTGGACAATTATTCGCGACCATTTGCAAATAGAAGGGACAGTGCAAGTATTACCAATAACAGAAATTGCAAGCATTGAAGAATTAACCTTGCCCAATTTGCCAGCAAGAACTTTCAAGCGACTAAAGCGTGTCTGGGGGTCTTTTGATGCTGAGGAAAGAGCGGGTGCATTAAGTGAATTGGTGCTGCCTATGGTTGAAGGAGAAAATATTAGCGCAGCACGATTAGAGGAATTAGTCTGGCATCGGGTAATCGGTACAGATTGGCCAATGGACCTTGCATCATTGCTATATCATGCACAAAATGAGTGGCCTGATGAGGGTGAAGTGCTTCATGCAGGTAGAGTAATGGATAAACTAATCAGCACAGGTTTACCTGTTTAGAAATTAATCGACAATTTTTAGAACAACCCCACAACCACCACAGGGTAGTTTGAGAGGGCGTATTTCTGAGACAACTGGATTTATTGTTGCGCATTTAGGGCAAGAAATAGTTGGTCTTTCAGGAAGAGAGTTACCTCGGCGTAGTGATTCAAGATTGCGTGGGGAAACAAATGCGGTAATAGTCCAAATCGCTGCAGTCACAATTGCGAGAACTCCAACCGTTTCCAATGAGTAGGCGAAGATATACGCAAGTAGTGAAAACGTCGCTAAGGGGTATTCAAGATACAAGGCAACCTTATTTTTTTGACGTCCAATTTTGAGACTAAGAATAACACCGACGAGTAGAATTGCAAAAATTCCGGAAAACATTACAAGTGGGCTATAGAGTTGATTTGAAGTAGGTTGTAAAGAGATGCTGAAAATATCTCCTTGGGAAAAGCCGCCCGAACTGATACTAAGTTTTTCAGAAGTGAATAGGCGCATATGTGAACTATCAATAACTACATCATCACTTTCGATTTCAACTCTAGCCAAAGATGTACCTGGGCTAGTCTTGAATTCAATATCTATAGTAACATCTTTCCAGTATGTGAGAGGTTGGGATTTCAAAAAGGTCCTAACCATTGTATGCCTGTCAGCATCAACGAGAACTTGGGTAGTACTAATACGGATTGAAACAGGAGCATTGGATATTTTGCTATCGCCCAAGGTGTCAACTACGACTTCCACAGTTTGGAAATCCGAAAAGCGCCCACCAAGTAATTCATCTGATTCCAAGAATAAGCCTGAATCGATAAAAGTCATCAAGCGACCAGATTGCAATTGGCTTCCCAATTCCCTACTTTCCTCGGGATCAACGACTTTATTGTCACGCATTTCTTGTGAGATACCACCTGCCAAAAACATAGCCCATGTTGAAGTTGAAGGTAGAGTTGAATTACCTAAATTATTCATGCCCCATCGTAGCCAAAGTGCTTGAGTGCCCTCAATATGTAAATTTGTAGTCCGGCTAAGGAGTAAATCAATTCCGTCTTTGGAGAGGTCTGCATTAACATGAATCCTTAGGTTACTTCCGGAACCATCTGTCTGCAGAGGCTCTTCTGGTGGATAATAAGAACCTCCACCTTCACCACCGCCAATTCCAAAGTTTATTTCCCACGAGGCTTCACCTTGAAGATAATCATCTTGATTTCCAGATTGTATGTCAAGGCTAATGTTTGCGCTATACCAACCGTCTGAAAGAGAATCACTTGCCTGCCATGTCCAAGTTGCCTTCACATCAGGGCCATCCATTTCTAAGACAGGGTTAGTGGAAAGAACATTTCCTCCCATTGTAAAAGTAACGACAGATGAACCAATAATTCTAGTGTCATATCCAGATTTGAATATGACTGCTATGTGTACAGAACGACCATCAACTATTGGTGGAGCCATGGCCATGCCAACTAGTGGCAAATCTACATGTATACTTCCTCGGTAATCTTCAGTCCCCCACTTGAATTCAATTTTCGCATCAGTGCCAGGGATGCTAAACACAAGGGTTTGAATTTCTAGAGTGATTTTTATTTCATCAGTAGCACTTAGGCTTCCGGCGTCAATCTCTATTGGGATTTCCAATTGATTCCCTTCGCCAGCAGGTAAGTATGTTGTACCAGGGGGGGAATATCCTTCATATGTTAGAGATCCAATTTTGACGATAACTGTGGCATTGACTTGAACCCCTGCGGCATTTTCAACAACATAGGGGATTGTAAAATCCCATGTTGATGAATCGTATTGTCCACCCCACCCTGGGGTGTGAGACCAAGTTTGGATTGCCGTTGCCTGTGCAATTGATGTTTCAACAACAACACTTTCTTCCTCCCCGAGGTCACTATCAAAAGGCGTCAAAGTGGGGTTTCCTCCACTGCCTATGAACAAGTAATCAAATTCCGATGAGTCGCAACATACCGTGAGACTTTCACCATCATCTGCTGAAGCAGGAGATATCAATGGACTGGCGATGGTAATAAGCAAGACAAGACACAATATAATGCCGCCAGTTCGCACTCGCATAGTTAACTCCAACCTTCGCCCACCGCAACTTCACTTGAATGCGCCGGCTTAGCGAGTGTGAAATAGCAGTTTACAACATTAATTAAAGTGCCCGGTCGAGCACATTGCCAAGTTCCTTTTCAAACAAAGATACGAGCGCATTGCCCACTTCGCCTTGTAATTCATCTGGCAGTAGGGCGATACCAAGACGCGCAGCAGCATGGCTTGCCTTCAATTCTGCATAGAGTGTTTTTGCTTTAGCATTGAAATAATAACTAATTGCTTCTTTGATATCTGCCTTTAATTCGGGATTATCATCAATGCGTGAGCGGATATAATTCTTTAATTCATCCTTCACTAAATCCCGCATTGCTTCAAGTATCAAATCTTCGGTTTGAATCAAGTCTTTTACTTGGTCGCGAATGGAGCCTGTGAGTAGTCTTTCAATGGCCATGATGAGGGGAGGGGGCATTCTCCTTTGAATATGACCTTTTTTGGCATTCATTCATATGCCTCACCTCTAATGGAGGTAACATGTCTGATGTGCGCATCTCCGACCTTGTCTTGACTGATGAACATTCCACAATTAATTTAGAGGATACACTAGTTAGTGCTGCAGAGGCAATAATCGCTTTACCAAGAGGTGTTCTAATTGTTCTTGATGATGGAAAAGCCAAGGGTGTTATTACTAGCGTACAACTCCTTCAAGCGGTTGCTAATGGGAATAATATGTCTGAATCAACTGCTGCAGATATTATGAACATGGACCTAATGAAAGTTCCTCTCGATGGGCTTTTGCATGACCTTGTTCCGGAAATGGCGGAACGACGACCTCATGCAATTGTTGCTGTTGATACTGACGGCAATTTCGCGGGCTATTTCTCTCCAAATGATTATCGTGAAGCAATAAAGCGATCTTCTGCTTGATGCCAATTTCACAAAGTTTCATCTTTACTTTCTTAATTAATCATGCGTATAGATTAACTTACCATCTTTTTCAATTCGGGCATAACCAACTCTTTCAAGTTGAACAATTGTGCCAATAGGGTAATCATGATTTTCAAGCAACCCTTCAATCGTGTGCAATTTCTTCCCTTCGGGGCGCATCAATGTTGCGGCGCTCGCTCCCCCTTTTGCAACCCAGTGTATTTTGGCTAGTTTTGCTTCAGGTTCAAGTGAGGTCATTTGAGATAATCCTTCACTAATAGGGCCAATGTCACACCAGTCCTTTAAGCGCATTCCAATATCTGCATTAGCAGTTGTATCATCATTTTCAATATAGATATCTGTTCCTTGTTTATTCCAGTCAAAAGAAATCTTACGTATTCCAATGTTTTCCTTAGGATGAGATTTGACTAAAATTGACGACATACGTTCATCAGCATCAATACCAACACAAATTGCTACTGGATTTCTTACAAAAGATAATCGAGGAGCAGTTGCATCAATCTTCTTTGTATTGTGAGCAAATAGACTTGAAAGGGGAACTGCGATGTCCTTTTGAGTAAGCCCTAATTCAATCCAAAAATCCCTAAAAGCAATTGGGTCAATACCGCGACGCCGTAATGTTGCCATGGTTGGTAAACAAGGGTCATCCCATCCACTCCAAATTCCTGCTTCGATATCTTTACGCATCTCAGATGTGGAAAAGCCACCAAACTCGTGAACCTTCACACGGCCCCAATAGATTGTCTCGGGGTATTCCCAGCCAAAGTGCTCGTAAAGCAATACTTGCTTACGAGTTGAATCCATTAAGTCCTTTCCGCGAATAATATGTGTTACTCCTTGTAGATGGTCCTCAACAGCAGATTGGAAATCTAATAACGGCCATACCCTGTACTTAGATCCAATTTCCTTTCGCGGGTGGGGGTTGGTGATGGTATCCTGCATTCTGAATGCAGGCCAGTCTCTTAAGGCAGGGTTTTTATTTGACATATCAGTTTTCACTCGAACGACGGCATCTCCGGGTGAATAGGTGCCATCAAGCATTTTTTCCCATCCTTGCATATTTTCCTTTTCGGAATTATCTCTACAAGGGCAATTTGATTTTGCAACACGGAATTGTTTAAATTCATCACCACTACAAGTACAAACATAGCCTGCTCCCATCTCCAACATTTTTACAGCGTGCTCATAATAGACCTCAATTCGGTCGCTCGCCATTATTGTAAGGTGTGGTTTAAAACCGGCTAACCACTCTATTTCTTCGGGTATTTGTTCGTAGGCCAAAGGTAGAGGTGGTTTCTTTGAAGTGTCTGTATCATCGAACCTCAGAATTAATTTTCCATCATATGATTCAGCATATTGTGAATTGATTACAACTCCTCTCCCATGACCAAATGACAGAGGGCCATTTGGGTTCGGGGCAAAGCGCAAAATGACCTTTCCCTTTTCAGCATTAGGGAGTTCAGGTAAACCTTCTCTTCTTTCTTTAACCCTCTTCTCCAACAAATGAGGCGCTTCTTTTTCGAGAATTGAAATTAGGAAGTCGCTTCCCTTGTCAAGGGCAAGTGCATTTGCTTGGGCAACTGCCTTAGCAGCGATAGGAGACACAAATTTTCCGAATTGTCGCAGATCGGCCTTTTCCCCCATTAATCTGCCGATGACAGAACCAGCTTGGCCCTTACCATCATACTCAATTGCATTTTGAATAGCATAGTGACGGATAATGTCGGCGGTTTCCGCGTCGGGTGTCCAATCCATGTGACTCAACCCCGCGTACATGCTCTCCTTCTTCAAATCCCCCGAAAAATTGAACACACTGTGCCTACTACACATATTCAATTTGTGTGAAAAATATTTTCCTCTCAAGAAAATAACTCGGGTGGTAATTAGGTTGCCTAGAACAAAGTTCGCTGTGCAGGCACAGGCCCTTTCTCAACCGAATTTGCTCGAATTGGAGTTTCACCCTTACCCAATTTCTCCCATGCTTTTTTGACCGTCGCCCATCTCCACCGCAGGCATTCATGTGGTGTTTTTTCTTGCAACAGTAAGGGTAGTGCGGCTTTTGTTTTTGGGTCGGATGGATATCCAGACCCAATGTCAATACCCAATTTTTCTTTCAATTCCTCAATCGCCAAATCACGGCTTTCCTTTGCCAAAATACTGGCGGCAGCAGTTGCTAAAAAAAATGCATCAGCACCATGGCGACTATCAATTGCCCATCCTTTCTTTGGCCAATCATGCAGCTTTGCAGCAACATTTTGGCCAAATCTAATCGCGTTTGTATCACAAGCATCCAATTGAAGTTGCCCTCCTTCATCAGCCAAGTCAATTTTGTTCAATATGTGTGCGAAAAGATCAACTTCATGGTAGTTTAGATTGCTTAATTGCATTGCTAAATCAATCGCTGCTGGGGATGAATGATGAATAATAAATTGCCATCCACGCGCTTCAGATCGTGATTTAATCCAAGAAAAAAGAGCCTTGCGTTTTGCTGAACTAAGTAGCTTTGAGTCCTTTACACCCATCTCCTCCAACATTTTTAAATCAGATTCAGGGATTGCAAATGCTGCAACAACGAGCGGCCCAAGAGTAGGACCTCTACCTGCTTCATCGACACCAACAAACCACATTATTATCACAAATCCAAGTCATTCATTATTGAATCGGCATAAGATTCAGAATTTTCTTTGGTTGATTCAGAATGAGAATCGGTGTGTTCGGTTGGTAGTTCAACATTTTTTGCCTTTGCTTGGTCGGAAGAGTCAATTCGGTTAGTACGTGTTGTAATGTGTTCTTTTTCGGGAAGTAGTGAAGTTTCCCCAACAAGGGTCGATGAGATTAATTTGGCTGTGGATAAATCGCTTGAAATACGAGATATTTGGCCCTTCATCTGCTTTTCATCATGGTGCTCAAGAACTGAAGAAGCAGCATTGACCAAGTCCGAATCCACCGGCTCAGCAGGTGGTTGTGCGATACCACTTTTGTTGACAAAAGATGCAGCAAAAGCCTCCTTATTCATTTGTGGGCTAACTGCTAATTCAGGCGCAGCACCGCCATTTGTTTCTGAAAACTTCTCCATCCAGTCATCCTCCACTTTGTCCTTTGGGATAAGTCCTGCTCCCTGGTCCATTAGTTTCTGCTTTTCATTTATTAGTATTCTCCGCTTAATAGAATAATTAATTGCAAAGGCAGAAACCACCACTGCTATCAAGGCATAGCCAAACATATTCCAAGCATTCTTTGTGTGAATCATTACTTTACCCCAGTCAATCAGCGGTTCATTTGTTGGTGCTGCCTCCTGCCAAGGAATTCCAAGGAATGAAATATTTGCGGAGTGGGTGAATTCCACATCATTGTCAAGGAAACTATGGATGGTCATGTTAAGCCACATTGTGCCGTTATATGGCTCTGCATCCGGAATATCTGCCCATGCGCGGAATCTAAAAACTTCTCCTACTGGCACCTCGCGGATATCAAAAGATCTAATTCCAATGTCATCTCCCTCCCAAGTAGCATTATCTGGTGGAACAATAGCCTGTTCAGTACCAAAATTTACATTCATGGTTACGCTAAGCCCATCGGGGCCATTTCCGGTATTAACGAGTGAGTAGGCTACGCTAAGCCGGCCATTGTTTATTTCTGCCGAGGTTTCTTCAATTATCCAATTAGCCGAAGGTGCAACGCCAATTTCTGTAATAAATTCACTTACAATAACAGTGCTATTGATTAGGCGTAGTGTCCAGCTGATATTGCCTGATGTAAATGCAGTAGTACCATTATTTACGATTATTTGGGTAGGTGCCAATATCTTTGAATCACCCAAAGGGATGTAAATCACCTGACTACTTACTAATCCAGACACCCAAGAGGGTGAATTATTTACTTCTAGGACAAAATTATCGGCAAAATTACCTAAGTTAGTAACTTCGAAATTACCGTTACAAGAGTCCAGGGGTAATATTCTGTCACAGTTGAAGCCAGTTGTAGAAATAGATGCATTACGTTGCCAAAGGATGGATGCAGAAATGTCAGTTGAGATGTCAGGCTCACTCCCCCACACACTCTTGATGAATACTCTTACCTCAAGTTCACTTTCAGTTTTATCAGGCGCCAATAATCCTATTTCAAACTCAACCTCTTGCCCAATATCTACCCACGTCAAATCAAATACATCGAATACTGCTGCAGTCCAGCCGTATGCTTCAATACGATTTGAAGACGGATATGAGGGGTCCAGTTGCCCATCCTTAACAATTTGAACTTTAACATCCATTCTTGTTGGAGTATTGCCATTATTACGAATTTTTATTTTTATTCTCCCATCTATATTTGGGTCCAAAGAAAGATTCTCGCCAGTATTCGTGAGAGATACATTGTGGAAGGAACGAACTTCAATTGAAAAATTCCACCAAAACTCTTGCCCATCATCTGAATTTACCCCTTTTAGGCTCCAATGATAGGGAACTCCGGCAAGGGGGACGCTATTTACTACGCGTGGGACATTAATAGTCATTGAAATCCATTCCAAGGATTTTTCAGCAACAGTAATTTGTCCATCATTTATTGAATTACTTAGGTTCCAAGTTGCATTCCAACCACTGGTTGAGTGAAGGCTTAGGTTGACAATATGTGTGCTCGTGTCATTATTTGTCAGATTCATTGCGAGAAAGAGAGGAGTTCCATGGTCAGTCAAAAATGAAGAACCCGAGTTTCCTCCAAAAGTGAAGAAGGCGTTGCCAGTGCTATTTTCCGAACCATTATTCACAGAGTCTCCCGGTCCATCCCATCCTGCTGCCATCCATGGAAATGAATAACCAAAAGTGCCATTGAATACGGTATCATCTGCTGCCTGCTGCAAGGCCAACTTTGTCGTACTGTCAATATTGGTGGCATCAATCTGGCCTGCAGTTGTGTTGCCGTAAATTGTCGAATAAATCACACATGCAGAAAGGTACGAACCAGTTTGCGAGGGGTGCATGCCGTCACCCGAATAAAGATTCCAAAAAATTGAAGTTGAATCTAGTGGAACACCTCCTGAATTAAGTATTCCGTCGTAGATATTTTCATAGGCCAAACCAATAGGTGCAATCCATGTCGTTGACTGCGAATTACTGGTATTATCGCTATAATCTTCATATCCTTGGCGCAAATGTCCTTGCATAGTTTTGTAATCAGGATATCTTGCTGCATTACTAGAGTCTCCTTCTCTGTACCCCCAAGTCATAAAAAGTACACTTTCTCCACCTAAATCATTAACTCTTGTTGTTAAGTCAAACAATCCATTGATACTATTTTGCCAATCCGTGTTACCTCTAGGGAATCCCGGAACTTGGCTTTGGTCCTGAAAAACAACCCAGTCAAGATCATTATTGCTTAGGGTCGTATTCCATTGGTCACCGGGTGTATTCATTCTACTTGCATGTTGATCAAGCCTCATTCCCCCTCCACTAAGTGATGAAACATTTGCTGAGTCAGATGGTGTAATTATTTGGTGTAGGATTGTTTCAAGGTCATTTGCTTGAGTATAGGAATTCCCTACGAGTAATACTTCGGCAGCTTCATCTGGAATTTCTCGGCCTTGGGAAGGTAATATTTCCTCTTTTACATCTTCCACAAATACTTCCACCGGTTCACTGTGGGGTTGAAAAATTGGTTGTATTGAGGTGGATAGCAACAGTAAAAAAACCGCAGTAGGTATGACAATACTGCGGTTCATATCCCTACGCCTCCATTCTTAGACTATAAGATTCACTTATCTTGTGTAGCCCATTTCCCTGCAAATAGTGATTTATTTTTCTGCAATGGTAATCTACCCTGTGCGGGTGTCATTGCAAACCGAATATTTATTGCCTAACGGCATATCAAACTTAGAAATCAGCATTCATACTGAATTAATTATAAGACTGGGTCAGCAATACAATCCATCAACGCAGATACTTCGAATTCCGCGCCATGCATCGGTACTTTCAGCGAAAAACTTTCACTTACCGCTGGGTCCAATTCGCCAATTTCACCAATAACTGTACCGGATACAGAAATGCTTGCAGACCTTCCGGCCAACCATGGGCCATGCCCTTCGGGGAGGGATTGCCAAGAAATTTCATTTGACTCTGCACCAAGGTCTTGCAATAATGCCTGAGCAAACCCTCTTGCTTGAGCAAATCCTGCATCTGTATCTGCAACTAACCAAGAAACCTTAGCGCAATTATTGTGATCACTAACGCAAGTGCCCAATTCGTAAACCATTTGCGGCAGGTCATTATGGCGGTTTGCAGAAATCAATCTAAGTAGGCTTGGTAAAATATGCTGTCTCAGGAGGGTGTGTTCAGTGGTAATAGGGTTGGTAATCCTTGTAGTCTCATGTAATTCTTTCCACCGAGAATGAATAAATTGGTCATTGTCATTTGAAAGGGTTAATGATTGAACTTGTTGGAGACCTAATCCTTGAAGTGAAGACTTTATTCTTCTTCTTAAGATTGCATCGGGGCGGGGAATGCCTGCCATAGAAACCGTGGGGGAGCTTTCGCCGAGGCCATCATACCCATGGCCAATTGCTAGTTCCTCAACCAAGTCAATTGGGTGTAGGATGTCGAACCTCCATCGTGGCATTTGAAAATTGAGTATTTGCTCACCTCTGCCTGCGTCTGCCATTCGCGAAGGACTTTCTGGAGAGTTCTCAGGCGCAGGTGATGTGCCAATATAGCGCCCGCCCATTCTCATTATTGCTGAGGCTAATTCATCCTCTGAGAAATCCCATCCCAAAATATTCTTCACCAATTCAAGGGGTACTTGATGTGCTACTGCTTCACCGTTAGGCGATACAATTGTGTTTGAATTACAATCGTTTATCGTAACACTTTCAATAATTCCTCCTCTTCTTGCAAGTTGTAAGCAAATCAGCAATAAACTGGATTCACAAGACCTTGCGTCCCATCCAGTGACATCAATAAAGAAGTCCCTTGTAGCAGAACTAACAGTAGTATGGTCGCCATTAATAATCGGAGGGAAAGAAAGAACAGCATTATTGGCATCAATGATTATTGGAAATTTATTCATACCATCAAGTAAGTGTGCATAATCAACTCCTTTAGGATGCTTGGTAAGAATCTCATCAATAGTCATTTCCTCATTCATCGCCAATGGAATGAAAGAATAATCTCCTTTTACTGCCTTTACTTGAAACGGTGGTTTCAATTCGGACAAATCATGAACTCCAATAGATGCGCGCCTTCTACCTCTGCCTAATGCGAAGTGAAGTTTCTCTTGGTGGTCCATTAATCCTTTGATGAAATCCTCATTATCATTGCCTTCACCAGTCTCAACTCCACGAACAATTGCTGCTAAAATTACAGGGCGAACATCCTTTAGTTCAGCCTCAACTTCCATAGTAATGTTACCGGAGATAACATCCAATTCCGGCTTGGGCTTTGAGTTATGAAGGAAGGGTCCCATTGCGTGAGCTAAAGTCTCAGCTGAAAGCAAATCCGGCCGGTCAGGAAATATTTCAATCTCCAAATCCTCTTTATCACATAAATCAATATCTGTGCCGAGAAGGGGCAGTTTGTCTGCGAGAGAATCAATGTCATGTGTGATTCCATCTCTTGCTAATAATCTTGCAAGAAGTGATTGTTTTACTTTTATTGTTGGCAAATAATTCACCTCAAGATGCAAACCAATGCGGGAGTGGGCGTTCATAGCCAGTCAAGCGAAGTCCGCTAATCGATGCAGTTTCGCTGTCTAATGCTCGCAAATTATTGCGGGCCAACTTTTCTATTGAATCAGTACCTATTCTTGCCATATGGTTATTCATTTCACTCTGCAAGCCTCTTAGCCACTTCACAAGTTTAGCCGGAGTCTGCATATCATTTGGCGGAGTTGCGATTAGAAATTCAGCTCCTGAACAACGTGAAATAACTAAATCTGTGCCTGTGCAATTCCAAATAACATTAAATCCAGTACTAATTCCACGCTCAGTTAATTTTGCTGAAGCTGCTGAACGGCCAGTTTTTGGCAAACTTGCAGCAGCAGGGGTCCCGCTGGCGTCATCAAGAGTTACTATTGCTCCATCTACTTGTGCTCCTGCCGCGGATAGATGCAATCTTTCAACGGCACTAATGTTACCCATGATCATGAAAGGTGCGCCCTCTCCAATCATACTACGAAGGGCAGTAAGAATACCGTCGAGAGCTGGAGCGGTTAATGGAGGGAAGTCTCCTAAATTTAATATTACTCCATCGGCATTAGAAAGGTCGATTTGGCTGGTGGAAATGTTTTCGGAATCAATCAACATCATGTCAATATCGCGGGGATTTGTTCTAACCAAAAAGGGGTGCGAGGCTAAATCCTTTGATTTCAAATCTTTTCCGGAGTCACGGAATGGCAATAGGGGTAAATGTAATCCGACTGGGTCCGGCTCAAAAGAGGGGTCAACTCCAGATCTTTCGCCGATTAACACCATTGTGTCAATAGTTGAATGCCTTTGTAGGTGAGGAGTATTCATATCGCTTGGAACAAGTCCAATATTAGTCCAATCTGTTTTACAAGAATTTGTTCCTAGGGCCGAAGGAATGGCCTTTTTCCCATTCGGAATAAGACAAACTGCATCTGAAGGAATTACAAGTGATGAATCTTCAATTTTCTTGTTTAGTTCAATTAAATCTTCACTGCTTAATGTAGAAAACTCAACTCCATCCCCGGGATTTGGGCAACGACCATTGATTATTATTTTTCCACCGGTCATTCCAACCCCTGGTTCTGAGCCAACATCGCCATGAATTACGATGGTGCCACCAGACATTCCTCCGCCAACTCTAGTACCAACATCTCCGCGAACTACTAGTAAACCTCCGGTCATCTGTGCACCGACATCATCTCCGGCGCCATCTCGGGCAACCAAGCGTCCGCCGCTCATTGCAAAGCCCAGTGAATTTCCAACACGGCGTTCAATTACAAGTGAGGTCCCCTGATTCCAAGCACCAAACCAATCTCCTGCTGAACCAACAAGAGTGAAAGACCCTCCAGTGCCCATTATTGCAACAGCATCTCCCAATTCTCCGAGTATCCTTACGCGACCACCCTTGGGTAGTGCAGGGCAAATACCCATTTCTCCAACTTTAGGAATTTCATCGCCGTCTCTATTCCAGCCAATCTTAATTGCACGGTCAACTTTAACTGCTTGTTCAAGCAATTTTTTGATGTCGCGATTGAGTTTCAAACTTCTCCGAACATCCTCACGCATTCCGTGCACCGAATCGGCGACGGCTTATCACCCATAAACAAAACCCGCAAATATTTCCCTTTAGTGGCGTTATCATTACCTCATAATACACACCGAGCCCTCTGCCTCAATTAAGTAAGGAATTGTGAATGGATTGCGTGGGGTGAGGTGTAGGTGCAAATTCTGCAGGGGATGGGTGGGCAAGCGATGAGTATATTCATAGGCGTATTACATAGCCCAAGAACAACGAGGGTGGTGTGCATGGTCATCAAAGTAGCAATCAACGGATATGGGACAATCGGCAAACGTGTTGCAGATGCAGTTGCTGCACAAACCGATATGGAAATCATCGGAGTCACCAAAACCCGTCCTTCATTTGGTTGTGACCTCGCAGTTCGCAAAGGCTATCCGCTATATTGTACATATGATTCCGAAGAAAAAATTTCTGCTTTTACCGATGCCGGATATGTCTGCCATGGGGGCCTTTCCGGACTCTTGGAACTCGCCGATGTAGTAATTGATTGTAGTCCTGGAAAAGTTGGTGCAGACAATAAGAAAAAGTATCAACAAGCAGGTGTAAAGTGGATTTTTCAAGGTGGTGAAAAGCACGCAATGACTGGATTGTCATACACCTCATGTGCTAATCATCATGAAAACATGAATGCCGAGGGAACTCGTGTAGTTTCATGTAATACTACGGGATTGTCAAGAACATTAATGCCGTTATACAACCATTGTGGTTCGCTCAAAGTTGAGTGTACAATGATTCGTCGCGCCGCCGACCCAGGTGATTCAAAGAAAGGGCCGATCAATGCAATAAAGCCCGTGTTGAAGGTGCCAAGTCATCATGGCCCCGATGTGAAAACCGTAAAGCCAGAAATAGAAATCAATAGTATGGCGGTTGCAGTGCCAACTACAATAATGCATGTTCACGTGGTTATTGCCACTCTACCCGAAGGACATGGGCTTACGACCGAATCAATTCTTTCAATGTGGAGGGAGACTCCAAGAGTTGTTCTTATGAATGGAGCCGAAACTGGAATTACCACTACTGCAGAAGTAATGGAATTTGGCAGAGATATAGGCCGAACTTGGGGAGATTTGCATGAGATATTTGTATGGGATGATGGAGTAAAGCTTGAAGGAAACACCCTTTATTATTTCCAAGCAATTCATCAAGAGTCAGATGTTATTCCTGAAAATGTCGATGCAATTCGCGCGCTTATGGGTACTGAGCAAGATTGGCGCAAAAGTGTTGCGAAAACTGACGCCAGCATAGCCGCAAGCCTCGGTTTATGAGATTAATGGCGATGAATCAAGTTTCAAACATGCTTGGTGAAATATGAAATGCTTTTGCCGTACGGGCCGACCTATGGTCGGCAAGGTAAAGAACCAAATCATAAGTATCTTTTTGCTTGGATTACTTTGCTTGATGAGTGCATCTCCAGTACTCGCACTCGGAAATAATTCGATTGAAAACCCAGCCATTTCTTCTCCAACTTCAATGGTGGACTCTATTGACTCAATTACCTCCCAAGCATTTCCTCTCGCCGATTGGCAACCACTTCATGAACCAACATTAATTTCTACACCTCTTGAAGATGGAAGTGGTCTGCTCCACTCGCGATTTGGTAGTTTTGACCCAGTGTGGAATGAATTCCCTTCATCAAATACTTCTCTTGATTTTTCTCGTGCCAATATTGATGGCCTTTGGATAGTTCAGTTGATTCGTCCTGATGCAAGGGTTTTGGAAAAATTGTGTGCTGATTTTGGTTGTGAAATTATTGATTATGTACCAGATAGTGCGTGGTTAGTTAGAGGTAGTTCTGCAGCATTAGAACAAATTGAAGAATCATCAGCCGTAAGGTGGATTGGTGGAGAACCGGCATCATGGCGCCTAGGGGAATCACTAATCTCAAATTGGTTCAACCTCCCTTTGAGTTTGGACCTTGTACTTCAACCCGCATCTGATTTGGATGAAGATGACATCGCAATATTACTGAAAGATCTCCTTCGATTAAATGTGGGTGAAGTTAGTTGTGATGTGATACTTTGCCGATTGACTGCACTAAGAGCATCAAATATGCAAGGTCAACAAGCACAACTTTCAACTATTGCCATGGACGGGAGAATTATTTTCTCTGAACCGCTCCTTGAATTACGTACTTTCAATGCACAGGCAGCCGTCGATATTGGCCTTACATCAGTAATTGCAAACCACAATTCTGGATTGAATGGTTCGGGTGAAACTATTGCAATTCTTGATACCGGCCTCGACCACGATCATATTGACTTTGGAAATAGTGTTCTCTCTGTAAGGACCTCATTTTCCTATGATCAATCGGGTGACGATACCAATTCCGGACACGGAACTCATGTTGCTGGGACTCTTATTGGAGATGGCACTGGTGATTCTAGCGCTGCTGGACTTATTCCAGGTGCATTGCTGCATATGTATGCTCTTGAGTATGATATTTCGGGTTCAATTGCAAAAACCGGTTCAACCTACGACATTTTGCGTGATTCAAGAATACAAGGTGCTCGTATTGGTGTAAATGCTTGGGGTACTTCAAGTGACCTTGGGCAATATAATTTGGAAAGCCGTTCTTTGGATGTTTTTGCAAATGATTATCCCGATTATATTCCTGTATTCGCAGTTGGGGACGACCCTATGCAAGGTTCCAGTGCTGTTTCACCACCTTCAACTGCAAAAAATGTATTTTCCTTTGGTGCCAGTGATGGTTCTGCAGTTGCAAACTTTAGTGCCTTTGGCCCTGTTCTTGATGGACGAATCAAGCCAGATTTAGTCGCCCCAGGTGTAAATATTTGTAGTACGCGTGCTGAAGAAGCTCGATATCCAGCAGGTAATGCTTGTGCGACTGGCATTCATTCGAATGGTGACCCGCTTTACATGAGTATCAGTGGAACAAGTCCGGCTGCAGCAGTAGGTGCAGCAGGTGCGGCACTAATGCGACAATTCCTACGTGAGGAGGCAGGTATTGTGGGGCCATCGGCTGATTTGGTAAAGGCTGCATTAATCAATGGGGCACAAGACCTCGGTGCAGCAGATATTCCTAACCCGTCAGAAGGTTGGGGGCAAATTGATTTGGACCGTTCAATGTATCCCGCCGATGGTGCTCTTTCCACTTGGTATGATAATACTAAGGAATTGGACCCAGGGTATGGATTCCTCTACAATTACGATTTAGATATGTCGCAAGGCATTGACATTACTTTAGTTTGGACCGATGCAGCAGGTTCATCTACTGCACCTCAATCACAATCTCGCATTGTCAACAATCTCAACTTACAATTAATATCGCCAGATGGTACCGTGACATATCGCGGTAATAATTTTGTTTTAGGTGCATCTGTTTCAGGTGGTTCGGCGGACACAGTAAACAATGTTGAAAGAATCCACATACCTTCTGGTGTAGGGACCATAAATGGGCAATGGACCGTAAAAATCAGTCATTTAGGTGGCTCAACTCAGAAATTTGCAATAGTTGTCACCGGTAATGGAACTTCAACTCCGGGTACGGATTTGGCAGTAATAGCAGAAAGTATTTGGCTTTCTCAATCAGTTCCGTTGGTAAATGATGAAATTACATTGCGCCTCTCTTGGGTCAACCAAGCACCGGTTAGTGCATCCAGTTACCGTGTTTTATTGGAAGATGTGACAACTTCTGATGTACTACTCAGCCAAACAAAGACCGAAGGTCTTGATGGTGGGAAAATTGAATCCGTTTCTATTTATCATACCTTTTCCCAAACCGGTGAGCATCATTTGAGGTTAACACTTGATGCTGATGATGATATCAGTGAAATAAATGATGCTAATTCAGGTGTCAATAACAATATTGGCGACCTAATTGTAAATGTTAGCGCCATGGGTTTGAGAATTATTCCGCTGATGAGTGATGGCTCTGAGCCTTCAACTCCGAGTGAAAATTCCCAAGCATCTCAAATTGATTTCAATGCTTCTGCGATTGAATCGATTGCCATTCCGTTTAAATTACGCCATGAGGGTACTTCGCAAGAAAATGTATCACTATCTGTATCATCTATTCAGGAAATAGACCCCACTAATCCATTTAGGTTACTTTCACCCGAAGATTCTTGGTCACGTTCACTAAATGTTTCCTCCACAATTTCCATGCCTGCTGCTGGAGAGGTGGGTGATAATGAATTGATTACATTAACAGTTACTGATGATGATTCTGATTTAAGTGGCTCTCAGCCAAGATTTGCTCGCGAGGGTAGATTCGTAGTTGATATTACTGCGAGGTATCAAATTCAGCCATCGGTCAGCCACTCATTGCGATATACAATTGATGTCGGCCGAGTTGACAATGTATTGGTAGTTTCAGCAGGAATTGGGAATTTGGTTGCTGAGCCAGGTCAAGTTGCATTTTATTCCATTTCTGTAATGAATATTGGCAATGCTGTTGCACAATACAACATTGCATGCCAAAGCACTAATGGATGGCCAGTTGAAGTTGGACCTTCCAACTCTGCGAGTATTGAGTTTGAGCCCTTGGATATTTTGGAGTATCTGCCCATGCAAGTGCGACTTCTAGTGCCCCCTGTGGTAAGTGGTTTGCCAGCGTCCGGAACAACTGATGAAGTGTCCTGTACTGTGACCAGTGCCACAGATGTATTTTTCTCTCATGTAGAAACTGCCATAATTACTGTTGCGGAATTAAAATCATTTAATACCCAATTATTTGATTTAGGTGGCAATCCAATTGGGCCACAAGCTACGGCTAATCCCTTGATGGTCAATAGTGGGGATTACTCAAATCTAAGTTTAGAAATTTCAAATGATGGTAACATTGCGATACCACTCAATGTAAAGCTACAAGCAGCAGACCCCACTTGGCCAATGGAAGTCAGTTATGACGGCACTTCGCATGCACAAACCATTGACATTACTATTGAAGCCGGAGAAACTGCGAGTGTAAAGTTGGCTGCAGGAATACCTCTAACTGCACCAGATGGCGCAGAGAATAATTTCACTCTAACCACCAAACTCAATTTACAGGGAACTAATGTGTTCATAACAAATGGAAGTATGTTCAGAGTTGGAAAATTGTTGGCTCTTGAATTGAATCAAATCAATGATGAGAATGATGCTGTGCAAGTGATATTAGGTGGATGGTCTAATCATATGTTAAATATTGAAAATAGGGGGAATGCCCCCCTTTCTCTTGAATGGGCCATTGCCGAAGGGCCAGATGGATGGGATGTAGGGCTTGATTCTCCTCCATTATCTCTCGAGCAATTGGGATCTTCTTCAGTGAATATAGGTGTTTTTGCACCCAATGGTACAGAAGCAGGTATGTTTCCAGAGACACTAAAAATCAGGGTTAATGGAACATATGGTTCGGAATATGTTGAAGCGACAATTGATCTACAATTATTCATCAAACAAACCGCTGCATTTACCTTAACTACTTCTGACACTTCAGGACTTCAAGATATGGTGCGTGAAGAATCGAGTACAATTGAAATATCGGTACATAATGTTGGTAATACAATTGGCTCAGGTACTGTTTTTGCTCAGATTGTTGATGGTTCTGGTAAAGTTGATTCTAGTTGGGTGGTAACTGCTTCAAATGATTTCTCTGATTTAGCAAGTGGCGATGTAACTTCAATGGATTTTGTCATCAAGGCCAAGGATGATTCCGGCACAGGAATTCGTTACTTGCACCTGAGCATTGTTGCTGATGATGCCCCAGTTTCGGAAGAATGGGTTTCTGAAACGCTTGAAATTGGCATCACTGCTGAAACTGGAAAACAAAGCGGTGGGCTTTTTGGAGGTTTGCCTACTTGGGTTGTCGGCATTATTGTTGGAGTAGTAACAATTTGTGGAATTATAGCAGTCCTCAAATTGCGCTCAAGTGTTGAAATACTGAATGTGGGTGAAACGCTTGTTGCCCCCGGTGTACACACTAGCCAAGATAATATTTCTCAACGCCGTTCAGAGGCCTTAATGGAAGATGTGCATGATGAGAAGGACTTAGTTTCAGGCGAGGTAAGTTATGAAGAAATTCAAGCCGCCTTGGTGAAAAGCATGAGCGATTCAATCGCCGCGCCAAATCCTGCTGGACTTCCACCACCTGCCGGCCTCCCTCCGCTACCTGGTGCCTTGCCCAAAGGTTTGCCGCCCCTCCCTAGTGCCTTGCCCTCAGGTTTACCGCCCCTCCCTTCACCGCTACCTGCGCCGTCACCTCACCTTGCATCACCTCAAGCACCTGCGCCAACTGCGGCCCCTTCCTCGGCTTCATTCACCCAACCAAATGCCGTACCCTCTGTAGGTTTGCCCATTGCCGGCCCACCTTTGCCCCCCGAAGGTTTACCTGTTGGTTGGACACAAGAACAATGGGTTCATTACGGTGCTGAATGGCTAAAAAGCAGAGACTAATCTCCAGCACTCTATTTCCACTACAGGTAAATAATTCACTGGAATGTGGAAATCTATTGGCTATAGTTTCAAGAAATACGCCCGTTAGGTTCAATGCCTTCATACTGCACGCGAGTAATATGAGCAGTATTGTTCTATTCGGCCCGCCTGGTGCGGGAAAGGGAACGCAAGCAACAGCGATTACCAATTTAACTGGCTTACCTCAAGTAAGTACAGGCGATATGCTGCGTGCCGCACTAGCAGCAGGAACTGATTTGGGCCTTAAGGCAAAGGCTTTCATGGATGCTGGGCAACTAGTGCCGGATGAAGTGATTATTGGCTTAGTAAAAGAAAGGGTCAAGGAAGATGATGCAGTAAATGGAGTTCTCCTTGATGGCTTCCCAAGAACTATTGCTCAAGCAGAGGCTCTAGCAAATTTTGAGGAAATAGATATGGTTATTTCAATTGAAGTTCCTGATGAAAAAATTATTTCTCGAATATGCGGACGTTACTCCTGCTCGGGTTGTGGTGCAGTTTACCATGAGATTTTCAATCCAACCAAAGTTTCTGAGACCTGTGATGGTTGTGGCTCCACTGAAATGAAAATACGAGCCGATGATAATGAAAACACCGTTCGTTCACGCTTAGATGCTTACCACTCTCAAACATCCCCCTTGGCAATATGGTATGGAGAAAAGGGTTTATTATTCCCTGTCAATGGCAACCAAGATATTTCTCTTGTCGGGACGGAAATAATGGAATTAATCAATTCTCGTTGAGGTGTTTTTTTTGGGTGTACCTCGTAGACTGCGTAAGAAAAAAGCGCATCAGCGAAAGCAAAGAGCATTATCTGCACAATCTCGTTTGGGCACAATTCTTGCTCAGCCGCAATTATTTGAGGAGATTCTCATCAAATCAGCATCTCGAGATATTTGGCGTCTAAGTACAAGGCATCAACTCGGCCTACCTAGTGAAATAAAGCACTGGGTTTGCCGTTATTGCAACACCCTCATAAGGCCAGGTGTGAGCGCGAGAATAAGAATTAGAAGTGGAATTAGAATCATTACTTGTGAGTGCGGGAAAGTAAGGCGCTTTCCTCTAAAGTAGTTGAAATAAATAAGGAGGAATTAGTATCGGTAACATACCACAACACATTAATCAATTAGCAAAGGACTCGAATTTCAAACCGAGTATACGCATAGGCAAAGCGGGACTTGGCGAATCACTTTATTCCGAAATAAGAGACCAATTAGCAGCAAAGAACGTCGTCAAAATTAAGATAAATCGCGGATTATTTGAGCGTTCAGACCGGGTAATGATCTGGCAAGAAATTTGCCAACAAACTGATTCAATACTTGTCTTAGCCCGTGGAAATGTTGGAGTTTTGTGGAAAAGTTAGTCGGCTAATAGTGACTTGGGGACAGGTCAATTGTTATTACGCTAGAGGCAGTGTGCAGGAATTTGATTTCTTGTTTATTCAAACTTGAACAGTGCTTTGACTACCTCGCAGAAGATGAACATATACTGGCCCAATATTTTTTGTCCAGATAAGCCGGGGGTTGAAGCCAACTACAAAATCATCGCACCGTTACACTAATTCTCTCCAAACACTCAAGAGATTAACCTGCACCGCATAGTATATGCAACGGGTTAAACTCGGCTTCGGTTCGGCCAAACCAATTGCTTTGACTCTCCTAATGGGTTGCATGGGGCTATTATTTCTCAACCCTTCTTCCGCAAGTGGAGGTGGGGGCGCACTCCTTTCAGTTCAAATTCGTAGTGGTGTCGAAACCCAAGCTGTGATGGTTGGTTTAGGTATATTATTTGCCGTTTATGCATTGATTGTTTTTGAGTGGGTGCATCGAACTCTGGCAGCAGCAATTGGCGGTTTAGTTGCAGTTTTCGCCCTCCACTTATATTCAGTTGACCCAATTAGTTTACCCCAAGTCGCAACAATGGTTGATTGGAATACAATTGGCCTATTATTGGGGATGATGATAATGGTCGGTGTGCTTTCTAGAACCGGTGTGTTTGAGTTGTTAGCAGTCAAGGCTTTTGCTATGTCTAAGGGGAACGTGTGGGGCTTAACTGTTATTCTTTGTACAGTTACAGCAGTACTCTCGGCTTTCTTGGATAATGTCACAACGATGCTATTACTGACTCCAGTCACCATTCAATTAGCAAGGGTTTTGGATATCAAACCCATTCCACTCCTTATTGCCGAAGTAATGTTTTCCAATATTGGTGGTACTGCGACATTAATTGGTGATCCTCCAAATATCATTATCGGAAACCAAATGTCAGAGGCAAGCCTCGCCACAAATTATCCAGAGTTGGCCAGTCAGGCAGTTGGTTTCAATGATTTTATTATCAATTTGGCACCTGGTGTTCTTCTTACCGTTGTTCCTACTTTCATGCTTTTGCGTTGGTTATATAGCGAAGAATTGGGTGGTAGGAGAGACCGAGATATCAAGGATTTGGAAGAGCAATATGCAATTAAGGATTTTAGTTTACTAAAGCGCAGCGGTGCAGTATTGGGATTAGTAATTATTGGTTTTTTTAGTCATGCAGTCACTCATATCAATGTCTCTTGGATAGCTCTTGGCGGAGCAGTATTGATGCTATTAGTCACTTCAAGGCACGAATTAGAAGATGCACTTGAAAAAGTTGAATGGTCCACTTTACTTTTCTTCGCCGGATTGTTCGTATTGGTCCATTCTCTTGATTACATGGGGGTGATTTCCTATATCGGTGACAAAGTTGCAAGTACAATTGCGATGATTCCAGCCGGCGATGATGGCACATTGCGACTTGCAGGTGCACTGATACTCATACTTTGGGTTAGCGCAGTAGTCTCGGCATTTATTGACAATATTCCATATACTGCCACCATGGTTCCAGTAATTGCAAGTTTAGCCTTGGATGCAGATCTCGGATTGGAATTAGGGCCCCTTATTTGGGCATTGGCATTTGGTGCATGTCTCGGAGGAAATGGAACTTTAATCGGTGCATCGGCAAATGTGGTAACTGCAGGTCTTTCTGAGGAGGCTGGATATCCAATTTCATTCAATGAATTTTTCATAGCCGGTTTTCCCGTTATGATTCTTACAACCGCAATTGTCTCCATCTATGTCATCTTAGTTTACGTGATGGAATTTGAAATTTGGATGATTTTAATTGCAACCATCATCATGATTGCTGCTGAAATAATGTGGGAGAGAAGACCCGGTGTAAACCGTTGGTTCCCAGACGAAGACTTGGCTAATTCAAATATTGAATCTGAGTGATGCTATAGCACCTCATTTCCGCCATAATTTTCTGTAGTTATTATTGCACGCACAACCGAATGGGTGATATGTGTGGCCTTTGCCTCATGGGTTGAGTTCAATGCAAGAGTGCAGGGTGTGCGGCTTACTTTTCCTCGATAGCGTTAGTTGTCCAGGGTGCGGTAGTAGAAGCAACCTTGTTCTCGATGCTAAAGGAGAGGGTATTCAAAGCGTTTTGAAAAGAGGGGGGATTCCTGGTTTAGATCGCTTTGAAGAGAGCATGGCTGAAATAATCTCTGATGCAGATGATTCCTTTGCTCCTGTTGGTGAAAAAGTTGCGACCTCCTTACCCTTTGGCCTTGGTGGAGTAAGTGCACGGCCTGAGTCAACCCTCCCTTTTGGAATAGGTAGCAATCCACAGATGGGTTTTGAATATGAGCCTTTAGAATTTGAGATTGTTGATGAAACTAATGGCTCACATGCGAATGTTGCCGCCAATAATGAAGATGAAGGCGCTATTTCTGAGCCCTCTCACGAGGAATCATCTAGCACAGATCCGCCTGCTCCATCACCTTCCTCTCCAAGTCCACCAGTAAAGGTTGAGGCTACAATAGTCGCACCTCTATCAAGCGAACCAGCAGCTACTTCACAACCTACAAAGGTAGTGGCAGTTCCACTGCCTCAATCTTCTCCAGATAGCCATGCTACTTCCTCTGCACCAGTAAGTGCAACTCCAGAAGCATTGAATCTTTCCACTCCCGCTGATGAGGAAATAAGTACTCCAATGCATGAAGATTCTGATGTAGTTATTCATGATTTTTCGCAAGATTCCATGTTTACCGAGATGGTCGTCAATTTAGATGATCTCGCCGAGCCAGTATCTGCATCTCAAGTGTTCAACCCTGAAGGAAGTAGTGATGAAGGAGGAGATCCACAAATCTTTCCTTCCCGAGCAATGCTTGTCAATACAGAGGGTAATCCACAACTGTCCGAACTTGTCACACAGGGATTTAATGCAATGAATGAAGCAAATTGGCAAGTAGCAACAAAGTCATTTCAAACGATTGTAAAATCAATGCCGCAAAATCCTGCAGCAATGAATAACTATGGTGTTGCAATGCTACAAAGGGCAGTTGCAACTGTAAATGATCAGGACCCATTTGGAATACTTTCTGGAGTTGATTCTCATTTTGAGGGGGCTATCATGGCTCTACGCCAGGCAGCAAAGATAGATTCTACTGAAACAGATGTGCTTTTCAACCTTGCGAGTGCTCTATGTTCCTCGGGTCGGTATGATAAAGCAGTACGAATATTTGACGTATATCTTGATCGTTCGGGTGAAATGGCTGATGGCTATAATGGCAAGGCAGTTGCACTAATCGGCTTAGGTCAGCATAATGAAGCATTAATTGCACTGCGCAAGGCCCAGAGTATTGAGCCAGATAATTCAATAATCAACGCAAATCTTTCTCGTGTTAGTGCATGAGTTGGCCGATATTTATTGTCATAATAATCTTTCAACTGCCCAATTATTCGCTCTCGGCGGAGCAAGGGTTACCGGAAAAGCAATTATTACAAGGGCAATATTTCCCGCAGATTTTTGTGAAGAAGAAATCACCATTTAAATAATGAAAAGACTATTTTTGAGTCGCTAATTCCGCAAATTTAAATTGAAAACCAACGCTAAATTGGAAAAAACGCATTACTGAAATGCAAAACACCCTTTTGCACAATTTGCAAGTACAAATAGTGAAGGCTGAACTGTGGTTCCAAATAGGGCAAATTTTCGGCCCAATAACATATCATTAACCGCGTATTGAGTCCCTATCAAGAAGTAAAACAATTCTGCTCTATGCGGTGCGATTATATAGAGGAGGTATGTCGGCGGGATGCTCAAGTGCACTCGGTCATACGGATTGACTGGGGAAGTGGTGGAGGAAGAATGCCCCTAGGGGAGGCATTCATCCAGAGAAACCGTAGAGGTTAGCCTGGACACCAGAGGTTGCACGCCAGGGAGCGTGCGGGGCAATGTTGATGCTACAACCTATCTAGAGGATGGCTCGGCTCGAGTGCCGAAGAAGGTCGTGACAAGCTGCGATAAGCTACGGCGAGACGCATGAATGTCTGAGAACCGTAGATGGCCGAATGGGACCTCCTGACTCTTCGGAGTCATTCGCATTAGCGAAAGGGAACCCCCCGAATTGAAGCATCTTAGTAGGGGGAGGAAAAGAAATCAAAGAGATTCCGTTAGTAGTGGCGAACGAACACGGATCAGAGCAAACCGAATCCTGACTAGAAATTGAAGGAGATGTGGTTGTCAGTCTATCGTCTAAGTCAAAGAAGGTGAAGTTACCTGGAACGGTACAGCCAAAGAGGGTGAAAGTCCCGTAACCGCATTTGATATGACCACGTGACTGTCAAAGAGTAGTGTGCGTCGGATATCGCGCATGAATATGGGAGGCATAAACTTCCAACTCTAAATACAACTCGAGACCGATAGTTTACAAGTAGCGTGAGCGAAAGCTGAAAAGTATCCTTAGCGGGATGTGAAAAGAACCTGAAACTAGATAGGTACAGGCTGATAGGGCGTGAAAGCGAAGATATGAGCAGCGTCCTATCGTGCGTTTAGAAAAATGCCCCTGGGAGTCTTGATCATTGGCGAGGTTAAGGAGTTGATCTCCGAAGCCGAAGGGAAACCGACAAGTCCGCAGTCGTAAGACGAGGGACGGGGTGTGCTCGCCCGAAGTCAATGGTGGAGAACCTGAAGCCCACCGATCTATGCCTGGCCAGATTGAAGCCCGACGAAAGTTGGGTGGAGGATCGAACCGTTGCTGATCTGCAAATCGCTCGGATGAGCTGGGTATAGGGGTGAAAGTCCAATCGAGGTGGGCAATAGCAGGTTCCGCGCGAAACTACTCGTAGGTAGACGTCCGTGGAGGTTGAATGCGTTGTAGAGCACTGATTGTGTGTTTAGGGGGAGCGATTCCTCGGCATGCCGCCAAACTCCGAATATGCATTCGCCGTAGATACGGGCAGTGAGTGACGGTGGGTAAGCTACCGTTACATAAGGTGAACAAACCAGCCTAACGTTAAGGTCCCAAAATTCCGATCAAGTGTCACAGACAAACCGTGTCCGTGGTCGAAAACAACTAGAAGGTGGGCTTAGAAGCAGCCATCCTTGAAAGAGTTCGTAACAGATCACTAGTCTAGCTTGCGGGCCGGGAAAAGGGACGGGGCTCAAATCGGATACCGAGACGTTAGTCCATTGAAAAATGATGAGGTAGCGCGGCGACGTGTATGGGTGGAAGCAAGGTTTTGAGATCTTGTGGACCGTATACGTATGAGAATCTAGGGAAGAGTAGCAGCACAGAGTGGTGAGAATCCGCTCCGCCGAAGGGGCCAGGGTTCCTCGGCACTGTTTATCAGCCGAGGGTTAGCCGATCCTAAGGTCATTCTTAACCGAGATGATCGAAAGGGAATTGCGTTAATATTCGTAAGCCATCCAACAATAATGGTGACAGCTTGGGCTAGTCTATCGCGTCATATGTCAGGCGCGCGAAGCGTCTATAATCAACCGGAGAACTGTTACAGTGAGAAAGTTGAGAAGTCGTGAGTGAAATATTAGACGAGGCCCGGGTTCCATGAAAAGCCGTTGGAATGATCGTACCAAGAACCGAAACAGGTGCCCCTGGGTGAGTAACCTAAGGTGTATCGGGTAAAAATATCGCGAGGGAACTCGGCAAAATAGCTCCGTAACTTCGGGAGAAGGAGTGCCAGCTTTGAGAGAAGCTGGTCGCAGTGACAAGGGAGCTCCGACTGTTTAATAAAAACATAGCCGACTGCCAGTTCGAAAGGATGTGTATAGTCGGTGAATCCTGCTCAGTGCTGGTATCTGAAATTGGGGTTCAACCCAACGAAGGACCAGTAAACAGCGGGGGTAACTATGACCCTCTTAAGGTAACGTAATACCTTGCCGCTTAATTGGCGGCTTGCATGAATGGTCCAACGAGGGCTCCACTGTCCCCGCGATATGTCCGGCGAAATTGACTTTACTGGCGCACAGTCCAGTACCTTCAACCCGCAAGCGAAGACCCCGTAGAGCTTTACTGCAGCCTGTCGTTG
>PSPT01000014.1:0-56480 GCA_004195635.1 Methanobacteriota archaeon
CATTTTCTTCGCTACATTTCACCTATTTTATTGGCTCTCAGGAAGGGCAGGGTTCAAATCCCTCCAAGTTCCCCTTAGACTCATGGTGGCCAGCAGCGGACGTTCAACCGAAAACCCCCTCGGCTCGGGGAGAATTCTTGACGAATCCGTTGCTAATTCATTGCTACAAGATGCAGAAAAGTTGGGTGCATCATATGCAGAAGTCCGTCTTGTTTCAAGCAATAATACTTCCATTACAGTTCGGGATGGAGAATTACGCCGAGCAATCCCCGGTCATGACCTTGGTGCGACATTGAGAGTTCTTGCTGATGGCGCATGGGGTGTCTATTCAACCTCTGATGTTTCGAGTATTAGCGGTGCAGTAGAAGGTACAGTTCGGCTAGCCAAGCAGGTGGCAGGTCGGCGCCCAAGTTCTGAAAATCCTATTGAGTTGGCTGAAATTCCTATTAAGAAAGGTATACTAAATTGGCACCCCAAGCAAGATATTCGTGATGTTTCTTTGGAAGAAAAATTAGAGTTGCTATCCGATCTTGATAAATCCATCCGCACCGATGAAAGAATAGTTTCCACGATTACCGGATACTCTGACGAACATATTCACACCGAGTTAATGACAAATGAGGGGATGGACCGCATTTGGTCTCACCAGCGCACAGTTGCAAATGCAGTCATTACAGCGCGTGAAGATGACGAAGTCGCTTCATACCGTACTCGCATTGGCGGCGGCGGTGGATTTGAATCGGTAGCCAATGCGGATTTAGAGGCATTAGGCCGCAAGTGCTCGGAATCCGTACTAAGAATACTCGGCGCGGAGCGAGCCCCATCGGGCCGCACCACCCTTATTTCCGACCCAGATCTTACTGGAGTGTATATTCATGAGGCATTAGGTCACCCATGTGAAGCAGATTTAGTTGCAGCAGGAGATTCGTGTCTTGAAGGAAAATTGGGCGAAAAAATAGGTTCAGATATTGTTTCTGTTATCGACGACCCGACATTGAAAGACGGTTACGGCGCTTACCCGATTGATGATGAAGGAGTAGATGCGCGGACAAAAAATCTCATCGTCAATGGAGTCCTAACTGAGTACCTCAACCATCGAGAAACTGCGGCAAAATATGATTTAGAGCCTAATGCTGGTGCGCGGGCTCAAAGTGGGCTCTTTCACCCTTTGGTGCGGATGTCAAATACCGTCATACTGGGGGGTAATCATGCAGATTTAGATGATTTACTTGAGGATGTTCAAGATGGAGTATATGCTTGTGGTTCGCGTGGTGGTCAAGTTGATACAGGCAAGGGTTCATTCCAATTTGCTGCACAAGAGGCATGGAAGATTGAAAATGGACAATTAACTACCCCGCTAAAAGATGTTAGTGTGTCTGGAATGACTCTTCAAATTCTCTCTAATGTAGATGGTCTTTGCCGCGAAGCAAATCTCGCGAGTCCAGGTTTTTGTGGTAAAGGACAAATGGTGCCAGTCGGTGATGGCGGACCGCATATGCGCATTCGCAATGCACTGGTTGGGTGATTTCATGGGAATAATGCCAATTGATGCAGTTGAACGATTACAAGAGGGTTGTGAAACTCTTGGGAAAATGGCTGCGAAACAATCAATCACACAATGGGAAATCGTGGCATCTCAAGCCTACGGGACTAGTGTTGACATAGAGAGAGGAAGAATAGCGTTAGCAGCCGGCGGAGGTGATGGCGGTTTTGGCATTAGAATTATTGAAGATGGGAGGTATGGCTTTGCCTATGTGGGTAGACCAGAAGAAGGGGGAGAAGCAATCTCTCTAGCCCTTAGCATCGCTCGAAAATCACCACAAATCAAGAGTTTCCATCTTCCTTCGGCATCCAAAGGGACTTCTGTAGATGGCTTATTTGATGTAAGGGTTGACCAATTGACGCCTGATGATTTACTCGATAATGCAGATGACCTAATTTCCATGGTTGCCGGAATATGCCCGAATGGAGTTGTTTCGGGTGGAGGTGTTGGTGCGTCAATTTATGCTTCAGCACTACTAACCAGCGAGGGGATCGAATCTGCAGGAACCCAGTCATCTCATAGTATGGGGATTCAAGTTACGATTGATGAAGACGACCTACTGACAAGTGGTTGGGAGGGAAAAGGGGGGCATCATCTGATTACATCCTACGATGACTTTGTTGAAGAGACAGTTGAATGGGCTAGTGAAACTAGAAAATTCACTGAAAATGTTGGTCCAACTAGCGAGAAAGAGGTGGTGATGACTACTGGAGCGATAAGTGGGCTATTTGGAACAATAATTCCACAGGCCACTCTTGGCGATAGGCAGGCGCGAGGCGAATCATTTTGGACTGGGAAAATAGATAGCATGGTGATGGAAGAACACCTTTCTCTTGTCGATGATAGATGTCTGGAATACGGAGCGAATAGTTCTTCGCGAGATGGCGAAGGGCTGCCCTCCCAGAAAAATGTATTAATTTCAAATGGAATTCTCAAAGGTGCCCTTTGGTCTACACGAGATGCCGCCGAACAAGTTTCACTTGGCAATATTGAATCTGCTCAAAGCACCGCTTCGGCAAATCGCGATGGGCATCAGGAGCCGCCTTATCCAGGGCGGTCAAACTTATTACTCACTTCAAGTAAGAACACACTTACTCGCGATGAAATGGTTGAATCTATTGCGGATGGCTATCTCATTGGTAGCGTAATGGGTGCACACACTGCAAATCCAACTTCGGGTGATTTCTCAGTAACGAGTAGCCAAATATTGCGAATTGTTGATGGCGAAATTATTGGGGCATTGAAGCAAGCCGGAATAAGTGGAAATCTAAGCAATACTTTGACTTCTGGAGTCGCTCTAGGAAAACTTCCACTTTTACAAAACGGCTGGTCTGGAGGTAGCATATATGTTCCAGATGTGCGCCTCAGTCAAGGCATTAGAGTTAATCCTGCTTAACTGATTCAATTTCACATTTCCTCTTTGCGTAAGGGCATTGTTCAATAACCGTCAATGCCGGCTCATTATCCTTGGAGGTTTAGCAAGTGTCCCGTCTACCGCACCCCACACGTCAGCCCGCCGCCATTCCCAAATTGGAATGGCTTAAACGAATTGTCATTCAAAATGACTCATCCGGAGGTGAGTTCTTATGAATGAAGAAAATGATGCAATGGAAAAAGCAATCAAAGAAGTTATTTCTCAAATTCCAAGTGCAGATACTGATGCAGTTCGCGCAGAATTTGAACGCTATAAAAATAATTTCTACGTTCCACCCGCAGATGCCATGCGTTCAGTATTGAGAAAATTCCAACCAAGTTCTGCACCTGCTGCTGGAGGTGGCGGAGGCTCAACATATACAACACCGGGTAATTCATTGCCAAACAAAAAAGTTGAGCGTTTAAGTGAATTAGGTGCCGAAGATAAAAATATAGAAATTGAAGTAAAAATAACAACACATAATCGTCGCACTCAGACCATTCGCGGTCAAGAGAAGGACATTGCATTTGGCACCCTTGAGGACAATCCTTGGGGAGAAGGTGAAAAGATTCGTTGGGATTTCAAAGATTGGGGGCCACATCAAAATTTAGTCCCCGGTGCAATCGTACGAATTGAAGGCGCATCAGTCAATGAGTATCAAGGAAAGAGATCACTCAATATCAACCAATCAAGCCGTATTGTGATTTTAGAAGAAAGTACTCAATTAATCGTCGATCCAGATGATCCAATTACAATTGAAGAAGCAAATCAAGCTGATGGAATGGTTAGTGTTGTTGGTCGTGTTATGAGTAGGCGTGATAATGTAATCACTAAGAAGGATGGAAGCGGAACTCTTGATGTTGTCAAGGGGCGTATTGCCGATGGTACCGGTTCTATAGGTTTTGTCAGTTGGGAACCATTCGTCCATGAAGTAGGCACATTGCTAAAGTTTTCACGCGCAAATATCCGCCGTTTCAGAGATACACCCGAGTTAAATCTTGGGCGTACAACGAATGTTGAGGTATTTCATGATGCAAATTTTGCCGATGCAGAAAGTCTTGCAGAAAGTAGCCACTTGACAATTAGCCAACTCAAAGATGGTTCAAGAGATATTACCATGGTGGTCCAACTTCAATCCTTGATTGAACGTAAATTTGCCGGCTCAGATGGGGAAGAAAAAGTAGTCATGTCTGGAGAAATACTAGATCCGACTGGGCGTTGCAAGTGTTCTGCATGGTGCGAAATGAAATATTCAGAGGATGAGTTACCAGTTACCCTCAGACTCAATAATGTTCGCGTGCGAATGTGGCAAGGAATCCCTGATGTCACTATTGACAATCTTGAACAAATAACCAAGTTGGATGAAACTCCTTGGGAAAGCATTGACCCTGAGAATCATGTAATTGATGTTGACCTTGATGAATTAGCAGCCGGTTCTTCAAGAATGGGGATTTCAACCGAAGGCACAGTTGTTTCAGTTCGTGACGACTGCGGAGTTATCTACCGTTGCCCTGAATGCCGTCGAGTTTTGCGCGATGATGCTTGTGCAATTCACGGTTCAGTTCAAGGAAACAAAGACATTAGGTTAAGGCTGGTAATTGATAATGGAAATGTCACTTCCTCCCTCATTATCAGTAGCCAAGCAACCCTTGAATGGCTTTCACAAGACCAAGCCACATTTGAAGAAAACCTTTCACTAGATGGTCAAGCACAATTTGTTCAGCAATTGCGTAATGACAATCTTGGCAGAAGGGTGAAAGTCGGTGGTCGCTGTATTAATGATAATCAAGGAATGATGATAATTGTTGACAAAATAAATACGGTTGATGTTGACGCTGAATTAGCGGCTACAGAGGCCAGAACAAAGTGGGGGGTGGCCTGAAATGCAAAGTTCAAATAGACCAAGGGCTAAGCGCCAACCTGCAATTCGTATATTCTCCCAAGAGTTTAGTGAATCAACTCTGACTGACAAAGGCCCAGATGAATTCGACCCGGCATTTGTAATTACCAAACTTGGATGTATGGTAAACCGCGCACTAGTTGCAGGATTATTGGAGAGTCTAAATCCACGTGAAACTTCTGGAGGCAATACCATGTGGCAAGGGACACTTCGCGACCCATCGGGGTTACATTATTTCTCAGTAGGGGATTTCCAGGGCGAGGCACTTCTCGCTCATGCAGCCCAACTTTCCTCCGACCTTGAAAGCGGCGATCCAATCCAATTGATGATGGTTGCAAAAACTCGACTATTTCAATCGGATGATGGCTCAATTTACACCAGCCTAAAGCCCGAGGAGATGTGCGTAATAAATCCAAATACTTACGCAAATTGGTTGGTCGAAACTTCTGAAGCAACAATGCAACGAATCAAGGACAGTGAAATGATTCGTGGACTTGAGGCTGATGATGATACATATGTAAGTGCAGGGATTACTCGTAGTAAAACCAAAGGCATGGTCTTGGCAAAAAATCACTATGGCGAGGTTGACTCCGAAGTTTACAAATTAACTGTAATGCGTTCACTTGATATTGCCGAAGGCAAAAACCTAATCACTCCAAACCCAATTAAACAACCATCAGTTCTTGATAATGAAAATAATGACTCTGGAGCAGACGAACAGACACAAACTTCCTCAGAGATGGGAGATGGTGGCGACTCGGATGCGAAAGGAGATGTTGCAACCGATAGCGATGTATTGCGAGCAACTATCCAAACAATAATCCGGACCGGCGATTCAGAAAGAGGAATAGATTTGGCGACAATCATTGGTAATTGTGAAGCCCGAGGTTTTTCCCAAAATGACACTGACATTTGTATTGATGAACTAGTTGAGGGTAACATCATTGAGGAAGTTCAATTTGGTTGGTTCCGGATATCTCAAGGCTAATGTAGACTTTTCTTCGGTTCTTCAAACACTATTTCATCTACCCTGCGCCACTTTGGTGTAAAGTGAGTTTCCTTTCTGTTAGTTAGGTAATTTTTTCCTATTCATCGGACTAAATAGCCAATATATTCAAGGGCGACACCGCTGGTCGGAGGTTAAGGCGATACTATGCCAACACACGACTTTTTCATTAGGCCCGCATCTGGAACAAGCAGTTCTGACTGGATTAGACTTGAAAAATGTGATTTTTCAGTCTCCATTTCCCGTAGGATTACTCGCACAGTTGTACATGGCGGGGAGGGTGATGATCTCATAGATGAGGGCGCTGAATCTGCTTTATACGCAATTAGTGGAGAAATGGATTTGTCAATGTACAAAACTATTATTTCCATGTTTAGGGCTGGGCAACCATATATTCACGACCCATTTGAGGAAAGAGATGTGAAAGTTGTTTTCAGTAAGTTTGATTATGATGGAACAACTACAGAGTTTACTTTTGAATTCATGGAAGATATTGTTTAGGAAGAGGTGGTAAAATGCGAGAACTGGATGAATCACGTGAACTTCTTTACGTCATCCGTTCTTTGGAAATTCTCATGACTTCAGGAATTGGTTTGGAGGCGGCTTTACACACATTAGCGATGGGTGGCCATGGGATTATCAGCGATGACTTTTCCTCGTTGATGAAAAATGTTCAGAAGGGCAGGCCACTTGAAAACGAATTACGCCGTTTGCAAAAGCAAGCAAAAAATGGTGGCTACAAGCGCATGCTGAACACGCTCCTCAACAATGTTATGTCAGATACCGATGTTATCTCCACCTTACAGACTCAAGGCTCTAGAGAAGAAGAAATCCGAACTGAAAAAGTCAAAAAATACATTGAGGATTTGGCCGGCCTTCCCGAGAGCCTCCTCACCTTTGGAATGCTCGGGCCAATTATTCTTGCTTTGGTTGGCCTATTCCCTCAATTGATGGGTGATATGTCTGCAATGCTTGGAATGAACATGGACCCAGTCATCATCAATATGGCAGTTGGTGGTGGATTATTTGTGACTTTTATTGGAATGGCATTAGTGGGCATGAAGGCCCATTTTAAGGATCCGGGGTTGTGATATTATTATCTCGGAAATGTTTGGATTGTGGATTCTTGACCTATATGGTTTGGCTTGGGCGAATTGGCTATTAATCATCGGATTAGCCGGAATTGGTGGTGCAGTGCCTCCAATTATCGAAAGGATTCGCCGCCGAAAAATTGAGAATGCCCTGCCGTCACTCCTTGAAACTCTATCTGATAGCATTGGTGCAGGACAAGGTTTCCAACAAGCAGTTCAAGGTGCGGTTACAACTCGTGACGATTTGATTGCTAAATTATTTGCACAAGCTCTTGATGAAAGTCATGCTTCAACCTTCGAATCCGCTCTTAGCCGTTTTGCAGTGTTAACTCGTAGTGTTCAAGTTCAGCGTGTAATTCACTTATTAAACACCGCAATAGAGCAGGATGCAGACCTCAAGGATATCCTATTCCGCCTAAGTCTTGACTACGAAAGACTAAATGATTTGATGAATAAGCGTGAATCTGAAATGCTCGGGCGCTCAATACTGATCTTGATGTTTATTTGTGTAGGTTTGCCACTTCTTATCGCTTTCATTGTTGGTCTCTTTGCACCATGGAGCGGAGGATTCCAAGTGACTGCAATCAACAATATGTTTGCTCTTTTCTTCTGCGCCACCTCAATGCTCAGTGCTGCTGTCGGTGGCCGAATGCTTGGAAGGATGAAGGATGTACTTTGGACTCTGCCATTTTGGGGTTTCCTTGCCATTTATCTCTACATAGTACCCTATTACTTGATAGGAGGATAAGAACATGACTGAAGAAAAAATACTCGCACAATACGGAAATATCACCATCTATTCTGAACCCAACCATCCTTCACCAATCTACCATTATGAAGGAGACATACCTTCGAATCCATATGGTAAACTTCAACCTCTGTTTGGCGACGATGATTTGGAAGAAGTGATGTACAATGGAGGGCAGCAGTGTGTTAAAGTTGCCCATCGAAAATTTGGAATTTGCCGCACAAATATTTGGGTTGAGGATGAAGAAGGATTAGCGATCGCCAAAAACATTGCCTCATTTACCTCTGTTCCCCTCGGTGATGGGCCTGGCTTAGTGCCTATATTCGACGGTAGGCTCCCAGATGGTTCTCGTGTTAATGGTACCATCCCTCCTGTTACTCCTGATGGTCCAACTCTCACAATTCGTAAGTTTAAAGAGGACCCTTTTACCATGATTGACCTAGTAAAATTCGGTACTGTTAATCTTAGACTTGCTGCGATGATGTGGGTCTGGATTGATGGACTTGATGCACGTCCTGCTAACTTCGTTATTGCTGGAGGAACTGGTTCTGGTAAAACTACTACTCTCAACTGTCTTGGGATGTACATTCCTTGGGATAAGCGCTTATTGACAGTGGAAGATACTGCGGAATTGCAAGTATATCACGACCATTGGCTGCGTATGGAAACACGACGTGAGCGCCCAGATGGGACTGCAGAAGTTGACATGAATGATTGTTTGAAATCAAGTCTACGTATGCGCCCTGACCGCATAATTGTCGGAGAAGTAAGAGGTCCTGAGTGTGCAACTTTGCTAACCGCAATGAATACTGGGCACGATGGTTCATTCGGCAGCCTGCACGCAAATACCGGCGCTGAGACAATTACAAGAATGATCAATCCACCGATGAATGTACCACCGATAATGCTTTCAGGATTGGATTTGATTATTATTCAAGCAAGGCTTCATGTTCAGGGTAAAACTGTTAGAAAAATCACCGAGGTTTCTGAAGTTGCGGGGATGGAAGGAGATAAGCCACGCCTAAACGCAATATGGAAATATGACGCGGCTGCTGATGAGATAAAGGAGACTGGGATTCCATCAAAACTTCGAGAGAAAATCTGTGATGCGGCGGGTGTTACTCCTGCTGAGTTTGAGAAACATGTGCAGCAAAGAATGGAAATAATAAGGAATATGCTAAAGAGAGAAATTTCGGATATTCAAACTGTAACTCAAATCATTCAAGGATTCTATTCAACTCGTTGAAAAAGAATTTACAAACTCCACACATTAATCAGCTAAGGAAAAAGTAAGGAGGCAAAAAAATGAAAAATGCAGCCCCCACCTCGGACTGCTCTACTGCCGTTGAAAACGCATCATTCCGGCGCATCGCCGATGACCCAAATGCAGTCAGCCCAGTTATTGCAACAGTGCTACTCCTTGCAATTACCGTGATGCTAAGTAGCATGGTTTTCATCATGATGCAAGATTCATTCAATAATGTCGAAAAACAGCCACCGAGGGCATCAATCTCAACTCGCTCCCTTGACAATGGTTACCATGTCATCAAATTTACCAGCCTCGGCCAACACCTTGACCCAAACCATTTGCTGTTCCAAGTGATTAGTCCTGATGGACAATGCCCATATGTTGATGCCTGTGAAGGATTTGCTTCTGATGCAGATGTTTATGGCCGAATTGGTTCCAATGTGACTTTCTTTGACCGAGATGCAGGTTTTACTGTCAGCGAGGGGGATTATTTTGTGATTGATAGCCGAGGTTTAGGCTCAGATAGTGGAAATTGGACCTTTAGATTATTCTACACAAAGACAAATACTCAAGTTTCCAAAGTAGTCCTTCCGTCAATTTCCGGATAACCATCTGCGCCCTCAACTCCTCTTCACAAAGCACTATTGCGGCAAGAGATGGATATCTGTAAGGGCGAGGCTTGAAAGCCAAACCACTCTACCATTTACTGAGGGGATGTCATGGCAGTTGGAGGGGTTTTGGCAGAAGGCGAGGCTTCTATTGTACGCGACATTCGCGGTCGCCCCCTGAATGCTTTACGAATTTCAGTAACCGACCGGTGCAATTTTCGTTGTCAGTATTGTATGCCAAGGAAAGTTTTTGGCCCAGATTTTGAATTTATGGCAAGAAACTTGCTGCTGACTTTCGAAGAAATAGACCGTATAGTCACCTCTCTATTGCCCCTCGGACTTAGCAAAGTTCGCCTCACTGGAGGAGAACCTTTGATGAGAAAGCAACTAGGCAATTTGATTTCAGCATTAGCGAAGCATGATTTGGATTTAGCTCTAACTACAAATGGCGCACTGCTAGCAAAACAGGCTCAGACTTTGGCCGATGCAGGACTAAAGAGGATCACTATTTCACTCGATGCCCTTGACAAAAAAACCTTCCACATCATGAATGATGTAAAAGTTGACCCACAAGTAGTCCTCAACGGAATTAGCGCAAGTGAAAAAGCAGGATTGCCTATCAAGATAAATGCGGTAATTAGGAGAGGGATAAATGAGCACTCAATACTTGAATTGGCAAGGTATTTCCACGGAACACCTCATATTCTTCGTTTCATTGAATTTATGGACGTTGGCCAAACCAATGGATGGAATATAGAAGAAGTTGTTACTGCAGCAGAGATTTTGGAAATTCTATCAACAGAATTTGAAGTGGAATCAATTGACCCAATTGAAAAGGGCGAAGTCGCAAAACGCTATCGCTACAAAGATGGCGGTGGAGAAATCGGAATTGTAACCAGTGTTAGCATGCCTTTTTGCGGAGATTGTAATCGTGCAAGGCTCACAGCCGATGGAAGATTATTCACCTGTTTGTTTTCGGCTGATGGTTTTGATATAAGGCGGCTAGTAAGGGGAAATTCCAGCGAAGAGGAAATAGGCTTAGCGATAAGTAATATTTGGCGGCAGAGGGATGATAGATATTCCGAAATTAGAACTGAAGATACTACTTTGCGTTCAAAGGTAGAAATGTCCACAATAGGAGGATAATAAATGGAATTGGACATTTTATATGTCAAACCATGGCAACCAAATGGGGCTTTGAGAGTAAACCCTAATGAGGAGATATGTTGGCGATTGCCTCCCTCAAAAAGTCATTTAATTCGCTGGCTATTGCTTGGTAGTCAAACTCAACCTCCCTCTCGTATCTTGGGTGAAGGCGTAGGTGCAGGTGTCATTCTCAATGGAGTGGCTGGAGCAGGTAGAGATGTATCTGCAATGAAGGATTGCTTGCAAACATTAGGGGTTGAAATAATTTCTATAGATTCAGATACTTGGCGAATATCTGGCAAGGGGCAACATGGTTTTTGTCAACCTAGTGAACCTTTGAATTGTCTTAACTCAGGAACAACCTTACGGCTCATTACTGGACTATGTGCTCGCATTGATGGAGAAGTTGAGATTGATGGAGATAGAAGTCTTGCAAAAAGAGCCAATGATGCCCTAATTCAAGCAATAAGTGAGGCAGGGGTAAAAATTGATTTTTTAAAAAATATTAATGAGTTGCCAATAAAATTAACTGGTCCTTGGGAACCAAAAGTTTTCTCACTTGACTTAACCGCCTCTGGACAACCACTCTCGGCACTTCGGTTAGCGGTGATTGGTGCCCCAAACTCGATAATAATCAATCTTCATGGCAACAGAGTTTCACGTAAACATATCTTGCTATCTGACAAATTAGCAAGAGCGACGGGCTCACTCGATAGATTGGATTTAACGGCTATTGAAGGAGATGAAATTGTGCTTCATCCTTGGCAGCCAGTGATTAATGAGGTGATAAATATTCCCGGTGATGCCTCTATGCTTTCCTTTGCGCTGCTATTTTCTGCACTTCATGGAGTTGGATTGAGGGTGGAAAAGTGGCCAGGGAGAGATGATTCCCTAGGCAGTGAGATCTTATTGGATATTGAAGGGGAATTGCGAGTTAATATTTTGGAAGAGATGGGTGCGGGGGTTTTAAATATTCATCCGGCGAAAAGAACTGAAGATGATAATTCACCTAATTCTGCTCGTGAGGTGATTGATTTGACCGATGCAAATGACCTTATTTCACCAATTGCTGTTATGCTGGCAATTGGGGCTGGTGGAAGTATTTGTGGAGTCTCACATGCTCAATGGAAGGAATCAAACCGGATTAGTAAAACAATAGAATTATTGGCAGCATTTAGCATATCTGCCATCTATGACGAGGGGGTCATGACGGTAGAAGGTGGACAAGTTCCACTGCCGCCTGCTGAGTTGGTACAAACTTACTTGGACCACAGGCTACAAATGACTGCAGTATTACTTGCGAGTAAGGTTGGAGGAAAGGTGCAAGGTAGAGATTTACATGAGGTATCGTATTCCGGCCTCTTGAATGAGTTACAGGCAATAGGTATTGAGATTAGTTAGCCATGCCTACCAAAATGATGGTCCAACTGGTCAACAGGTATTCGCAACGCAGTAGGTCTTCCGTGAACGCATGCCCATGGGTTTGGAATGTGACGCATGTCTTCCAATAGGCGGCGCATTTCTGCAAGTGATAATGGTTCATTAGCCTTAACCGCACCTCTGCATGATTGCAAGAAAGCAATGTGATCCATTCTGCGTTCCAAGGTTTCTAGTGGCCCTTCATCATCCTCCAAATCTTGCAATAAATCATGAATAAACTCAACCACTTTATTTTTTGGCACAATCGCTGGGGCAGCAGTACACATCCAACCCTTTGAATCATTTTCAATAAAAGCAAAACCGACTTCGCTTAAGCGATCTTTTTGTCCATGCAGGCGGGAAGATTGAATTGGGTTTAATTTAAGTGGAATCGGAGTAATCCGCTCTTGAGATTTCCAAGATTTTTCTCCGTGACGTAATCTTTCATACCTAACCCTCTCATGCAATGCATGTTGATCGATAAGGAGTAATTCATCACCGGCCTGAGCAAGAATATAGGAGTCGGCAAATTGTGAGAGCGGTTCCATTTCGGGCAATTCATTCATTCGCCCAGATAATTGAGGCTCAGAAGTTGGGCGTTGCCCTACATCGTTCTCCGAGTGGCGGTGAAGGTTGCGTTCACCACTCGAAAGAGGTGCTGAAATCGGTGCTTTTTCCTCGTTTGTGAGCAATTGTTGAGAATGCTGCGTTCGGCTAATCGGACGCGGCTTGGGGATGCTTTTTTCCTTTTGACTAATCTCTCCAGATAAAGATAATTGTGAGGTTGCAGCCTTCGCCCACGAGGGTTGTGAAGATTCTTCAGCCTTGGAATCTAATTGAGGAGTTGAAAGACTACCAATTGGGCGAATATGGCTCAAATGCTCGGGCACTTCTTTGTCAGCGTCGGGAAGAACTACGATGGGGGTTGTAGTGGAAAGTGATTCGTCGTTGGCTGAGGAATTAGTTTGTGAGTTTAGTCGGTTGTGGCTAAGGCTTTGCAGACCCTCGATATGGCCTCCTGCATCTGGTTCAGTTGGAACTGTCTCTAGAGTAAATGCAATTGCCCGTTCAATTCTTTCAAGAACTCGCCACGAATGGCGTAGGCGGACTTCCCTCTTGGTCGGGTGGACATTTACATCAACTTCATTCGGAGGAAGGGTTAGGTGTAGGACGGCAACTGGATGTCGCCCAACCATTAGGCGAGTTTTGTATCCTCGTCTAATCGCTGAAAGAAAAGGTTGTGCAGCAATTGGTCTTCCGTTGATGAGTACATGCACATCATCCCCCTTTCCTCTGGTTACCTCCGGCGGGCTAATCCATCCACTCCACCTTTCTTCCCCAGGTGCATCTTCATCACTTGCAGGTGATTTTAGTTCAAGCATTTTGTTCGCTTGGGAACCGAGCAAATCATACATTCGTTCAGATAAATCGTTTGCAGATGGGGTGTCGAGAAGTGTTCTTTCATCCGAAACTAATTTGAAACCAGTTTGAGAGTTAGCCAATGCGTGTTGAACTAATACATCTACTATCTTTGAGGCCTCGGATGCTGGGCGGCGTTGAAAAGCGAGTCTTGCCGGTTGATTTCGGAAAAGGTGGCGCACTTCAATGACTGTTCCAGCGGGGATTCCACATGGCTCAACTACTCCCCTTACACCATCGACCATGGAGATGCTAACACCTTCACTTTCTTTTGGTCTGCTTGCGATAATTAAATGGCTAACCATGCCAATGCTTGCTAAAGCTTCACCTCTAAATCCAAGGGTATTTATTGTGCCCAAATCGCTCTCGTTTTGCAATTTGCTAGTGGCGTGGCGGTCAAGAGATTTGGGCAAATCTTCTGCAACAATACCCCCGCCATTATCGCGGATAATTATTTTGTCAAAACCACCTCGCTGAATCTCAACGGAAATTATTGTTGCGCCAGCATCAAGGCTATTTTCTACACATTCCTTGACTACTTGAGCTGGGCGCTCAACTACTTCTCCAGCAGCGATAAAACCGATAGTTCGCTCATCTAATTGCTTGATTCTTGCGGCATCCAGGAAAATCACTCTCGCATCAAATGGTGCCTTGCCTGTAATACATCACGTAATTCGTATAGGATATCAATTGCCTCACGCGGCGACAACATGTCTGGATCAATCTGCTTTAGACGGTTTAGTGCCTTTTCCTCATGCGGAGGTAATTCTGCCATCATGGCTTGTTGAATTGTTGCTCCACCAGCACCTGCTAAATAACCAAACAAACTTTTTTGCCCTGCTTCACGCCTTGTTGGTGAACCACTTTCCCCTGCCTTTGCTCCTTCGGCCTGAGATTCTAAGAATGCGAGGAGGTCCCTTGCTCTCTCAATTACATCGGCAGGGATTCCAGCCAATGCGGCAACATGCACACCATACGAGTCATCACATGGACCATCTGCAACAGTATGAAGGAATTTGAGGCGCCCACCCACTTCGGCGATTTGAACATGAATATTAACCAGTGTAGGAATATCCTCCTCAAGTCCAACTAATTGGTGATAGTGCGTCGCAAATAAGGTTCTACAGGAGATTCTTTTTGCGATGTCTTCGGTCATTGCCCAAGCAATTGAGAGTCCGTCAAAAGTTGAAGTTCCTCTTCCAACTTCATCTAACAATACAAGGCTAGAAGGGCTGGCTCTGCGCATAATATGGGCGACTTCAATCATTTCCATCATGAAAGTCGAACGCCCTCGGCGAATGTCATCACTTGCTCCAACGCGTGTGAAAATTCGGTCTACTAGGGCGATTTTTGCTTTTTCGGCGGGAACAAAAGATCCGGCTTGAGCGAGAATTGTGATTAGTGCAGTTGTGCGAAGATAGGTAGATTTCCCACCCATATTGGGGCCTGTCATCAATAAGAACTTGCGTTTTTTGTTGAAGTTTACATCATTTGGGACAAAGCCACCTTGCGATTCCAAAACAGGATGGCGGGCACCAACCAATTCTAGGCGCTCTGCACCTGAAACGATTTCGGGACGCACCCAGGTGCGTTGACGAGATATCTCGGCAAGGCTTGCAATCGCATCTATCTGTGAAATCTGGCTGGCAATTGCGGCAATTTTCGTTGCAACATCTCTCGCTTTATCTCGCAACTCACAGAAAAGTTGGTATTCCAAGTCATTTGCTCGGGCATCGGAATTTAGGATAATATCCGCCCAGTGCTTCAGTTCTTCGGTATAATAGCGATTGCCATTTGTCATTTGCTGTTTCCGGTGATATTCTTCTGGCACCTTCGATAAATGAGATTTTGTAACCTGAATAAACCAACCGATTTGACGATTACTTTGAACTTTTAGAGAAGGGATTTCTAAGCGTTTACGTTCCCTTTCCTCAAAGTCAGTAATCCACGCTTTACCTTCAATTGCACCAACTCGGAGTTCATCCAATTCAGCATGAGTATCCTCTCTAAACATGCCTCCTTCTTTTATTGCAAGGGGTTGTTCATCCTTAAGGGAAACTTGAATTTCATGCCGTAAATTGTCAAGGGCAGAGATTCCACAAACCAATTCATTGAGAAGGGGATCATCTCCTTCTTTCAATAGAGATTCTAGTGTTGGCATACGGTCAAGACAGGTGGCGATTGCCACTAAATCTCTGCCGTTTGAACGGCCGTATGATAATTGCATGGATAGGCGTTCAAGGTCTCGCAAACCCTTAAGTTTTTCACGCGATTCTCGCAGACGACGAGATGCGCGAATTAAGTGGGCTATCGCATCTTGTCGTAACTTGATTTGCTGAATATCCCTAAGTGGGCGCATTAGCCAAGACTTCAGCATTCGCCTTCCCATTGCAGTCTTAGTAGAATCTATAGATTGAAGTAGAGAACCTTCATACTCACCAATTAATGTCCTTGCTACCTCAAGGTTACGCAGAGTAGTTTGGTCCAAAACTAAACCATCACCTTCCTCTTGAATCAATACATCGCGGATGGGAACAGAATCTGCAACATGTAACTTACTAACATAATCAACCGCCAAGCCAGCAGCCTCCATGGCTAGAGGATGCCGATCTAAATCAAGTAGTCCTAAATCGCTCAATTGTAATTGTTGTCGCAAGGCTTCAAGCCTTGCCTTGGATGGTAAATGATGCTGAGAAACAGCAACTCCATCCAACTGTGAAATTAACTGACCTACCAATTCGTGTTCGGCTTCTCTTTTTGTCAAAACTATTTCATCAGGGCTAGCTCGTAATACTTCATCAAGAAGGCGGGCCCAACGCCCATCTCCAGTAAATTCAGCAGCGATTACACGGCCAGTTGAAGCATCCAGAACCGCCAATGCTGTCGAGTCTGCCTGACACAGAATACTGGCCAAAGTCGAAGTTGCATCGGTGCCGATTAACGATTCTTCATACAGGCTACCTGGGGTGTACACGCGGGTGACTATGCGTTCAAGCAACTTAGCGCCGGGGCGTAAAGTTTCTTCTTGTTCACATACGGTTACCTTATGTCCTTTGGCCAACATCTTACTTAGTTGCGACTCAAGAGCGTGCCATGGAAAGCCAGCCATCGGAATAGGATTTTCTGAATTCTTATCGCGGCTAGTAACGGTCAAGCCGAGTGCTTCACCGCCAATATGAGCATCATCATGGAATAATTCATAAAAATCTCCCATGCGAAAAAACAACACAGTATCGGGATGGTCTGCCTTAATGGCATGAAATTGGTCCATCATTGTGGTCTTTACCATTTACCAAGTCACCTCCCTTTTTCGCACCGGCTAAACTCCTTCGGGGTAGATTTAGCGGATTGTTGACAGTTCTTCAAGCATTTGCCGCAAATACCCCTCGCTCCCTTATTAGTTGATAATTGAAGGTCGCATTATTTGCCAATAGCGGCGGGGGGTAAAATTACTAAAATTGCTTATTATATTGAACTCGAGCCCAAATAGACCACACCTTCATTACCACTAATGTTGAACCAAAAATAATGAATAATAGGCGTGAAAAATTGCTCGGAACAATTGTATTCTTTGAAGCATCAATATTGAATTCCATATCGGCAGAGCCTGATGCATCAGTTCCATGTAAAAGCACTACTTCTCCATTATAAGACATCAAAGAAACATCTAAATCTGTTGATTTAATTTGAATTGAAACTGCAACCTTTTCATTTGCTGGAATATATTGAATGAAATCACTTGAAAGAGCCGTTTGCTCCATTCATTTCATCAACTATTTCCAATGTACCCTGGGGGGAAATAACAACGGAGTCCAAATCCCCCACTACAACAAACTCACCGGATGCGGCATTGGCAAGAATGGTGTGATATAGAGCAGGGCCAATATGGCGAAGTTGAATCTGCGGGGCATTTTCAGTATCACCACCAATAACTTCGGCAATAACTCCATTCTCGGAAGTCAATGCTGGATTACTGCTAAACCAACCAGAGCCGATTGCATAAGTCGTTTCATCAATTGAAGAAATTGCAGTTAATGATATGTCAGAGGATAGAACCTCACTTGCTGGACCAACATGAGTAGAGTTGAAAGCGCGAATGACAACGGATGAGGGTGAACGAAATAACAATTCATCAGGATCATCTGTTGATGTTGAATGAATTAACAATAGCCCGGAATCACCATTTGAAGTCGATATTCCAATGATATGTTGTCCGATACTGCTGCCATTCCATTCTAAGTTAATGGGAGTGATTGTGCTACAAGTGACAAGACATCTGCCGAGGGCTCCGTCGTCACCTCCAATAAGCCAACCTCCTTGCCAAGATGTGATGGTTCTTCCTCCATCAAATGCCAAGGGGGTGCGGTTAACGCCATCCCAAGCCTCTACTTGTTTTTCACCATGTGAATTGACGAGCAATAATGCCATAGAATAATCGTCATTCCATTCCATGTCTATGATGGAAGATTCTTGTGAATTATAATCGGTAGAATTCAAACCTGGCGTGACAGATGCAGAAACAATCATTTGTGCGCCGATGAGAATTGCAAAAACAAAAATAACAAGAGAAAGCCATTGATGATCGCTCTCTTCTTTTATCCACTGCCGCCATCCTGAAACTACGCCGCTGGCTTGGCTATTTTCGTCACCAGAATCGCCAGTATGTGAAACCGACTTACTGGTATCAGATTTTTGCGGGAGGGCCTCACTATCTGTCATACGCCTCAACTACCCAAAGTAGGCATGGATTGAATACTTATTGCCTACACAAGAGAATCATTTTTCCTCCGTGGTTGCATTCGGCGAGGTATGAAATAGGCTTGGCGATGGTTCAAAATAATTAAGTAAGTTCCTCTCTGTGGGTTGAAAAAACCATTATATCTTGCATGTGTGTTTTCCCCTTCGCTCAATAGGCATTAAATAGGGATGCAAAGTCGCCGTGGCCCGGAAGTGGTGTAAATGGCACGTAAACCAGCAAAGATGTATCGCCGACTCAAGGGTCAAGCCTATACTCGACGCAAGTACACTGGTGGTGTGCCAAACAACCGTATTTTGTCCTTCCATTCTGGAAATCGTTCAGATGCAGAGATGGGTAAGTTCGAAATTGTTGTGGAATTAACCTCCAACAACAATGTGCAAATTCGCCACACTGCTCTTGAGGCAGCCCGTGTTATCAGTAACGCTACTATCAGAAACCAAGCCGGTGTTGATGGATATGCGCTACGTGTTCACACCTATCCTCATCACATTCTACGTGAGAATAAGCAGGCTACTGGAGCAGGTGCTGACCGTGTGTCTCAAGGTATGCGTTGCGCATTCGGAAAGAATGTCGGAACCGCTGCCCGCGTTAAGCGCGGTCAGAGAGTAATGTCACTTCACTGCAAGCCCAAGGATTTCTTGGTTGCAAAGGATGCACTTCGTAAGGCTAGCATGAAATTCCCAACACCTTGTACCATTCGTTTGGTTCGTGGTGCGGAGCATGTTAAGGGAATGGCTTGAATAGTCTTCTTGTGAATTTTCTTCACGCTTTCTTCTGCAAGCAAAGGTTTTGCTTGGCGATTGGATTTGCAATTTGCCAACCTTCACTACTCTTTTTGCCTGCAATAATTAAAGGGTAAGAGATACTGAGGTAAGTTATGGAAGGCACTATTAGCCCCATTGACCCAAGAGTTATCTTACTTCAGGAAAGTGTAATCAACGCACCTGTGGTGTGGAAAGGCGAGTATGCATACTTCATTCATCCTCTCTCAGACGGGGTGCCCAAACAGAGTGCAGAACTTCTTGGAGTCGCAAGGGATCTAATTTCAGAAAAAGTAAATTGGGATGAAATAGACTTGATTTTGGGCCTTGAAGCAATGGGTATTCCACTCGCTGCAGCCTTGTGCCTCGATAGCGGAAAACCCTTGGTAATAGGGCGGAAAAGAGAATATGGTTTGCCCGGCGAAGTTGCTATTGACCAGACTACTGGATACTCAAAAGGGGAAATTTTTCTCAATGACATTTCTGAAGGTGACAGAATATTGGTCGTTGATGACGTAGTAAGCACGGGGGGAACAATGCTTCCGGTGCTAAAGACACTTGAGAGCATTGGAGCGATAGTTCAAGATTGCTGGATTGTTTTTGAAAAGGGCGATGGCGTTAGCAAAGTTCGCGAGGAAGGCAACTGGCCACTCAATAGCCTGATAAAAATGAAGATGGAAGGAGAGAAAATCACCATTCTTGACTAAATTCATCTCAACCCCATTCTCCAACCCTTAATCTCCAACCTGCGTTTGATATCTCTTGTGAAATTTTCCGTATTTACCTTTCTCTTGCAATTCAACGGGTGGGTTCTTGAATAGAAGGCGTGACGGCCACTTTGGAGGAACTCTCATGGATATGGGTAAGCATGACTTTGAACTGGCTGAACTTATCGCCAGAATTAAAGCAAATGATAACCGTTTAGTGGCACTTCAAGTGCCAGAAGGGTTGAAAATGCAGGCTCTTGATTTGATGGACCAAATTGAGGATGAGACTTCCTCGAAGGTTGTTCTCGCCGCAGACCCTTGCTATGGTGCTTGTGACCTAGTGCACGATAAGATGAAAATGATGGGAGTTGAACTCGTTGCTCACATGGGGCATAGTCAAATGAATATTGACTCTGGTATGCCCACTCAATTCATCGATGTCACCTACGATGGCGACCCCGATTTGGCAAAGGTATTGCCTATTCTGGCAAAACATCGCGAATTTTCTGCCAAGCGCTTCACCGCCGCCAATGCTGAAACCATCATCGCTGGTTCCGAAAATGAGGAAGCCCTCGGCACTCCTACATTAAGTGAGAAAGAAGCCCAAGAATTATTTCTCGATGCTGTAGGAAGAAAAACCTCGCTGACTGGCAATAAATTGGGCCTAGTCGGTTCAATCCAACATCTCCACATGTTACCTACCTTCAAAGCCCGACTTGAGAAAGCCGGATTTGAGGTAACAATTCCCGTTGGAGGTGAACGTCTGAGTTTTCCTGGGCAAGTTTTGGGATGCAATTATTCTGGTGACGACTCAAGTATTGGCCACTATCTCTTTTTGGGTAGTGGAGACTTTCACCCAATTGGTTTAGTATTACACACTGGCAAACCTCTTGCCCTTCTTGACCCATACATTAACGAGGCTGGCGAAATGTCTTTGGCGCGAATAGAACGGATATTGCGACAACGCTTCGGTCTAATAATGGCAATCCAAGATGCGAAAAGTTACGGAATATTGATCGGTGAAAAGCCGGGGCAAATGCGCCGTACTCTTGCTTTGAAAATGAAAAGGATGCTAGAAAAGCATGGTAAAAAGGGCTATCTCTTGGCATTGGAGCATGTTGGCCCCGACCTCATTGACTTCTACCCAGTTGACGCCTTTGTTAATACCGCTTGCCCTCGCATTGCTATTGATGACTCCGTACGCTATGACAAACCCATGGTGACTCCATACGAGTTGGAAGTTGCTTTGGGTGAGAAGAAATGGGAAGATGGCTATCTCTTTGATGAGATTCCATAGTGTCGTTGCCTTTCACCCCAATCTGTATCGACAACAAACTTTCTTACGAGGGCAGACTCGGCTATTGCGAGTGATTAGTTCTTGTTTTTGGCAGCCCGCTCGGCTATCTTCTGAGCCCTAATTTCATCAATTCCGGCTTGCCTTTTTGCTTCTCGTCTAGCGTTTCTTCGCCCATGATACCATCCTTGTAAAGTCTTACTATTCATAAAAATCAATCCGATAATAGTACCCGGTACTGCAATCATTACTAAGACTCCAATTGCTTTGAACATTAATTCATCATCTACCACTGCCGGTGGTGAGAAGGAGGAAACAGTACCGTCACTTGAAATCATTAATCCATGTGTATCGTCATCTCCCCAAGTTGCCACTAAACGCGTGCCGGCAAGTGTTGCGCTGGCTTCGCTAACTGTTGCATGCTCTAGTACTTGGTATGCTTTTTGCCCGTCCATTTCAAATTTTATTAGGGCAAAGGGTGCCATTTCAACAATTACTGTATGATCGTCCATTATTGAAATACTTACAAATTCTCCACCTAATTCACCAACAATAATTGGGCTTTCAATCCTAGTTGAAGCGGGTGTTTGCTCATTTAGAATGATAGCACTTATTCGTCGTCCACTAGCAATCGCTACACATTCATTCAAATCAACATCTGGGCAGTCAACATCCACCCATGTGTCGCCTGCACTTCCGAGCCAAGAAACATCATGGTCGCGGTCAATAATTGCAATTCCATCGGATAGAGTGGTGACTAAACAAAGTTGCAATTGCTCGTGACATTCAATTGCTGAAACGGCACTGTTAGCACTCATATCTAGTAGAGTAAATCCATCGGAACTACTGTATCTATAGATTACGCCCGTGTCAGAACCAAGATAGGCATAATCGCCGTTGAGGCGCCAATCTATTGCAGAAATGTCTGAAGATTCGAGTGCACCGGTCCCCATGACGGTAGTTAGGACGTAATCCTCATGTGAATAGCGGAGAACAGTCCCCGAATCACCAGCAATGAGTGCGGTATTTCCGGCGGGGTGCCAAGTAATGTCTCTAAGGGTGTTTGTGTTACTGTGCTGCAGTTCTACGGCAGTAGTCGCGTCGGTTGGAGTAATAGCACTAATAATTCGGACAAACCCGTCGGCTCCGGCAATAAGCAGGTGGTCGCCGAGCGGATTTGTTTCAGCAGTTTCAAGACCCAATGCATCTTCTGTAATTCTTCCTTCTGATTTCACATCAACAGTACTTGATGCAGCACTTGCAAGCGAAAGGCTCAGCATTAGGGTAATCAGCATCAAGGCAACGAGGCTTCGGCGCATAGTTGGCGCACTACGCATTCCATTTCAAGGGTAATGATGGAGAAAGGTGACGAATGTGCTGGCTTTCAGCCAATGGTGAGGCAACATCTGCTGGTGAAATAGATTTCAAAAAGAGAAACTGCGCGGTATATTGAGGGAGGGAGAAGATGCGAGTACAGACAAACATTTTCTGACTAATTATCTGCTGAATTGAAATTAGTTTCAATTTTGGGTGAAATCTGAGCACCCTCTCTTGCCCGATTTTACAATTTTTGTTTGGGTAGCACTTATGGATGGGCTATGATTCGGGTGGCTTATGGAGCAATACTATGTAAAGCGCGGCGTAATCAAAGACTTGGGGCCAGGAGGGCTAGCTCAACTTGGAGCAAAGCATTTTGATGATGTAGTTGCCGATGCAGAAGGTGGCTTTGTAGCCACCAAGGGGATCATGATCAAGTTGGCTGCATTGTACAATGATGAAGGGAAATTAGCAGTTGATGTTGAGCAATTGAAAGGGGCAGCCCTTTCTGATTTTCTTTCTGCTGACGGTGGTAGAGAGGCAGCATTGTCAAGCCGCGCTGCATTTTCAGCATTCCTTGATGCAGCGACAGGATATCATTCAAAGCAGCGTGGAGATAAGGCTAAAGAAGATGGGAAAAAGGCAGGGAAGGCAAGAACAAATGTCAAAATGGCGCGAAAATTAATGAGTATTTCAACCAAAATAACCGATGAAATGAAGGTGGAAGCAAATGAATTTATAGTTCAAATTGAGGAAAAATTGGATGAAGGTAATTTCACTCGTGCAATGTCCCTTTCAGAGAAACTGAGTAAATTAGTTGAGTTCAAGTGAGATATTTTTTGATAGACACTTTTCCACACTGACAAAAAATGGTGATAATATGAGACAGATAGGGGATATGGCTGATGAGGAAATTTCCGCAGCACTGACACCTTATTTGCAAGCAAATCCCGACATTGAGTTTCTTTCTTCTGAAAACCGTCGCCGCTTGGCATGGATGATTGGCGATGTTCAAGAAGTAGTAGGAATCAACTACCTCGTAAAATGCATGGCTGAATCAACTTCGGCTGGAGGAGATGGAGTCCTACGTTGTTATGTTGGTTTTGAGCCCAGTGGGAAGGCCCACATCGGATGGAAAGTCCTTGCTTTAGCCCTACGTCGAATGCTTGATAGTGGAGTAAATGTTTTGATTTTCTTAGCCGACTGGCACGCTTGGGTCAATGATAAATTTGGAGGTGATTTGGAAAAAATTCAAACTACTGCTTCATACATGGAAGATACATTCCGCGTGTTACTGGGTAATCCGGATGAAGGTGAAGGTGAAGGTCAACTGCGCTTCATTTATGCTAGTGAGATAATGGATAGTGGCGAATATTGGGCTCGTGTATTACGTTGTTCAAAGAATATGAGTTTGCAACGAGTTCGTCGAACTTTTTCAATCATGGGAAGAGATGAAGATTCCTCGGATGGTGATTTGTCTAAATTCTTCTATCCGGCAATGCAAGCAGCAGATATTTTTGAGATGAATATTGATATTGCAATTGGAGGGATGGACCAACGAAAGGCTCACATGTATATGCGAGACTCTGCCGATAAATGGGGGTGGCATAAGGCTACTTGTGTTCACACTTCAATCATTTCAGGATTAAAAACTAATGGTGCAAGAATGGAATCTTTTGACCACAAAATGTCAAAATCAGACCCGTCTGGTGCAATTCTACTTCATGACACCCCTAAGAAATTGCGCAAAAAAATGCGAAAGGCATACTTGGACCCAGAACAAAGCGAATCACCAGTTTATGAATTAATTGAGCATATTATTTTGCCTGAATTTGGTGAAATTGTTGTGACTCCAAACCCTGAGTATGGTGAGCCTTCAACATGGACAGATTTGCAGGCATTCAAAAAAGCAGTTGCCGATTCTACTCTGCATCCACTTGATGCAAAATTTGCCGTAGCAGATGCTATTTCTGCTGGGCTTGCTGACTTGGCAGGTTTCTTTGAGACCAATCCTGATAAATTGGATGCAGTATCAGATATCATTGGCAATAGATAATTTGTAATGCGGTGGTCGTTGTCTTTCCCCTGAGCAGGGATGATGAAGGAGGGGTTTATGTGGTGCAGGCTTTTGGGATGAGTTGAAGGTGCCTATATGCCCTACGAAGGTCTAGATTTTTATGATGTTGACTCTCTATTAACTGAAGAGGAACTAATGGTTCGGGATATGGTTCGCGATTGGGTGGAAGATGAAGTACTCCCTAATATTGAAAAGGCATGTAGCGACGGTATTTTCCCTGACGAATGGCGAGTCGCATTAGGTGAAATGGGAGTATTAGGCGCACCTCTTGAAGGTTATGGGTGCCCTGGATTATCTTATGTGGCGTATGGTGTAATTTGCCAAGAGTTAGAACGCGGCGATAGTGGTCTACGATCTTTTGCCAGTGTTCAAGGCTCGCTCGCAATGTACCCAATATGGGATTTTGGAAGCGAGGAACAAAAAAACAAATACTTGCCAAAAATGGCTTCAGGTGAATGGATCGGTTGCTTCGGATTAACCGAACCAGATTATGGTTCTAATCCAGGAGATATGATTACTAAAGCCGAAGATATGGGCGATCATTTCTTGCTAAACGGGGCAAAAATGTGGATTACTAATGGTACTTTGGCAGACATTGCTGTTGTTTGGGCTAAGTTGGATGGAGTTATCCGAGGATTCATTGTTGAGAAGGGTGATGAAGGTTTTTCTGCCCCCGAAATGACGGGTAAGTACTCCCTCCGGGCCAGCGTCACGAGTGAGTTAGTTTTCCAAGATTGTAAGATTCCTAAAGACCGTATTTTCCCAGAAGTAAAGGGTCTACGCGGTCCGTTTTCATGTCTCAATAATGCGCGATATGGGATTTCTTGGGGAGCGATTGGCGCTGCTCAGGCATGCTTCCATTCGGCAAAGGAATATGCCTTATCGCGTATCCAATTTGACCAACCTATCGCAGCCTACCAACTTGTGCAAAACAAGCTGGCTTGGATGCTTAGAGAAATCACGAAGGCTCAGTTGCTTTCATATCACTTAGGTAAGAAAAAGGATGATGGGACATGGTTCCCTGAGCAAATTTCCTTGGCTAAGATGAACAATGTTGACATCGCTTTAGACATTGCTCGAATGGCGAGAGACATTCATGGGGCGAATGGTATTTTAGACGAATATTGCATTATGAGGCATATGGCAAACCTTGAGTCAGTAAAGACTTACGAAGGAACCCATGACATACATAACTTGATTATCGGCCGACATATCACTGGTATTCAAGCATTTACAAGAACCGCATGAAGCAAATATTTCTGGCCTATTAGGTCAGCGCAATATTGACGCAGGGTATGAGTAATCAATACACATTTCATCTCAAGAAAGTATCTTGAGTTTCATTTCTTTGACTATTCTTCTTCACCATTTCCTTGGCCTTCATCATCAATTTCGTGCGGTTCCAACATTTCATATGACTCAATTTGCAACTGAAATGCACGCAAAGTGGTTGCATCAAAATCTCCGCTTGGGTGAGTCGATGCGAGGCGCAGCCTCGCATTTATTCTAATGACATCTCCTTTTTGCACTGAACCTACGAGTTCATCAAAAAGCCAAGCATCAATTACTCTCCGCTGCCCCTCATTTTCATCGTTTGAATCTACAATGAGTATTTGCTGGCAATCTTCATAAGATGTTGATTCCGAATCAAGCGCGAAGTCAGTAGAACGATTTCTTATTTTTCCGCAATCGCAACATTTCCATGGCTTTATCCGACCCCTAAGGAATTTCTGAGAGGTATGATTTACCGCTCTGCACTCAAGACAATGCCAATCTATTTTCTTTATCCATCCCGAGTTATGGTTGACATCGAGGACATTTACATCAATACGAAGCAGCCTATTTCGGTCTCTTGTTCTAAGGGAATTTATTTCTATTGCGCAAGTGTCTGGCAATCCAATTACCCTAATTCGAGCACGTAGTGAACCATTTAAATCCTCTATCATGTTGAATAATACCTCATCCCCTGCTGCCATTGTTTTCAGCGGATCTTCACTCAATGAATATCGTAAATCAGGGTATTCATCTACAAGTGTAAATGGTATTGTGATGGATGAAATGCAATCAGCCTCGGTTGCATGCAAATGTATTTGCCCGGCACAATTGTCTTCCAACAACTTCCTCCATTGCTTCATTTCGGCGCCGCCCTTGCTGAACATCTAATCCCTCGGATGGCGAGTCCTGACGAGACGGTTCTTGAGTTTTTTGTATAAGGGTTAGTATTTTCTTTGAAAATGGATAATGAACAATTTATTTTTCTTTCCAAATTGTCAGCCCCCATCTCTCGGCTATGCTCGTTGATGATATAAGCGCCGAGAGAGGGATTTGAACCCCCGCGTCAAAAGACAGTGGATTTCGAATCCACCGCGATACCGGGCTATGCGATCTCGGCTGCGAGTTGGCGACGGCGCGGTTGTCATAAGGATGATGGGCGACGCAGTGACATGCGAATCACCTTTTTGTCCGAGGGGGAAGAGATTGTGGTTGAAGGCGAGGGGTGCGTGAGTATTGCTGATGCTTTGGCCAAAACTCCAATCCACCCTTCAACTGTGCTTGCAGTTTTTGAAGGAACTGTTGTGCCGCAAAATACCATCATCAAAGAAGATGTGAGGCTTGAATTAATCATAGTTTCATCCGGTGGTTGACAATACTAATTTTCCCTGAACTAGGCCAAGAGTGTTGGTTGTAGTGGGGGCTTAGAGTTGCTAGTATCGGTGGTGTGCCCCTCTTACTCTTCCTCATTTTCCCAAGGCATAGTTCGTGGCGGCTGGCCAGAGATAAAGGACATCAATAATCCTGCATTTAGGCCAATGGCCGCGCATATTGCTGATGTTACAACCAATAGGTGCACCACATTTGAGAAAAATTGTGCTTGCATTGAACCATTCCCTTCAAGCAGCAAGTCACTATACGATAGTGCAAATAGCATCAAAACTGCACCGACGAATGTAGCGAATAACATCCCAATTAGTGGTGATAAGGGCTTGTTTCTACTATCCGCATAGAAGAACATGGCTCCCAACATGGCACCAGAACCAAGGGTGTAGGATGTAAGTAATGCATTCGCAAATCTCTTGAAAGCAGTACTAACTTCACCAAGACCCAGTATGAGGTCAAAAATCAATATTACTGATAATAATAGTAAAGGAATTATAAGCAACTGTTCGAGAGAATGTCCCTTTTCATTCATCTTTCTCACCCCCTACGACGTCCTTTAGAATTTCAGTAACTCTTTCTTTTTCCATAATGCTCAAGGGGTTTGTTTTTGCAGGTTCAGGCAAATTTCTTTCATAGATGGTGATTACAATAGCAAAGATGGCTATGGCGAGGAGTCCTCCAATTACAGTGCCGAATAGATCTGCTCCGGCAAGCCAAATATCAGTGCGGAATTGTTCCGCACTTGTTGCATTTGTATCGACTAACATGAAAAAAATCAGTCCAAGTAATACAAAGCTAAAGCAGATGCTCACCATCAGTATTGTTTCTTTGGTCCGCATATCTCCAATTGTATGTGTCACCTGAGCCAATAATCCACTTGACATAATAGCTGAGAGAATAAATACTGCCCACCAAGCGCCCCAAAATGGATTAATATCTCCTCTCCAAATAGGTGGTGCTTCATAATGCATGAATGCGAGCCAACTTATTCCTAATAATATTGCGGCATATCCTCCCTTTCTTGCTACTGGTGGTAATCTACCAACTGGCACCTGTCCTCCAAAAATTGCAAGAAAGCAACCCCAGGCAAGAAGTAATACTGGGCCTGCAATTGAAAGCAAAAGGTGTCCGCTGGCGCTTGAGTCGGATTCAGGGGCAGTCCAAGGTGAAGCCATCACAAAAATAATTCCAAGGACTGCAAGCGGCAAACCAATTTTCTGTAATTTTTCATTACCCCGCACAAGCGATAACCAGATGCCTAAAGGCACAAGTGCGAAGGGAAACCAATACCCCACTAATGCCGAAATCCATGCTTCCATAATACGATGTAGAGGGGCATGGTTGAAGAAGATTCGCTGCCTGCAGCAAACAATCGGGCGATTATTCCCTCATTATCAGTTGCCGAGGGTGTCCGTCATCGCTATATACGGGGCTTTTGTCGGCGAGTTACTTAGAGGTGTATGTTATGGTCAAGATGCCGCGCAAAGTCAAGCGATATAGCCCCAGTGCTGGTAAGCACACCATGCATACCATTGAGCGCGTCAAGAAGCGACGCGCCAGTGAATTAAAGTGGGGTCAGAGAAGATTCCGCCGTGTAACTGCAGGATACCGTGGTTTCCCACGTCCAAAGCCTGAAGGCAGAGAGAAGCCTACAAAGCGAGTAAACATTCTTTTCCGTTGCACAGAAACCGGTAAGGCGCATTATGCTCCTTGCCAACGTGCAAAGAAATTCGAACTGCAGGACAAGTGATTCGGGAGTTGAAAAATATGACATTTATTCAAGTAACTTGTAACGATTGCGGCAACGAAACTACTATTTTCGCCCGCTCAACAACTGTGGTCGCCTGCAATGTTTGCAGTCGAACTCTAACTTCACCTTCCTCTGGCCGAGCAAAATTGATTGGTTGTAAAGTAGTCGAAACCCTTGAATGAACGGGGCTCTAATAATGGCTAATCAAGGTTCACCTTCCGAAGGTAGCCTCGTTGTTTGTACTGTTACTGAAGTAAAAACCAACGGTGCCTACGTTAGTTTAGACACATATGAAGATATTACTGGGTTCATTTTCATTGGAGAAATTGCCAGTGGTTGGGTGAAAAATGTTCGCGGCTTTGTCCGTAAAGGGCAACGTCTTGTCTGTAAAGTTCTACGTACTCGCCGCGATGGACGTAGCCTTGAATTATCATTGAAGAGTGTTAGTGAAGAACGTCGTAGGGAAACTATTGATGCTTGGAAGAATGAGCAAAGAGCAACAGAGTTGCTAAAATTCGTCGGAGAAAAAGCCGGTTGGGATGATGCAAAGCGAGAAGAAATTGGTGCTGAACTAACCGATGCTTTCGGTACTCTTTTCGGCTCTTTTGAAGATTGCGCCAGAGATGAAACCGCCCTCAGAGAACTAGAGTTTGAGGGGGATTGGGTGAAAATTTTCATCGAAATCGCCATTGAGAATATTATCCCTCCATTTGTAGTATTCCGCGGCAACTTTGAGATTGAAGTAGGTGGTGAAGAAGGCGTTGAAACTATACGCAGGGCACTTCTTGTCGCAGAATCTCATGCAAATGAGGAACTTGAAGTCAAAGTTGAGTGTTATTATAATGGTGCACCCAATTACCGTGTTGAACTTACTGCGCCAGATTTTGAACTTGCATTGGAAACTTGGGAGACTGTAATCTCCGAAGTGGAAAAGTGTGTTGATAATGGCGGTGGGACTGTCGTCGCAACAAAGGAGTGAGGTCAGTTCGACGAGTTTTGCTCGTCAAAGTTCAAAGGCCTCTGAGCCAACCATTCTGATAGGGGACTACTTATGTGCGGCATTCTCGGAATCGTTGCGAATTATGAAACGCCTGTGAATCAGGATCTTTATGATGGTCTTTTGGTACTACAACATAGGGGTCAAGATGCTGCAGGAATCGTTACCTGCGACGGCAAGCGCTTTCGTATGCGCAAGTCTAGTGGATTGGTGACCGATGTATTTTACAAGCGACACATGAAGTCGCTTGTAGGGCATATGGGAATTGGTCATGTACGCTATCCTACTGCCGGGACATCAAGCAGAGCAGAATCTCAGCCATTCTATGTCAATTCTCCATATGGGATTACATTAGCGCATAATGGAAACCTTACCAATGCCGAACAATTGAAGGAACACTTGACTCTAATCGGCCGTCACCAAAACACATCAAGTGACTCGGAAGCATTGCTCAATATTTTTGCCGCTCATCTATCCAACAAAAAGAGGTTAAACATTAACGGCGAGTCTCATTTGGACATAGAGGATGTATTTTCCTCGGTAGGTGCGGTGTATGAAAAATGCAACGGTAGTTATGCGATAGTGGCCATGATATCCGGATTCGGAGTATTGGGTTTCCGCGACCCAAACGGCATACGCCCTCTCATTTTGGGTCGAAGAATCGGCGCATCAGGAAGCGAGGAATGGTGTATGGCGTCAGAATCTGTTGCACTTATTACTCTCGGTTTTGATATTGTGAGAGATATACTTCCAGGTGAAGCAGCATTTATTACAACTGGTGGCGAATTATTTACTCGAGTTTGCGCTGAAGGAAAGGTTCACAGCCCATGTATTTTTGAGTATGTATATTTTGCTCGCCCAGATTCTATCATTGATGGTATTTCCGTTCACGAGGCTCGGAGAAATATGGGGATTGCTCTTGCAGACCGGATTATTGCAGAAAATCCTAATCATGAAATTGATGTTGTCATTCCAATTCCCGATAGTGGACGGATATCGGCACTTGCCCTCGCTGAGCGTTTAGGTGTCTCCTATCGCGAGGGATTTGTTAAGAATCGCTATGTCGGAAGAACATTTATTATGCCTGGGCAAGAGATGAGAAAGGATTCTGTTCGCAAAAAACTCAATGTAATGCCAAAGGAATTCGAAGGCCGTAACGTACTCTTAGTGGACGATTCTATAGTTCGCGGCAACACCTCCAAAAAAATTATTGAGATGTCAAGAGATGCTGGTGCAAAGACGGTCTCTTTCGCCTCGGCAGCCCCCCCTGTTTGCAATCCAAATGTGTATGGAATTGATATGCCTGCCGCCTCCGAATTAATTGCAACCGGTCGAACAAATGCCGAGATTGCTGAACAAATTGGATGTGATAAAATGTTCTACCAAACTATTGAAGATTTGGTTGAGGCATGTAGCATTGGTGAAAACCCCCCAAGTAGATTTGATTCTTCTTGTTTTGATGGAAATTATGTTACAGGTGATGTGACTGCAGAATATCTGGCTGCATTAGAGTTGGCAAGACATGATGATGCAAAGCAGGGTATAGACATGGGTGACGAAATAATTGAGATACACAATGAAGCCTAACCGCCCTCCCAACCAATGTCTTGCCCCTCCGCCCTTCTCCATTTTTCATCAAACTTCACAATAATCTTCTTCAAAAATTCAAAACGGTGACTCCGATGTCAAAAGGCGCAAAATTCTGGCTCCTTCGCTTCGGTGAATTATCAATCAAGTCAAGGCCGGTTCGCCAACATTTTCAACGAGTACTTGAACGGAGTTTAGAAGATTTAGCGATTCAAGCCGACATTGATTTAATCCTTGAGAAATCAGGAACTCATATCGCTGCAGTTTCACATTCAAGCAGCGAAGTTGTAGAGGATGTATTACGTCATTGTTTCGGCCTTGTTGCTGCTGATCCTGCCCGTCCTTGTGCAGCCGACCCAGAAGCAATCGCAGATTTGGCCCTACTACATGATTCACGAGCTGGAGAAAAACGAACTTTTGGTGTAAGAACCAAGCGAAGCGGGCCGAAGGGAAAATATTCTAGTCAGGAATTTTCAGGCACGGTAGGACATTTTATGCTACAAAAAGACGAATCTCTCTCGGTTAACTTGAGTAACCCCGAATCTCCGGTTGTGGTAAATCTCACAAATAGCAAGGCATGGTTATTAGGTGATAGAATCAAGTGTCCAGGTGGACTTCCTCATGGGGTACAAGGAAAAGTATTGGCGAGAATAATAAGTGAAAAAGACATGCTTGGCGCATGGCAACTGATGAGACGAGGATGTCGAATAATTCCCCAAGACGGTTCAAATCAGGACTTACTGGCAATATTAGCCAAATGGGATCCAACTGTTGTAAGTGCCGAAAAAGCCAACAAGGCTAGTTCAGGGCCGGGACGAAATAAAGCGAGTTTATGGGGGGCGATTGGGATGGATTTTGCTGAAGTGGTTGCCGCAAATCCGCCTGTTGAAGGCAGAAAGCACACCCCTCTGTGCAACCTTGACCCTTTATGTGGTTGGACTGAACATGAGTTGAGCGTATTGGCTAAGCATGTGCGCGAGCCAAGTGTCTATCCGAATCCTAGTGCTGATGGGAAGACCCTTCTAGCATGGATTGACGAGTAGTCTCACTTATTTTATAGCAGGTAAAGTTAGTCGCCAAGCGGATAGCGTGAAATGATGAGCCTTGCAGGCATGGAATAGTGCCCTATACAATTGAGCCCCTCGCCATAATTGAATCTTCTTCAAGAGTCAATGGGCTTGCCTTTTCAGTAGATGAAAAGGGCTTCGCAATAATAGGCATTGATGGCACAATTAATTTTTATAACGAATCTGGAGTTTTGCACAAACAAACTGCCATTAGTGGCCGCGCAACCCATCTCAACTCCTCTCCTGAGGGAGGATATGTGGTAGGTTCGGTTGAGGAAAACGTGCATTATTTTTCCCCGTCAGGTGAACTTCTCTGGGAATATGAAATCCCCGGTGGAGTTGAAGATTTGGCAGTCATGAGGGGGCTATGCGTCTGTTTATCAGGTGCGGGCGAGGTATTTCTCATTGAGTCAAGCGGTAATTTACGCCGGCAACTTTCCAACACCGGCTGCATTGCTATTTTCGTAGCAGCAAATTCAGGAAGTATCGCTTTACTTCTAGATGATGCTCGTGTACGAGTTATCGACCAACGCGGAAATACCTCTTATGAGCGCCACTCTAGGTGCGATAAGGGCGAGCACATTACTGCATGTATTTTTGATAATTCGGGCAATTTAATCCTCGCAAGGGAGGCTGTCGGAATGGTCGCACAAAATGAGGATGAGGTTGAAGTAGAATGGTGGAATCCTTTGGGCCAAATGCTCGGAAAAGCCGGATTGCGAAGTCGTTGTACTGCATTATGTGATGGCAAAAACGGCTTAGTGGCTGGAACAAGTGAAGGCCGAGTTTTCTCAATACAAATGGGAAACACGAGTTTGGAATTGTGGAAATTTGAGTATGCAATTACTTCTATTGCCGCGGTTGGCGACGAATTATTAGTAGGAAGTTGGTTTTACCTCCACCGAATTAAGACAAATGTAGCAGATAGTGCAATTAGTACTTCTCGTCATTCTAATGATTGGGATATTCATGAAATTCGTCGGCAAAAAGAAATTGGCTTGAGTGAAGATGAAAGTAGAGAGGCGATTTGGCAAATTGAGCATAGTGGAATTATTGAATATGTTGCTATTAATGACACTGGGACAAAACTATTGCTTGCAGGTGAAGATCGAAACGACTACACTGTGGATGAGCCAAGTCTATTATTTGATTTAAATAGCGAAATATCTTGGTGTGAAGAATTGCCCGATGAAGAGGATTCATGGATTACAGAAATACCTCCTGAAATGCAGGAAAAGGTGAGCAGCGATGCTGGTACTTATGATGCGGAATCAACTAGTAGCGATGATTTCACAGGTCTTTTGACAGAGGAGGAACAGGCCAAGTTTGCAGGTAATTCTCAATATTCAAACTCACAAGACTCAAGGGATGATTTGCTTTCTGCCCTGATGAACGACGATGAAGAGGGTGAGATTATTGGGGGGAATGAGGAGCCAACTTTACTTGCAACCTCTGATGAAGAACTAATGGCGAATCTTAGTGAGGATGTTGAATCGGCTCAATTAGCACCTTATGCTGATGCCGGCGAAGAGCAGATGTTAGTTGCAGAAGATGGCGAAGTGACTACTGCCTTACTTGATGGAAGCACAACTTTTAACCCGCACGAAAGGGTTGTTGAATGGGCTTGGAGAGATGACCGAGGAAGAGTGATTGGAACACAATCAAAGATTAGGGTAAAGTTGCCTCTCGGACGGCATCGTTTCGAGTTAAGTGTGTTGGATGATGAAGGTGTTTGGACAACCGATACTACTTTCATTATCGTAGAATAATGTAGTCAAAAGCAAACCACATTCCCCTTTCGCAATCCATCCGCTATGAAAACTGGAGTTGAATAAATGAAAATATGGATTGAGGAATTTCTAGTTGGGCCGTTACAAATGCGTTGCAGCATTGTGACTAGATGTGATAATGGGGCGACTATTGTCATCGATGGTGGAGATGAACCCGAGCGTCTAATAAATTGGGTTGAGAATTGGGATGGTCTTGGACCCGATGATAGTAATGGACCTACAAACCTTGCAGAATCCGAAGGGCAAGGATTTGCAAAACGCCGGGTAGTCGCCTTTGTCAACACCCATGCACATTTTGACCATTCGGGGCAGATTCCAGTATTGATGAGAACTTGGGATGTGCCTTTCTGGTTGCATAAGGGTGACCATGAACTTCAGGCGTCAGCTTGTCAATCGGCCGCAAGATGGGGTTTTTCAGTGCCAGAACCAGCACTGCCAACTGATTTACTTGAGCATGGAATTACATATAATTTTGACGGACTTGCAGTTGAGGCAAGGCATTCACCTGGGCACAGTCTGGGTAGCGTTTGCCTAATCATTGAGGGTGAGGGTGTGAAGCATGCATTTGTTGGAGATGTGTTGTTTGCCGGAGGTGTAGGCCGTACCGACTTGCCAAATTCGGGTGGATCTTGGCCGCTTCTCAAAAAAAGCATTGAGGAGCAGTTGCTTACTTTACCCGATAATACAATCGTTTACCCCGGTCACGGACCAACTACAACAATTGGACGTGAAAAACAGCATAATCCCTATTTGTCATAGTCAAGAGAGGGGCGAGGATTGATTAGTTTAGGAGTGATTCAAGTTCTGCCTTAAGACTTGGCAATACTTCTTCCCATGTTGCAACAATTCCATAATCTGCATGCTGGAAAATTGGTGCTTCGGCATCCTTGTTAATTGCAACGATATACTTTGAGGAGCGCATTCCAGCCAAATGTTGAATGGCGCCAGAAATACCAACTGCAATGTATAGGTTCGGGTTTACTGTCTTTCCAGTTTGTCCGACTTGCATTCCATGTCCTATTCCATCCCACGCGTCAACAGCCGCGCGAGATGCACCAACCGCGGCACCTAGGACATCTGCGATTGATTCGAGTTGAGCGAAGTTCTCAGGTCCACCCATCCCTCTTCCTCCAGAAATGATGATATTTGCTTCTGAGACATCTAGTCTTGCATTTGCTTTGGCGATCATTTCTCTAACCGCACAACCGACATCAGCACTTTGGTTGACAACAGATGATACTGCTGAACCTCCTTCGTCAGCAGCTGCAAAAGTATTTGCTCGGATTGTCACAACAGCATTTCCGTTTAGGCTTACAGTTACGAGAGCCTTGCCAGAATAAACAGGAGATGTTAATTCACCATTATTTATCGATATGACATTTTGTACAATGGGCATGCCGCGACGAGCAGCGATTCTTGCGCCAAGATCCTTACTATCATTTGACGCAGTAAGGATTAGATTTCCAGCAGGCGCAACTGCATCGATTGCAGCAGCCCAACTCGATGCATCATAAGAAGAAAAACAGTCAGCAATAACTGTAATTACCTTGTCAACACCCATTATTGAGGACGCTGTGGCTGAAGCAGAGTCGGAAGTCGCCGGAATAACGATTGTGATTCCGCCGCCAAGGGAATTAGCGGCGGTAACCAGTTCAGCAGTACTTGGGTGAAGTTGACCATTTTTTGTTTCAGCAATAATTACGTTACTCATATTCTCACCTCAAATTACACCTGCCTCATTTCGGAGGGCTTGAACGACAGAGGATACATTTCCTGCGCCCTCATAGGTCTTACCTGGGGGCTTTTCAGCCGGAGGACTATAGCGAATAACATTGACCGTTGGAGTCGGTGCGTCAGCTGAAATTACTTCAACAACGGCTCGCTTTGCCATCATGATTCCACGCACATTAGGGCGTCGAGGCTCCATTTCTCCTTTGTCTAAGGAAACTACGCAAGGGAAGTTTAGTCCAACTCTTGCTTGGCCTGATGATGAAGGGATCATGGCTTCTACGCCTGCCTCTTCAAAACTAACTGTTGATGCGTTGGATACACTTGCCCATCCAAGTCTTTCTGCCACACCTGGTCCAGTCGAGCCAGCGTTTGAGTCTGCTGCGGCCTTGCCACAATAGACGACTTCTGAACCCAAATCGCTAATAGCGCTTGCAAGTGCAGATTGAACTCCATTGGAATCTAGATTTTCCCATCCTTCGCTCCATAGGCGAACGAGGTTGTCAACCCCAAGTGCCTTTGCATCTTTGAGAACCTTGTCGCAGGCATCATTTCCAAGTGTTAGTGCGGTGACTGTGCCACCATTGGCCTCTTTGTGGCGTAGGGCAGTTTCAATAGCGTATTCATCAAATGGACTGGTTACAAATTTTACCGCAGCGAGATCTAAACTTCCTCCGCTTACAGTGATTTTTGCATTTGTATCGGGCACTCTTTTTACTAGAACTACGATGTTTGGCATGTGACTCACTCCTTAACCCAAAGGGTCGGATAGTTGTGCGACCGGCATATCATTTATGGATATACCGCGAGACCATCATGCACAAACAAGTGCAATGATTTCTCCATTTGCTCAACAATACCAATAAGATTCGTTTATTGTATTGTCGGAACATCAATTGTAGTTCTGAATTTCAGTCCTTACGGCGGGCTAAAATCATCGCTGCACCAAGTAGTGCGGATACTGTTAGAACGCTGGTGAATCCAGGGATTCCGCCACCGGTTCCAACAGGTGTTGCACCCGGTTCTGCTGTTTCATTACTTACAAAATTAAATGTGAATGTTCCGGCACTTCCGAAAGTTGTGGAGTCCCATGCGTATTCAACTTCCATTGTTCCAGTAATACCTTCAGGGATAGTGAATTGAACCCATCCAAAGACAGTTCCACTTCCAGTTTCAGAAGCACTTAGAGTACCATCGGCTGTTGCCCAAGATGCATTGACTACATCATTTTCAGCATCTGAACATTGAACGGCAATCATGTAACTACCAGCTACAAAGGTCATATTGACATCGCCATCGGGGCCCATTGTGATTCCAGATTCAGACTCCCAAGAGGTATCGGTAGCAACGGTCCAAGAGTATGCACAAGTTGGTTCTGTGTCAACAGGTTCTACTACTACTTCTTCCACTGATTCAAATACTATGGTCGCAGATCCTGGCCCATCAGCATTACATTCTCCAGTTGCAGAAGGATTTTCATTGAAATCGAAATAGTTTCCCATATCTCCAATTGTCCATTGAGTTGCTGGAGTAAAGACTACTGAAATTGGTGCAAAATCACTATTGGATACTATACTCCCAGTGGAACATTCTTCAGAGTCATCGCCATCATCAACATCATCAGGATTTGAAACGAACATTACAGTGTGAGTTCCAGTCCCATCATCAGCGATTGAATCTGTTGTCATTATCATGGAAATTGAAATTGGTACGGATGGATCTGCTAGATTATCCCAGGTTCCACCATCATCGTCGGTCATTTCAACCGATATTCCATCAATGGTCCAATTCCCATCGTCACCATCTGAATCTTCAACATATTCCGGGCAACCATTACCTGGTAAGGATTCATTAATTAGTTCTGGATTCCAATATTCCCATTCTTCACAGGCTTCGGATGTTTCTTCACTTGTGTCATTTTCCGTCATCATCTCAATTAATATGGCAGCCTCAGATTCGTTAAGAATTCCATCACCATCGCCAAAGTACAAGTCATACATTGCACGCATATCATCAGAATCTTCTTGACTAAATGCACACTCCATGGTCATCTCAAAGTATATGTCACCTGCAGCATCATAATGCAATGACATTTGGAGGCCTGATTCAGCACAATCCATGTCATCTTCTGCTTCAAGCACACCTTCATCATCGCCTTCTGGGCAGTTATATTCGTTATCATTGACCAAGTCCATTGAAATATTGGTGCCATCGTGGCAGTTAAACCAGTTGTCGGTAACTCCGTCACCGTCGAAATCCTGAGGCTCGTCACTACCATCAGAGCAGTCTTCTTCGCCATCATTGACCCAGTTAAATGGAATCTCTTCACCATCGCCACAGACGAAGGTTATTTCACCACCACTGCCATTTTCATCTTCGCCGTCTGGGCAGTCTTCATCGCCGTCATTGACCCATTCATTAGGAATTGTTGAGCCATCATAACAAGTGAAATAATCACCGCCGCCGCCATCTTCATCTTCGCCATCAGCGCAGTCTTCATAACCATCATTGACCCAATCAAATGGGATTTCTTCACCATCATTACAAGTGAAATAGTCACCGTCGCTAGGGGATTCATCTTCGCCATCTGGGCAGTCATTATTGCCATCATTGACTAAATCCATTGAAATATTGGTACCATCGTGGCAGTCAAACCAGTTATCGGTAACTCCGTCACCGTCGAAGTCTTGAGGTTCGTCGCTACCATCAGTGCAGTCTTCATAACCATCGTTAACCCACTCAAATGGAATCTCTTCACCATTGCCACAGACGAAGGTGTGTTCATCGTCCCCCTCATCAAGCATATTGATTAAATACTCAAGTTCGTCAAGGTCCAGCAATCCATTTCCATCTTCATCGGATTCATTGAAAGCATCTGTCAACATATCTTCATCTTCCTGCGACATGTTTTCTCCAGTTTCATCGTTTTCCTCTGCGTTGACGAAATCAATGAGTTCTTCGAGGCTGAGATTACCATCGCCGTCAGCATCTAGCATTGCCATAAGATCTTCTATGGACATGAAGTCGGGGGCTTCATCATCACCATCTAGGCAGTCATCATTGCCATCATTGACTAAATCCATTGAAATATTGGTGCCATCCATGCAGTTAAACCAATTGTCGGTAACTCCGTCACCGTCGTAGTCCTGAGGCTCATCGCTACCATCTGCGCAGTCTTCATAACCATCGTTGACCCAGTCAAATGGAATCTCTTCACCATCGCCACAGACAAAGGTGGGGTAATCTTCCTCGCTGTATTCAATAAGTGTGAAACTGACATCGCCAACAGTTGACCCATTGGTCAAATTTACAGTGGGTGGATTTTCATGGACATCTCCATATTGGCCACCGGCAGATCGGGGTTCACCTGCATCATCCATGCAGCCTAATCCTGCAGTAACTACCCATTCTCCAGCAGGTGCATATTCTGTGTAATATGAACCAGCACCTGTGAGGTTGATTCCCCAAGAAGTGTAATTATACGGGTCATTTTCTCCCGATGCTACGAAATTACTCCAATCAGAAGGAGTAACTAGGGCAAGACCACCGCTGCAATTCCATGTGGAATTCCAAGCATCATCTTGCCAAGTTAATATTCCACCGAGTGTGGCTGTTCCATTGGCTACACCGCTACCGCCTTGGTCAAATTCTACAATGCCATTCGGTCGCAATTCATTTGTATTGTCTATTAGCGGCGAGGTTGCCATTACAATCATTGTAAAGGCGACAAGGGCCGCGGTTATTGTCCTAGTATTCACTATTTCCACCAAACCGACCTCATTAAGCCTAGTTCTAAAGAGTTCCGGCGACGGGAATCTCACTTTCGGGGCACTGAGTAGAAGTCGGTATATTTTCCAAACGTGTATTCAATGTGATTCACTAAAATTTCCGTGCATATCCAACTCAAGATTGCATAGTAAATGTAAGGGAAATCTTCACTCAGGCAACCCTTCAACCCACTCTTTTGAATCAACTTTGTGCATTGTTCTTCTTCGTGAAGCGAGGTTATCTTCAGGAGACCATTTCAAAGGAGAAGCAACTTGCGCCCGCTCTCCACATTTAGCACAGGTTGTACTCAAGCCGTATTCTCCACAGGCGGTACATTTCTGCAATTGTTGACGAGCCATATCTCTCCCTCAAATTCATCCACAGGTTCATCGGTCAAGAGGTTAACCCATGCAGAAATACTTTTTCGCAGTGAAAAACAAGAATTACCCTCTCCATTAATACAAAAAAAACAGGCGGATAAGCGAAGGGATGAGCAAAAAGGTTTGCTTATTCTAGGCATCAAGCCTTGGGGCGGTGGCTACGCTTATTCCAACTATAGGAGCGCAAGCGTGCGGTTTCTCCATAGCCACAAGAAGCACAAACCTTCTTTTGCTTGTGGTAAGAATGCTTACCGCAACGGCGGCATCGAATGTGCGTTGACTTCTGGCGTTTACCGCGTGATGGTGTACCCTTACTCATGTTACAACCTCCTAAAGACAGTCCGCCGACCGACCTCCCGTATATGAAACCGCCGTTCAGCCTTGCATCGGCTAACACTTAGGCAAGATCCAATAATGATATAATATCAGGCATATAGTGAAGTTGAATTATCTTCCAGCAACTCACGACCGAGAGATGAATCTGGATGTTCAGCCATTAGTTTCTCTATTCTTTCAGCAATGGCTTCAGTGGTGGAAATTGGGATGGGTAACTCAACGTTAAGCCAGTCTTGAAGGGCGAGGCGCATTCTTTCTGCCGAATGAATATCAACACTATTTCCGATACTTGTTGAAATGATGCAGCCACTTGAAACTCCATATACGGGACCGAGAGATGAAAGTAAACCGGCGAGTCCGATGACTCCGCCTTCGGGCCGGTCTGTTGAAATTGTTGCACCACCACTTGACAACATTTCCTCGGCAGCATCATCGGCACATATTGCAAATACTTCTTCGACTCCAGGTTCACTTGCTAGTCCTGCGAGAACAAATACATGCTCGCAGCCTGATTTTGCTGCTTGCAACAACAATTCACTCGCAACTTCGTATTGACCTCTTGGTGAAAGTGGTTGAACTTCACCGGATAGAAGGAGGATAGTTTTTTCATTTAATTTAAGAAGATGCAGTGCAAGGTGAGGGGGAGTCAAACGAGAGTCGGTGAGTAATGCTTGAGGTGGCATATCAGGGTGGAGTACGCGAGCAACCAATTTTGCATCCGGCGACTTTGCCAAACCATCGACGACTAATTTCCCGACATTACCAACTCCAGGTAGGGCGGCAAGGAATAAATCGTGAGCAGGCAACTCCTTTTTGCCGGCAAGCCAGTCGATTTTTGTTGTCATAAACCGTCTGCCTTTCACGACGGGGCATAAGTATTGGCTTGCTAATATTGCAATAATGGCGGTTTAAGGGGGGGTGGTGGAGTTTGCGAAATCATTATTTTATGATTGCAATTTGAGAAAGTTGGTCAAGAGCGCCTTGTAATTTTGCTCCAAAAGCCGTGGCAATGGCATTGAGTATCACGATTTCATCGCCGCGATTAATCTCGGCGCTGATGAAAGGAATATCTTCATTCATCGCACTCAAATCAATATTTCCGTTTTCTGTCGCGATACTCGCACCCCAGCGCTTCCAAGTCCCAAAGTTATGTTCACCCTGACCTTTTGCAAGGGACATCACTCGTCCACGAATATTGATGCGGGGTAAGGAAGAGGGCACAATATCTCCTTCCTTTGCTTCTTCAGCGATTTCAATACGGCTCAAATCATCGAGTTTCAACTGTAATCCTCCCTTACGAGTTTTTGCAAAATAGGTATCAATTACCCTTACTTTTGAACCGACATGAAGTCCTTCTGGGATTTCCTTTGGCCCACCTTTGTATGACGAAACCCAAGTTGAAGTGCCGCCACCCCATATTCCGAGTGCCGGTGCAATTCCGCCGTGGCGCCATTCGCCACCTTTCCAAGTGCTAATAGTTCCGAAGACATTGACTCTACTATTTACTTGTGATAAGTCGTTGAATTGATGAGACGTTCCATTTACATCCTCCCACTCGGTTGATGATATTTCCATCATCTCTCCTGAACCTTCACAGATATTTGCCCAGAGGCATACCTTACACCTTTCACTTGGGTCTTTGACCTCAATTACATCACCACCTCCGGGGGAGTGCGAGGGTACTGGTGCTGGATTAGGTGGGTAGTTGGTGATATCCCTTGAGCCACGAGTTGCCATGTGGTCGTGCCAGAATTGGTTTAACTCCTGTTGCATTTTTTGTAGGTCAGTTTGACTCGGCAGATTGTATTTTTTCCGACTTGCTGCTCCCATGTACCATGTTTCAAGGCCAGAAACCATCTCGTGGTCATGGCTCGCCCACCATAACCAAGCATAAGTTTTCATTTGCACTGGGTAAGCTGCAGCCCATTCACTTGTTCCATTTGATGCTTTTAGATCAACGATACGAGGTGTGCCTTCCCACCTGTAGACCAAGTCATACTCTCCTTGAAACCAGCCTTCTGGGAGCATGGCTTGTTGAGTAAATGAACCTGCTTCGGGGTCCACGAACCAAGGTCTAGCGATTTCCCAACACTCGGCGAGTGTTGCCGACCCTTCGCTATTGGCGAAGGGGTGTGGTATTGTGTGATAATTTGGACGCCCATCGGGAGCAGATATTATTGGGCGAATTCCCTTTCTCCATGATTCAAGAGTGGGTCCGCCGTTTGCTTCCAAGCAGGCGAGTACTTCTTCTATGTGCATATCTAAAGCATTTTTTGCGTGGTTTGGGCCGAGGTTTCCTCTTGCTTGCATAAATTCATTCCAATTTCCAGAGCGATTTGCATCATTTTCCCAAGCGATTCGTGCTCCTTCAATTGCTCTTGGCCAGTGAACATCAACTCTTGCATGTGCCCATTTTCGTATTTCCTCAATATCTGATGGTGCATCGCCAAATAACATCAATTTGGGTCCGAGCCATTTCTCCTCCGATTCAGGTCGTTGGTCAATGTGAGTTTCTTGACGGTCCCGCCGCCCCCAGACGACTGTTTTTTGATGTGTTGGCGAATCTAAGACATGGCTGGCAGCATTTGCAGAAATTAGTTCTGGACTTTCGCGCAATACCCGACAAACAGTCTCCTCAACAGCATGGCCAAAAACCAATAATGGTAGGGCTAATCCACGCCAACCGTATTCCTTTTCGTAGAACCATGAGCGGGAACACAAGCCATAGTTCCAGCGGGAAGAATGGGACACTTTCATTCCCGGGCCACAGGGGTCTTCATCTGGGGAAAGGGTATTGGTCGGCATATACAATCTCCGGTTTCTCAACCATTATCAACCCTTCACTCGCAAAGAAAGGTAAGAGAGTTTATTCACTTTGAGCAAAATCTGACTCTATAGCACTTGGGTTTACGAATAGCATCAAGGTAAAGATGAAGAAGAAGCCTGAAAAAGCCATCATGGGAATACTCATAAAACCGAAAACTTCGAGGTATTTCATTGTACATGGAGCATATTCTGAGCAAGAAGTTTTTTGTGAATCAGGGAATAATTGTATATTGATATGGTATAGTGAGATCAATGCTCCGGCTCCTGACAACATCAAAGCATATGGGCGAATAATGTACTCATTTTTCATCAATGCAACACCCAATATCAATCCAAGTGGATACATTGCAATGCGTTGATACCAGCAGTATTGGCACGGAATTAATAAAGCGATATCGGAGAGATATAGGCTTCCCAGCATACAAAATATTGCTACATAACAGGCCAACATCATCGCATTACGTGAATGCTCAGTTTGAAGGGTTTTCAACTTCGTAGCAATGTCTGCAGAGCGACTGCCGGCAATAAGGAAAATTAGAATTGCAACTGCCGTGATAACTGAAGCAATCGACATCGTTGCGAAGATTGTGCTAACTGTTTCAAGGGTGATAGCCATAGCACTTCCTCAACCTTGCTGTATAATCCCTCATAATAAAACATTGACCTTTGCAGTTTTGGTAAAACCCACTCTTTTGCATCATTTTAGCTTTTCATTTCAAGCGGGTTGGTGTGTGAAGACAATTTGAGGAGTGGAAGTTGGCTTTGTTTAGAGATTTTGGTTTGGGTGGGTTTCGTCTGATTGCCAGTCACGAGAGATTACTTCGATTCTCGTTGAAAACGGGCTGACTCTTATTTGTGGTAATCCGGCACGGAATCCCAACTCGGCTCCAGTGATAAGTAAGCGATCGCCAACTTGCAGGGTTGAGAGCGATTCACTTATTCCTCTGCCAAAGGCAACAATTTCAATTACCCTTTCTCCATCCCAAAGATGAGCAGTGACCATTGCCCACGGTTTTCCAGTGATACGTACTCCAGTAGTACCTCCTCTTCCGACAATTAATCCGTCTGCATTGATTCGAGTTTGAATTAAGCCAAGGCGTGTTATTTCTGGTGGATCTCCCTTCCATTCTTCGAGTGGAACCATTTTGCTCTGTCCATCCAAATACAATCTAGTTGTTTTTCGCCATTGCCCTGGTGCCACATCACAAAGCACATGTTCACCTTCTGAAAATGCAGATAATGGTGGAAATGCACCCGGCCCCATCTCTTCAAGAATAGCATTTGATGAACCACCTGTTCGCATCACTGCACCATTAACTTGCTCGCCGTAATGATTTGAAAGTGGACCCCATTGTCCACCCACATTCCCCATGACATTTATGCGACATTTTATTTCTGACAATTTTTGTGCAGGGCTTCTGGCCTGTAATCGAGATATAATTTCATCCAATTCTAAACCGGAATAACGGGTTGGCAATGGGACACTTTTTCCATGAATTAGAATGTGTTCTTTCTCCAATTTGTTGAGTTCTGTTGTGCAACCGCCACAGATACAGTCGGGCCAATTTTCTGGTTCAGCATCGGCAGTAATCATCCGCTTCCAAATACCGTGTAACTCTTCTGTTACTTCCTCCATTTCAGGTTCTGTGAGTGGGGGAAAAATCTTTCTTTGTGGGCCATTGAGGTACCAGCCTTCTAGCCCCTCAACTTCGTGGCAGTCGGCTACATCTTCCCCCTGACGGGTTGCTGCCCAAAGGAATCTATAGAAGGCTAATTGATATTCAAGTCCAGCGGCATATTTACTGTTGCCGTCGCTGGCTTTTATGTCAACGAGAGTGGCTTTGCCACGCCAACGCAATACCAAATCTAATTCACCAGATGCCCAACCGGCTGGATGGTACATTCGTTGAGGTTGGTAAACCCGTGGGTCCTTGACCCACGGCCGAGCAATCTCCCATGCTTCAGCCCAAGAGATGCTATCAGAGGTGCCGAAGCCAACGGGTAAGTTGTCAAATTCCTTATCTGAAAGCAATTGAAAACCCGGCACTTTGTTAGGCAAAGGAAAACAAGGTTTGTTATCCCAACGTGGAGCGGGAACTCGGTGTGGGTCACCGCTTTTTTGCCATAATTCTCGGTGAGGTCCACCCGCTTCTGCATGGCATTTTTCCACCTCTTCAAGAAATAGCGTGAGTCCACCAATTAACATATTTCGTAGCATTTCATGTTCCAAATCATCCCATGCATAGTTCTCTGTGCGGTAAGGTTTCTTTTGCCAATCAGCTGAACCTAATTCGTGGATTGTTGCAACAGCATCATCGACTTTTGCCATGATCCACTCTCGTAATTCCTCTATGGATTGAGGTGTTGGAGTTGTCTGGAGTGTAGTTTTTTCGTTTTCGCGACCGTCAGAATCATCATTATTGCTTTCTTTTGACAATTCTTCAATTGAGGAAATGGAATTTTCGCGAACCCATGCAGACCATCGACTCTTACCTTCAAGGTGCTTGCCCATAGGAGTTTCCATTAGAAGTCCGACAAGCGCTTCTTCCACCCTTATTCCCATAACCATGCGCGGGTTAACTGGCCCTCGTAATCCGATTTTGCTACCGGTAAACCACTGCCTGGGGCAGCGTTTCCACACGACATAGCCACTTGCAGAGATTCGCATCCGGCTACGGCCAATTGGGCCGCCTGCGGAGGGAGTTCCTACTGGCATACCCCCTCCTCGGTTGCTGGACTCCTAATCTTTCGCCTCATCCTTTTGCATTTTTCTCATTTCTAAAAAATAACTTATTTGTAGCCATTTGCAAGCCATTCGAGAGATAACAAGAAATTGAAGGGAAGGTGGATTGAAAATGTCCCTAGAAGAAACATTTGGTACTTCAAAAGTTAAAACTGTAGTAATCGCCCTTTACTCGCTGCTCGCGGTCCTTTCGTGATTCAGACTTGTTGATTCTTGGTCGCTTTGAATCATGGTCACGCCTAAATGTCACGTCCACGCTGCTGAGGAATCGGTTCATCCCAGTTCGCAAATCAAACGGGCCTTCTGCTCGTCCATGCTTACCACCTTCTCCCTCAAAGACAAGAAGTGAATCGGCCAAAATATCAATGAAATATACGTCGTGGTCAATTACAAAGGCGCTTTTTTCGTTACTTTCCATGGTGCGGCGAATCGCCTTCGCACATTCCATTCGGGAATTTGCATCAAGGTGGGCGCTTGGCTCATCAAGAAGATAAATATCAGCATCACGTCCGAGGCAAATGACGATGCTAACTGCCTGAAGTTCACCCCCTGACAATTTTTTCGCTCGCTTTAGTAAGAGTTTGTCAACCCCCATTGCTCGCACCACATTAACATTGAACTCACCACTCCGCCAGCGCATCCCAAGTTCGGCATCTAACCAAGCCTGAACACTTAATTTGTGCTCGACACTAACATGCTGAGGTTTGTATGAAATCCGCGCATCGGAGGTCACCCACCCTTCATCGTATTCCATTTCTCCGGCGAGTAATTTTACCATAGTGGTCTTTCCTGTTCCGTTTGGGCCAACCACGCCTACTACCTCTGATTGGCGTACTGCCCCTTCACCGGTTGTGAGTTTGAAATCACCAAGAGACTTCTCTACTCCGCCCCATTGAATAATCGGCATTCCGGTTTCATCAGAACGGTCTGTGTGGGTAAGGAATTTAATCGGTTTATCGCGGATTCTCACATTTTGCTCCGGCAAGAACCCGTCAAGATAGACATTGATTGCAGTTCGCGTTGGCCTTGCGGGAGTGAAAATTCCAAATGCACCTTTTTCACCATAAACGATGTGGACAAGGTCGGCTAATACATCGAGTACGGCTAGGTCGTGTTCAATAACGATAACGCGCTTTGTCTTGGCTAATTCCTGAATTATTTTGACAATTCTCATTCTTTCATGAATATCGAGGTAAGAAGAAGGCTCGTCAAAGAAGTACACATCTGCATCTCTTAGCAGGGCAGCACAAATTGCAACTCGTTGTAATTCCCCTCCGGACAATTCTCCCAACTTGCGTTCAAGCAAATGGTCTATGGCGAGGGATTTGGTAAAGTGATCAAATTTCCCCATTTCATCAACCTTGTTTAGCAAAACTCCTACAGTTCCAGTCACCATTTTTGGCAAGTGATCAACATATTGCGGTTTTACTGAAACCTTTATTCCTTTTTCCGTTACCAAGGTGAGATAGTCGCGTAGTTCCCCTTTTGGTAAGCCTTCAATAGCATCTTCAAGCCATACTTCTTCGGCATCGTAATCACCCAAATTTGGTGTTAAAGAACCCGCTAATATTTTCAGCGCTGTTGATTTTCCCATGCCATTTGGCCCTAAGATTCCAACTACTGATGATTTAGAGGGGCAGGGGAGGCGGAATAACCTGAAGCCATTCATTGAATACTTGTGAATCATTTCTCCTTCCAACTCACTCGGCAATTGGGTGATGATGAGGGCATCGTGAGGGCACTTGTTGATACAAATCCCACAACCAATACATAGGGATTCTGAAATGTGTGGTTTTCCACTTTTTTCGTCAAGAATAATACATTCTTGCCCATTACGGACAGGTGGGCAAAATGCGTGACACTCGTCATTACACTTTTTGGGCTGACAATTATCTTCTCGAAGTACTGCAACTCGCATATTTCCACCTCCTTTATTGCTGATTCGGCAGGCAACGCCCACCTGTGATATTCTTGCGGGGTGTGGCCCTATTCATCAACCCCTCGCCTATTGTCTTCCCGCTTTTTGGGAGTTTGAGTGAGTTAATTTTTGAGAATTGCCGCCTCGCCATCTTTGCTGTCCAGTAATATCTTAATTGGTTCATCGAGATATACATGAGTGAGCGGCCCATGGTTTGCAATAACTTCTTGATTATTCAACCATTCCCAATCCATGTCACCTACCTCGGACAAAGTGAGGTATCCTACATTGAAAGAAACAATATTTTGGAAAAAGTGAGACCCCTGGGATGGATCTACATGAATATCCTCCATTGGCACTTCAACGATAGTTTTGGCACCACTAATTTGGCTCCAAGAAACGGGGATGCCAAGGCTTGGATCTGCAGTCCCCCAGCGCCCAGGTCCGATCAATAGATATGGGCGGTTTTGTCCACTCAATGATGCATTTATTTCCTCAATCATTGGATTCAAATCCCTTGTTTTTAGGCGGTTCAGTTTACTAGGGTCAATGAAAATAATGTCTTGAACATTATCAATTACCCCATTTCCTAAGGCCAAACTGCTGCTGCAAAGAAGTTTTTCTTCCTCAATCTCATTGAAATCCACATCTATTTCTTCATGCCCAGCGACAACAGGACGTAATTGAAGTAATGCAAATCTTCGAATGTTTCGTTTTGGGTCGAGAGCAACTGCGAATTCAATCTCAACAGGTGTACCCAAGTAGTCTTGGCATTTGTTTAGAACATGGGTTAGAATTTCGGCTAAGGGGAACTTTGAATGCTTCAGAATTGGTGCGAATGTAAGGACTCTGTTGCCTTCTCTATATATTGTATCAACAATTCTATCATCGGCGGCAATATATGTTGAACCAACCATTGCTAATTGCCCATCTTTCTCGGCAGTATTTAGGTCGAGTTTGGAAAGATTTTCTTCATCATCAGCACCTAGATCCGATTCATTATCATCCATTTCAATGGCATAGAATTTTCGCTGTGAAGTACGTAATGTCGCTTCAATGCTATGGAATTGGTGGAGTCGCTTCGGTTGCGCAGGGCTGAATCTCAGGCACTTTCCACCACCAGCAACTTGGCGTCCAAAACCAAGTGCAATTGCTGCTAATCCATCTTCTGCTTTCAGTGGTTCAACAGGGTAATGGTTGTGGCTTCTTGCCACTCCAGACAGAACTGGGTAGAAGCGACCTCCTTGTTGAGTACCAACCAATTCCTGAATTACCACTGCCATTCGTTCATCCTCTATGCTATTTGGTGTGGCTTTTACATAATCCTTTGCGGTATTATAGAAGGTTGAGGCATACACCAATTTTATCGCTTGAATTAATTGTTTTATTCTATACTTAATATTTGGATGATTATTTGCCAGTAAATAAGTTGAATATACACCGGCAAATGGTTGGTGGCTGGCATCCTCCAATTGACTTGACGAGCGTACTGCGAGCGGCCACGTTACAAACTCAAGCATGTTTTTGACAGTTTCAACCTCCTCATCAAGAAATTTCGCCTCTAAGAACGCCTTAGCTATTTCTTCATCCTCAAAATCTTCGTGAACAAAGTGGTCAAGATTATTTCTCTCAAGAAATCTCTCAAATACTTTTGTAGCAATTACCAATGTTTTTGGAATTATTATTTCCACATCTGGGAATGCATCACTTAATCTTAAATCAGGCATGCGTGTGTAAAAGAAGGCTAGGCCGCGGCCCTTTCCACCTAGGCTTCCACTTCCAAGACGCTGAAATCCAGAACCTTCTTCTCCTGGTGCATGGTCTTGAATACGGCGCATTTTCTGCATATGCAAATATTGACCGATTCGTTCAATTAGAAAATTTCTTGCAATTTCAATAGATGGGAAATCAGCGAGTTTCTTCTGACGAAGTTCAGTTGCAAGGGTAAATTCAGTTCGCGTCCGCATCCAGTGTGAAATATGATTTCGTTTTGCTCTTTCAATAAAAACATCAAGTGGTACATCTTTCAAACATTGACGCAATTCTCGCAAATCACTTGCACGTGAAATCTCTTCACCTTCTGCGTTGCGGAAAATGAAGTCACCAAAACTCATTTTGCTTGTCATGAAGTCTGAGATTTGGTGGTATAATTTACTGTCTTCCTTATGCAGGAAACTGGCGCCAAGTGCTTCCGCTTGCTCACGCAACTCCTCATTTTTGCTTTGAAATAAGATTGGCATGTGCGGGTGTTCTTTTCGAATATTTTTTATTAATTCTAGACCTGCAGTACTCCTTTCTCCATTTTGAAAAGGGAATCTGCCATCGGTAAATACGCCAATAATGTTATTGTGATATCTCTCAATATGAAGTGCAGCCTCCTCATAATTTACCGCGAGAAGGATCTTAGCGCGAGCCCTAAGGCGCAACAATTTTTCATAGGCATTTGCGCCTTGACCCATTAGGAGTGTGGTCTGTTTCAGAAGTTGGGTGTAAAGAAGAGGGAGGTAAGCAGAATAAAATCGGCGACTATCTTCGACCAACAGAATAACCTGAACATTTCCATAATCAATGTCATGTTGAACGTTCTTCTCATCTTCAATCAATTTACAAATTGACAGGAAAATCATGCTATCTCCTGACCAGACGAAGACCTTGTCTATTCCACCTCCTGAACGTAGTGTTGCTAATTCACGGGTATTGTAGGTCAAGAGGACAACTTGAATCGAACCGCATATTTTTTTTGCCTGTTGTGCGAAGTCATGTACTGCAATATCGCCAATGCGGCTCATTGTAATCACCAAATCAAATTTCCTTGTTTTAAGCATTACTAGTGCATCTTCTGCATCGGGTGAATGTATGATTCTCGGTGCCTGAGAAAGGTCAAGGCTACTGTATTCATTAGCCATTAATTCGGAAAGGTGTCCCGATTCTTCCAAGACATAATGGTCAAAATGACTCGAAACGAGTAATACTTCACGAATTCTAAAAGGAGTAAGTCTCTCAAGCAAGGAGTCCTCGGTGTCCAATGATGGGCTCATCTAGTTGGCGCAGAGAGGCGGGTGCTTTCAAACCTTAGGGAGCAATCCAAACACTGCAAATAGGTCCCATACAGGGGTCAAAAAGAATGGCAAAAATCGGTATCTTGCATATACTGCGGCAGCGAGCCATATTTTTTGTGGCTTACTCAACTTTACTCTAGAGGAATACACATCACCCTGTTTCTTGACAATTTGCTTCAAAATGGCATCATAAAATGCAATCATTGCTGCGGGGCTATATCTTGTGCGTCGAGGCAAGAGTGGTAACAACTTCTTCGCTTCTCGCAAGTAAGTTCTTGCTCTTTTTGCATATGCAATTGTGTATGCTTCCCATTGTGGATTTCGTCTGACATCACCTGCAAGTTCAGTATCTGAAATATTATTTGCCTCTAATTCATCCATTGGTAAATAAACTCGGTCACGCCCAATGTCCTCTCCGACATCACGCAATACATTTCCTAGTTGCATGAAAATGCCCCAAGATTCGGCATAGCGCTTGGCCTTTTGGTCCTCATATCCGTAAATTTCAATACACATTAATCCAACTACACTTGCCACTCTATAGCAGTATAGGTATAATTCATCAAAGGTACGGTATCGGTTGTGGAAAAGGTCGTCTTCCATCCCCGAAATTAGGTCGTCAAAGTACTCACGAGGAATATTGTATTTGTTGACTGTGTCCTTTAGAGCCATGAAAACAGGGTCGGTTGAGGTAAGTCCGTTGTAACAAGTTGAGAGTTTTTTACGGAAGAAAAACAACTGTGTGAGTTTAGTCTCATATGCTTCTTGATCAATAACGGTTGACTTATTTGAAAGCGCTTCCAGTTTTGCACGGTATGCAATCGCCTCGGGGTCATCCTCGCCAAGACCTCCGGGAAATACATCTTTCCAATCACCATCGGCGATGTCATCAGCGCGACGACAAAAGGCATAAACTGCACACATTGCTTGACGTTGCTCATCTGGTAAATACTTGAAAGAGTGATAAAAGTTTCCAGCTTCTCTACGCGTCAAAGATTCACAATATTGGAAAGCGATTGCGACTAATTCTTGCGGGGGGTATTGATCCCAAATTGGCGCATCTACTTTTTCAAATGGGTTGGCCATTTCTTCAGGAATTGCTCGCAATCCAACATATTCTGCACCGCTTTTAAATGCTTCAACTGCGGTAATACTTACCGCATGCACTGCATCCTTCGTTAATACTACTGCAGCACGAAGCCGGTCCAATGCCATGCGCTTAGGCTCTTCAATATGCGGCCTAGTTTTCGCATCTCCAAGGAGTGGTTCAAGCAGACTTGGTTTACGCCTTTCCAACATGTTTTACTCCTCCCTCTTTGGAACCGAAACTCCATCTGCTTTAGACTCTTGCCTTGCGTTGAGCCCGTTTCCAAAGCCGCCGAACTTTCAGTAGCAAGAAAAACTGTTTCAACTTTCCAACCTTCGGTCGGCGTTTCCAAGTATCATAATTCTGTTTTCGAATGGACTCCAAAATAGCCTCTCCTCCCATGGTAAACATTTGTAGGTCAACGGCGAGCAACGGGTCAATCTCGTTCCACAAAGTCTTGCCTTCATCAAACCATTTTTGTGCTCTATCAACCTCATATTTCATCAATTCTTTCCAGCGTTGGTCGGCCACGCGGTTTTCCAAGTCAATACTGGTATAGCCAAATCGCTCCAAATCTTCACTAGGTAAGTAAGAACGTCCTTGTTGTAAATCTCTAGAAACATCCTGCCAATGGTTGGCCAATTGCAGTGCAGTGCACGTATTATCTGCCTTTGCCCGCATTTCTTCATCATCGTGCCCATAGACATATAGGAATAAGTGTCCGACGGGGTCAGCCGAGTAATAACAGTATTTTCGCAATTCTTCCCAGGTCTCATAGCGCTTCTTTATTTGGTCCATTTTGAAGGCTTGAATTAACTTCCAGTACGGCAAGTAAGGAATTCCTACCTCAGTTGAGGTATGGGCAACAGCAATGAGGATTGGGTGTTTAGGAATACCGGACCAAGGCACAGGTGCTTCTTCATTCGCCTCTAATTCAGCAAGTTCATCCGGTGTGGTTTTCCCTTCTGGCAACCCATATGCGCGTGCGAGGTCATCTTCCCATTCGTCCAATAATTGCCAGCGAATCTCGTCTGAAAAAGGCGCCTCATCTCCAAGGTCATCGCCATATCGGCAATAGGCGTAGATATTTTCTATGTGTTGGCGCTTATCGGCAGGAGTAAATTTATTGGCGATAATAAAATTCTCATAATGGGACTTTGCAATGTCTGTGCAGTGTGCTTGGGCGGCAGAAAGAGTTTGATGTTGCCCGTATCCTGCCAGTGAAATATCCTTGTCGGAAACACTGTGTTCGCCCCACTCGTATTTCTCACCCACAGTATCTCCCTCCTTCTGCCGTACCTGCGTCCCTTTTGATAAACTCGCATCATTGTTTCCTGTGCTTGATTTGTTTCTCGTTAAATGAATGCCGGTTATTTGCAATCCCAGATTCCCCATCCCTTGTCCCCACGCTTTGGAGGAGTTGGCCAGTTGGGCCAATCTTCATCTTGATTCCAGTTCATTTTCAAGATATGTGCTGCTGCAAGTAAACCCGATCTCGTCGCGCCTTCCATTGTTGAAGGCCAGCCGTGGTCGGTATAGTCTCCGGCGAGTGTAATTCCAAAGCCAACTTCGCCGGAACCTGGGCGCATTTTGCTGCTACCTGGAGTTGGTGCAAATGTTGCCAGTTTGGAGCGCACAACAAAAAATCGTTTTAGTTCCGCCCCATTTTTATTTTCCCACAATTTGTCAACGATTTTCTCAAATTCTGCTTGCAGAGCCTCGTCGGTCATTTTTAGATAGGAATCAGCTCCACTAATAGGTACCGATAGCCATTGAGTATCAGGTGCAATAACTTCTGCGCTGAGCTCCGAATTGCGATTAAATATCATTTGAATTAGCGGTTCATCAAGGATTCTGTAGAAGAATACATTTTCTGGGATTCTCATTCCCTCATAGATTGCGTGAATTCCAATTAATGCTCTATAGCCCAGACATTTAAGTCGCTCCGCAACCTCCATGGCGGCAAAAGGAACGGCACTGGGCTGAGGTGCAGTAGAGTCTACTTTGTTTACCGCAGCATGGTCAGTTTCAGTATTATCTGCCATTATTGGCATCGTGGGATTGAGCAATTTTGCAGTAATATGCTGGGGTGTGGCGAGGACAACATTATCGGCGAGTATTTTTTCTTCACCGCGTTGGACACCAACACATACACCGTCCCTCCACAATAGTTGATTCACTTTTGCATTGAGCCTTATCTCCACTCCTGCATCCTGTAAACCCTTTTGAATTGGCTCGTCAATTGCTGCCGTTAGATGGTTGGTAAATGCACCAGCATCAAATGCATCCGCAGAGCCAAAAAGCCCTCGTTTAAATAATAATATACAGACGCTAGTCGATGCCTCTCCAATAGGAAGGTTAAGTGCTGCAAGCACAAAAAACCCCCAAAACCGCTCAATTGATCGTTCAGTTTGGCCATTATTTCTCAACCATTCATCAAAGGGAATGTCGTCGAGATCCATGCGTTGCCGCTCGGTCAATTTTTGAAGCACTTTGACCGCTTTTTTCATAGCCATTTTATCCTTTAACGAAAGAAATGGAAATTTCAGCACTGATCCAAGCATATGATTCGGTGGAGAAAGTCGTCCATCTCTCAATGAAGCAGATACACCTGAATTAGTTTGGATAAAAGGAAGGTTTGTTCTTTGTTGTAGCCGTACTGATGATTGGGCATTGACCCTCCCTAATAATTGCAAAAAACGAGCGTAAACACGAAAACAAGCATGCTGACAATTGTCCAATTCCATGCCGGTCACAGGGTCCTTTACCGACGAAACACGTCCGCCAAGGTGCTTTCTCGCCTCGAGAAGAACAACTTTTTCGACATCAGGGGAGTCTGCTAATGCCAGTGCCGCAGAGATTCCGGCAATACCGCCTCCGACAACAATTACCTGCATATGCCTGCTCCACCAAATAGTGCGCTGAGGCTTTACTCCATCAATGCTCGCTTTTCTGATGGTCTTTCCTTTTCTCTTGAGTAGAAATGTTGCGGTGAATATTATTCACCGATATTATTGGTTGGCATTAATTATTATGTCAAATCATCGCAATTTCACCCTATTTTTTAGAGTAAGGGTTTTGACCCAGTAATAAGCCCAACAGTCGGAGGGGATGGTGTGGAGTGCTCGTCATGTTCGGAACAAATTCCTGACGACAGTATATTTTGCCCTGAATGTGGTTCACGTCAAAATCTCTCAAGAGGCGAGTTTGGTTTTGCTTCTGCTTTAGGTGGTGGAGCGGCCACAGGTGGAGGAAATACCGGTGTAGTAAGTGGCGAAGCGGTGCGCCAGCAACGTGAGGCTGCGAGCCAGCCTGCCGCAATGCCAACCGACCTCATGTCGCAAATCGCCCAAGGCATGGCTTCCGGCCCTGCTCCAACAACTTCGGCCCAAACACCTCAAGTTTCAGATATGCCAATAGTTGGTGGTGCTCCTCTATCTAGTATAGCCGGGCAATCACCAAATAGTCCTACTCCGGTTGAAGATTCTGCTAATCCACTTGCAGAACCAAATTCCTCTGTAAGTCATACTGATGATATTGTCAATCGTATTGCCGAAGCAGAGAAAGCAGTAAAAGGCGAGCGCCGGAGCGCATGGCTTCAGATGAATCACGATAGCGCAGCAAGTGTTTTGCAATCAATCTCTGGAGAACTTCCAGCGCATTTACGTAATGAACCTGCAAATCCGGCTGCTGACCTACTCAAGAATACTATGGGTGGGGAAGATGCTGAGGCAGGCCCTGCTCCAAGCCTCTTGCGAAGAATGGCCGAAGTTGCCGTTCGCAGAGTTGCGCGAAAGCGTGGTGTTGCTGTAGAAACTCCTCAAATAAAATCTGCAGGTGACCAATTGGCAGTCAATGTTACATTTATTGATGACGGTAGAGTCTTAGATACTCCCTCTGATTTAGCTGGTGCTTTCCAACATGCAATTTCAACTGAGTTAGCCCTAAAGGGGATTAGCATGACTACAAGTGTAAGTCTCTTCTGTAGTAAAGATGGCGAAATGGAATTAGTTTTCGGCGCAGGAAATGCTGAGGAAGATGAAGAAGATATGTTTGCTTGCGAGATGTGTGGTGGCTTAGTCGCTGACTCAGATCCTCGTTGTTCACACTGTGGCGCTGAATTTGAAGAAGAGGGTGATGCTCCTCCAAGTCGAGGTCCTCCTGGAAGAAGTGGCGGCCCTCCTGGAAGAAGTGGCGGCCCTCCTGGAAGAAGTGGCGGCCCTCCTGGTCGTGGCGGTGGCGGGCCTCCCGGAAAAAGTGGTGGTCCCTCTGGCGGTCCAAGCCGAAGTGGCGGTCCTCCTGGTCGTGGCAGTGGCGGTCCTCCCGGA
>PSPT01000014.1:56488-77446 GCA_004195635.1 Methanobacteriota archaeon
TGGTCGTGGCAGTGGTGGTGGCGGTCCAAGCCGAAGTGGCGGTCCTCCTGGTCGTGGCGGTGGCGGTCCCCCTGGCGGTCCAAGCCGAAGTGGCGGTCCATCTAGTGGTCCAAGTCGCAGTGGCGGCCCTCCCGGGAAAAGTGGCGGCCCTCCTAAAGGCGGTCCTAAGGGGCCAAAGCGTCGCGGCCCGCCTTGAATGTAAGGTATTCCTTGCTCCTGTCTTTTGACATTATTTGAGTTTCATTATTTGATTGATATTCAACATGTTTTGTTAGTCAACTATATTTCTATACTCAATAATCATTAGATGATATTGGCAGAAATGGTTGCATTTATGAGAAGCAATATACTTGCAATTAGCAGAAAAACTCCGAGCCAACCTTCAACGACATGCTTTCTTTCTTGCATCTTGCGCAATAAGGGGGTGCCGGCTAAAATGATTGAAACAATCAGGTACCAACCTCCATCAATAATCCCTGCCATTCCAGCCATGCCTATTTTTTCAATCGCCCCAGCCTCAGGAGTCACGAATAAACTGAATACTGCAATTAGAAATACCATTATTTTGGGGTTGAGAAATGCAATCATGAAACCTTCTGTAAATCCCCTTTGAGTATTTGCTCGTTGCTCGGCCGAGGGTGCGGGAGTCTGAGGAGAAGTGACGCCTTCTATAGAATGGCCCTTCTTACTGGAATGTAGCATTTGAATTGCAATGAAAAGTAAAAAGAATCCGCCAGTAATTTGTAGTGCCGTTATTGCTACGGGTAAAGTTTGTACTAACAATGTTATTCCAGTCACCGCCAAACCGGCATAAAGGAAAAAGGCAATTCCGTGGCCAATTGCACAAGCCATTCCTTGTTTCTTTCCTCCAGATAAGGTATTTCTAATCACGACTAATAGAGAAGGGCCCGGTGACATTGCTCCCAACGAGCAAACTATCGCTATCTGCAACCAAGTATCAAGTGACACATATGCTGGTGCAAACTCTCACACTTGAATATGATACATCAATTTCCCATGCTTACTTTTTGAAGGATAACGATGAATAGAGCCCTCAGTTTGACCTTTAAAAGCAATATTCTTTCGGAGTAAAAGGTAGAACCCTTGCGACATCATATAAACAATATCAAGTGAAATGGCTTCAATTTCGAATGGCCTATATCCGAGTGAAAAAGGATTGGAATCCCGGCACTTCATCAATTTAGCCATTAGTAGGTGGTAATAAAATGGATGATATCGGGCCAATCTTTATTTCCTTGACAGTATTCAACTTTTTTGTGGGTGACCTAAATTCTCTGACCGTCGTTGAATTAAAACAACTTTTGAAGGAGCAAGATCTTCCAGTTTCGGGTAATAAGTCGGTACTTATTTCTCGTCTTGAGGAGAGTGATAGTGAGTTCTACCTCTTCGATGAGGAGGAAAATGAGGATTTCTCGCCAATAAAGACCGAGGTGGATTGTCCTAACTGCGATTCACTCCTCAAATATCCCAGCGATTATTTAGGAAAATTGAGTTGCCCTTCCTGCAAAAAAACATTTAATCCTACATTTGGCCAAAATCCATCCCAATTTATTAAAGATGAACAATTGCCAAGCAGTACATTTTCGATCAATCTAGGTTACGTAGGTCTTGGAATAGGTCTGCTAGCAATATTTCTTTTTTTGACCGCCAGTAGCCTGACAAATGAGTGGGATTGTTCTGGAACATTTTATGCGGATTTAGATAACGATGGAATCGAAGAAGAGCATGAGTCATGTGAAACAAAATACACAATATTTGACGCACCTTCAACCCGTATTCGCTTATTTTCTTGTTTTATTCTCGTGCCATTGGGGATTGTATTATCGCTGATAGGGCGGGAGCAAGCAGCATCCAAATTCTTAGCAGGAGATGGTGCAACCAATACTATTGAGTGGGAAAATGGCAAGGCAATTGTTACCCCCGGTATCTCTGTTGCCCCCAGAGTTCCGAATAATAAGGTGAGGAGTGCTGACTCAATAATTGCAAATTTTGGAGTCGGACTTGGTATTGTATTACTTGTTTTAGGAGTATTGGCAGTTATTGGCGTTATAATATTGATTTTCTTCGCACTGAGTGCCCTTTCGGGTTAACGAAGCCCTGCTTCTTTCAAAGCAACTAGCAAAACTGCTCCAATTTCAGAAGGGTCATTTGCAACATGAATTCCAGCATCTTTGAATGCGGCGATTTTGTCTGCTGCAGTCCCTTTTCCACCTGAAATAATTGCGCCAGCATGGCCCATTCTCTTGCCTGGAGGTGCTGTTGCTCCTGCAACGAATCCAACAATTGGCTTGCTGACATTATCCTTTGCCCAAGCAGCAGCATCTTCCTCAGCAGTACCGCCAATTTCTCCTATCATTACTATGGCCTCGGTTTGCGAATCCGCCTCGAAGTCTCTCAAACAATCAATAAAACCAGTTCCGTTTATTGGATCTCCACCAATTCCAATACAGGTTGACTGACCTTCATCAATGCTCATAGTTTGGGCAACTGCCTCATAGGTTAATGTTCCTGATTTTGAAACTATTCCAATTCGCCCTTTAGCGTGAATATGTCCTGGCATGATGCCGATTTTTGCTCCACCAACTTCACCTGGAGTAATGATTCCGGGGCAGTTTGGGCCGATTAGTCGGACACCTTCGCGGTCATTGACATAGGCTACCGCTTTGACCATGTCAAGAGTGGGGATTCCTTCGGTAATGCAGATGATTACACCCTCGCCCTTGGCTCGGTAAAATGCGTCTGCTGCTTCCATTATTGCGGCACCAGCAAATGGTGGTGGGACATAAATGACACTTGCATCAGCGCCGGTTGCCTCAATGGCTCCGATTACACTGTCAAAAACAGGGAAATCTTTGCCCTGTAGTTCTACTGTCTGCCCACCCTTTCCGGGGGTAACTCCGCCGACAATTACAGTACCATATTCGACCATTTTGTCAGCGTGAAAATGTCCTTGTGTTCCAGTGATTCCTTGAACCAAAACTTTTGCATCCTCCTCAATCCAAATTGCCATTATTGTCCACCTCCGATGAGTTCTACTATTTTCTGCGCCCCTTCTGCAAGCGTTTCTGCACTGTGGATATTCAAGTCGGAGGATGAGAGAATTGCTCTTCCTTCCTCAAAGTTGGTTCCTGAAAGGCGAACTACTAATGGTACATCCAATTCGAGAGCCTTTGTCGCTGCGATGACGCCTTTTGCGATAATATCGCAGCGCATAATTCCACCAAAAATATTGACCAATATTCCTTTGACATTTGGGTCTTTAAGAATAATGCTGAATGCTGTTTTTACTTGTTCTTCATCAGCACCTCCACCGACATCAAGGAAGTTCGCTGGCTCGCCACCATATAATTTGGTGACATCCATAGTGGCCATAGCGAGACCAGCACCATTGACTAAGCAACCAATGTTGCCGTCCAACTTCACATAGGAAAGACCAGTTTCCTTTGCCAAGACTTCAGTTGGCTCTTCTTCGGATAAGTCGCGCATGTCCTCAAATACTTGCTTTTGGCGGAAAAATGCATTCTCGTCAAAACTGACTTTTGCATCAAGCGCAATGATTTCATCGTCTTCACTTCGAACAAGGGGGTTAATCTCAACCATTGCACAGTCGCGCGCAGTGAACATTTGGTAAAGCGAGAATAACATTTTTTGGAATGAACGGCCAGCCATTTTTCCTAACCCGAGTTTGGCAGCGAGATTCCTTGCTTGGAATCCCAAAAGACCAGCCGAGGGATCAATCCAAACTTTGTGAAGTAGTTCAGGGGTGTTTTCTGCAACTTCTTCAATGTCCACTCCACCTTCAGTTGATGCCATTATGAGTATTGATTTCTCTTCTCTGTCCACTAGGATTGCGAGGTAGTATTCATGAGCGATTGCACATCCAGCCTCAACGTAGAGGTTGTTGACGATTTTGCCTTCCGCGCCGGTCTGAATCGTGACTAAATTATTGCCGAGAATGTTTGTTGCATAGGTATTTACTTCATCTGCTGAAAAAGCGATTTTCACTCCACCTTCCATTACCAATTCTCCGCTTTCGGGGTGATACATTGTGCCTTTTCCTCTTCCTCCAGCGTGGATTTGACTCTTGACTGCCACTACCTTTGAGTTGAGAGTTTTGTAGGCTTCATTGGCTTGCTCTACTGTGGTGCAGTGTATGCCCTCTAAGACCTTCACGCCTGCTTCTTTGAAAAGTTGCTTACCTTGGTATTCGTGTATGTTCACGGATTTCCCTCAAACCTCGCCAATTAGAGGTGCTCTTTGAACACTTTGCTTAAGGGGTTGATTAATTACTACCCCTAGTTATTGTATTTTATCGCCAAACAACGATTTTCTAACAACTCTTCTTTCTTATGTTTTCTTTCCGTAAATGACTTGACCCGAACCCTTGTCGGAGGTGCCATGGACGTCATTGTGTTGGCTGGTGGATTTGGCACCAGATTGCGCCCTTGGACCAAACATCATCCAAAACCGTTATTGCCAATATTGGATCGAACGATGATTGAGCATGTAGTCAGTATTTTGCCGGCAAAAATGGTTGGAAAAGTCATCATCGCTGCGGGTTTTGGAATAGAACAAATGCGTAATCACTTTGATAATGTGGACTTGAGTTATGAGGTAGTTATTGTAGAGGAATTTGAGCCGCTCGGAACTGGTGGTGCGATAGCAAACTGCCGCGATTACCTTTCAGGTGGCACTTTCTGTGTGATAAATGGAGATTTATTGACCAGTTTATCAGTGGAAGATATGCTTCAGAACCACCAAGCCAAAGGTGGGCTTGGTTCAATTTCACTTTGGCAAGTTGAGGACCCAAGTCGTTTCGGTGTTGCCGATTTCAATGAGGATTCAGGAGTAATTAGACGTTTTCAAGAAAAGCCAAAGCGCGAAGACGCATTTTCAAATCTCATCAATGCAGGCACTTACTTACTCGAGCCAGAGGTCTTTGATTTGATGCCGGAGGGGGCATTCAGCATGGAGCGGATAGTATTCCCCGAGATGGCTGAAGCAGGGCAATTATTCGGTTATCCATTTGAAGGTCATTTCGTTGATGCCGGAACTCCTGAATCTTACATTATCGCTGCAAAAACGGTTATTTCCTATGGTGGATGGGTAAATGGTGGGTCTGTGCCGAATGTTGAACAATGTTGGGCCGAAGATGTAGAGGGAGCAGTTGCCAATATTTCTGCGAGTGCAATAATTGCAAACTCAGCTTTTGCCAAAGGCATTTCAATTGGCGAGAATGTTGAAGTCAAAGATACTGCTTGCTTGCATGATGTAAGAATAGGCGACGATGCAAAAGTGTCTGGTTGCATGATTGCTGCTAGGACATCTGTTGGCGCTGGAGCAAAGTTGGAAAATGTAGTCATTGATTATGATTCAATAATTCCCGAAAATCACACTCAATCTGGCGGTAAATGGCCACAAGATGAATAAGAATTTGAGAGTACTTTATGATTCAGGTAATGGTTCAAAGTTATGGTAAAAGAGCCATTACATGTTCCTTTCAATGGCAATGCTGGACTTCATTATCGCGTTGATTTGCTCGCATGAAGATGTAATTGTACACTGAGGATACTAAATAGGGCTGGTTGGCGGCACAACATGTGGCAGATAGTGTTAGTTTCACCGATCTCGGCGTCCCCGAAGGTCTTTCTCAGTTGTTATTGGGACAGGGTATTTCAGAACCCTTTGAGGTTCAAAAGGAGGCAATCCCCGATTCATTACTTGGGAAGGATGTATGTTGTAGGGCGCCAACTGGCTCGGGAAAGACTCTCGCATTCGGCCTACCAATGGTCACGATTTGTAAGCAAGCCGAAGTTCGAAATAGCCCTACTGCTCTAATACTCACCCCAACAAGAGAATTAGCAGAACAAATAACAACCGTTCTCACTCCGCTTGCACATAAGCAGGATTTGGAAATAATGTCAATTTATGGAGGCACCTCCTATGGTAAGCAGCGAAAGGCATTGGACCGTGGTGTTGACATTGTTGTTGCATGCCCAGGTCGCCTTATTGATTTGATGGAAAGTAATGATGTTGACCTTTCCGGAGTTAATATTGTAGTACTTGACGAAGCCGATAGAATGGCAGATATGGGTTTCATTGACCCTGTGTGTTATTTGCTTGACAACTGTGCTCCTGACCGACAAACAATTCTTTTCAGCGCAACATTAGATGATGAAGTTGCGGATTTAGTCCGAGATTATCAAAACGATCCAGTAACTATTGAGGTTGGGCCAAAGGAAGTCAGTATGGAAAGTATGACTCACCATTTCTGGCTTCTCAAGAGTTCAATGAAACCAGACTTAACTAGTGAAGTAATTCGCCGATGCGGAAGAACCATCGTTTTCTGTAGAACACGGAGAGGTGTAGACCGTGTAGGAGACGACTTAGGATATGATGGCTTAAGCATCGCAACTTTACATGGTGGACTTTCTCAGCGCCAACGTGACCGAGCAATGGAGAAATTTTCTGAAGGTTGGTGTGATGTGCTAGTGGCTACTGATGTAGCAGCAAGAGGCATTGATGTCAAGGGAGTGGAGTGTGTACTTCATTACGACCCTCCGGAAAATGGCAAGGCCTACAAGCACCGAAGTGGAAGAACCGCAAGAGCTGGGGAAAGTGGTATAGTCATTTGTTTCGTTCAGCGAGCGCAAAAGAGTTCTTACATTAAAATTCAAAAAGAAGTTGGAATCAGATATGATTTCAACCCTCCTGATTTCAGCGAATTGCCCGAAATTGACCCCGAGGCTCTAAAGAGTGCAAAACGCCCTCGTCGACAACCAACCCATGATTCTGGTCGTAATGACCGTGGTGGGCGTAGTGGCGGCGGCGGCCGAGGCGGAGACCGAAGAGGTGGACGTGGCGGAGGTCGCAGCGGAGGTCGCGATGGCGGCAGAAGCGGCGGCGGTGGCCGAGGCGGAGACCGAAGAGGTGGACGTGGCGGAGGTCGTGATGGTAGCAGAAGCGGCGGCGGAGGTCGCAGTGGAGGTCGCGATGGCGGCAGAAGCGGTGGCGGAGGCCGTAGTGGAGGTCGCGATGGCGGCAGAAGCGGCGGCGGTGGCCGAGGCAGTCGAGAAGGCGGTCGAGAAGGCGGTCGAGAAGGCGGTCGAGAAGGCGGTCGTAGCGGCGGCGATGGAGAACGCAGAGATACTCGTAGTAATTATGGAAGTGGCCGCAAAGGCGGTAGCGGAGGAAAACCATTCGGAAGCTCAGATTCTGGTGGCGGTAAAGGTGGAGGCCGTAGTGGAGGTCGCGATGGAGACCGAGGCGGCCCTCGTGGTGGCGGTAAAGGCGGCCGAAACGGAAGCGGCGGCAAATTCGGCGGCGGCAACCAAGATGGCAAATTCGGCGGCAAAAATAGAAAAGGCAAAGGGCCACAATGATTTAGCCGGTATTTTTTTCATTTTCCCTTTACTACTTTCTAAATTTAACTTATTTTTCAAAGATATTTTGGTTATTATAGGGCATAGCCTCTTGAATAATACCCTCGCAGGATAAATCATGCAGAGCAATGATGCACCTCTCGTAGTTGTTAATGCCAAGACATATGCCTCAGCCCAAGGAGATGGGGCTGACTCACTGGCGAATTTAATGTCCCAAGTCGAGGCTAAGGGTGTAAGGATGGTGTTGTGTGTTTCTGCTTTTGATTTGAGTTCTGTTGCTGCTGCAAACGCCAATTTGGAAATCTGGGCCCAACATCTTGACCCTGTCGGACTGGGTTCTCACACAGGTTGGCTACAACCAGATACTGCGATTCACCGAGGAGCAGTTGGAACTTTGATTAATCATGCTGAGCACAAAGTTGAGATGAGTCATGTCGCATCTCTTCTATCCCAATTAGATGGAAAGATTCCGGTGTGCGCATGTGCAGCTGACCTAGATGAGGCAAAGGCGCTGGCAGCAATGAATCCAAGTCCAACATTTATCGCAGTTGAGCCTCCAGAATTGATTGGAGGGGATATTTCAGTTACCTCTGCTGATCCCAAAATTATTTCTGATACCGTTGCCCTGGTTAAGTCGGTAAATCCCAATGTGCGAGTACTATGCGGTGCTGGGGTAAAAACCGGCGAGGATGTACTTGCTGCTTTGGAACTCGGAGCCGAGGGTGTTCTTCTCGCCAGTGGCGTTACAAAATCTGCTGACCCAAAAGGTGCATTAGAGGATCTATTATCCAAACTACCTTCAGCCTAAACAACATTTGGCCTCGGAATAAAGCGCACAATGTATCCGCAAATATCTCGTTCTAAGTAATTACACTTGCGAAGTAGAACTTCATCCGTATAGTTCAAAACCACCTGCGCTTGCTTTTGGTGACTTATTAGTGGCACCAATTGTTGCAGAATGTGTGGGTGGTTCAGAAGCAATGTTAGCTCTTGAAAGAACATCTTCAAGTGCAACAGAAATAATTTTCTCTGAGATAACAAGTTTGTCTATTGCAGCCCCCTCATCAAGCGCAATCAGTGCTGAATGGGTGAGCAATTCTTTGACCCATGCACCGGTTAGTCCGTTTAATTTTGCAGCAACTTTGCCGACATTAAAGTTGATTTTTATGTTGTGTGAGGTTGCAACATTGAGCATCAATGCAGAAAGAGCATCCTTGTCTGGCAGTCCTACCTCAATAATTGCATCAAATCTTCCTGGTCTGTTTCTCAAAGCCTCATCCAAATGGTTGACATGATTACTGGTTGCTACGGTGATTACACCTGTGTTATCTTCTGCCCCATCAAGGGCGTTCAATAGTTCTCCGAGTAATGGGTTTGAGCCAATTCTTCTGTCAAGTCCACCCAATGTATCTATGTCTTCAATAATTACAATTGAAGGAGCAAATGATCTGGCATGTTTGTATATTTCAGTAATTGTGCCAACTGTTGATACATCATCGGATGTGACATAAAAGGCAGTTGATTCATCCTTGTTGTTTAATACTGCTCTGCAAAAAGAAGTTTTCCCAGTGCCAGGTGGTCCGGCGAGCAATACTCCTCTGCTGGTTGAAAGCCCTAAAGTTTTGAGAGACTCCATGTTTTTGAGGAATCCGAATACATTGAGTTGCAATGAGTTTGTGATTTTCTCGTCAAGAACAATATCATCCATTCCATAATTTACATCAATTTCCAAGAAATCCAATTCAGCATTGACAACTGAGCCCTTTAGAGGTCCCTTTTCAGTGAACCACTTTTCAACCATATTAATGAAATCACTTGCCTTACCTAAGGTAGAATCACAATGGCTGGAAACGCAAAATTCTCCGCCATAATCAATGTAAACTTGGATTGCATATTTTCTCTTTGATTCTTTATGAATAGCATGGTACCAACCGCTTGCAGTGGCATCAACCTCCAAGTCGGGACCAATTTTCACGGATTTTTTGGTTGGTGGAAGTTTTGCTCCTTTCTCGTTATACCTTGTAGTCAATACCAAATCAAATTCTTCCTCAATTAGTTTTCCAACTGAATAGAAAATGAGTTTTCCGTAAGTCCCTGAATACTCTCTAGAATGGCTATCTGTCTCCACTTCAGTGCCAATAAACTCGTGAATGTCAAGGTGTGCTTGACAGTATGTTTCTTCACTTGCAGACCAAGATTTTCTTGCCATCTTTAGTAGATTTGAGATTTCCACATGGGATATCTTTCCCCATGGTGTAACAAAATATGTGTCTTGCATAGCCATCATATCCTGGTCAATATCGCTTTTCATCAGTTCTTTTCCCCCCTTGGTTGAATTTTTCTCTATTTGCTTTTCAAGTTCTTTCATTGCTTCTTCATCAAAATGTTCTTCAAATTCTTCAACGTTCAGTCCTTCATTATTTTTTTTGCTATTTACGTTTATCTTTGCCATGTTTTCACCTTTTCCCTATTATTTGCGAATGTATTTGTTTTGTCTCAAGATATCTATTTCCTACGCATTTGCTTTCAACGGTACAAATGTCGAATTAGTTGGGTTGTTGGCCCCTTTCCTTGCTTTGAAATGATTACTACTGAAAGTGGAGAGGGCTCAAATAGTCTTGAGTGATTAATAATTCCAGATTTCCCGTTTGCTTTCAATACGTTAATACCAGCAATAAATGCTCCAAATGAGGTATTTTTTCTTCCTGTTGTCCCTAGGACTCCAAGTTTATTTCCTGCAAAGAGTGAACCTGTAATGATTATTTTATTCACAGCTTGACACTTTCTTACATATTCTCTAATGAATCGGATTAGTTCCTCCTTTTCAATTCCCATTGCAACTGCTCTATCGGAATCAATGAAAACTTTACTGCAGCAATAGTATCCGTCATCGCCTCCGCCGCCATTGGGCCAAACAAAGACTTCTTCTCCTCTGTTGGCAAAGCAATTGTGAGGGTCCTTGTCATCCAATATTGCATCTATCAGGCAGTCCTCAAAAGGACTTGTTTCTTCATCTTCACCTTTAGGTAAATGTTTTGGGTCGCTAAACATGTATCATGTATTTTTTTAACCTTACTTAAACCATGAAGCAAAACCGCTCTTTCAATTTGAGTTATTGAATATTGCCAATTGTTGATTTTCTCGATGCCACTAATATGTGTCGTATATTTTATTTGAGAGGGATACAAGCCGTAGATATGGCCCGCAAGAATATTAGATGTGACAAAGAAGCAAAAAGTGTGAATTTTCCTGAGTTTGAAAGTAATGACCGTTTGGTATACGATTTTTTCGAAAGCGCTAAGGAATCTGATTATGAGGAGCACTTCAATGCCATTCTTCACATTGGCACCTTGGCATTAATGGAAGATCGCATTGGTCATTTGATTGAAAGCGCTGGAAGGGAAATATACCCGCAATTAGAACGCTTCAAGTTAATGCTAAATCGCCGCGATGCAGTTTTTAAAGAGACTGCAATAAAGAAAGGTGAAGAGGCTGAAGTCCTTATTGTTGATGTGCTTGATGATTTTGCCAAATCAAACGGTTGGAGCGATGAAATAGTTCAATCAGGCAAAAGGAAGGGCAATTTTGCCGGAAACAAAACCGGCGATGTGCTTGCTACGATAGAAATGACCCCCGATTCTGCTTCCTCTGCAACTGAAGTTGTACTTGGAATAGAAGTAAAGTTTGACAAGAGTGTTGCCCTCGGAGATCCTGTAGATTTAAACATTGAAACAGGTGATGCCAAAGATAAGGGATTTGAAGCCAGCACGCAAAAAACCGCTTGGTCTCAACTTCTTGAGACAAAAGCAAACCGCGACTCGCCATTTACAATCATTGTTTTCGACAAGCAATTATTGTCTGCAACTATGCAAGAAGCAACTGAAGATGTCGCATACATTCCGACAGTTCCAGGTTTTGTAGTCGTAGTTAACTCGCAAAGCGGAGATTATTCAAACCTCCTTCTAGTTTACAAAATTGCCCGCGACATGTCTGTTTATCATGCCCGTGGCGAGTTAGATATTGATGCCCAAGTATTGGAAATGATAGTAAAAAGGATTCTACATTATTTGGGTGATGCGAAGAAAATTTCAGACAAGGTTCTCAAACATGCTGAGAGTACAATCAAAATGAATAATGATGTACAAGTCCTGATTGAGCATGCCTTACTACACGCTGAATACACCGAAGAGTTCCTGAAAAAATTCCTCGCTAATAAAAAACTCACCCCTACTGATTATGCTGAATTCTATTTTGCTAGCCCTGCTGCAGAGAAGTTGCGTGAAAGAAGTAAAGAAGAGAAAGTATGGGCTGCTGAAAGGAAAAAGGAATTGAAAAAGTGAAACAATTATCATTATTTCTCATGCTGATTTGCAAATGAATGCAATTCCCATGGCGATTTGCGCCGGTGTTTAAATAGTTGTTTTTGTTGTGAGAATCTGTGAAGACCCGCGCCCCACGCAACCGCACCCTTTTCATTGAGGAGGGTGAAGCCGATTCTCTAATGCAGCATGTCGGAGTCCTTGAAAAATCTGCAATGCCCTCAACAATTGTTGACATCACTAATTCAGTACTACATCAAGATTTATTTTCATGCCTTGAATTTCTCCCTTTGAACTGCATTGATCTGCTGATTATTGACCCGCCATACAATCTTAGCAAACAATATGGGAAACGTAGTTTTGGCAAAATGGGTAATGACGAATATGTAGAATGGTTTGACTCTTGGTTCTCACAAATTTTGAAATGTCTAAAACCAACTGCTTCGGTATATGTATGCTCAGATTGGACCACATCAAGTCTTATTGAGCCAATTATTGGAAAATATTTGCACATTCGTAACCGAATTACCTGGGAGAGAGAAAAAGGCAGAGGGGCTAAGGCGAATTGGAAAAATTGCTCAGAGGACATTTGGTTTTGCACGGTTTCGGATGATTATTATTTTGATGTTGAAGCGGTGAAACTGAAGAAGAAAGTGATTGCACCATATCGTGTAAACGGCACACCTAAAGACTGGGATGAAACAAAAAAGGGCAATTTCCGCCTCACTCACCCATCAAATCTATGGACTGATATTTCCATTCCATTTTGGTCAATGAAGGAGAATACTGACCACCCTACACAAAAATCCGAGAAACTTCTCGCCAAACTAATTCTCGCAAGTTCCAAAGAAGGTGACATCATTCTTGACCCTTTTATGGGCTCAGGGACTACCTGTGTTGTTGCCAAAAAACTCGGGCGAAACTATTGTGGAATTGAGCGTGAAGCCGAATATTGCCAGTTAGCAATAAAGCGCCTATTAAATGCAGAGTTGGGGGCGACGATTCAGGGGATTCACGATGGTTATTTCTGGGAACGAAATACAAATCCTGTGACAAAGTGACGAAGTATGTTTATTCCTCTTGCAGAGCCTTCTGAACCTTCATTACTGCATTTTTCCAAGAATCAGCAAGCCGGCGCTCACGGATTTCCTGATTCAGCCTTGCACCTTTTGGATTATTGAAACCTTGGCAATTCCAGCGATATGGGCACTCACGACATCTCCATTCAGATTCTGCAAAGGGTAAGCGGTCAATATCCATCGCTGGCCCCATTTGCCGCTTGGTATGCCGCATTGCTTGAATATCATTTCTAACTAATTCACTTGCATTTTCACGACTGCGCTTACTACCCTTTTGCGTCCATATTTTCCACTTGCCTCGCTCCCAGCCAAATCGGCTCAACTTGAATCGGTGAGCACCATTTGGCAAACCTTCAGCGCGTTCTGCCCATAACAACATCGTATCCATTTCTATCGATTTCACCGGAGCGGGTTTTACTTTCATTACATCACCTGAAATACGAACTAATCTCCATTTTCTGCCTTCGCGAATAATGAGATCAGGTGCCGAATATAGTCGGGCACCATTGGCTTCAAAAGTGTGGAACTGGTTTGGAACCATCCATTCAATATCTTTTGGAGATTTCAATAATCGTGCCAGTAAAGGATGTTTTTCAGCAGAGAGGAGGCGCTTCATGCCCTCTTCAACTAATTCCCCAAACCTTACTTTGGTAACGCGGCGTTGCGGAGTTCTATTCCAACCCATCCGCCTAGCCAACCTCTCCTGATCATCAAATTGCACATCTAGAGTTTTCTTTAAACGACGAGATAATTCGCCTCGCACCACTGCTTCACTCCAGACAGTTCCTGCGCTCGCATCTTGTAATCTCAACCGGAGTACCTCTCTTGAAATCATTACAGTGCAGTCCATTGGGGACCTCCATCTTCCCTGTTTGCCTAACCACCTTGCAGGTTTGTCTTTGGGGTTAATTCTTGCTTTTGCACCCACTACGTATTGTAGGGCATATCTTTGAGCACAGGCAGCCAATGTAGCTGCCCTTGTTGGACTCCATGGTATAATCTCTTTTGCTTCCATGAATTATTACAATTCTCACTTATCTATATCAATCCAGCGGCTTTAACTTGCATTGCTGCAAATAGAAGCATCCATATTGCAATTGGAAGTATTAGGAAGCCATAAAATCGAGCAAATTCTGGCTGACCTATTTTTCCAAACATTCGCGATAGGGGTCCGCCCCAAGAGGCAATTAGGCGAATGAACAAATTGACAAAGCCAACACAAATAAAGAGTCCAAAGAGTAACATTATCCCAATGAAAATACCCCACAAACCACTGCGTAATGTTGCCGAAATACCTTGCGGCATTAGCATCGGAAGCATAAGCCAAGATAACCAGCCAATCCAAATTCCAATTTGTACATCGTTGCGAATTTCATCTGCTCCTCGCCATTCAGTGTAGCCTTTCGCGTATAGTTTTCGTAGCAATGCACCGGCGAATCCTGCCTCCAAACTGCTTCCCTTTTTCAGCACAAACGCTGCTTGGAAAATAAGCCATGCCGCCAATCCGACTTGCATCCAAAGCCAAATTTCTCCGACTCCGAGTATAGTTGTTAATATGATGATAGGCAGCGCTACTACTGCAAATCCTGCCATTCCATTGAGCATGAGGCTCGCCCAATAACCTCCCGGGGGTAGCGGCTCTTCGGGGGCTTCCCACTTCTTTCTCGGTAGTGCTACGAGTAATAATGTGAAAGCGCAGGTCCATAATAAGCTGAATATTGAAGTAATGGACTGTTGTCCTCCGTTGTCGATATTACCTATTGCTTTGATTATTTCTCCGTCTGAGGCTGAGCCTACTTTCCACCAAGTGATGGTGTGGCTTGAATCAATTATCACAATACCATCGCTTGCTCCAGTTGGAAACTGCTTTGCAATTTTGGAATCTTTTTCATCAACCATAACTGGCCATGAGCCATTCACAATTGCCGCATGTTCCTCAATATCAATCAACTGAATGTTATTCCCTGTGGCGAGTTGGGCGAAGGCGATATCATCGGTTTTTGCCAATGTTCGGGCGAAGTTATCATATTGGTCAATGGCATTTGGAGACCCCGGCTGAAACACCCCAATTACCACGGCAGAATGCCCATCTAACAAATCATTTAGGTGAATAAAACTAGATTCGTTTTCCCCCTCTCCCGAGGTACCAATTAGCGAGAAAGAGGTTGCTGGCCCATCTTCTCTGGCATTATAATCCATCCCAAGAGACGGCAGTTGCATCTGTAATGGCATCAATAATAACATCAACACCAAAAATGCAGCCATCATTGGAGGCGGGTATAACAAGCCCTGCTTGAAGGCAAAAACAAGCCAGCCAATTAACATTAGTAAGGACATACTGGCTAGCCACCACCAAGCGGTGAAAAGGTCAGCATTATCCTCTTCAACGACTATTCGATAACTTCCCTCAATGTGACAATAATTTATTGTATTTCCATCTACGACTTGAAGGCAAAACTTAGCGAGATAATGGCCTGGCTCAAGTGGGATATCGCTGACCCAAGTGTATGCTGATTGATTCATTTCAATTTTCTTTGAACCCATTGGCAAATCAAAATCCTGAATCACGAGGTCATAGTCATCGGTATCAAATTGATCGTCATAAATCGGCCCATAGATTGTCAGTTTTGTGTTTGAAAGATCATCTAATCCCCAAGGCGAATTTGCAGACATTTGGATGTGTGCTAGTCCGATGTCATCAGCATCTCCTTCTACCACCGGTTGGACAAAGTTGCCTTCGATAACAATGCCGCTTGCTGAACCAAATGAACCCCAGTTGAATTGTGCTTCTGAATTTTCGCATTGATGTTCAACGCTTATTTGTAGTGCGAGGATTCCACCACTCAAGATTGTAAGATTTAGTTCAACATCATCAATTGTGAAATTTGCCGGGTCGGCGGCATTTATCGTGTCAATGACAATCTCATCTGAAGAAGCGGAGTGAATTACTTGTCCATTGACAAGAATATTTACATCGATGCGAGTCGGCTTGTCAATTAGTGTGCCCCAGCCTGTTACTTTGCAGTAATTAGCAGTAGGTGCCCTTATGATCCCATGTAAATAAACACTGAGATTTACACTTACATTGATGCTATTTATTGCTGGCGGTGCTTCAGCATAGATGATTTCTTGTGCTCCACTAAAACCCGTATAACCGACTATTTCGGTGCCGGTCGGGCTTGAATCAGTAGGGCGAAATCGTGTTAAATTTGCAGTTTCCCCTGTCTGGCCGGCAAGATAAAGGCGGTGTTCATCAGGCATATCCCAAAACATATCGCCTTTGGGAAAGGCATCATCTTCCTCCTCCCCCTCGGCTGAAACATTGTTGGTGCTGGCTAGGCCAACAAAAATAGAAAGTAAAAATATTGATAGCATAAAGCCCAGCAAGATGGGTCGGCGATGCTTTTGCATCACTGAAGTGGACTTGCGCATGAAGCCTACCACATGCGAGGGGTAAAACAAACCTCCGTCTCAATGAATACAGGTTGGGTAATGAAAGAAGTTTGTTTCAAAGGAAGATGAACCAAGCTACAATTACTCCGAAAGTGATTGCCGAGGCATTAACAGTGCCTTTTGTCATTAGTCCTCGATTCTCAAACACTGCTCCCAGTATACTATCCACTTGACAACCGAGCCAGCCGATTAGAGTAACAATAGCGGCCATTGTGATTCCCGCAGCCAAGTCTCCACCTGCAGGTAGCCATCCCGCTGCTAATGCGACAATACCTATGAGTGCAGAACCGGCAATTGCTGCAAATTGTCCATTTATTGAAATTCCTCCGTTGACACCTGGTTCGCATTTTTTCATGGTTGTAATCATCCAAACTCTCTTGTCAAGGCAACCGATTTCGCTCGCCCAAGTATCAGATGTTGCCACTGCTACAGATGCCGTGAATACCCATAACATGTCTCCCCAATTTCCTTGAGTGAAAGAATAAATTGCAATTATTGCGGGCATAGAGCCATTTGCAGCCACATTATACCAGCCTCGTGAACCATCAATTGATTCACAGAAACCGTATTTGCTTTTTTCCTCCCAATTCCATTTAGTCGCTTTGTGCGAACTCAGTAAAAAGGCTAAGAGGATCACTAACCATGACCAATGTCCAAGCGCTCCAACGACGAGTCCGAGTACTCCTGCTGCAATACTGCCCTTCGCATCAAGAATATTCTTGAAGCGGCTTGCCAGCAACAAAGTAAGTACAAGGGCCAAAGTAATGGACACATTTTGTCCATCCAAACCTCCGCTTAGGTCAAAAGACATACTTCGCTCCCATGTGTCCGACACCGTTTCCTTTTGAAGTGTTAGGCCATTTATTACTTCGAAAAGTGAGGTTCTATAGGTGCATTTGAAATCCCTTTGAGGCTAAAGTAGAAAATGAGCCTCTCAAGATGATAGGTAAATCAGACACCTCTATGATATTTGCAAAGCAATAACCCGATTTACTATCAGTTCAACGCCTCAGCGTATTTCTTGATTAGGATTCGTGATGATGTGGTTCCTGAGAAACAGCCTTGAGAATGTGCCAACCAATAACAAGTGAAGCACCAACTAATACGAATAGCCAAACAAGTTCAGTCAATATTATTCCTGTTTCTCCAAAGCCAATGGATTCCGCAAGGAAAGCGATGAAAAACGATGACCCATTCCATGTTGCATGCCCAAGCATGGCAATTCCTAGCCCCATCCAAACCTCTCTTGGTAAAGGCATTTTCTTTGAATCATTAGTCACTTGCATTTTGTGTTGGGCATTCCAAGATTGAAGGTGATTATTGGCGGGTATTATTTGGGTGGCATCAGATACTATCTGACCGGTTGCATCCTTCACCGGCATTCCGGTATGTGGGTCGAGCAAAGTTAACTCATGCGAAGGTGAAAGTCTTTCACCCCCCAAAGCCTCGTTTACTGCATCTGATAAATCCTTATTTTGATACAATAACCAGCCAATAGCGAGACCGGATAATCCTGTCCAAAGGGCGTGTCCAGGGATAGAGCCGATTCCTCTTAGTAGTGCAGTCAATGAAAACATTACCCACCCTCCTCCAAAACTGCCAAGGATATAGATGAAATTTTCAACAATAGCAAAACCGAGTCCAACAGTGAAACCCACTTGGAAACCTCTCCTCGGGGAATCTATATATCGTGCACATAAAAGCACGGCCGCTGCTTTACAAAGTTCTTCTCCGATGGGTGCTGAGATTGTCAATGTCAGAAATGTTGCTAGGTCAGTTCCGCTAAATTCCATCATCGTCCAGTCATCGATAATGCCACCAAAGGATAGCAACATCGGGAAGAAAATGGAGTTAATCATTATTGCTGGGATGGTTGAAAGCATCCCCGCAGTAAGCGCTGCTTCCGCCTCGTGCTGCCTTGTCATCATGCCGAGTTTGCGGCTCGAAAAAGACCACCAAGCGAAAACGGGAACTGAAAAGCCAATAAACAAAAGTGGTATGCCAAGGAATATTGAAAGAATTATTCCAATACTCATTAAGCCGTCATTGCCCGAACTAAGCGAAATTGCTAGAAAAATAGATGTGACAATTCCAATTGCAAAAATCAGCCAAAGGACTTTTGTTGGCGGAATGTCAAAAACGCCAGAGTCTCGAATCAGATGACGACGCATTTTTGTTGGGACTGTGGTTTGTAAAGTCCGAGATTTGGTAAGTGGATGCATATATGATCCAGCAGGATTGGGCTCGGCGATAATAATGTGGGCGAGTTTTGGTCTTCTCATAAGTACGAAAATAAGCAGCAAGGGTAGGCTACAAATAACTCCAACTAGACTCAGTGTCGCTTTGCCAGCAAAAAGTCCAAAGGGTAACATGACGAGTGCCTGTGCCAATAGGCTACAGATAATTGATAACATTGAGAGCCGAAATATTGGTTTCCAAACTGAACGAAATCGTGCAACAATCATGTTGTTTGGCGCCTGTGAAAGGGCAATGGGCTGGATTGCCGAATGCACAACTGGCGTAGGTTGTATTCTTGAATATGGGTTGGCAATTGCTTGTTGTTGGTATATCGTAGGGGATATTGTTGCTGGCTGGGAAAAAGGGCTTGCGATAACTTGTGCTTGTGGAGATGGTTGTGGTTGAGGTGTTGCAGTTGGTTGCACACCATGTTCTCCTTGATTTGAAGGTGTTTGCGGAGGCATATATTCACCGTGAGTTTGAGTCCCACTCAGTTCGCCCATCATTCGTCATAATTGACTCGGAACAAGAAATCATCATCGTGGGATTGACCCGAGTGGGTGGTGCTTCATTGCTATTTCCCCGTCAATTCACTCTTCGGCCCACTTGAAAACCCCTCTCGCTATTTGCAAAATGTGAAATAATTCTATTATCTCCTCTATTTACAAAGTATTCCATGCACATTTTCAAGTCCCTCTGCCTCCTCGGCTATTTCATGTCGGCAATTCTATCTGGTATCAAAGTCCTAGATTTATCTCGCATTCTCGCCGGACCTTATGCAGCACAGATGTTGGCTGACCTCGGCGCCACGGTGACCAAAGTTGAAGCACCTTGGGGGGATGATACACGAGGGTGGGGTCCGCCATTTACTACTGATTTTGAAGGAGAGGAGGTCGCAGCATACTGGTTAAGTTGTAACCGCGGGAAGAAAGTAATACGATTGAACCTCAAAGAGGACTCCAAAGAGATACTCAATCTTATTTCTCAGTCAGATGTTGTTATTGAGAATTTCAAGCCAGGGACACTTGAACGTCTTATTGGCCCCCTGCCGAAGGACAAAATAATATGCTCAATTTCTGGTTTCGGGGCAACTGGTTCTCGAAGAGATGAGCCCGGATATGACCTTGCTCTTCAAGCCCGTTCGGGAATCATGTCGGTGACAGGAAGCGGTGAAGGTGAACCGGCAAAAGTAGGAGTCGCATGGATAGACGTAATTACTGGAATCAGTGCATCATCAGCAATACTCGCAGCCCTTTTTCATCGCGAACGGACAGGTGAATCACAAAAAATAGACATCTCACTTTGGGATTGTGCCGTCGCAGCATTAGTCAACCAAGCCCAGAACCAATTGGCCAGTGGAAAAGACCCGCAACCGATGGGGTCAGCACATCCAAATTTAGTGCCTTACAGAGCCTTTGAAGCAAAAGATGGATGGTTTGTTATCGCTGTCGGGAATGATAACCAATGGCAGAAACTTACAGAACTTCTAAACCTAAACTCATTGAAAGAATGGAGTACAAATGAGGGAAGAGTGGTGAATCGCCATGCGGTTGAAGGAGTAGTTGCGAGTGCCGTTCAGCAATTTGAACGAGGGGAACTCGAGGAATTATTACAGGGAATTCCATGTTCACCTATCAATAGAATTAGCGAGGCTTTGGCCGACAAGCAATCTATAGATAGAGGTGTTATTAAGATGGTCAATGGAGTTCCGACATTGGCCAGCCCTCTTCGCTTCATGAGTAAAAACTAGAATCAGCGCATCATCAGCAATACTCGCATATTAATCCCAAATTGATTCAGCATCACTCAAGTGACTATGAAGCGCTTCTAAGCGACGAGTATTTTCTCCCAAGTCATCTTGGCCCAAACGGCTTTGTGAATGAATTTCTATTACTGAACCAGATAATGCTTGACTTGCATCACCAGTTTCACTCGGAATAATTCTTACTACTAAATCGTCAGGGAATCTCCAAAAAGAAGTCCTCTGTACAAGATGGATATAGTAATCAGAAGTGCCATTGGTCTCCTTATGCAACGTTTCGACATCATTTTCTTCCACCCACTCAAGTAATGATAACCATACAGTAGTGGCATTGGATTGTAACTGGGGGCTCATGTCATCAGGTATTTCGAATTGTGAAGAACCTCCCCCTAAATGAACACAATTTTGTGAATCACTCGGACAAGTCGGCATTGAAGTCCAAACTTCGTCTGGGGCGGAAACTTGAATCCAAACTTGACATACAAACCATGGTGAACAAAGCAGCAATACAATGAGAAGATTTCTTCTTGTTTTGGGCGGAGGATTTACCATATTCTCACCGATTGAAATCTCTATGATGATTGTAATTTATTCCATTTGTTGTCACTAAACTCGTAAACTATTGGAATTCCAGTTGGCACGAAATTCTTTGAATGCACTTGTGTAAAGTTTCGCTTACTAGACCGAGGCAACCTTGCCACTTC
>PSPT01000015.1 GCA_004195635.1 Methanobacteriota archaeon
TGTTTCCATGGAATACACAGTGCTTGACCGGCTCTCAGGATTACCTAGACCTGGAATCCATCGCCTACAATCCTGATGACCCTTCGGAGATTGATGTCTATCCGGGTTTCACCTGGCAGGCGATGATGTACATCCACGGCCCCTCGCTCACTCCACTCGTGCTGTCCTTCATTGGGTACGTTGCCCTGATGAGGGGACTGAAAGGCCCCGAATATGGCCTGTGGAGCAGGGTCAGGGATTCATTTGACGGCATTTTCGATGGACAGAAGTAGGCCAACTGGCTGCCCAGTATGGTTATTCAGTGGCCGAAACAAACGCCACCCTTTCATGAGTTTCTCGCACATGAGTGTCGGATGGAAATATAGTGTGATTTTAGTCTTCAACACTCCAAATTATTGAAGTTGTAGTTGTAATGTGAAATTATCAATGCCTTGAGATAGATTATCAGACAAGCGCTGGTGATTCCGATTTTGCCGTCATGATTGCTTTGGCAATTAGGGTGATTCCGAGTATCATAATAATGATGCTGGCCCACATTGGGAAAAGAAATACCATCGTTTTCGGAAGGAAGAAAATCAGAGTTTCGCCACGGGCATATTCACCACCCATTCCAGCAGTTAGCAATATCATTCCAGTCGCTACCATTCCCAGTGAAGGGTGCAAGTAACCTTCTTGGCGCCCCATTTTGATACGTTTCCACAATACGCCGATAGACAAGCCGATGGCGGACATCGAAGTTAGCATTTTATTGGCCAATAGTGGGCTGCTGATCTCGTCACCTTGGATTGAATTCAGCCCCGTAATTATTGCCAATGGCGTAAACAATAGCCCACCTGCAAGCGCCCAATGGGCAACTGAATCTTTGACCACAGGGCCTTTTTCAATGAACATCATGAGAAAACAAAAACCGGCGAGAGAAAACATTCCGATAGTTAACTCAGTAGTTATCACGTGTAAAGTCGATGCAGAAATCATTGCAAGCCACCACCCTCATTTTTGTCGAGATATCCTTGGCCATAATGCCGCCACTGTTCCATGCTCCACCCTATTGGAATCCCCTCAAGAGGAATAGTTGGCATTGGCGCTGGGGTGGGAACTAGTTGTGGTAGTGTGGCTGGCGCTGATGCGAGGGGTGGAGGAAGTTGGCTGGTGGCAAAATGGGTTGCTTCAACCAATGCGGTTGCATCGATTGCAATCGGAATTTTCTCACCACCACCACCACCACTAGGGCGTTGCAACATTACCAGGCCAGCAAACAATAGCATCATAGCCATGCCTTGTAGAAATAATGCCGGCTCCTCAACCTGCCATGCCGGCTCTTGGGAAATTAGTGCAAACCATGGGGTGGTTTGTGTTGGCCCTTCACCGTTTAGATGGGCTCGCCATTCTATCTTCCCCGCATTGACTGCTGCGGGCAGGGTGAATTCACCTTCGCTCACATTGAGACTTTGGGTGACTCCGCCTTCAGTACGCCACTCAACGGAAAATGAATCAACATCATCTGTCACCAATTCAATTGTGGTTTCCTCGCCTAATGAACGAGTTGAGGGGGGTGTGAAATCAGAGGATAAACGCGGCAGGTTTTCTGGTGGCTCAACTACTGAGAGTGAAATTGTTGGTGAATTACCATGCTCGGGTTGTGATGTGCCACCATGATGGATGCTAGCTAGCAATTCGTAATTGCCTGCTACCGGCGCCCTAAGCGTCCAAGTGAAGGTTATATTTGCTGCCGAACGGGCGACCGATTTCTCAACGTAATTATTGGCTCCGCCATTGGGGTCAGCGACAATTTCCCAACCTTCATGGGCAGGGGTATCTTTGGCCCCTCGGTCATTGATTAGAAGGAATACTCCAAGCATTCTTTGATTGGATAATTGGGGGTTTTCGACCACTACATCAACCGTTGTCAATAATCCGGCCCAAACTTGCTGTTGCGCAACCACTGAAACTACCGCTGCACTAGTGACGTTTTGTCCAGCATCGCCATGGCACGACCCTCCACATTGTTGTGATTGGATACTATCTCCTTCACCGCCCGGATTAGCCGTTGAAAGCGAAGCGGTACAAATTAACAAAATTAAGGCGAGGACAAAGCGATGTCGCATTCAATCCCTCCTTGGGATGAAGGTTGAGGCAATGCCGGCTCCGCCAGCAAGTATCATTATCAAGGCAAAAATTGTGCCAAATCCAGCCTCTGGTCCAGCGGCTTCCACCATATCATCAACGGTCAATTCTGCAGTTGTAATTGGCCCTGAAGCGACTACGGTTTCACCGACGATAGGATAGACTTGATATTGATGTATTCCGACTATTGTTGGCAAGTCAGTCCAAGTATTGCTGGATGTTTGACCTAGGCTGATTCCGTCCCGATACACTGCCCAATTCTCAGCACTACCTTCCCAAGTTATCACAATACTGTTGCCGGTTTTTTCGGCTCGTAAATCATCAGCACTTGGTGGAGATGAAGCCGATAAAGAAATTGTTGTATTGGAACTTGCCCCATTATCGTCATAGACGACCAGTAGGACATCGGTTGAAGTCGAGGTTGGGGCAATAGTAATTTCAAGCCCACCATATTCCTGCCCATCAATAACCCAAAGTGCATCGCTGATTACTCCATCAACATCTATCGAAGTGCTCGCCGACAATATTGTGGGCACACTAATCCAAGCCGCCTCCTCTGTAGTAATCTTGGCCTGAGGTTCAATGTTGGCTATGACATAGACTTGTGAGACTGTGATGCCATCAAAAGTACCATCGTTTGGAGTGGCTAAAAGAGTCCAGACATCGTTAGGAGCCAAGCGATCAGCGGGTATGCTGGCAACATTACCCAAATTAGTAGCAAACCCATTTTTCAACCACACATAGGTGATACTTACGTCATCGTCATCTATATCATATGTGATAATTGTAGGGGTTAGATTAGACAGTGAATCTGGATTGAACGGCCCGGAAATTAGCAGCGCCGGTTGTGCGCTAATGACTGTGAATGAGGCTGATATAATATTGGAATAATCAAGGCCGTCCCAAGCCCTAGCATCAATTCTAACGAAATCACCAATTGAATATTCAGCAAGTGCTGCGTTGAATGAGACGTTATTCACATAAGTCGTTAAATCCAACTCAAGGGTGTCGTTGGGGTCGGCATCGGAAAATTGCCAATCAAGATTGTAATCAAGGGCCATGGTCGATTGATTGGTGTCTATGTTGAAACTTTCAAGGACTGGGGGGGAATTGACGATATTTGTCGTGGCAGAAGTAAGCCATTCCGACCATGCTTCGCCATCATGAACTCGGACTTTAACTGCCCAAAGTTGGCTCTTGGCAGTATGAGAGGTGGGTAAGGTAGCGGCGGTTATTGTGGGATATTCAGTGCCATTCAAGAGCCATATTATCTCGGCCGATTCTTCACTATCGCCGGCATCAACATCACTACTAGTCCAAATCGCCACCATAGCAGTCGAGGTGTTGATAGTTCCCGGTGAGATGCTTACTGTGGACATTACTGGGGCGGCATTAGAACTGCCAATAGTCACCGATTGAATCGAATACCATTGACTGACATCTATACCGTCACTCGCCATTAATTCAGCGTGCCACACATCGCCGCTGCGCACCGCTATATTTGGCACAGTCAACTCACCATCGAAAGTGGATATGCGGGCTCCATCAACATACCAACGAGTGTCGGAAATGGCCGCTGAATCACCACTGTCAGCATCATTAATAATCACAGATAGGGACAGATCGTCCCCCTCTAGTGGTTGAGTTGGGTAAATAGATGCAGAAGAAAAGGTTGGGGCAGAATTGAGGATGGTTTTGGTATTTGAATCAACGGTAATGCCGAAATCTACGCCATCAGAAGGAGTGACTGAAGCATTCCAAACCTGACCTTTTGCTGTGCTGGCGGAGCCTACACTAGATTGGTCATTCAATGATGAAATTAATGTCCCGTCGCGATACCAGCGAATTTGAGTTCCCGATTCGGCATCGTTTTCAGCATCGGAATATGAGTAAGATAGGGTCAGCGTATCAGTAGTTGCTGGATTTACTGGGCCGAGATTTAATGAGGATACACTCGGGGGTTGGTTAGCTTGCGTAGATTCTGTTGATTGGACCGAAGTACCACCTTTGCCATCACCAGTATTGGCGTTGTTATTATTGGCGCCGATGACCATTAGGTCGAATGTCGCAGTGCCTGAACCCGATTGAGGGGCTGTCCAATCAACGGTCCAAGATGTCCCGCCGTTGCTTGAATGAGTAGCCGAATCGCCGGTGGAATTTACCTTTGCATAGGTGCTGGGATTAGAAAAAACGCCGATGTCAGCATCGAGTGAAAAACCTCCATGATTGTATGATGAAGAGGTCATGGCGATATTCAAAGTGTAACTTGCACCTGGGTTGTAAGAATTTGGAACGCCGGTAAAGGTGAATTGAACGCCACCTGCATAATGGCAAGAGCAACCGGTGCCACTGCCGAATTTACCGGTTTTTTTCCCCTCAATAGAGGCGGGAATTGTTGCCATTAACAGCAAGATGACCACAACCAATAATGCGCGTCTCATATTATTGGGGGTAATCTAAAGGGGTATCAATATACCCCTGCATGGTCATATCCAAAATTGCTGATTATCCATACAAGTATTAGAATTCTCATCCCATATCAAGTGCTCTCCTATGTATGGCGTTTGTTCAAGGAGGGTTCTTTGAACAGGATGCCGCCTCAACCTTTATTCCGCAGAAGTTTCTGGAACCATCATGGTTGAAATTCAATGTCCTCATTGTGATGAAGATATTGAATTAGAGGATGGTGCCTCTGGATTATTTGATTGCCCACATTGTGATGAGGAGTTTTCATGGAGTAGTGGAACCAAATGGTCATTGAATAATATTGTGAAATGGATGAACATTATTGCAGCGGTGATTTTCGTTATTGGCCTGGTTTTGTTTCTGATTGTTTTGTATCTACTCATGGGTGGAGGTGCAGCGGGTGGATTCGGTCTTGGATGGATTATCTTCGGCCCAATTGGGATGATGATCCTAGGATTAACTGTATCTTACCTATCCCTTCTCGTCTGGATTATTGGGAAAAAGATTCGTGAAGAACCCGTTCACAAAGTCCTATTCTATTCCGCATTTGCACCATTAGTCATTTTTCTAATGATCATGTTTCCTATCAGAATAGTAGGTGGCTAATGCAAAAGGTTCATCCGGTGTGACTAAACAACAATTACCGCTTCAACTATTGTTGTAATTATTAGTTTCTCTTTGGCATCACCCGTGTAAAATAGGCGGCAATGTATTGAACGAAATGGTTAAATTACTCCCCCCCATCCTATAAGCCATGAAGATTAATTTTTCGATTCTTATTCTCATGATGTTGTTGTTGAACGGCTTACCCATGGCATCAAGTCAGGGCGGATCTGCTGCTGCTGTATCGCTCTCCTGCGATGAAGGAGCCATATTCATCAATGATTCGTTATTGGAAGTCAATTTCACAGTCGCTTGTACTGTTTCCAATCCTTCTTCAAACGAAGAGGTCATCTCATTGAATGCAACGTCTAATGAAGCATTTACAATTGAAGCCATTGATGATGTTGTGGTGGGTGCGGGTCAAGACGTGGAAGTGAACATTAGCGCCGTTTCAATTCATCGTATTGGGCTTTCAAAAACAAGTACTATTGAAATTGTTGCAACTATTGAACAAGCCAACGGCGTACCCCCTCCTACCGCTGCTACCAGCACAGATACTGTTCTAGTAAGTGAAGGTAATTACATTGAGAACGGTTGTATTACTTCTGCAACGTCAAATATTGAATATATTCTTTTTGAAATAGGAGAAAACATTAGCGGGACTATTGAAGAGCGGGGAAACATCACCTTCCGATTGGATTACTCTGAGGCGCCCCTCAATGCGGCCAATTTCGCCCTCCTCGCTGAAATGGGCTGCTATAACAATGTCCTCTTCCATCGAGTCATAAATGACTTCATGGTTCAAGGCGGAGATTTCACCAATGGAGATGGAACCGGTGGACATGCTGCGAGTTGGCAAGGTTATTGTAATGGGGTAGTTGAATCATCTTCTTCAAACTGCCATGAAACAGGTTGGACAATTCCCGATGAAGCGGATAACGGCCTTATCCATACCCCATATGCCCTTTCAATGGCAAAAACAAGCGCACCACATACGGGCGGTTCTCAATTCTTTATCGTTGACGGCGGTTCTTCCCCATCACACCTTGATGGAGTGCATACTGTGTTTGGGCACGTTATTAGTGGTACCGATGTTGTTGACTCAATCAGTCAAGTTTCAGTTGGCCAAGGTGATGTACCGTTGAATGATATTTTCATCATGAACGCTCGTCCTCTGCTTGAGAGTGAAATTGATGGGGATATGGATGGCATTATTGATATTAATGACAACTGCCCCAACGACCCAAATCCTGACCAAGAAGATCTTGATCAGGATGGACTTGGAAATGTTTGCGATGATGATAGCGATGGCGATGGCGTTAGCAATGGAGATGATCAATTTCCGTTGGATAGCACTGAAAATAGCGACACTGACAATGATGGTGTGGGAAACAATGCTGACCTCGATGATGATGGTGATGGTATGAACGATACTGATGATGCTTTTCCCTTGGATTCAAACGAAACGACAGATACCGATAATGACGGTATAGGTAATAACGGTGATGCAGACGATGACGGTGATGGTATTGATGACACAACAGACAACTGTCCATTTGTTTCAAACTCAGACCAAGGTGATGAGGATAACGACGGCATTGGAACTGCCTGCGATAGTGCTGAAAATATTCCCAAAGAGGGTATGCCCTCACTTGGTCTTCTTGCGACGACAATGGCCGTTCTAGTTGCCGGCCTGTATATCGGACGAAGGGATTGATTCATTCCCAGTGCCCATAGTGTATTATTAAGGATAGAATAATAGTACTAGTAGATTATTACATATTCCGCCTAAACTTTCCACCTACTTCAAACAAGGCTTCTGTGACTTGTCCGACTGAACAATATTCAACAATCTCCATTAGAACTTCAAACAGATTTCCGCCCTCTCGCGCAGTCTCTTGAAGGCGTGCAAGCCCGATTTTCGCCTGCTTTGAATTACGCTCTTTGAAAGCAGTATTCCTATCAATTACCATTTGTTTTTCCTTAGAATCACTTCTTGTAACTTTGACATCAAAATTGTCCTCAACATCCTTTTGGGATAACAATTCATTTTCAGACTCTGTAAAAGTATTCACACCAATAATTGGCATACTACCATCATGTTTCTTGTGTTCATAAGTCATAGACTCATCTTGAATCCTATTACGCTGATAATTGACCTCAAGGCTTCCCAAAACGCCACCACGACGATTCATCTCCTCAAAAATTTGTAAAATCTCCTCTTCAACATTATCGGTTAGCCATTCGGTAATAAAAGAGCCCTGAATTGGATTTTCATTCTTCAGCATACCATATTCCTTAGAGAGTATAAGTTGGATGGCCATGCTATCCCTCACCGTCTCCTCAGTGGGGGTGCCAAAAGCCTCGTCACGTGAATTAGTGTGTAGTGAGTTAGCATTGTCTTGAAGTGCATATAACGCTTGTAAGGTTGTTCGGTAATCATTCCAAGTAAATTCCTGAGCGTGTAATGAACGCCCGCTACTCTGAATATGATACTTGAGTTGTTGACCCCTTGTATCAACCCCATACATATTTTTCATTGTAATTGCCCAAATCCTCCTTGCTACTCTACCAATGACACTGTATTCAGGATCCATTCCGTTTGAAAAGAACCAACTAAAGTTACGCAAAAATGCATTCGGGTCGATTCCTCTTGACTTGAATAATTCAACATAGGTCAAACCATTTGATAATGTCAATGCTGCTTGAGTAATTGGGTTTGCTCCGGCTTCTGCAATATGATAACCGCTAATACTTACGAAGTAATGATTCCTAATATTATTTTCAACATAATACTCGGCCACATCGCCCATCATTTTCAACGAGGTATCTAGATTGAAGACCAATGTATTTTGTCCCATTCCTTCCTTGAGTTGATCTGCTTGTACCGTGCCTCTAACAGTTCTAAGAGTGAATGTCTTTATTTCTTTCAACTCATCTTCGTTTGGTTCACGCCCATTTTCATCGACAAATTTTCTCACTTGCTGGCGGATTGCAACATTGAAAAAGGCTGCTAAATGCCACCAATAATTACCATTTATTGTTTTTGATACGCTAGTATTTGCCGCACATAAATCAAATCCTTCAAACAATATTTCCATTTCTTCAATTGTGCTAATACTGACTCCTGACTCACAAACTTTGCCAAAAATATCTAATCTATCACATGGGTCTCTGCCGTATAATGAAGGTGAATCAAATGCAGTCGAAATTCTATTGAAAGGTTGGCCTTTTGATAAAAAATGAAAACGCTTGTTGGTTCTTTCAGCACTTCCTTCTCCTGCAAACATTCTCACCGGTAACTCATCAGAACGCTTGAAAGGAAACACTCCAGCTGTAAATGGAAAGGTACCGGGCACATTCTCTTTGGCAATCCACTTGAATAACTGCCCATTATCCTCGAAAGTAGGCAAGGCGACTTTGGGAAGGTCTAATCCGGACAATGTTTTGGTAGTTGTTTCAACTGGAATTTCCTTTCCTCTAACTACGTAAGTGGCTTTACCTGAAACATATGCTTCGGCTTTCTCTTTGAAATCAGAAAGAGTTTGCCAAACTTGTGGCTCAACTGTACCTCTAACTGCCTCAACTTCTTCGCCAATTTCATCTGCTGCATTATCCTTGCCAATTCCTCGCAAATGGCGGGCTGAGTTTTCTAATTGCTGAACAAGGCGAACCTTTTCTGCTATTTCTTCTGCTTGGAGGTGGTAATCGCGTACAATCGCTGATACTTCAGCGAGATAGGCTTGTCTTTCATGAGGTATTGGTTGGGATCTGGTTGGAAGCCCATCGGACGCCATTTGTGCTTGTTCGGCGAAAAAGTTTGTCGAATGCTTAGCATTTGTAATAACGGCTAATTTTTGCCAAAGCATGTCGACACCAGCATCTGCGAATTGACTCGCAATAGTTGCTACAACTGGTATTTCTGAGGCTTCTGAATCCCACATCTCTCTATTTCTTCTAACCTGCTTGCGTATCTCAGTTAGAGCATCTTCAGCCCCAGGTCGGTCAAACTTGTTTAACACAATAAGGTCTGCAAAATCTAATGCTGCCAATTTTTCTAATTGACTTGGTGCTCCATATTCTCTAGTTGTAACATATAGGCTAATATCGGCAACTTCGGTAATCGCATCATTACCTTGACCTATGCCACTAGTTTCAACCAAAATGATGTCAAAACCAACCGCCTGACAGACTTCAATTGCTCTATCAATACAATTTGCTATTTCTCTGCCTGCATCTCTACTTGCGAATGAGCGCATGAAAAAATTTTGATTTGTCAAACTGTTCATTCTTATTCGGTCGCCCAATAATGCCCCCCCAGTTCTTTTTCGAGTGGGGTCTGTCGCCAATAGTGCGACTTTGAGTCCGGGATTATCTCTTTGAATTCTAAGCATCAATTCATCGGTTAAACTCGATTTACCGGCACCGCCGGTTCCTGTCAAACCAATTACTGGACAATAATGTTCTACTGAGCGGCTGCGAGTGGATTCAAGTGCGGCGCGGAAAATTTCCTCATCGGCATTTTCCGCGAGCGTCAATAATTTGCCAACTTGAGCATGGGAAGCAACGCTACCCTCTACAGAAATCGGATTGCTGAAAGACATTCTTTGCTCGTCGAGAAGATTTACTTTTGCTGCTCTTTGCATTGCATCTTCAACCATTCCAACTAATCCCATTTGACGCCCATCATCTGGGGAATATATCTTTGCAATATCCCTGTCAGCAAGGAGGTTTATCTCATCGGGAAGAATAGTACCTCCACCGCCCCCAATTAATACCACATGCTCAAAACCAGCAGCATCTAATATTTGCCTTGTATGAGTGAACATTTCAACTGCACCCCCCTGATATGAGGTGATGGCTATTGCATGTGCATCTTCCTGTATTGCTGCATTTGCAACTTCATCAGCTCCACGATCGTGCCCAAGGTGAATTACCTCACAACCCTGAGATTGAAAAATACGTCGGAAAATGCCAATTGCTGCATCATGACCATCAAAAATAGATGCTGCAGTAATGATTCTCAATGGCACACCACCGGAACCTAAACGCTGACTAAGATACTGATTGGTTGAGTCATCAACCTCTCCTACCTCACCGCTCATGCTTACTCCGAGACATCTCTTATTGATGAGACCACCGCCACTAATTGGAATCATTATTAATGCAATATTAGAATCAATAGTAGGGGAAAGAAGCATGAAGTGGAACCTCCTCAGAGGGTATTGTGGAGATATTTGAGTTTAGTGGATTTTTGGCTGAAGTTGGTGAATGGGCCGCTTTGCCCATGATGCTTCTAGGTCTTTCACTATGTCTTGCTGGAAAATATTTCATCCGCTTTATTGTAATGGTTGCGGCCTTTATTCCGGTAGCAGTAACTGTGCATCTTCTCGCCTTGAGTTTTGGTGGTTTGAATAATGATGATGCAATGATGGCGGGTGGAGGCGCAGGACTAGTTGTGGCCTTATTTGCCTCGGCAATGTATAAACGGATTCACGTAATTCTTGCCGGTGCCTTCGGATTGGTAATTGGTTCAATCCTACTTGGATTTATTTCTGAAATATATGAAATTGATTCCGTAGTTCTTCTTCTCCTCCACGATGTTAGTTTCATGATTGGTGCAAAGGCATTCAAGGGTTGGGAGGAAGAATTACACTTTGCTGCTCCAAGTGCAATTGGAGGATTATTCCTCGGAATTGGATGGAGTCTATGGACTGCCGTTTCTGAAAACCTTACCGAAGTTGAGCCCTTTTCAACTGAAAACTCTATTATTCTCTTTGTTGCAATGATGGGAGGGGCATTTTTCCAACTTTGGATGTTTGGAAAAGGTGGTTACATGGACCAAAGAAAGTCACTTCAGGGGGGGCACCCTCAACAACCCGCCAGTAAAAGACCAAGAAATGATATTGACTTTTTGTAATCTTCTTTTACAAAAAAAACTGATTTTGTAATCGGGAAATGTCGACTTCAGCAATGTTCTTCCCATGATTATTCGAGTGAAGTGAATGCCGACATGGCTTTGCTTTTTGCAACATTATGCATCCTAGATTGCCGCATCCTATTTCTACGTTCTTTGAGCATTGTGCGCATATCTGGGCAACTAAAAATACAAACAAGCATTCCTAAAAAAGCTCCTGATGAAATACTCCAAATCATAGGCAAGCCAAACATATAGCCATTGAAAGCACCCACTATTAGACCTATCCAAAGGCCGATTCCGATTGGCTTTTCAAGCAATAATAGTAGCCCAACCTTCACAAATCCTCTCGCGGATTGTACTGGAGAATAGGTTGCTTTGTCAGCCACCATTTCCTCGGAAGCAATACTTACCATTAACGGATAATTATCTTGACGGTATATTAACAATTTCCCGACACACATCAAAAAAAGTGCAATAAATGCCGAATTGTTACCTTGTGGCGCTGGTATTATCCGAAATCCTTCATAATAACTTTAATACCAACAAAATGTAAATCTCTTGACTTGGGTGATGCTTCCATTAATGTTCTCAATGACTTTCCCGTCTTACTGTTGAGTTGCAGCCTTCAGCAAGCCCAAAAAGGGTGGACTCGGCCTATTTGGTCTTGTCTTGAACTCAGGATGATATTGAGTTCCAACAAAATATGGGTGTGATTTTAATTCAAATATTTCACAACGTTGTCCACTTCTATCTTTCCCAACGAATATCAGCCCATTGCTCTCAATAGCATCAACGCAATCTGGATTTACCTCGTAACGGTGACGGTGCCGTTCATCAACATATTCTTCATCACCATAGAGTAATTTTATCTCACATGAATCAACTTGAAATAATGTTGGACGACTGCCAAGCCTCATAGTTCCACCAAGGTGTGTTTTGGATATTTCAGGCATGAAAACAACAACGGGGTGCGGTGTTTGGTCATCAAATTCAGTTGAATTGGCTCCAGCCCAACCCAGTACATTTCGGCAGAATTCAATTACTGCGACTTGAAGTCCTAAGCAAATGCCGAGATAAGGAATATTGTTTTCTCTTGCATAGCCCGCGGCAATAATTTTCCCTTCAACCCCTCTATCTCCAAACCCACCTGGAACTAAAATTCCATCTGCCTTCTTGAGTAATTCCCACGCTTCGGTGTTTTGCTTGACAACATCTTCGGATTTGGCGCCATTTAGATCTTCAAGGTGGCTGGCTTCAATCCAATCAATAACCAACTTTCGCCCAACTGCGAAAGATGCATGTTGTAATGACTTGATTACTGACAGGTAAGAATCTGATAATCCGGTGTATTTTCCAACCATGGCAATATGAACTTCTCCCTCAAGCCCATCAACCCTTGCAGCCATTGCCCGCCAATCATCTAAGAGCGGGCGGCTATCCGGAAGGTCAAACTTCAATCGTTCAGATAACATTTGACTCACGCCTTGCTCCTCAAGAACTAAAGGTACGTGATAAATATTTGAGACATCACTTGCAGAAAGTACTGCTTCGGGTTTAACATGACAGAATAGTGCCAATTTTTCACGGACCTCGTCCGTAAGAGGAATTTCTGAGCGGCAGACCAACATATCTGGACTAATTCCCAAACCGCGTAACACTTGTACGGTATGCTGAGTCGGTTTAGTTTTCTGCTCACCTACAACCCCAATAACTGGCACTAGGCTTACATGAACGAAGCAACAATTCTCAACACCAACACGGAATTGGAATTGTCGCAAAGCCTCAACAAATGGTGCCGACTCAATATCGCCAACAGTGCCCCCTAACTCAATCACACAAACATCCGGTTCTTCGAGGCTGCCATCTGCAGGCTGTTTTGCCACATCTTCAATCCACTCTTGCACTGCATCGGTAATATGTGGGATAACTTGAACAGTTTTTCCAAGGTAGTCTCCACGACGCTCAGCCTCAAGAACTTTAGAATATATTTTCCCAGTAGTAATGTTATTGTCCTTTCCAAGATTAATATCCAAAAATCTTTCGTAGTTGCCGAGGTCCAAATCAACCTCACCACCATCATCTAATACGAAAACTTCGCCATGCTCAAAGGGGGACATTGTTCCAGCATCTGTATTTAGATAAGGATCAATTTTGACCGCAGTGACCCGAAGTCCAGCCGCTTTTAACAAGACCCCGATGCTACTTGCAGTGACTCCTTTGCCCAGCCCACTAAGTACTCCGCCGGACACCACAACGTATCTCATCACCATCAACGGGATTTAGACGGAGTGTAAGACGCACATAAGGCTTCGCTTCGGCCAATTAACCTTTATCCGATGACAGTAAAAGAATATTACAGGAAAAGTATTGAAGTATCATTCGCTTGCAATTTTCATTATTCGTGTAGTACGGAACCCTTGAAGAAGTTTCACATAACGCCTCTTTTGGAATTCTTCATCCAATTTATCATCACCAGTATCAATTCTAACCTGATTAAGGCCGAGAAGTTTGGCAGGAGTCACCACTCCAAGAATATTGTCTAACCCAATTGCTTTCAAAACATTGGGAGATAATTGTAAATTACCTCTGCCAATAAGGAATCCTTGCCCACCCATTGGTGAAAGAAGTAATAATTTCTCGCCATCGTGCCCCCTTAACAATTTGAGGATTTCTTGCTCATTCAAATCAATTCCAAGCATTGATTTGCCCTTTGAAATATCAATACCAAGTAATGTAGATTCACATCCACATAAAGTACCAATTTGCCGCAAAGTACCACCGCTACCCCAAATAATCATCAATTCAGAATTGGAATCAATCAGTGTCTGGATATGGTCGGCAAGTGATCCAATTATTTCAGATTCATCAGCCGCCATTACTTGTTCTTTAGCGCCCTGCATCCAACGAGGGCTGCTTGGAGTCATAGCTTCACCATACATCCTAACCTTCCATTCACCTTGCAAATATATTTCTTCATCAAGATCCATTACTTCAGTTAGCCCTGGCATCAAATCTCCATCCAAAAATGCTCGAATTACTTCGGCAGCGGCATTTGGAGTGGTGGCAAAACAACCGCTATGCATTTTCACTCCTCCTGGAATCCCAAGGATTGGAAGTTTTTCGGCTCCACCTCCAATTTCTTCCAATGTATTGACTATGTCCCGAGTAGTTCCATCACCACCTCCGTAAATCAATAAATCAACTTGTGAAGTAACCATTTTCTGCACTGCAGTAACTGTATCATTTGCTCCTGTGCGTTCACCTACTGTCCCTAAAACATGGGTTGTCCATCCCGCTTCACCCGAGGCGGACTTTGGAAGCCATACTTCACCCATCCGCCCAGCCCAAACAAAGAAGGTTAATTCTTCCAATAATGGTCTTTGCATTACAAGAGTTGAGAGGCGTGATAATGCTTGTTTCACCCTTGGCCCGCTTCTGTCTTCTGCACCCGCTGCTCGTGCTTCTTCAGCCCGACCATCAGAACCTTTGAATCCAAGACGCCCACCTAAGCCAGCATCTGGATTGACGATTAATCCAATTCGCATCTCATTCACCAAATTACAATATTTTATTCAAAGGTCAAGACAATTTTGCCACAGGTTCCTTTCAACATTAATTGGATTGCCGATTGTAAGTCGGCATACGGCATGCTATGTGTCACTACCTTTTCAATTTGTAAATTACCTTCGATGAGCAGTTCATGCATTACATCCCATGTATCCCACATCTTTCGCCCATTAATCCCGTTTACTGTCAAATATCTAAATACAATTTCATTCATTGGTACAATTGGATCTGTCCCATAAACTGCCAATATATTCAACACTCCGCCCATTCGAGTACTCTTTATTGCATTAGACAGGGCCAAAGGAGCTCCTGAAAATTCGCACGAATTATCCACGCCTTTGCCATTTGTTTCAGCAAAAATTGTAGAAATGATGTCATCGTCCTTTCCGAGCACAATATCTGCACCTAACTGCTTTGCAATATTCATTCGATAATTATTATCCCAATCCGTTGCAATTATTTTCTTGGCACCCATTGCTCTAGCAGCATCAACGGCAAACAAACCAATTGGTCCTAGCCCATGAATTGCAATTGTCGCATCCTTGACAGGACCTCCCATTAGGGTGTGAATTGCATTTCCAAGAGGGTCTTGAACAGATGCGTGAATTGAAGGAACATCACTTGGCGAGGAGCGTGCATTTAGCGCGTCAATTACAAAATATGGAGCAAAGGCACCATTTACATTAACTCCAAAGATATTTCCCTTTTCGCAAATATGGGCATTTCCTTCTAGGCATCTATCGCAAGTCCAATCAGCAATATGACACTCAACTGCAATAAAATCGCCAATACTATGGGACTTGACATTTTCACCAATACCTACTACAACGCCACAGGTTTCATGCCCAGTAATCGTATTGAGGGGGACTTCCAATTGGCTCCATTCATCCCATTTCCAAATATGCAAATCAGTCCCGCACACACTTGTAGCATGAGTTTTGACCAATACTTGGCCCGCAGAAGGAGAAGGAACTGGACATTCAATAAGTTCCATACCATCTTCTTCGTCTCGGGCTTTTACCCAAGCGAGCATCGTTTCAGGTATGACTCCCATGCCTTCGCCTCAACAACTGCCTAATGCACTTAACTCTTGATGCTTACGCGAAAAAGCAACAAATACAATTGCATAATATTCCTCTGAACGATAATGTAATAATGACAAAATGACCCTACATCATTTCATGCCCGATTACCAATAATATGATTGTAAATACCAATAAAATTCGCTGCGAATGAAGTAAGCGAGCGCCTTTTCGCACCTTTTTAGGAGGCCACATCCATTGCATTAACCCCCCAAGTATTGACATGAATAACATACCGAGCCAACCGAGCCAGACCAAATAAGATTCCAATTTTACTCCCTCGGTCATTAATCCATGAGCAAGCCCCGTTACGACAGCACCTACACCGACCCACAAATGGAAAATTGACATCCAGTTATTGATTTTAGTTAATTTCTTTTTAAATGCTTTATGATCGGTGATTGCAAACTTATCTCCGTATTTTTTCAGTCCAGTTTTTCGTAGCCAAATATGGGCTGGTTTCCATGCGACAAGTGATATTGTGGCAATTAGGAGAATTTGTGAGACATTGCCTAAATCTTCGCCTCGTTCATTATCATCATCCCCACCATCATCATCTTCATCGTCGTCGTCAAATGCTGCAGACACCGAAGGAAAGAATAAGCAACTTAACAAAAATAATGAAAATAATAACCCAAAAGGTGTTTGTTTCTCCATTCAAATCACTTGCTCACAATGCCCCCGGCATACCACCGGGGATACTTGGGCCTTCCTTAGCCCAAAGCACATCATCAATTCGCAATATGTTTATTGCTGATTCGGTTGCACCTTTTAGGGCCTGTTGAGTAATTAGAATTGGTTCGCGGATTGCTGCTTCATCCATATTCACAATAACCTGCCTATCACTATCCATGCCGATCCAATCTCCAGACTTTGTTTGAGCCGAAACTACTCGTAATAACTCATCAATTGGGTCAAGTCCCGAATTCTCGGCAAGTACTCGCGGGATTACTTCTAGAGCATCGGCATAAGCTTCCATTGCTAACTGTTCTCGACCCGGAATTGATTCGGCTAAACGACGTAAACGACGGCCGATTGCTACCTGAGTCGCACCGCCACCTGGAAGTAATAATGGCTGCTCCAATAATTGGCAAGCAACTCCTATTGCATCAGCAAAACATCGTTCAACTTCCTCAAGAATTTCTTCAGTTGCACCTCGAGTCACGAGCGTTGCACCACGTTGACCTTCGCCCTCAAGAATCCAATGAGTCACACTTCCCCAAAGTTCTTCATGGGAGGATGAGAAACCACCAAGGTCTGATTCAGATGCAGATTCGGGACGATTAATTATTCGCGCACCAGTTGCGCGGGAGAGTAATTCAAGGTCCGTTTTTTCAACTCGCCGGTATGTAGTAATTCCTGCATCAGCCAACCACTGGCGGGCCTCATCACGCACACCTTCTTTTACAACCAATATTGCTGGATTAAGTTGGGAAATTGCATCTACTTGAGCCTTGAGAAGTTCTTTTTCTTGGACTTTGAAAGCATTGAGCATTCCAACATCAGTAATTTTCAATGTTGCATCAATGGTTGGACTGCGCATTTCTAATTCCCCATCGAGCAGGAGTATTTTGCCACCTTCAAGGAAATCCTTCATCTTTGGATGAATACACGATTTTGCAAGAACCAATCCGCTGATTATATTACTTTCTAATGAAGAACCACCCCTATTTGCAAGTACCTTAACCAAAGTTGGGTCAGAACGTGAAACACCATTTGAATCTTCAACTGTTACCAAATTGGCTGCTTCAACTGCCAATTCTGCTAGGCGAGATTGTATTGCAACAAATCCTTTGCCTGCAAGACTAGTTTTTGTTGCCTGCAATAATTCTACATTATCCGACATATCAATCGGCCTTGAGATTTCTTGCAGAGCATCGAGACTCGCTTGTAATGATTGCCAATATCCTTCTGCAATAATTGTTGGATGAATCCCTTGGCGAATCAACTCCCAAGCATTTTCAAGTAATTCAGCACAAATCAGAACGGTTGTGGTTGTTCCGTCACGAGCAACACTATCTTGCAAACTACTCGCACTAATAATTAATTTAGCCGCAGGATGTTTGATGTCAGCAGTTTGTAAAACAGTTACGCCATCATTGGTAACTAATGAACGCCCTTCTTCATCAACGAGCATTTTATCAAGCCCGCGAGGGCCTAATGTTGAGCGAACTGTACCTGCTAAAGCCAAAGCGGCCTGGATGTTTTTTCGCAATGCAGCAGAACCTGTACTACGCTCTGTATTCTTGAGAAATTCAGAGGATGCATCGCCGGATGACATGAGGAACAAATAACCCAATAGTTTTCTATTACTAAACCCAGCGGCGATATTATTCTCTCACCTTGGGCAAATATCATCCAACATTAGAGGAAAGATCACGTTTGAAACCTAAAATTAGGCTTCGGAACCTTCCTCATCTTCAACAACTTCAAAATCTGCGTCAACTACATCATCACTTGAATCTGTACCAGAATCATCTTCGCCTTCTGCTGCCTCTGCTGCTTGCATTTCAGCTGCTGCTGCTTCATACAGTTTTGCAGAAACCGCGTGCATTGCTTCTTCAACTTCTGCAACCTTTGCTTGAATTGCTGCTTCATCAATATCATCAAGGTCAAATGGCTTACCTTCTTCATCTTGAACCAACTTTTCTAATTCATCTAAATGGGTCTTTACGGCTTCGATATCAGAATCATCCAACTTTTCTCCGGCTTCATCTAATGTGCGACGTGTTTGGTAAACAACCTGGTCAGCAGTATTGCGAAGTTCAACCTTTGCCTTGCGGCGCTTGTCTTCTTCAGCAAACTTTTCTGCTTCCTCTACCTTTGCACTAATTTCATCTTCGGAAAGTGAAGTTTGGCTTTCAATTTGAATTGATTGTTCTTTGCCTGTACCCAAATCCTTTGCAGATACATTTACTATTCCATTGGCATCAATGTCAAAAGTAACTTCAATTTGAGGGATTCCACGCATTGCTGGAGGGATTCCAACCAAATGGAATTGACCCAAGGTAATGTTATCCTTTGCAAATTCACGCTCGCCTTGTAATACGTGGATTTCCACAGCAGGTTGGTTATCTGCTGCAGTACTATATGTTTCAGAGCGACGAGAAGGGATTGTAGTATTTCGTTCAATCATAGTTGTCATTACTCCACCAAGAGTTTCAATACCGAGAGTTAGAGGTGTTACATCGAGAAGTAGAATATCTCCAACTTCTTCATCGCCTACAATAATGGCGGCTTGAAGAGCAGCGCCCATTGCAACCGCTTCGTCAGGATTTATTCCCCTGTAAGGAGGTTTACCCACTTCTTTTTCAACCGCCTCTTGAACCGCAGGAATACGGGTAGAACCGCCAACGAGAATTACCTTGTCAACATCACCCTTCTTTACTCCTGCATCCTTCATTGCCCTCTTCGTTGGCGCCATAGTTTTCTTAATAAGATCGGCAGTCAATTCATCAAACTTGGCCCTTGTAACGGTAATGTCCAAATGTTCTGGTTGACCATCTCTCATGGTAATAAATGGCAGATTGACCTGAGTTTGTCCTGTACCAGAGAGTTCTATCTTTGCCTTTTCACCGGCTTCCTTTAGCCGACTCATTGCTTGTGCATCTTTACCCAAATCAATTCCAGTAGATTTCTTGAATTCTTCAACTAAATAGTCGATTACTTTTTCATCAAAGTCATCGCCACCAAGACGGTTATTTCCGGCAGTTGCTTTTACTTCAATTTGTGGTTGACCATCTACTTCATAAATTTCGAGAACTGAAACATCAAATGTTCCGCCACCGAGGTCATATACAATAATTGTTTGATCATCATCCTTGTCAATACCATAAGCAAGAGCAGCAGCAGTAGGCTCGTTAATTATTCGAAGAACTTCAAGCCCTGCGATTTTCCCTGCATCTTTTGTTGCCTTTCTTTGAGCATCTGTGAAATATGCTGGACAGGTAACAACTGCTTGCGTTACTTCATGACCTAGATATGCTTCTGCATCCGCTTTCAACTTTTGAAGAATAAATGCTGACACTTCTTGAGGTGTGTATTCGGAGCCATCAACACTCTTCTTCCACTTTGTACCCATTTCACGCTTTACACTGAGGAATGTTCGGTCAGAATTGGTAACTGCTTGGCGTTTTGCAGTTACGCCGATTAATCGCTCACCATCTTTTGTGAAAGCAACGACAGAGGGGGTGGTACGAGCACCTTCTGCATTAGCGATAATAACCGCTTCTCCATTCTCAATTGTTGCCACACAGCTATTTGTTGTTCCTAAATCAATTCCTATTACTTTACCCATTTTTTTCAACTCCATTTTTCCAATAATTATTGAAATATCCTATTCAGACGAGAGGGATGCCTCCATCGCTATCATCATCGTCATCATCGTCTCCCAGGTCAAGAGTGACGTCTGGGATATCAATTGCATATTCATCATCATCATCCTCATCATCATCCTCATCAAAGAAAAACGAAGGGTCATCAGACTCCGCGTTCAGTTCATCAACTGCAGAACCTTGAGGAACAAGTTTGAGTGTGAGGTCAAGAATACCATTATTATAAGTCCATTCTACCAATTCTTCACATTGGTGTGGTAGAGGTACACGGGCAACGGGAGTGATTTGTGTTGAACGCATAACTTCTATCTGATTGCCTTCATTGAGTAAGACAATCTCAATATTAGTTTCATCTAATTCTACTTCCATTGAGCAATCTAAAGTCACATTCATTGTCCAGCCATTTAGGTAATAATCTGCAGGTTCTAAATCTTTGACGATAACGTCTTCAGTATCTCCATCCGGCGTTTCAATTTCAACTGGTTTTGCATCAACCTTTACTTGAACACCCATCTTTTTGAGTATATCCTCGATATCTCCGCCTCCTGAAAGCATGTCTTGTATTTGTGACATGTCAATATTGAAATTAACCCCCTTGCCGGATAACTTTGAAGGATCAATTCCAGCAGATTCTATTTGTTCCTTGAATTGTTTCATCATATTTCGCAAGGTATCTTCATCAATTGGCATACCCATGCCCTTGAACATCTCGAGCATTCGCTTTATCATTTGGTCCTCCCATTCATCACCTGAAATTCCGTCTGACATCACATCACCTCCATCAAATTCATCGATTCTATTCCTTTGGCAGCACTACTTAACCATCGGTTGTATAGTTGGCTACATACACCTCTATATAAACCCAACCACCAGAAAGGAGATGTCTCCCCTTGCCCATGTTTGGCATCATAGTTCATTCCCGTATTGGTAAATATACAAAATATTCAATCTAAGGCATTAGAATAGACGCGATGGAGTATTGGTAAATACCGCTGGGTTAGAAATTACAAGGGTCCAGAACTTTCTTCCCGCCCATCAAAGGCTGAAGGGCTTCGGGAATTCTAACTCGTCCATCTTCCATTTGGTTTTGCTCAATGATTGCAACTAAAGCACGGCTTGTTGCGACTGCTGTAGAATTAAGGGTGTGAACTGCGGCATTACCATCTGGGGTTCGATAACGCATTCGTAAGCGATTGGCCTGATAATCAGTACAGTTTGAGCACGATACAATTTCTTTGTATGCTTTAGCGCCAGGTAACCATGCCTCAAGATCATATTTTCTTGCAGCAACTGTACCCATATCGCCGGTGCAAATATTTACCACCTCGTAATGAAGTCCTAATGCGTCCCATAAATCAGTACAGTTCGTTAACAAATCTTCGTGGTGACTCCAAGAATCATCGGGATGGCTAATGATGATTTGCTCAATTTTTGTAAACTGGTGAACCCGCCAAATCCCCCGGTCAGATAAGCCGTGTGCTCCAACTTCACGACGGAAACAAGGCGAAACACCAACCATCTTGATTGGAAGTAAAGATGGCTCAATTACTTCATCCATAAACATTGCAGTGAGAGGATGCTCGGATGTAGCAATCATGTACAATTTATCCGGTTCAACCCCATACATTACTGTCTCAAAGTCATTCAAATCAGTTACCCCTTCGTATGCTTCCCGGTTCATCATTACTGGTGGTTGTACGAGGGTGAATCCGCGCTCTCCCAAGAAGTCAATTGCAAATGTTTGTAATGCCAACTCCATACGGGCAAGGTCGCCTTTTAGAAAAAAGAATCGACTTCCAGCAATTTTTGCAGCCCGTTCTAATTCAACCCATTTATTCTGTTCAATTAACTCATTGTGCACTTTAGGTTCAAATTCAAAAACTGGTTTTTCACCATGCATAGAATGCTGAGTGTTTTCACTTTCATCAACCCCTTCTGGAACAGAGTCATGCAAAATATTTGGGATTCTCATGCGTAAAGTGTCTCTTTGATTTGCAAGACTTTTTGCTTTTTCATCTAACTCAGATATTTGAGAACCGAGGTTTTTTACTTCGGCCATGATGCGGTTTGATTCTTCTTTGTCGTCTGATTTCTTGGCTGCCGCAATTCCTTTTGCCGCAATATTTCGCTGGCGACGAGATTGTTCCATTTCATGTAAAGCCGCCTTCCATTCACCATCTAAGCGAATGACCTCATAGACTGAATCACGGGAAATACCTCGTTTATCATGGTCAGCAAGAATTACTTCGGGTTTTTCTCGGAAGAGGGAAATTGGTAGCATCTTATCACCTATCACCTATTCAAAAACTAATGTTTAACTCTAAAGCCTTACTACCAATAAAAATTAGTGAAGAAATGAAGTAACCTATAATAGAGCCTCCGTTCAAGAGAGGTAAGCCAGCTTGAGGGCGCCCCCTTGCAACATAAGTCATTAGAGCAAAGTATCCGCAAAGACCCCCAATCAGGGTGCCCATTCCAACCATAAATGCTGCACTTTCACCACCCACATCAGATAACCAAGTAATAGCGGAAATCACCAGCATACCGGGGAATATTACATCGCCAAGACCCATGAACATGGCATCCTTAGTTGGTTTCTTCTTTCGCTTGATGTTCTGTCCAGCCCCACTTGCAGCGCTGGCCTTTGCCTTAAACCCACTTTCACCACTTGCGGCCTCGACCTTTTCTGCTTCTACTTTCCCAAAATGTGCTGCATCAACTGCTTGTTCCTCTACTTGACGGGAACGCTCTTCAGCAGCAATTTCAGCACCTCTCATCCTGTTTTCATCTTCCTCAAGCATGGAATAACCTTTTTCTTGAGGCGCAACCAATAAAATTGGCAATTTGAGATTTATCATCGTATCTGCAAGTTCAAGCATATGTTTTGATTTGTAAACCGCCCAGGCATCATAGCCTGCCGCGGCAACCATGAAGATAATAATTAACCAAGGTACAAAACTAATGCCAAGCATAGTTACTACTCCAGCCCCCATGATAATTCCCGCAGTATTTACTACATACCATTCGGGGTGTTTGACTAAAAGAATCATGATCAATGTTGAAACAACTAAACCAACTAAAAATGGAAGGTCATAAAGCATAAAACCAGAAACCATATTATCTTCGGAAAAAGATACTTGTGTGGGGTCCTCTCCGCCAATGACTGCCATTTCAGAAGTAAATGATTCGCTTGAATCAGCCGAGTCTGAATCACCAGGAGATACTACTATCATTTGTCCTTGAGCATTTGAGTCATCTACCAATACATGCAATAAGTATTCTCCGCTAAACATTTGCAAACCATTTCCGTCAAGCACGAATAAATCATTTATCCCACCATCATTCCAGTCTGCAAGTCTAATTGCCTGAATTGAACCCTCCACTGCATCGTTGTTTGAGAGAGCCATCCAGGTTGCATCTTCAACGCCACCATTTACTGCCATGTTTACTTCAAAGCCATAGACATCACCCGCATCGGTACCGATAACTAGGAGCATCTCTTCACCACTATTATTTTCGTTTGGCACTTCAGCATTTGGTGCATAACCAAAGTCCATTGCAGTGAATGCAGCCCCTTCTGGGGCTGACATATTCCAAACTACATCTACCTGATCATAATGTCGATTTGAGCCTACAATAGGCGGGAAATCTTCGGGAATGACAAAAATTGATGCGAATGTATCTGACATCAAAAAGAAACGATCATCGCCAATATGTTTTGCAACGATATTACTATCTACAAGGGTATGCTTTGGATCAATAGAAAGTATACCCATTGTGCCATTATGATATGGGTCAATCAAAACAATTGTTTTTTCACTAGTTATTGCGAGATGGTCGCCATCGTTGTAAATAGCAACTCGGCATTCAGGACCTACTAGGAATTCGTAACAATTTCTTGCATCTCCTAGCATTTCGCCAGTAAGTGGGTCATTCAACCACCAATATTCTCCATCGGTCATCCCTAAATATTCCCCGCCAGAAGTCACCCAAGGGCGTTCTCTTTGTCCATTTGAGGGCGTAGTATTTGTCCAAACCACATCACCATTTATTCCTTCACGCAAAGATATTTCAGTAGTTGGAGATACTGAACCATCATCATTTTGCCAAGAAACACCCGTTGTAGCAGTTATCCAATTATCTCCACCTAGATCTGCGGAAAAAACATCAGAGTTATTTGCACCATCATCCCAAGAAAGAGTTGCTGCATCATTTGCTGGAGCGAGCGCATAATGTGCAATTGGGATTGTTGTATATGACAAGGCAATCCAAATAATAAATAATAGACCATACTTTAGTATCCATTCCTTTTTCTTCCTTGCAAGATATATGATGATTGCAGTAAAAACAAGAATTGCAGCAAACTCTAATGCTACATAACGGACTTGAGATGCGCCTGATTTCCCAAATGCTTGCAGTTCTGCTGCATTGTAAAATGGTAACAAGTAAATTCCAAGTCCAATTGTGGCAATAAACATTGCAGCCATGCTAAACATTGAGCGGCTTTGTTCCTTCATCGCCTCCCACAAATTTTCTTCCGCAGCCAATTCAGCATTGGCTTGGGCTATGCGGTCAATGCGGCCTGCGGTCTCGGACATCACTTAACGGTCTCAGCCCCTGCATTTCATGGCTTCGCTATGACGGCACCAACCTTACTACTTTGGTAAAGCCCTTGAAGTATTACACACCCCCTTTGCTGAGGCAGAGTTTCATGAGTTCCAACGAAACTGAAAAATGGCTCAACAAATGCCGAAATCAAGGAATGTCATTGGGACTAGAAAGAACTGAAAAAATGCTTGAACGCCTTGGTAATCCCGAATTATTGATTCCAGCGATACATGTGGCTGGGTCAAATGGAAAAGGAACCGCTTGTGCCTTAATCAGTGGAGCGTTGATCTTATCTGGAAAAAAAGTAGGCACTTTCACATCACCCCATATTGTTTCTGTGGAAGAAAGAATAAGAATCAATGGTCAAATCACCAACGCTGATTCATTTAAAAAAGCAGTAGGGATTATCGAATTGGCTGCTGAAGGAAGGCAATTTTCATGGGCTGAATCACAGGAGGGCAGAAAAATTATTGAAATGAATAAAAGTGAGTTGTTAGAGTCACTTCAACCTACTTTTTTTGAAGCTACATACCTCATCGCTATGGTTATTTTTGCCGAAAAGGAAGTTGATGTTGCAGTACTTGAAACCGGCCTTGGCGGGCGACTAGATGCTACAAATACTTGCCACCCCATTGCCTGCTTAATCACATCTCTCTCGCTCGAACACAATGAAATATTAGGCGATACAATTGAGGAAATTGCAATTGAAAAAGCAGGTATTGCGAAGCAATCTTGCCCATTAGTGCTGCGAAATAGCACCGATGAAGTTGAGGAGGCGATTAAACAAATCATCCCTTCACCAGAATTATTGAAAATAGCAATTATTCCACAACAATTGAATTACCGAGATGAAGCCAAACTTCTTGCAAATAAAGTTCTATTAGAAACAAAATTTGCTTCAGCAGTTGATTACTTGGAAGAAGCATACGAAAAAGTACGTTGGCCAGCGAGAATGCAAAATATTAATCAAAAAGTTGGAGTGTTTACTGTTGAAGTTATTCTTGATGCGGCTCATAACCCAAGCGGAATCAAAAAGATGTTGCCTGAATTTGCAAAAAAGACTGAAGGGCGCTCATGGGCACTATTTATCGGCTCATCCTCTCAAGGAGATATTGAGTCATTTCTCAACCCATTTGTCAACTTATGCGAAGACATAGGACCTCCCATTTTGGTTGTTGTGAGTGAGCCTCAAGCAGGCAGGCATCCGCCTATTTCATATGAATTACTGGCGGAGGAATTGAGAGACTACCTTCCCCCGGGCATCCCAATAACTGGTTCGCAAAAGCCAATTGATGCTTGGAGAGCTTTCATTTCTGCCTTGGCAGCAGCCGGTGGTCAAGAAGTAGTATTAGGGCTTTCAACTGGTTCACTATATCTACAAGGAAATATTTTGAAAATAATGGGCCAAACGACGAACAAGGACCTTGCACTCCTTCGTTAATTACAAGGCATGACACTAACTGCTCACAGGTCGGATTTATCATTGGGTGCTCATTCGAAAGGTTTGGTGAGAGGATGAAGGAAAAGCACTTGGCGATTAGAATTCAACAATGTTTGTCTCTTGCGACTGCTAGTAATTGCCCTCGAGCCAAATTTGGTGCATTGTTAGTTGACCCGATTAGAAATGTAATTTTGATGGACGGCTATAATGGTGGACCACGTGGAGGAGGCGAGCTATGTGGTGGTGAAGTTTGTCTTCGTGATACTAATGAAATAAAATCTGGAACGAGAGTTGAAATTGGTTGCCACCATGCTGAAATGAACTTAATTTGCAACTCAGCAGCAAATGGAGTTCCAACTAATGGGGCTTGGCTAATAGTCACAGGTGAACCATGCATGATGTGCTCTAAACTGATTCACCATGCGGGCATTGCCCGAGTAATTGTGGTCGATGGCGGATTTGGTGGAGCAAATGGCTGCGGTTATTTAGAAAATCATGGCGTTGAAATTCAACGAACTGCAGGGCCGAAGGACCCAAGAGGATCTAACCTCTAGCCATTTCATAATAATAGCACAAAATATTATGCAGATATCATTCTTGTGTTTGATTAAGTGATATTAGAGGAGAACCTTGGTCGCATCTATCTCCAACGGAGAAATGTATTTCATCAACAATTGCATCAAAAGGGGCAGTAATTCGGTGCTCCATTTTCATCGCCTCCATTATCAACAAACTTTGGCCAGAACTCACTTTATCACCGATTTCAACTAATACTTCGAGAATAGTGCCGGGCATCGGCGCACTAAGGCCTGATTCCGCATCATCTTCACCTGATGAGCCGAGTTCAATGATGTCGGTTTTTATGACCCGTCCAGCATAATGAATCCACCATGTATCACCTACCTTAGCACAATGTGCCTTTTCGCACTTGCCATCACTTGAAAAAATCAATAATTGAGACTCAGTGCCTTTTTTGAAACTAATTTCTTCAAACTCACTTAATGCCTCACAGGTAAATATTCCATCCTTGGATTGTACCACAAGTTCACGTAATTCCCCATCGGGGCCGCGGATATTATATTCCATTATGGCAACCTCCGATTAATACTCAAGAATGGATTAAAAGGGTCACCGCGCTCAATAGAGCCCCCTGCTAAGCCATCACCAATATCAGAACTTCCTCTGTATTTACGGTGAATTCCAACTGATTCTGCAACACCCGAGACGGCAGAGAAAAACAAATTTCCTTTTTCTCCCAATTCCTCTGACCATCCCTCAGCCCAATGCAAGTCGATGAAATTTGTAGGAGTATTACCTGCAACAAACTCATGATGTGAAAGCAAATCACTTAGGAAATTAATATTTGTAGTGCATCCTAAAATCACGAAATCATGCAGAGCAACTCTCATTCGCCTAATTGCCGAGTCACGGTCTGGTGCATGAACAACTAATTTTGCTATCATAGGATCGTAATTAGGAGTAATATTATCGCCTTGGCGGACACCTGTATCAAGCCTTACTCCAGGCCCCTCTGGTGCGATGAATACTTGTAAAGGGCCGATTGCAGGTAAAAAACCGGTCGCCGGATTTTCAGCATATACTCGAACTTCGATTGCATGACCTTGCATCCTTAGACCGGTTTTTCCTGAAGGTATTCGTTGCATTATTGATTGGGAAATTGGATTTCCTGCAGCGATTAGTAATTGCTGTTGTACCAAATCAGTACCTGTCACCAATTCGGTAATTGGATGCTCAACTTGGATTCTTGTATTCATTTCAAGGAAGAAAAACTCACCTGACTGCGAAAGCAAAAATTCGACTGTTCCTGCTCCTTCATAATCTACTGCCTCAGCAGCAGCAACTGCTGCTTTGCCCATATATTCTCGTAATTCTGCATCAACTGCTGAACTGGGAGATTCTTCCAAGACCTTTTGATGGCGGCGTTGAATAGAACATTCTCTCTCGCCTAAATGAATTGTATTTCCATGCCTATCGGCTAATACTTGAATCTCAATATGCCTTGAACCAGTTAGTAGCCTTTCAACATACACCCGACCATCACCAAAAGCAGTAATAGCTTCGCGACGGGCACCTTTGGCTGCTTCAAGAAGACCATCTGGGTGCTCAACGGCGCGCATTCCTTTACCGCCACCACCTGCACTTGCCTTGAGAAGTAAAGGATAACCAACTATCTCAGATGCTGCTTGTATCGCAAGAAAGGATGCTTGCTCATCGGTTTCCTCTATTTCCTCTCCAGGGATAACCGGAACACCGGCAGCCCGCATGGCAATACGGGCTGTCATTTTATCACCCATTGAAGTGATAGCATGAGGAGATGGTCCAACCCATACCAAGCCTGCCGAAGTAACTGCTTGAGCGAAATCGGCTCGCTCAGAAAGGAATCCGAAACCAGGATGTATTGCTCCGGCACCTGATGCATGCGCAGCAGCAATAATTGCCTCGGCATTGAGGTAGGTCTCCGCCAGTTGTTCACCTGGGAGGAGGATAGCCGAATCGGCCATTTCAACAAATAATGAGGTGGCGTCATTTTCTGCATAAACCGCCACAGAAGAAAGACCTAATTCGCGACAAGCACGAATAATACGGCAGGCGATTTCCCCACGGTTAGCAATCAATACCGAAGTAAAGGGGTTATCTGAATGAGAGAAATTCTCAATAAATTTGTCCAATTTTCTCCACCCCCCATCATCAATTATTATCAATAAATGCAATTTGCCATTATTCCTTTGGTTGCCAGTTTGGCTTTCTTGACTGTAAAAATGAAGACATGCCCTCCTGCCCTTCTTCGCAACCGCGCATTTTAGTGGTGAAATCCAATGTCCATTGACGTAGTTCCTCATCACTCCCAACCCATCGGTCAAAACCAAGGGTCAATTCTTTTGAGGCAGCAACAGACATTGGCCCTGTAGTGAGTACTTCTGACACTAATGAATCAAGTGCAATCTGTTGCGCATCAGCGCCCTCAATAACCTGTTCAATCATACCAATTCTCAAAGCCTCAGCAGTATTTATTTTACTTGCTTGCATTGAAAGTCGGCGGAAATTTGCACTTCCAATTCGACGATATACATAGGGCCCAATAACTGCTGGAAGAATCCCAAGTTTTCCTTCTGAAAGAGCAATCTTTGTACTTGGGTCTGCAATAACATGATCCATGCATGCAATCAAACCCGCTCCTCCTCCCAATGCAACCCCTTGAACTACTCCAATAGTAAAACAAGGATGAGCCCAAAGAGAATTGAATAATCTATCAAGGCGTTCAGAATCTGCACGATTTTCCTCACTTGACTTTGCACCTGCATCGCGCATCATATTGATATCTGCTCCTGCGCAAAAATGCTTACCATTCCCCATTAACACTAATATTCTAAAGTTTAAATTACCATCTGCATCAGCAATATTTCCGGTTCCGCCAACAGAATGTTCTGCAGCCCATTGAAAAATATCAATTAACTCACTTATCATTTGTACATTTAGTGCATTGTATTTTGCCTCGCGAGCGAGATGGATTCTAACTACTGAACCATCAATAGAAAGAGAAATCAATTCAGATTTAGGTGGATTTTGGCTGGACATTCTATTTCAACTTCCTATTGTGATAATTGATTTTCTAATTGGATAATTACATCCTAAATATTCCATATTTTGTTGTTGGCATTGGAGCATTTAATGTTGACGAAATTGCCAATCCCAAAACATCACGAGTATCCCTTGGGTCAATAATGCCATCATCCCAAAGTCGGGCTGTTGAATAATAAGGGGAGCCTTCGGTCTCATATTTTGCAAGGATTGGGGCGCGGAATGCATCTAATACATCTCCTTCCATTGGCTCCTTTCCTTCGCGAGCTAATTGATCCTGTTTAACAGTTGTAAGAACATCGGCGGCTTGAGGACCTCCCATCACAGATATTCGCGAATTAGGCCACATAAATAGGAATCGTGGGTCATACGCTCTTCCACACATACCATAATTTCCAGCACCGTGAGAGCCACCAATAATTACTGTGAATTTGGGCACGGGTACACAAGAAACTGCCGTTACTAATTTGGCGCCATCCTTGGCAATGCCTCCGGCTTCAACTGCTTGCCCGACCATGAAGCCGGTCACATTCTGCAAGAAAATTAGAGGAATTCCTCTCTGTCCACAAAGTTCAACAAAGTGAGCGCCTTTCATGCTTGATTCACTAAATAGAATACCATTATTTGCAACGATTCCAACTGGATAACCGTGTATTTTGGCAAAGCCACAAACTAAAGTTGTGCCATATCTAGTCTTAAATTCATGAAAGCGGCTAGCATCAACAATCCTACCTATCACTTCACGAACATCGTAAGGCGTTCGATTATCACTCGGAATAATTCCTAGGAGTTCTTCTGGGTCATGTTTAGGAGGCTCGGGCTCGGATGTTTCCAGTTGAGTTTTTGGACCAGTGTTAAGGTTTTCAACAATATCTCTCACCTTGCGGAACGCCGCAGGTTCATCCTCAGCAAAGTGATCTGCAACACCAGATTTGACAGTATGAACTTCTGCTCCACCCAAATCTTGTGCACTCACAACCTCTCCAGTTGCCGCCTTTACCAAAGGTGGACCTGCGAGGAAAATAGTACCATTGTCCTTAACGATAATTGATTCATCAGACATGGCTGGCACATATGCGCCACCGGCAGTACACGAGCCCATTACTGCAGCAATTTGAGGTATCTTCATCCCGCTCATTATTGCTTGGTTGCGAAAAATCCGCCCAAAATGACCTTTGTCAGGGAATACTTCATCTTGGAGTGGTAAAAATGCCCCTCCTGAATCAACTAAGTAAATGCAAGGTAAGTGATTTTCAGTTGCAATTTCTTGGGCGCGGATGTGCTTTTTAACCGTCATTGGATAATAAGAGCCGCCTTTGATTGTTGCATCATTAGCAACAAACATGCACTCACGCCCATGTACAATCCCAATTCCTGTGATTACCCCTGCACTATGTGCTCTGCCATCATATAATTCAAAACCGGCTAAGGTAGATAATTCCAAAAATGCAGTTCCTGAGTCAATAATACGCTCTATTCTTTCGCGAGCCAATAATTTACCCCTACTACGGTGGCGCTCCTCATATTTGCCGCCACCACCGATTTTTGCAATATCCAATCTCTCTCGCAAAGTAGCAATTAATGAAAGGTTGGATTGGCGATTCTCTGCAAACTGTGGGTCAGCAGAATTAACCCGTGTTGGTAAGCGTTCCATGCTGTCCCCATTACGCCGGAGTAGGCCAATGACTTCAAACCAGCGATTAAAATAATAATTCTTTCAATAAAAAGGCTACTAATTAATTGTTTCAAACTCCAAGAATCAATCGCCCAAGGTCTCTCAAACCCGGGGCTAAACCGACTACAAGTATTGCGAGAACAATAAGTAAGCGCAAAGCCCTTTGCCGATGTTCAATTCTTACCGCACTAAAAACCCAAAGTAGTAATGCGAGTAGCAATGCCTTTACACAGAAAAATAGCCATGCACCCCCGCCTCCAGTTATCGCTGCACCCTGTTGAATAACAAAATCTGAAAGTGGGTGCTTTTCAGAATATCCAAAGACATCAATACCAATCCAAGTCGCCAAGCCATCGGCCAATTGCCCGAAGGCTATTGCGAGTGCCCATGGAGTCGCCATTAGACCACGAGGCGCCAATCTTTCCATTAATGCCCTGCCTTCCCAATTACCTTCTTCATGTTGTTCAATTGATACATCCTCCGGCAACACACCTGGTTCCATACCCGCTTCTTCCAATTCCATTTTCTCATTGATACCAAATTTGAATAACACCCAGCAAACATATGAAGGGATGCCGATAACAACTAGAATTGGCCAAAGTGCGGCTGAATCATTTGCTTCATGCCATGGAGTCATCATAAATTGTAACCAAAGCCCTAACCACATTGCAAGCGCTCCCATTCCCATAGCCATTACACTGCGCTCAATAGCATTCCAACCTTCAGTGGCCTGAACTACTGAAAATACTGCTACCAGGGATGCCAATAATCCAAGAACTACACCAAAGGTGCCAATTCCTTCATGAGAATTCAAAGAAGGAAGTAAAAGACCCGCAAACATTAGGAAAAGGAAAAAGAGTGAAGCAGAACGTATCAAGTATCCTTCTGGATCTCCATCGCCAAAATCCTCACCAAAAGTGGAATGGTGACGACGAGCAAGAACACCAATGTAAATTGCCAATACCACCCATGCAGCAATATGGAAATGAATAATTGGAGAAATGAATGCAACCCCCAAATCTCCATTAAAGAACTGTGAATCCTCAAGAACTCTAATCACCGAAGCCCAGATAATCCAAGGAATATAGGTGACTAATGTACGCTCAGAGGTGGGCAGCCATTTGATACGGAAGATTGTTGAAATTACAACTACGAAAGAGAACATCACAACTATGAACAGTACTGTATTTTGCGGAGTATATCCCGAATCACCTGCCGTTGCATCCTTTGTGATTGGATCCCAAACAAGTGGTTTGAGGAAATCGTTCCAAAATATATCCGGTAATACTGTAGAGCCAACTACCATTATTACAAAGAAAGAAATAAGAAAGCCTATTGCGACTCTTTCAAAAATACTTAATTTATACATCCCAAGTGGAGGGTTGAATTCTTTCGAGGGAGACTTATTATCAATTTCGTTATCCTCGGCAACGGGATTATCTTCTTCGTCTACTGTTTCTGAAGCCGATTCATCTTCTGCCATAGAACTCACCAAGCCTTCGCAATAGAACTCCAGCCATGAGGCTTGGGGTTAAGCGAGTTGGAAAAGAAAAAATTACGCTCACTCTTCTTCGTCATGATTACAATTATCATCATGAACGTGGCCGTCGTCACCATGTTCAGGGTTAACCTTGCGATCTTCATGAACTTCAATGAATGAGACCTTATTGACTTCAATGCTATCTCGTAGAGTTGTAACTAAGCGGAACTTCATCATTGCTGCATTTGTATCAAACATCATTGCTTGAGGGATAGTGATTCCAAGGTCATCGCCATCAAATTCAACGCTGAAATCTTTGTGTCCAGTATTTGCTTCAAGCAAAGCCATAACTTTTTCATCTCGGTCTTCAATAACTTTTGTGACCTTGTAGGTATATCGGAGGCTAACACCAGCAAGTGGATGATTAAAATCAATTCTTGCACGCCCTGCAGCCCAAAGTCGAAGGGTTCCGGTACGACCGTTGATTGTGATTGGGGCTCCAAGACCCAAACTATCTGGGTCTTTCACTTGTTGTAATACCTTGTCTTGACTGATAACTTCAATCATATCACTGTTTAATTCGCCATATGCCTTTTCAGCAGGAATTGTAAAATCATAATCTGTTTCAGAGTCTGCTCCAAGAAGGTGTTCTTCAAACCCTTCAATGAGTGCTCCTCCACCAACAACAGACACCAAAGGTGAATATGTTCGCCCCTCTTGGTGGGAATCATTATCCTTGGCGATCTGTTCAATATTGGTCTCGATTAAGTCACCGCTTTCAGCATTATATAGGCTGTAATCGATGTGGACAATTGCTCCTTCTTCCATTTTGCATCACCATGCACCCCTATTGGGGCGAGTCGGCGACCTGCCTCCCTTTCTTAAGTCAATTGGCTGAAGTGAAAGAGGAATAAACCTCTATTCTTCCCCGCTATCTAGCGTTTTCATGCCTTCAAACCCGGGTAGAGTGCTTAGACATTTGCCTTCTTCCGAACGCCACCAAACCTGCTGAGTCATCAACATTCCAATCATCATTATCCCCCAACCTAACCATACCAAATGGCTACCGGGCAAATCATATGCAGTTACCCTAACTCGTTGTATTTGATCCACTTCGCCATTTGACATCGCTTGACCGAGTTCTTCGGCTTGAGATAAATCAAAGATAATAATTAAATCTCCTGTTGCGCCAGATAATATCGCAACTTCTGAACGTGGCAAGCCGCTACTAAATCGTAACACACCCGGTTCTAATATTGCAATTGGAGCCCCTAATTCACCATTTGAATTAACTTTAGATTCCTCATAAACTTCGACAACTGCCCCCGCATACCTCTCGCCTACATCAAAACGTGAATCAAATTCTGCATCCCCCTGTACAGATAATTCAAATCCGGTAAAAACTAGTAAGAAATCCCCAACTTCAACTGGCTCATCCAAAGGAAGTGACATGCGATGTCCTACATCCCCACGGTCAACCAAGGTTGTAGCAAAAACATGCCCAATAAGCAATATTATCAAGCCAAAGTGGACCAACTGCGAACCCAAACCAATCCAACGAGTTTGCCTCCCTCTAGTATTCTTCCGTCCATCACGAAGTGATTTCACCCTCATTACAACCTCAAAACCCATAGAAGGTAGGGCGATTAATAATGCTGGTAACATAAACCAAGCTAATTGCCCACGAGAAAAAGGACCAATAAATGCACTTTCGGAATCGCCAGGCAAAGAACCTGACATAAACCATGCAAGAACAATGGAAATGCAAACTACTCCGCTAACATACCATACAATTCGTTCTGCTGGCACTCTACGGCGCCAAGAATATACCATTAGTGCCAAAACAAGTAAAAGAATCAATGGTGAACCATAGAATTCATGAGCCTCTAATTGGGTGCGGTCAAGACTATTAAGAAGTAAAAGCCATGCCAATAATAAGAATGATGACACAAGGATTACAGGTGCTGAAAAGACAATTTTCATCTGCCCTTTTCGCGTAAAAAGAGCGAGGCTTTCTTCCTCTTCGGGCGGAGATGAAAGCAAGACCGGAGCGAGCATAATCCCCATTCCCGAAGCGGCAACAATAACATCTGCAATTTGTGCCCATGATGCAAATATCCATAATATTACTCCTGCGCTCATCCACCCATACTCTACTGATGGCTTTTCTTGCACTTGATGAGCGATGACTATCAACACTGAAATGAAGCCCACAATCGGGTCGCCCAGCCAAAGGGCAACGGCAATAGATGTCGGAATTAGTAACAATCTAGTTGGATCTCGCATCAATAATCCAATTCCTGATGCCCACAGATGAATAACTATCCATACTAGTGGAATCAAGCCAACTAATGCAATGATAAGAGGATTTATTCCCTCCCAATATAGTTTTGACTCTCCTGAAAAAAAGGTATTTATTGCAGCGATAGAAGGTACTACCAATAATAGTAATCCGCTGCGCTCAAATCCTTTAGGGATATTTGCACCAACTGATTTACAAAGTACTGCTGAAAACCAAATTGAGACAATCAATAACATCACCTGCACATATGCGATAACTTCAACACCAGCGCTATAATCAGTTGAAAGAGTCATTATTCGGCCCCAAGCATACTTGGAAACTTCTCCAGCATCGTCATTGACAAAGGTATGAACAGAACTTGCCCATACACCGGATGCGCGAGTCACTGTAGTTGCAAAAATAGCGGTAAAAGCGGCCATTAATCCTGCCCCGGCGTATAGTAAATCGCTGGCTTTCCCAGGCTTAATGTGTAAATGTAAGAGCACGACTACGGCTAACCAAGGCAATAGAGAACCTGTTTCGACCGGATCCCATGCCCAATAACCACCCCAATCCAAAACAGTATATGCCCAAAGACCACCTAACCCAACAGATAATGTTCCAGTAAGTAATGCAGGGCGTGCTGCCTCAGTCAGTCGTTTTGATAAATCAGAATCATTCTCGTCTGGATGCAGTAAGGTAGCGATTGACCGAGCCCCAAGGGAAATACAAAAGGTGTAAAATAAGAAAATAAGAGGTGGGTGAAAAATCATTAGATCGGTTTGAAGCAATGCATTCAAACCAGAACTTGACCAATTTGGATTTAGAGTTTTTCGGAACGGGTCAAGAATTTCTGCAATTAGTAGCAACAATAGGGTAAAACCCCACATAAAACGCAAACGAGACTCATGTTGTTTCTTTGACTCACCAAGCCTTGGATTTCGCCAATAATATACTACAATTGCTAGGAAGGCTGCCCAAAGCAATAACGGGCCTTCGCGAGCAGCCCAAACGGCTGATATTCGATAGCGTAAGGGCAAATCTGCCCCTCCATATTGCCACACATAATGGTAAGATGTTTCCGAATTGATGAAAAGAAACAATAAGGCAAAAAAAGGCAAGGTTAACAGAAAATGAAGGACCCTTTCAACCCATTTTCTGTTAATAGAATCAAGACTAAAGGTAAAACCGGAAAGTAAGATTATTGAGGCAAGAATCGCAAGAGGAAGTGTTGAACCCCACATATTACAAACCCTTACCATTACAATTGCATTTAGCTACAGAAAACAAATCTTCACCATCCATAATGTTTTGAACGGCTATAACCAAAGGAAAGCAATACACTAATCACCTTTTTGAAAAATAAAGTAGGGCGGAAAATTAATATTTTTATGCCAACAAATAATTTGCTAATATTACCCATCCTCCCCATTTCTTCGGGCAAACAACGGCCCATAAAAGATAATTCACCATCGGATAATTCATACAACGCTGTTTTTCCCTTGAGTATTTTTTCATATGGAGGGAACTCATTTTTCCATAATTGCTCATATTCGGATATTTGTTGCTTAGAAACATCATTATTTGACAAGGCATTAACTGCCACTTGAGCCGCAAATTTTCCGGATTTGAGGGCCAGGTGAGTTCCACCTTCAAACAACGGAGAGGTGAATCCGGCTGCATCGCCAACCATCATTAAACCATCAGAATAAGTTTGTTTACGTGGACCAGAAATCGGGATTGTCCCTCCAAATGGCCTTATTTTAGTTTCTCCTTCACGCCAAGGAGGGTTTGCTTTTGGATTATTTTTTAGATATGTATCTTCAATAAAACTCTCAAGATATTTTATTGCACCCTTCTTTTCCGTAGTCACAAGACCAACATTCGCCCTCCCTCCCTTTTTAGGAATCATCCAAACATAACCATGAGGGCTATATTTTGGCCATAGGTAAAAATCCAAGTAACCATCATTTGGAACTTCATGCATCTCCCATTGAAATCCTGCAATCACTTCGGTTTGTTCCTTAATGTTGAGCAATTTAGCAGATAGTCCCACAACTCCGGCGGCATCAATTATGATCTTTGTTTCAATTGGAAATTGATTTCCCTTCCCATTAACTATCCAATTGGAAAATTGATTATTGCTATTGTAAACTTTCTCCATTCCCGTCACTTTGTGATTGAGCAATATACTTGCACCCTCCTCAATTGCAGAATTTGCCAACCATTGCTCAAACAGATGTTTCTCAAGAACATATCCTTGCTCGGTTAGAAGCTTACTGCCACCATCAGGAAATATTATCCGAATACCTTTGCAATCAAGAGCGATTACCTCTGGTGGCAAATCAAGCCCAAGGTTTTCAACTGCAGTTTTTGACAAACATTCACCGCAATGAACAGGAGTGCCAATTTCATCGTGATCTTCAACCAACAAAACCGAGAGCCCGCCTCTAGCTGCATGGAGGGCAGCCGAGCCACCACCGGGTCCTGCTCCAATTACGAGTACATCACAAGTTGAGCCCAATGCAACACCCCTATGAATCGCCGAGAGGTTTTAGCACATCAAACACACCCCTCATTCGCTGCCAAAATACTGCATAAACAAAACGAGGATTCATATTCAAATGACTGCACCGAGGCATGTGGCATGGGTCAATATGCAGAGATGGCTCGAAGACCTCGAGAAACGTGGCGAGTTGTTACGAATTACTCGTCCCGTAAAGGTTGAGTTGGAGGCGGGTTGTATCGCCGACCGCTTAGTGAAAAAGGGCGGACCTGCAGTGATTTTTGAAAAACCTGAATTGCCCGATGGGACAATATCCAGCATGCCTCTTGTGATGAATTTATTTGGCACTGAAAAACGCACAATAAGAGCACTAGGGACGAAATATGTAACCGATATTGGCCAAAGGTTGGTAACAATGATGAAGCCAGATATTGCAACTTTTGCAAAGCGCCCTTGGAAGTCAATACCATTAGTAAAAGATGCATTGTCCCTCCCCCCGAAAAAAGTAAGAAAAGGAGCATGCCAGCAAATAATAATTGATAACCCAGATGTCACCAAACTCCCTATTCCCAAAACCTGGCCCTTAGATGGCGGTCGTTTCATCACACTGCCCCTTGTTGTTACTCGGAATCCGCTAAATGGTGAACACAACCTCGGAATGTATCGTTCGCAAATATTCGGGCCAAAGGAAGTGGGGCTTCACTGGCAAACGCATAAACATGCAGCAGATCATGTTGCTGCCAATGCTGAAATAAATATCGAAGTAAAATCCAAAAATTCAAAATCCAACCAAATCAATCCAAAAGGGGCAATGCCTGTTGCAATTTGTATTGGAGGTCCGCCGGAATTAATATTCTCCGCAATTGCACCTTTGCCGGATAATTTGGAGGAATATATGTTTGCTGGATTTTTGGCAAGGAAGCGATTGAAAATAACTAAAGCAAAGACTCAGGATTTGTGGGTTCCGGCAGAAGCGGACATTGTAATTGAAGGATATTGCATGGCAAATGAAACCAGAACGGAGGGCCCATTTGGCGACCATTTCGGTCACTATTCATTAACCGGAGAATACCCAGTAATGCACATTACTGCAATAACCATGCGTAAAAATGCAGTCTTACCCGCAACAATAGTTGGGCTACCTCCGATGGAAGATGGTTATCTCGGCGAAGCAATTGGTGAGGCATTTTTGCCTGTCCTCAAATTCCAACACAGAGATGTTAGGGGACTTCATTTGCCTCTTGAAACTGGTTTCCATAATTTGGCAATACTTTCGAGCCATCAACGATATCCCCGCCAGGCAAGAAAAACGGCACTTGGATTGCTTGGAGCAGGGCAATTAATGTTCCTAAAAGTGATAGTCGTTGTAGATGAGAATCACTCTGTGAAAAATCTAAATATGCTTCTTGAAGCACTTCACACCAAGGTATTAATTAATCGTGATTTGCAAATATTAGATGGGCAGGTTGCCGATTCATTAGCCCATTCGGCACCTGTAGAAAATATTCATTCGAAACTCATTATTGATGCTACGCTACCTAATACACACAATGGAATATCCAATGAAATGTATGAGCAAATACTCAATATTAATGGAGTAGAACAGGCCAAATTATTACGTCCAAGCATATTAGTTATTACCACCAAAATAGAAAATAGCCCCGATAAAAATAAGAATATTGAAGAGGCAGATAATGCTTCAGCAGCAAAACAACGAGGGCATATTTCTCAATTGATAAAAACAATTTGGCAATTAGATAATTCTAATGCCATCCGCTGGCTTTTTATTACAGATGATGATTTGGATTTATCATCTGACAATGCCAATAGGACTCTGCTTTGGCAACTGTTTTGCCGCTTTGAAGTAAGTCGTGATTTACATTTTGATAATGAAAAATCAAGGGTTGCATGGGATGCGACTTC
>PSPT01000016.1 GCA_004195635.1 Methanobacteriota archaeon
CTATGACCGGAGTATCTTCTATGACCGGAGTATCTTCTATGACCGGAGTATCTTCTATGACCGGAGTATCTTCGGCGGTCGGTGTATCTTCGTCCCCTTCGCCGAGAAGAGAAGATTCGCCAGATTCACCAAACTGTCGCATCAATCGTTCTTTCCGGTCCTTCGGCGCCTCATACTCAAATGCTTCAGCATATGCCTCATCAGATAACTCACTCACTCGCTGCCCAGCAGCATGCAATTTCGCCCCAATTTTCTTCAATTCAGCAATCGCATCCTTTATTGAACGAGATTGGTGGAGGTAGCGGGTCGGAGGCCACCCACAATCAATTATTTCCTCATCGTGAATATTATCCTCGATCCAAGCACCACACATATTGCCCTCACAATGTGCATTGAAATTATTCAAATCAAACCAAAATGTCTTTCTTTGGCAAACTGGGCAAATCCTATTTGACATACGCAGAATTATTGTTGAGCCTTCATGGCCGATTAAATCAATTTCCCACTTTGTTAGTGCTGCTGCAATCAAATCCATCTGTTCTGTTCTCTTTAGGAAGTCCTTGAGCACTCGCATAGCGATTGGCTCAGACGAAAATACCCCAAGTCCAACAATAGAGCCATCACTCTGTTCCACTGAAGGAACAAAAACCTCAGCAGGTGCATCAGTCACACTTTGCCTGCGACGCAGTCAATGAATGAAGGTTACCCCTAGAATTACTCTCTGAAGTGGCGTTTCAAGAGAGAAATATGTCAGCGAGACCATGTTCTTTCAATTACCGCAAGGCCACCTTTGTGCGGTAATGGGGCATCTGGTTTCTCAATACGAACTTTTATCGCATCAACTTGAGAATAATTTGCAACACACACCACCAATCTCTCACACAATTCCTCCACTAAGGAAACAGGGGAGCCATCTCTCACTTGCTCATCAATACACTTTTGCAGGACACCATAATCAAGCGTGCACTCCACATCACATGTTAGCGTAATTTCAGAAATAGTTGCCCAAAGTGATACCACGAAGGGTTGAGGTTGAGTTTTTTCATGTGCGTAGTAGCCGTGGCAGGCTTCCACTCGGTATCCTTCAATACCAATGACCCAAGACATATTTCACACCTATTCGTCGCGCTCGTGAACCCAAATAAGGTGGTATCCGAATGCAGTTTTTATTGGGTCTGAAACTTCATTTAGGGGCAATTGCCAAACTGCTTCATCAAACTCCTTTACCATATCTCCTTGCTTGAATGTGCCGAGATCTCCGCCTTTTCTGCTGGATGGGCAGGTTGACATACGCTGCGCATATTTTTTGAAATCCTTCAATTTTTTGATATTGCCGTGAATATTTACCGCATCAGCTTTTGCCCTCACAAGGATGTGACTTGCCCGCGCCATCTTCTTCGCCATGATACAATCGGTGCATCGCTCATTCATGAACTTGACGAGGGAGAAAATACAGACCTAGGCCGAAGTTTTTGAATGAACTCAAAGAGAAGTATAAGCCAGTTTAGTCAAATATGTACCGTAAATGACAACAGAAACGCCAAGACTTTCTTCATTGAATCGCGTCATGTCATCAGCATAGGTGTGATATTCATATGAGCCAGAACCATAGCAAACTAGTACGTCTCCGTTACGCTCTTCTAGCCCATAGGCAAATGGGCCATGGTCGGAATTGTATGGCAAGGCATTTGCTTCACCCAATTCGCCGGTCTTTGTACTAAATGAGATAGAGTAACGATCTGCAATTTCAGGACGTTCTTTTTGGAATTGCTTGGCTATCGCCTTAATTTGCTTCATATCTTCAGCATTATTTCCGAATAAACTGAGGCTATTACCGCGCTCACCTAGGTCCTTGTCAGCATGATTCATGTCTAAATTAATGTACAGGCGCAAATCCACTTCTAGTTCACCTTGATGCTTTTCCACCCATGCAGTTGAGCCATACAGGCCTTCTTCTTCACCGCCCCATGTACAAAATTTGACTGTGCGCTTAGGTTGTCCCTTTTCTTCAACAATTTGGGCGAATTGTGTTGCTAATTCCAATATTGAGGCGGACCCTGAGGTATCATCAACTGCACCTGGGCCACTATATACTGTGTCGTGGTGAGCACCGGCCATTACAAGTTCTGTCGTATCGCCATACATCGTCCCGCAAGGCACTCTAATTGTACGCGTATTTGTATTATCGACATCGGTAAAAATACGTAGATAGCCACTGCCGTCAACGACATTGTCTTGAATCGCTTGACCAGTATCATTGCTGACCATGATAAAGGGTATGTCGAATGGCATTGAACCGCCATTTGCTGTTTTTACCTCATCAACGCCGGTACCTTTGAAAATTGGAACGCAATCATCGGCCTCAACTTTTCCACAATTATAAACGCCGTTCCAAGTGATTAGCGCTGCGGCATTATTTTCGGCTGCCTTACTGTATAAATTGGTATTTCCGCTAACCCCGACTCCTGAGAGACTAACAAGCACTATCTTGTCAGTCACATCATTCCACATTTCATCCTCGGAACCATTACCAATTGATACGACCTCGATTTTATCGCTAAAGACAATATCAGCACTTCCAGAAAACCCTTGAATCACATAATCCATTCGGTGATCAAAAGAGATTACCTGCTGATCAGCATCGAGAAATCCACAGGGTTGAGAATTAGAATATAATAGCACTGAACCGGGGAGGCAAATTGCCAATTCCGGGTCATCCATTATCTCAAACATTGGCACATCAAATTCTTCCAATGTGGCTTGATAACCCATTGCGGAAAAATTATCCATAATCATTGAAGCCGCATTTCCTTCTTCTGCGCTACCCGACATCCTTCCCTTGTATTGCGGATGGCCTAAATCAACCAAACTCTGGGCATATCCACGCGCACGGTCTGCATCAAACTCAATCAATTCATATTCAATTTCCTCCTCGCCGAATAAATTCATGACGAATTCAGGCTGGATTATTGCAACTAGAATAGTTGACGAAAGCAAAACTGCAATTAGAGCCAAGACCGGCACAGGTAGAGCAACAACTTTGGCATAACTACGCCGCAGCCCACCTTCTTCACCTAGACCTCCAAGTGGGCCATCGGAGTCAGTGGAAACTGAGGGAGGGGTGGTAGTTTTGGCGACGGAAGATGAAGTGGCAGGCGCATCATGAGTGGAGGCAACAGGCGCATCTGATTTCTTGAGCCGCGCAATCAAATCGGCTTTCTTCCCAGAAACTGGTAAATCACGCTCGTGCAGAGCCTTCTTCAATTCAGGAACGGTTAATATCGCCCAATTCATCATCCCACCAAATAATGCGGCACAGGCATCATTCATCAACCATTGGGGTTAGTGCTAAAGTTCTAGGGGGAAAAAAGTAGGGAGTATTGACTACAAATATGCCCTCACGCACTCAAGTAGGTAAAAACTTACTAAACTAGAACATATCTATTCCAGTTCATCGCCCGACCAACGCTTACCCAAATTATGACTCAACTTTAGATGGTCAAGAATTCTTGCAACAACAAAATCCACAAGATCATTGATGGTTTCAGGGTGGTTGTAAAAACCGGGACTTGCTGGTAAAACTACGGTATCCCAACTTGAAAGCTTCGCCATATTTTCCAAGTGAACAGTGGCATATGGTGCCTCCCTTGGTACAATAATTAGCGTTCGGCGCTCTTTCATGGCAACGATAGCAGACCTTGTGACGAGATTATCGCCAATACCTGCGGCTAATTTGCCGAGAGTAGTTCCGGAACACGGACAAATAACAACTGCATCAATAATAGCAGAGCCGCTGGCTGAACGGGCAGCAATGTCATCATTATCCTCAAGAATTACCCGTGGAGATTGGGCAAGTTCTTCGGGAGTAATTTTGCATTCATGCATCAATGTGAGCCGCCCCGCATCGGTTACAATAAGGCGTACTTCCCGCTTCAACTCCGATAGGACCTCAACAAGTCTCTTTCCGTATATTGCCCCAGATGCTCCAGAAATGGCGACGACGATTTCACCCATTATTTGGCTGTAGGGCACTCTGCTTTTGAATAGTGCGCTTTAGAAATAGGAGATATTTGAGTGGCTGAGTCGAGCAGATTCGAGATTATCTGCTGTGAGGAGGTTGAGGAGGATGGAGGGGGGTGACGTTTTCATCACTTGGAAATTTCGCTAAGGATTTCATCAAGTACTGAGACTGCTGCTGCAAACAATTCTGGTTCAATAGACCAAGCGACCCTAAGCCAGTTTTTTAGAGAAGGATCGAACATTTCACCTGGTATTGCGAGGAAATCATGCTCAGCCCCCAACGTTTCAACGAGTTCAAAACCGGAAATACCGCCTGGGATCTCAAACGAACCAAAAACCCCAGATGGTGGTCTTTGCCACTCTATGCAATGTTTTTCCAGCACTCCCTCGAGGAGAGGAAGATTCTTTTCTCTCAAATGGTCGATATGCTGCAGGGGCTTATGGAAATGGGGCCAAATGGCATTAGCCATTGTCACGCCAGGACTTGAAAGCATTCCATTTGTGTTCAAAAAGACCTTTTTTGCTACCGAGGCGACTTCTTCGCTTGCGATTAGCCAGCCGAAGCGAATCGGCCCGAGACCGTGACATTTAGTCAATGAAGAAAGGCTAATACAATGGTCGCCGTATAGGTACATCGGTTTGTATTCGTCGATGGAACGGAGGGTGTGATTATACACTTCATCAGATATTACTGCAACATCATATTTGGCGGTGATTTCCGCGAGCCATATCCGGTCCTCTTGTGTCAAATCCCATCCGAGGGGATTTAAAATAGGAGTCATTACTAATGCGCCAACAGATGGTAAAATCTCTTCCAATCCGTTTCGGTCAATCAACCAAGGTTTTGTAGTTGCATACCCCTCTTGAGGAAGACGGCTATAGGGGATCGTTTCAAGCCCCATCAATCTAGGGCTTTGTGAAATCGGCGCATAGGATGGCATTTCTACTGCTACACGCTTCATCCTTTCATCACCTGCTCTCGGACTTTTGAGGGCAGCCATCAATGCAATTTGGATTCCATTTGTCACCCCATGCATACATACAATTCTCTCAAGGCTGACCTCCTCCAAATCAGCAACTAATTGTCGAGGGTCGCCCTTTCCAATCGACCACCATAGATCCAATTCATCAATCTCACCGGCAAGCAACTGAGACCAATCCCAACTATATTGAATTCCAGAATGCGATAAATCATGTGTGCGCTTTTCCAATAGCATTGGGATATACCAATCAAGGTAAGCCACAGAAGGGATGTCACCACCGGCAACCGCAGGACCATTTTGTGCCCACAAACCCCCAACCATGCTAGCGCTAGGAGTTGCCGGTGCTTCAATTCATCGCCACTCGTAAATAATTATCCTTCAAAAATAATGTTCGTTGTTGCAACGGCTGAGGGCAAAAAAAGCAACCGATAATTAGGAATTATTCATCCAAGAAGCCAAATCAGCCACATGCTCCATCTCGCTAGCATCACGGTCTATAGAGGAAATGCTGCTGAATAATGCCGCATGTAAATCATTCTCGCCAATCTCATATCCGAGAGCAGACAGGGAAGTTGTGATCGCCTGGCCGAGTCCGCAACCGGATAATTCTTCAACTCGGCCAAGAGGTGTGTCGTAATTTATTGTAAAACCATGCCTTGAAGTCCAATGCAAAAATGATAGCCCAATGCTTGCAACTTTGTTGTCACCAACCCAAACCCCTTGCATTCGTTCATCGCGACGTCCATTTACGCCCAACGATTCCAAGGCCGAAATAATCCATTCTTCCAATTTCCTAATGACTACCGCCACATTCTCCTCTCCTGCCTTTTTCCATTCAATGATAGGATAGCAAATGATTTGTCCTTCTCCATGCCAAGTAATGCTGCCTCCGCGGTCAACTGGTGCGCTAGCATAACTGGACGGGATTTCAACACCTTCTTTGCGAGCACGCGGGCCAATAGTTACGATTTCAGGATGGGTGACAAATAACACTGTGTCGCCGATTTCACCTTTGATTCGCATCTTTTGCAAGCGGCGCATTTCTTGGTCAACAATTTCGTGTGGCAAGCAAGGCAGCTTGAGAAATTGAACCGCTTGCCTAAGTGGTTGCTCATTGTTAGCCATAATGTCACCTTATTGAGATAGGGGCTATAGTATCAGTATTTTCCGGTTGAGCCGAATCCACCCTCGCCTCGTTGAGTTTCACCAAGCTCGTCGACGCTGCCTACTTCTTTCCAAGTTACTTTGGGCACAGGGGCAAACAATATTTGTGCGACTCTTTCGCCCTTTGCAATATGAAAACTTTCGCCAGGGCCAATCCAAGTTGCTAAAATCATCAACTCGCCGCGGTAATCGGAATCTATTGTCCCAACACCGTTCGGCAAAATCATTCCTTTTGCACCTAAACTTGACCGGCACCTAATTTGCCCTTCCCAGCCAGATGGAATTGCTATTGCCAAACCCGTTTTTATTCTTGCAGTTCCTTGCTTTGGAACAATGGTATCTTCAAGAGCCCGTAAATCCCATCCAGCGGCTTCGATTGAACCTTGCGTAGGCAGGCTGGCCTCAGAGTCGAGTTTTGTAAATCCGACGCTGATGTTGACTCTTTCGGGCATGTTAGGACGCCCCCACTTGCAGCACTTAGGCTATACGGTTCGACTTTTCTCGTCAACGATGTAAACGGCACACTGCATCCATCAACAACCGTTTAGTTTATTGGCCGTTTGGGCCGACCTCAAACTCGCGTCCGCTATGGAACTGCTTGAACCCCCACTTTTAGGGTGGATTTGAGCACCCCGCAGAGCTAAATAAAAAAGTCCAATATCGAGCACAATAGAACAGTTAAATAAGTGTCGGCAATAATATGGAAAAATGAAGAAGAATGATGCAATAATGAGGAAGGTGAATAGAATGTCAGGTGAAGTTGAACATAGCGAAATTGAACGCAACGAAATTGAGCAGGCAAGCATTGACATTGACCTTAGTTCCGAATTTATTGAGCCAATGCTCAAGCCTAACCTCGACCGATTCGTTCTATTCCCCATCAAGCATGATGACATTTGGGAAATGTACAAGATGGAACAGGCTAGTTTTTGGACTGCCGAGGAAATTGATTTGGCTCAAGACCTGAAGGATTGGAAGACCCTATCGGATGGCGAAAAGCACTTTTTGAAGCATATTCTCGCTTTCTTTGCTGCTAGTGATGGCATTGTAAATGAAAACCTAATTACAAATTTTGCCGACGAGGTACAATGGGCTGAGGCACGGGCCTTCTATGGATTCCAAATCATGATGGAAAACGTCCATGCTGAAACATACTCACTTCTTATTGACACATATATTGAGGACCCAAAAGAAAAAGACCACCTCTTTAAAGCACTTGAAACTGTTCCATCGGTGAAGACAAAGGGCGAATGGGCTCTCCGTTGGCTCTCACGAAAGAAGGGCAACTTTGGAGAGAGGCTAGTGGCTTTTGCAGCAGTAGAAGGAATTTTCTTTTCAGGTTCATTTTGTGCATTGTTTTGGCTGAAAAAGAGAAATCTAATGCAAGGGCTAACTTTCTCAAACGAGTTGATTTCAAGAGATGAAGGATTGCACTGTGACTTTGCTTGCCTCCTGCACTCCAAGTTGAAAAGAGGAGCAGGAGAAAACCGAATCCGGCAAATTATTAGCGAGGCAGTTGAAATTGAAAAGAGTTTCATTACCGAAGCTTTGCCGGCTTCATTAATCGGAATGAATGACAGTTTGATGTCACAATACATTGAGTTTGTCGCTGATCGATTAATGATATCACTAGACTGTGCAAAGATATACAATACTGACAATCCGTTCCCTTGGATGGAGATGATTTCCATGCAAGGAAAAACCAATTTCTTTGAAAAGAGGGTGGCGGAATATCAGAAGGCAGGTGTAATGCAAGGTGCAAGTCTTGGAATGGTACAAACTACCTTTTCTATGGAGGAAGACTTCTAAACCTTACGCGCAGCGAAAGGCTTACGCACGATACAATATACGACGGAGGTTGTTATTTTGGGACTAAAAGTAGTAAATAGACAGGGCAAAAAGGAAGATGTGCGCTTTGACGCAATCTTGGAGAAATTGATCCGGCTTTCAGAAGGGTTGAATTCCGACTGGGTTGACCCCGGAATGGTTTCAAAATTGGTAATTGAAGGGCTATATGATGGTGTGACAACTCGACAATTAGATCAATTGGCTGCTGAAACTGCAGCCAGCCTAGTGAGTAATCACCCAGATTACAGTTACCTAGCGGCGCGTATTTGCATTGACGACTTGCATCGATGTACTATTGGAACTTTCTCAAAAACCGTTGATGCCCTCCATGCCTACATTGACTCCGAGTCGGGAAAGCATGCACCACTGATCTCTGATGAAGTGCATGAAATTGTAATGGCCAACGCCGAAGAATTGAATGAATATATTGACTATTCCAGAGACCAAAATTACGACTATTTTGGCATTAAAACCCTTGAGAGAGCATACCTCCTAAAGTTGGATGGAGAGATTGCCGAGCGGCCACAAGATATGCTAATGCGCGTTTCTATTGGAATTCACATGGATGACCTGGCCAATGTTAAGAAGACCTACGACCTGATGTCAGAAGGATGGTTCACCCACGCCACACCTACACTTTTCAACTCCGGCACACCAAAGCCTCAGATGTCCAGTTGCTTCCTCCTCACAATACAAGATGATTCACTCGAGGGGATTTATGACACACTAAAGCAATGTGCAATGATTTCAAAATCCGCCGGTGGAATTGGAATTTCGGTTCATAATATCCGATCAAAGGGTTCCTACATCAAGGGTACAAATGGCACCTCAAATGGACTTGTTCCGATGTTGCGAGTTTTCAATGATACCGCCCGATATGTTGACCAAGGCGGAGGCAAGCGTAAAGGCTCAATTGCAGTTTACCTCGAGCCTTGGCACCCTGATGTTTTTGAGTTCCTTGACCTAAAGAAAAACCATGGAAAAGAGGAAATGAGGGCTCGTGATTTGTTCTACGCACTTTGGACTCCAGACTTATTCATGGAGAGAGTAAAAGAAAATGGCGAGTGGAGTTTGTTCTGTCCAAATGAGTGTGCAGACTTACATGACACCTATGGAGATGAATTCCGCGCACTATATGCAAAATATGAATCTGAAGGCAAGGCCCGACGTATCATCAAGGCAAGAGATTTGTGGGACGCAATTACTCAATCTCAAATTGAGACTGGCACTCCATACATGATGTACAAGGATGCATGCAATGAAAAATCTAATCAGAAAAATTTGGGGACTATTCGTAGTTCAAATCTATGTACGGAAATAGTAGAATACACTTCTCCTGATGAAGTTTCCGTGTGTAATTTAGCCAGTATAGCACTTCCGAAGTTTGTCAACATGGATACTAATTCCTTTGATCATCAGAAATTGTTTGATGTTACCTATCACGCTACTGGAAACTTGAACCAAGTAATTGACCGAAACTATTACCCCGTTAAAGAAGCAAAAACTTCCAATTTGCGACACCGCCCCATTGGCTTGGGAGTTCAAGGTTTGGCTGATACGTTTGCAATGCTAAGGAAGCCATTTGATAGCGATGCGGCAAAACTTCTCAACAAGGAGATTTTTGAAACGATTTACTTTGCAGCATGTACTGCATCTAGGGATGCAGCACTTGTTGATGGTCCGTATGAGACCTTCCAAGGTAGTCCGGCAAGCAAGGGCATTTTGCAATTTGACCTTTGGGATATGAATGATCATAGCGGGCGCTGGGATTGGGATTCTTTGAAGGCAGAAATTGTTGAACACGGAATGCGTAATTCACTATTAGTAGCACCAATGCCAACTGCGTCAACCAGTCAGATTCTTGGAAATAATGAATGTTTTGAGGCTTTTACTTCCAATCTGTATGTACGAAGAACTCTAAGTGGCGAATTCGTCTGTATCAACAAGCACCTTGTTCGTGATTTGAATGATAGAGATTTGTGGAGCCTTGACATGAAGAATCAAATTCTAATCCATAAGGGGAGCATTCAGGAAATTGATGGAATCCCCGATGAAGTGAAGGAATTGTATAAAACAACCTGGGAAATCAAGCAGCGCCACATCATTGACATGGCTGCAGACCGCGGCGCATACATTGACCAAAGTCAGAGTTTGAATATCCACATGATTGATGCTAATCCGGCAAAAGTAACTACCATGCACTTCTATGGCTGGGAAAAAGGATTGAAGACAGGAATGTATTATCTTCGAACAAAGGCCGCAGCCGATGCGATTCAATTCACTGTTGATGCCCAATCTGGAATGGACAAAACCGTTTCAGGCCTTGCCGAAAGGGCAGAAGAAGTTCCTTCAATGGAAGCAATCGCTTGTAGCCTTGATACCCCAGATGATTGTATGTCGTGTGGAAGCTAAGTGAGAAATCACAAGGACTTAATCACTAATTGGTTGTGTGAATTGCATGACCTAAAGTTGCTAAAACTCCTTCATGGAAAATTTCACTAATCGTTGGATGTGCATGAATTGTACCAGCAATATCTTCCAATACTGCACCCATTTCAAGTGCTAGCGTAAACTCTCCAGATAATTCACTTACATGAGTTCCAACACATTGTATTCCGAGGATTTGATGGTTATCTTCTCTCGCCACAACGCGAATAAATCCAGCGGTCTTTTCTGCTTCTTGGGTGAGAGCACGCCCATTTGCTCCAAGTGGAAATTTACCGACTATAATTGGGTGGCCGGCTTCTTTCGCCTCATCCGGCGAAAGTCCAACTGACACGATTTCAGGCTCAGTGAATACTATTGCTGGAACGGCAACTGGATCATAGATTCGCTTTTTCCCAGCGATTATTTCTGCAACCAATTCACCCTGGAAACTAGCATCATGTGCTAACATTGGACCCATGTTTGAAACATCACCGATTGCCCATACATTTCGCATATTTGTGGCGCAGCGCTCATCGACCTTGACAAACCCCATGTCATCAAGAGAAACTCCAGTCGCTTCAATTCCGCATCGCCCAACATTTGGTCTTCGACCAACAGTAACCAGTACCTTATCAGCAACTATCTCCTGAGGTGGGGCATCCTTATCAGCATCCTTTGGTGTGAAGAACACCTTGGTTTTCCCTCCTTTGATATCCTCAACGCCTTTTGCGAATACACCAGTGTGAACCTTTACCTTGTTTTTCTTTAGGTACAATTCAACCGGTCGGCGAATTTCCTTGTCAAAAATTGGCAACACACTGTCCATTGCTTCAAGAATTGTGACTTCGGAACCAAGTAGTTTGTAAGTAATTCCTAACTCGAGTCCAATGTATCCCCCACCAACGACAACCAAATGCTCAGGGACATTTTGCAATTCCAAAGCACCTTTACTTGAAATCACATTATTTTCAAAGGGCATGAAAGGTAATTCAGTAGGTACAGAACCGAGCGCCATTATTACGTGCTCGGCCTCAATTCTAATTTCACCATCGGCTGTTTTCACAGACACAGTTTTGGCATCAACAAAGGTTGCCCAACCAGTTATCAGTTCAGCCCCATTTGCCTTTATTAGGTGTTCAACACCCTTGTTTAACTTGGTGACGATATTCTCTTTCCACTCAACCAAACCTTGCATATTTAGTACAGGTGGTGCAGTTACGGAAATTCCCATGTGCCCACCCTCATCCATATGGTCACAAATATTATGAAGACGGTGTGCGGCATGAATCATCGCTTTTGAAGGAATACAACCGCGAATTAAACAGGTCCCTCCTGCTCTTTGCCCTTCCACTATTACTGTGTCCATGCCCAATTGGGCGCTTCGGATGGCGGCGACATATCCGCCGGGGCCTGCCCCGACGACGAGAACCTTGCATTTGCGTATTTTACTCAAATTTCCCCCTCCAAATTTTACATGAAAATGGTTGCTGGATGTTCCAAATACTTTTTCAGAGATTGTACTAACATGGCTCCATCCCATCCATCAACCACTCTATGGTCCCAACTACTTGAAAGACGCATTATTCGGCGGACTTCGATTCTTCCGTCGATGACAACTGGAGTTTCAACTGCTTTGTGAACTCCCAATATTCCCACTTCTGGCTTGTTTATTATAGGGGTAGCGCCAAGTCCACCCATTCTTCCAAGGCTGGTGATGGTGAAGGTTGAGCCACTTAAGTCGGCAATGCTTGCAGTTCCCTTCTTTGCTGCATCGCTAACCCTCATCATTTCGGCAGCTGAAGCCCATACATCCATTGCTTCAACATGCTTGACGACAGGGACATATAATCCGCGTTCGGTTTGAGTTGCTATACCAAGATGGACGGCCTCATGACGGAACACTTTGCCGGCTTCATCATCATATATTGCATTACAAATTGGATTGTCTGCAAGTGCCTTTACCAATCCCTGCATAATAAATGGAAGGTAGGTCAACTTAGGTTGGTCTGCAGAACGATTTGCATTTAGATGCTGGCGTAGACTCTCCAACTCGGTAACATCAACTTCTTCAAAGTAGGAGAAGTGAGGAATAGTGGTAACTGATTTAACCATCTGTTCAGCAATTTTTCGTCGCAGACCGATGACCGGTATTTCGGTAACTCCGGTCTTAGCGACTTTGGCAACAGAAGAGGTGGATGAAGGGGTTGAAACCGATGAACTAGAAGATGTTGCGGGGGCACTAACATCCGACGATGCTGAGGCAACAGGATTGGCAATCCAAGCCGCGAGGTCGGCGCGAGTAATTCTTCCAGCTGGTCCACTTCCGACAACTTGATCCAAATCAACTCCGGCTTCCAAAGCACTTCGGCGAACCGCAGGGCTTGCCATGGCTTTTGTTTCTGGTGCACGATTAGACAAAGGTGCAACTGAGGCAGGAGTATCTTCCACGGCAGGTTCGGTAACAGGAGCAGGGGCATCATCAGTAGTAGCGGCTTTTGTGCCAGCAGAACTTGCTGAAGCATTTCCATCCCCATCAACTTCAAATTCTATACATACGCTGCCTACGGCGATTATGTCTCCAACTTTGCCACTAATCATTGTAACCTTGCCCTCAACAGGCGAAGGGATTTCAACGGTTGCTTTATCGGTCATGACGGAAAGAATTAGGTCATCTTCCTTGAGATCATCTCCAACTGCGACCTTCCATTCAACGACTTCTCCTTCAATGACTCCTTCTCCAATATCTGGTAATTTAAATGCGTAGATTCCCATGTTTATTCCTCCTGTGTTCGCTTAATTGCATCGGCAATTCTCTGTGGACTTGGCAAGTAATCCCATTCAGTTGAATGGGGGAAGGGAGTATCCCATCCGGTTACTCTTTCGATTGGTGCTTCTAGATTATAGAAGCATCTCTCTTGAATAGAAGCAGACATTTCAGCACCAAAGCCGCTTGTCTTTGGTGCTTCATGGACAATCACGCAGCGACCCGTTTTCTTTACCGAATTGACCACGGCATCACGGTCCCAAGGAATTAATGTTTGGAGGTCAATCAATTCACAATTTACACCTGAGTCTGTAATTCCTTGCTCGGCAATATGAACCATTGCTCCCCAAGCAATAACGGTACAAGCATCTCCTTTCATTACAATGTCGGCTTGCTCAAGAGGAATTGTATAGTGCTCATCAGGAACTTCACCCTTAGGGTGGTCTTTCCATGTTGGGACATGGTGGGGGTCACCATAAAATGGGCCTCGGTAGCAACGCTTTGGTTCAAAGAAAACTACTGGATCATTACTTTCAATAGCGCTTGCAAGTAGCCCTTTTGCATTGTATGGATTGGAACAATATACTACTTTTATTCCAGGTGTGTGAGTGAACTGAGCTTCTGGAGATTGACTGTGATGATGGCCACCTTTGATTCCGCCACCTGCGGGCGCTCGAATTGTAACAGGGCAAGAAAACTCACCGCCGCTACGATGCCTTAGTTTGGCAATTTCGTTTACTATTTGATCATAGGCAGGGAAAATATAGTCTGCAAATTGAATTTCCATAACTGGCCGAAGCCCATTTAATCCCATTCCCATGGCTACTGCCGCAATTCCACCCTCAGCCAATGGTGCATCAAAAACTCGATGCGCCCCATGTTTTTCTTGGAGCCCATCAGTAACTCGGAATACTCCTCCGAAATATCCAACGTCAACCCCGAATATCAATACATCATTATCCTTTTGAAGTTGTAAGTCAAGGGCATTGTTTAGTGCTGCTATCATGTTCATTTTTGTCATCATAATCACCTCACTTACCTAATTCCTCGCGTTGTTCTTGAATATGCCAAGGGATTTCGTCATACACTTCCTCAAAAATAGTTGATGCTGGCGGGAAAGGTCCATTCGCCAAATCTCCATATGTGACTGCTTCTTTGTAAGCTGCCATGACTTCAGCATCAATACGTTCTTCCATTGCAACCTGCTCTTCTTCACTCCAAGCGCCAGTTTGGATTAAATGATCCTTTAGGCGCTCAATTGGGTCGCCGCCAGGCCAGAATTCCTGTTCATCACTAGGTCGGTAACGACTAGGGTCATCACTGCTACTATGTGCTCCTGCGCGATACGTGTAAACTTCAATATGAGTGGCGCCAGCACCGCTGGCGGCTCGGTCACGAGCCCATTTTGTAACAGCATAGAGAGCGAGAAAATCATTTCCATCAACACGGATTGAAGGCAAACCGTAGCCCAATCCACGTGCAGCGAAAGTCTGCGCTCCACTTGCAATGTTTTGATGCGTTGAGATGGCCCATTGATTATTTACCACATTGAGAATAACAGGTGGCTTAAACACACTAGCAAAATTGAGTGCGTAGTGATAATCACCCTGAGCAGTTGTTCCTTCTCCTAGCCAAGAAATTGTCACTTGGTCATCACCCTTGTATGCACTCGCCATAGCAACACCAACTGCCTGACTAAACTGAGTCCCAACTGGGCTTGAAATAGAGATGAAGTGTCCTTCTCTATAGGAATAGTGAACCGGCATCTGACGGCCACCTATATTGTCCTTTGAGTTGCCAATACAATGACAAATCATGCTGACCATATCTCTCCCACGAACAAATTGTGCGCCTGGTTGTCGATATGAGGGGAAAAGCCAATCCTTTTCCTCGAGAGCCATAGTTTGGGCGATTGCGACTGCTTCTTCACCGAGTGAACGCATATAGAAAGAAAGTTTGCCAGTTCTCTGCATCTTCATCATTCTATCGTCAAAAATACGCAAGCGCGCCATGTATTCCAAACCAGCTTTGAGGGTTTCAGCATCCAATTTGGGATCCCATTCACCACTCGCGGTATTATCGTAATTTAGCACACGCACAAGACCAACTGCATGCTCCTTTGTTGCAGAGAAATCACAGGTCACAGGGTCCGGACGAGGAAGGTCTTCAGGCAGATGAGTCCACTCTCCGCCGAAGTCGGCTTGATCACCCGGACGAAACGGGGGAGTTGGTACTGCGCAGGGGCTGGTTACGTCACTATCCTTCTCGCTCATATTTTCACCTCATCTTCTGTAGTTTCTAAGCATTGTCGCGCTTTTTCACAGCGTTAATATTCCTTGCCTTGGCTAATAACTGCCCCGCTTTGTACGAAGAACGCACCAGTGGGCCGCTGGCAACGCCAAGGAAGCCAATTTTATTAGCGACATTTTCCCATTTGCTGAATTGTTCGGGAGTGGGGAAGCGGTCAATAGGAAAATGCTTTCTTGATGGAGCCAAATATTGACCAATAGTGATTAGTTCAACACCGGCATCATATAGCATTTGCATTGCCTCATTGACCTCCTCATCGGTCTCACCGAGACCAACCATTATTGAGGATTTTGTCAGAATATCGGGACGAAGAATTTTCGCTTGACGTAGAATTGCAAGAGATTGGGAAAAACTAGCCCGATTATCTCTCACAAGTTTGTCAAGACGCGGGACGCATTCAACATTGTGAGCGAATACATCGAGGTACAAATCGCTGAGAAGATGGGCGAGAGCAGTGTGGTCACCGGCAAGGTCAGAACACAGAAGTTCGAGAGTAACATCTGGTGATTTTTCATGAATGGCAATGAGGCATTGCTTGTAATGGCCGGCACCTGAATCCTCTAAGTCATCACGATTTACCACCGTAATAACTGCATGACGCAACATCATTAGACCAACTGCATCACTTAATTCCGCAGGTTCATTTTGATCCAAGGGCAAGGGAGTTTTGATTGTGCCAACTGCACAGAAACGACAACTACGAGTGCATTCCTGTCCGGCAATCATGAATGTTGCATCCCCCGAACTCCAGCATTCATGGATGTTAGGGCAGCGCGCTTCTTGGCAAACCGTATTCAGGGCATGCTCCTTGACAGTTTCACTGGTTTTATTGAATCTTGCGAGAGTTTCCCCACTTGGTAAACGGGTACGAAACCACTCAGGGAGGCGCTTTCTCTCTTGACTTGTGCGGCTAGAAGCAAGAGACGGGTGAGTTGCAATAGACGAAGATTCCTGAGCGGAATTTGGCGGAGTGTTTGATGAAGTTTTCTCAATCATCGGCAACCGTTGACCTGTCATACAAACTCCCCCTTCGGGGGAGGCGACGAGTGGGGGTTTCATGAAGGTTGGCAACTTCACAAACTGTGCACAAAAAGGCAAATTTGACTTCTTTCGCCCTTTGGATTGAAAAAGATGAACTAAGTGAGGGAATGTAGGTGAGGCTTATTTCTAATGCACATACACTCGACGGGAAGGTAGTTTTTGTTACAGGTTCTGGACGGAGAATTGGCGCTCAAATCGCCAGAGATTTAGCCGCGGCTGGTGCGGCCGTATTGGTGCATGTTAATTCCTCTATAGAACAGGGTAGAGCGGTTGTTTCTGAAATTATAAAGGAAGGGGGAATTGCGTCCTTAATCATCGGAGATTTATCAACAGTCGAAGGTTGTGAAGAAATCGTAAATGCGGTATTTGCCGATTTGATGGTTGAGGAGTTTGGCGGCATTGATTTACTCGTCAATAATGCCTCGGTTTTTGTCGAACAAAGATTGGAAAATATGAATCATGAGTTATTACAAAAAATGTTTGCAATACACGCACAAGCCCCCGCATTATTGACCAAGGGATTGCTCCCTTCACTTCGAATGAGAAAGGGCTCAGTTGTCAATATGGTCGATAATTCCTATGACCGACCTTGGTCGGGCTATTCAGGCTACTGCGCAAGTAAGGCGGCACTGGTCAACCTCACCAAATCTCTTTCACTTGAATTAGCACCAAATGTAAGAATTAATGCAATTGCTCCAGGAGCGATATTACCGGCAGTCCATGAGGAAGAAATAATGGATGAAATTGCGGCTCAAATCCCCCTTAAAAAATGGGGTAGGCCAAGCGACATTTCCGAGGCAGTCATATTTTTGGCATCTGCGAATTACATTACTGGGCAAATTATTACAGTTGATGGCGGTTGGAGTTTGACCCGCTGAATGTCATTCAAACATCTAACGTTTTCAAGTTGATTCAACTCTTTCTTTGCCTTCGCACCCTTGCCAATCTGCACCATCTCGGTGAATCGGTGCAAACAGTAGCGAAGTGCCTAATGACGAGGGTTTTAGGCAGTGATTTTACCGATTGCGTCCGAGATCACATCACAAGCAAGTGAAATTTCTTCCAATTCATATCCGTGTGTTAGGCTAATACGAATTGTTTGAATGGCATCATTTTCAGATATCCCCATCGCACTTAATACATGAGAAGGGCCACCTGTGGAGGCGGTACAGCCTGAACTTGGAGATAGGAGGACCCCTGCTAAACCACATTCCAAAACCAAAGCATCAGCACCGACTGGTAATCTAATACTGATAATCCCGGGGGCGCAATATTTGGGCTTTATTGTCCACTGTAAACTCAACAACTTTTCGCTAATTATTCTCTCTACTTCCGTATTTACTTCACTTGGTAATTCAATTATTCCACCATATGCAGCACCCATCCCTGCCGCCAAAGCGGTTGAAAGATTACCTGGCCTCATGCCGCCTTCTTCTGCACCTCCATGCAAAATAGAGTTGATACGTATGTTATCCTTCAATAATAATGCGCCAATTCCAGAGGGGCCGCCGGCGCATTGTGAATCAATGGAAAGAGAATCTAAACCCAGCCAATCCAAGTTAAAATGAAGGCGGTTGACCGCAGCCCTTGCAGAGGAATGAATATGGGCATGTGGCGATTTTTCCCGCACTAGTTCAACTACTTCAGCAACTGGCTGAATAACCCCTGTTTCCTCGTTTACCAGATGGCAACTGACGAAAGTAGTATTGACTTTGAGCATTTTGGCAAGTGCAACTAAGTCGATAATGCCTTTTGAGTCAACAGGTACTGACTCAACGGACCAACCCTGCTTTGACAAAGATTTTGCGGCCTGAATTACCGAGAGGGGGTCGGCTTGGCAAACGAGGATATGCTTGCCCTTTCGCTTGCCTTTTTGAGATGCACCGATTACTGCCAAATTATCCGACTCACCGGCACCACTGGTGAAAATTACTCTAGTATTTTTTCCTCCCAATGCTGACCTAATCTGGTCTCTCCCTACTTCCACCGCCTCTGCGGCTGCCTCGCCCAAAATGTGGAGGGATGATGGGCTGGCATTCGTGCCAAGCCATTGCGACATTGCCTTGCCGGCAGCCTCGCTGAGGTTCGATACGCCGAGGGCATCGAGGTTGACTAGACTTGTCATCAACTGTTTGCGGAATGTTATCTTTCTTGAGGGTTATTGATGTGAATGAAGTGAATTGCGTGTTGTAGTGCCTCAAATTCTTGAATATTTGGCACTAAAAAATGACTCTTTACCAAAGATCATAATCCAAATCCCATCTCAGCACGCCTCTAAATTAATATTGGTGCAGGGGATGGGATTTGAACCCACGAACTCATTGAGACCGGAGCTTAAGTCCGGCGCCTTTGACCGCTCAGCCACCCCTGCAAGCCGCCCAAACGCACATGCTTGATGAATGTTCGGCTTAGATATTTTCACAAATATTGTGATTCCTCGCGGTTGAGCACTTGTGAAAGGAATTACAAAGGCTGGAATCGGACCCGGATTTTTTGTCCAAATCATCTCTTTTGTCAGCACTTTTGCGAGAAAAAATTGCCTTCATTATTGACGCATAGCACTTCCTAAAGGGGCAAACCGTTTAACACCCCGGCGGCAGGGTCAAGGTGAGGCCGGTGGTAACCATGTCGCAACACAGCAGCAATTTCAAAAGAATTACTCTGTCGGTAATGCTCATCACATTGATGTTGCTAAGTACAATGCCAGTATCAAATGACACCATATTGGAAAGTTATCCACCATCTTCTTCAGCAAGTGAGGCAGATATGGTAGACTACGAGTTGTATGTCTCTGGACCTAATTCATCGGCAGGTGGCGACGGATTCATCACAACAGAGCGCCCGGACACCGGTGGCCAAGAAGATGCAAGTGCAATAGAAGGCATTGAATTCCGAAGCGGCGAAATGATTTCCGACATGCTAGTTAAGGGCACTAGTGTTTCTGGTAATGAAATTTGGATCTATTACTTCCTGCAATTTGTCGGCCAAGAAGGTAGTACTGCAGATGTAACTTTTGCATTAGAAGCAGGTGGAACTCAAATTGCTTCTAAGACAGTTAGTATTGACGATCCTTGCCAAAGTGGTGGTTTGGGACAAAGTTGTGCTTACCATGGAAGAGATATTGTATTTGACACAATTCCTGTTGATGGATTCACCGTTGGATCTGGAAAACAACTTGTATTGACAATCGATGGTTCGGCTACATGTGAAGGCGGTAGTGGTGGATTCCCAGGTAGTAATGACTGTGATGTTCGCGTTGCATTTGATAATGTAGACAATGCAGATGGTTTCACCCGTATTGAAGTTCGTGCTAATGCAATGGCAAATAGCCAAGTTAGAATTCATCGACCAGGTGGCTCATGGAATGATGCAGAAGTAGTAGAATGGGCACCAAACCACTTCCCCGAGTTCCGCGAAATGCAATTCAGCATTGATGTGCGTAATTCCTTTGGCCGTTACGACATACAACAAGTGAAACTAGTAATGGAAAGCCCAGGAGGCACCTCATATCCCTTTGAGAAAATATTCTCCGACAATGAATTAAAACTAGACAATGACGGCCTCGTCGGCAACTTTTCATGGACCTATAACGCAGGAATAGTAAGTGGAGATTATGGACTTACTCTTGAGATTACTGACCTTCAAGGACATCTTGTCATTGTTGATCACGCAGGCATTGAGATGGTAGATGTTAGCATTTATCTCGACATGGGCCCCGACCAATCCGACTCAATTCTTGTCGCCCCCGGGATGACTTCAACTGCTGAATTTAGACTTGACCACGTTGGTTCAAATGGAATTGGCATGCAGGTTGAAATGTCACCACAACGTAGTTTTGGAGATGATTGGGTTGTTGAGTTTGACCAACCCGCAGGATACGAATTAACAGGAGGGGGGGCTTTTGCCAGACCAATTCTTTCAATTACCGCACCTGAAGATGACCTTAGCAATGCGCCTGATGTAATCGATATCATCGCCCGGGCATATGCAGATGAAGATGGAGATGGCACCGAAGAAGAAGTTCAAGTCATTACAATTTCCCTTGATATTGAAGAAGTTGGAATCTTTGCTTACCCACGCATAAACATCTATGAGGATGAAGACCACCAAATGGAAATTGCAGATAGTGCTCGCCCAGAGGCATATGATGAAGGCGTTTCTCACTTTGTTGATTCAGACCTAACTGGAAGGTTTTGGTTAGACTTGCAAAATGCGGGCTTTGACCAAGATACTTTCCGAATAAAAGTCAAGGATATTCCTGACCAATGGGATGTTAGTTTCTTTGACAACCTAACAAATTCGGAATTGGAAAAACAACAGGGTGCTTGGGTTACCCCTTCACTTGGCAGCCACAGTGTTGAAACTTTCATGCTGGAAGTATATCCACCTGCTGGAAGAGATGGAGAGGATTTGGGGATTTTGGAAATTGAGGTTACATCAAGTGGAGACAGTGAATTGCAATCTACCGTCCGCTTCACCCTGCACCGAACTTTTGGTGTTTATGCTGAAGTAATTTATGACCCATTTGGCGCACCTGATGGCCACATTGGTCCCTTTGAAACAACTTGTGAAAGTATTAGCACATCATGCCAACTGGATCTGACTGTACGTATCACTGCTCAAGATGGAAATGGAAGTGCAGAAGTTTCTTCTTGGCAAATCCGCGACCCAGCATCCCTTGAGAAAAACTTAGAAGTTGAAAATGGGGCCTATTCTCGCTGGGAATGGGGAATTACTTTTTCTGGAAATGGTTCTATTGCAAACAGAGTTTCCTTAGGCCAAGGCACAAGTTCAGATATTAATTTACAGGTGTCATATACCCGAGGGTTGAAGGCAGGTAACCATACAATGTATCTACGTATTATTGAGGAAGGTGCTGGAGCAGATGCCCGCTACTTTGACCTTCCTTTGACTTTTGAAATCGAAGTAGATATGCCTGATGACATTCAGATTACCCAAAAAAGCGAACCTGCCGCATTCTATGCCGGAGATTCTCGTGAAATGTCTTTCAAAGTTTACAATGGAAACAATGTTGATTTGACCCTCCTCTTTGATGTTGATATTGAAGGTGACTGGGGCGCTGATATCAAAGGCAACCAAGTCCTTTCTGTACCAGCATTTAGTGAGGCTAATTTTTCACTCCTTATCCTAGCACCTGATGCACTTCGTCACGGCGATGTTTCAATGTTAACAATTGCCGCTAGGCCTCTTGATTCTGAGATTTCTTATGATGATGAATTTACCGTTAGAAAGAAGATTAATTTGCAGGGTGAAGCGACTGGAATAGACCGTATTATGGGCGAGATTACCCAGCCGCGTGTACCGACAATTATTGCTTTTGTCGCCCTTGTATTCCTTGCAGGAATGGCCTTTAACCGACGCAATAAGGATGTTGAAATTATTGAAGAATGGATTGATGATGATGATGAATTATTTGATGATGTAAAGTCAGATTTACCTGAACCAATATTAGTGGATGATGATCTCGAATTGTTAGATGAAGATTTAGAAGACCTCTGACCTTGTAACCCTATTATTACGTTTTTGGCGGCTCTGAAAACCACCCCTAAGGGGTGAGTCGTCCGAACATTGCTCCAAGCCCATTATATGGGTTGGATTGGCGGTTAAGTTTTGATAGCCATGATAAGCCGCCCCGATTCTGTTTCCAAAATCATTCCTTTGCGCTTTCAAAGACACCGTGCATTGGGCCTTGTTTCCTTGATGATATTATCATCCTTAGCTGGAATTGAGTTCGCGTCATGGGAAGCCATTGCAATTAGTGATGCAGATGGAGATGGGCTTTCATACGGCCTTGAGTACTTGATTAACACTCAGCCTCAAAATCCAGATAGCGATGGTGATGGGCTCCCCGATGGTTGGGAATGGATGTATGGATTGAACCCAAATGATGGATCTTCCATCGGCGGAGATGGAGCCACCGGCGACCCAGATGGCGATGGTATGACCAATTTGCAAGAATACAACTATTTGCAGCCCAATAATTGGGATATTGCTTCAACTAGCCAAGTACTTGACAATGGAGTTTGGTGGAATGGTACCGTGCCAGTACGAAACTGGAATGAAGAAAATGCAATGCAATATAGTCGGCCTGCATGTGGTGATCCAGGGACAGATGGAACTGGAAGCATTATTTTGTGTGACGAGGACCCAGTTGGAAATATTTGTACCGACGGAATTGATAATGACCGAGATGGCCAAGTTGATTCTAATGATAACGATTATGATGGAGATGCTGACTGTTCAAGCGACGATGATGACGGCGATGGTATTGATGATGAGGATGTAGATGGCTGGGATACCGATGGCGATGGATTACCTGATGGTTGGGAAGCAGCGAATGGACTCAATGCAACATCACCTTCCAATAATGACGGATATTATGGCGACCCCGATGGAGATGGGCTAATCAATATTTATGAATATATTAATCCTAGTTGGACCACCCAATGTTCCGGTGTTGATTGTTGGCGCCCTGGGCCAAGTACTGCGGCGATGACTGAAACAGTATCTCCTTGTGATCCAGTCAGGGGCATAGGACCAAATGGTTGTGCAACCATGACTGCGGAAGTTGATGGAATAATGAGCACTGACCCGCAAAACCCAGATACTGATGGCGATGGATTAAATGACAGTTATGAAGCACTTACCCTCCTAACCGACCCCACCTCTAGAGATACCGATGGTGATGGTGTAGATGATGGAGTTGAGGTTTCAGGATCCTACGGAAACCCACCTCAAGCAAGCGACCCTCGGAATAACAATACTGACGGTGATGCTTTTACAGATGGTGAAGAAGATATCAATGGAAATGGAGTCATTGACGTCAATGAAACCGACCCAACACGCCGAGAAGATTCCGACGACTTTGATAATGACGGTATTCAAAACTGGGCAGAAAACATGAGTTGCACTCTTTGGAATGTTGCAGACACCGATGGTGGGGGAGTAAACGATGGGGATGAACGAAATACGACTCACAACACCGACCCATGCGATTCAATGATAAATTGGATTGAGACAAATTTTACCTTCAACGGCGGCACATCCCGTTTGACTGTTGGAAATGGAAGTGGTTTTAACCCAGCAGGGGGAGTCGGATATTACAATGATTCTTCCGGAGCACTTACCTCCTTTGCCTATTCTACGGTAGTGAATAATGTGATTTATGGAGTTAGCAACGGGCCAGCAGCAGGCACCGTCTCCGTAGAACATTCAAGTAACTCATGGTGCCATACCTCTGCTGTTGCTGATGGTTCAATTTTTACTTGGCGCGATTTCTGTGACGATGATTATGAAGATACTGATGGCGATGGTTTAGCAGATTGGCAGGAACTTCTCGGCACATTTGGCTTCTTTTCAAATCCGTTTTTGGTCGATAGCGATTTAGATGGTGTAAGCGATTATGATGAAGTAATGAATAATACAGACCCCACTGAGCCATGTTGGAATAATCTCGATAGCGATGGTGATGGAATAAATGATTACTTTGAAACTTCAACTGGTTGTGATTTAGTATTCATCGGAATATTAAATGGTTCAACTGATGGATTCACAACGAATCCGCAAGCATTTGATACTGACCAAGGTGGAATCGATGACCGTCAAGAATACTTTGATGGCACAAATCCCGAAGCAGACCCAACTGATGATCTCCACCTTATGGATACAGACGGAGATGGAATCCCAGATGAGGTTGAGAACAATACGGGCACTGATTGGAGAAATCCAGACACAGATGGTGGAGGCGTAATTGATGGTGTTGAATGCCCTCGGCCATTTTGGTTTACAAATTGTGTTGGCTCCCCAACCGATCCGCTTGACCCTACAGATGACATTACTGAAAACCAAGTTGTTTTCTGGGCTAACAATACAACTGGGCAAATAGACCTTGGTCAACCTCATTATTGGCGCCTTATTACTGGTGACAATTATACTGGCTCGGCTTACGCATCTTTACCTGCGGCTCATAGCTCAAATGAAATTTTCGTGCCTTACGCTGACTTAGTTCACTTGCCAGATTCTTCCTTTGCCAATGATTCAGTAACTTGGCAAGTCAATTTTAACAATGGAGTATTGACTGGTGCTTTCCCGATGCCCGCTCTTTCAAGTAACATCACATTCTGGTTTGACTCTGTAGTTCAAGTTTCCCGAACAAATGAGACCCACTCCTACGAAGTTATTGCTGGAGTTCTGTCAGAATATTGGTCTGTTCAATCTGAATATTGGTATGACACCACTGCTCAAGCGAATGCTTTAGTAAATTCGAGCTCCATATACGAACTCGATTTACCTGATTACTTTACAGACATGACGACCCCTGAATCCGAAGTATACAATATTACAAATGGTGTGATTACCGATTCAGGTGCAACAACCCCTTGGGAAAAGGCATCTGCACTTGCTGATTACCTAATCAACGGAAATGCAACTACCGAATTCAAAATAAATTTCAATGGTTCACAAGTTCCAGATGGCGTAGATATTTCACAACATATGCTCATTCTAACTCAGGAAGGAACTTGTTCTGAATTCACTACTCTATACACTACAATGGCTCGGCTTGCAGGACTTCCTACTCGCAAAGTTTCTGGATACAAGGATGGTTTCTGGCAGGAAACTGGCTTTGAAATATGGAGTCAGCACTTCACCCACTGGGCTGAAGTTAACTTTGTTTCAACCCCAGGAACTGGTAGTCTTGACATGGGATGGGTTCCTTTCGAGGCCTGTCCACCTGCTGCTACAATGGAAGTTGTCAACCTAACTGCATCTCCGTTGACTTGGGATCGTGATGGTTCGTCTCAATTCAATGTCACCGGACAACTTCGCTTTGTGGATAATCAAACCATTGCTATTGGTGAAACAATTGAGGCTTTCTTGCAGCCATATGCATCTGCATCTGCACCAACTTGGGAAAATAGTTTTGGTGCCGCTTCGACCGATGCAAATGGTACGTTCACAATTACAGGAATCCCTTCTGAGGCCATGCTTCCCGGATTTGGTGTGCTTGTGTTTAGGCCTTTTGAAAACGGCTATGTAGCCGAATCCGCTATTGTTACAGCGGCAATTGTCAATGTGACAGATGATGTAAATATTTCTCACTTACTTCCCGCCGTGGTCAATAACCCCGTGGTTGGAGCCGGTGCTACGACCACAGTAAATGGCCTAATAATGTTTGAAAATGTTCCAGAAAATGGTGTTGGCACTTTAGCCAACTTGACCATGTACCTTGAATATTCTAGTTCTATCCAAGGAACGGTAAATCTTTCGACCCAGATCTCTCCTGAAGGTTTTTGGTCCTTTGACCTCTCACTAGATTCAACTGAACCTCTTGGCAACCTTTCCTCATCAATTTGGTTCCCTGGATGGACGGACACGAGTATGGTAGTTGCAGGAAGCCCTGCTTACAACCTGCGCCCACTTGCCTTCCCACTAATGCTTAATGTTTCAGAGGCACCGAATTTGTCTGCTACACTTGAAGGGCCAGGCGCTAATAATAGCATAATTATCGTTGATGATTTATTCTATATCAATGGCTCAGCAATTAGCCGAGGACCTTCACCTGTGCCAATGGAAGGAATGCTTGAATTTTCAATCCGTCAAAATGGGACTGGTGGATTATATAATGTAGTTCTAAATCAAAGTGTAAACGGCACCTTCAGTGTTTCGGCAAATATGTCTGCCCTTTTGGCAGTAATTCCGGCTGGATTAATGGATGTTCGCTTGCGTTTCTACCCAACTCTGCTTGAGGCCACAGATGATGCAAATATGTCTGGGTCTGCTTGGTGGCTAAAGGGATTCATACGTATTGAGTTCCAATCTAATCCGGCTATGCGCGGCGGTCAAACATCAGTAATCCTTGACTTCTATGACCACCGTGATTCTAACATTGACCTCAACCTCACCGGAGATTTCTCTTCGAGTTTCAATGGTACTTGGTTCAACACTAGTACCAACCCTGCAGGCACTTTGAATTTGATTTGGAATACATCAGCAAGTCTTGCTGCTGGCGATTATCCATTTGAAACAATATTCAATGGTAGCGAGTATTTCGCACCGGTAACCAATTCAACGTTGATTCGTATTCAAGCAGATGTCAGTATCACTGCTGGACCCGGTGTTGATTGGGTTCATATTGGAGATATTGGTTGGATAAATGGAAGTTTCGTCGATGCCCAACTCTTAACACCCGTCCTCAACAACAATAGCGGAATAACCGTGATAATTCTCCATCCAACAGATGGGCCATACGAGGTTGGCAGTACCCTCCTCAACACTTCCACAGGCAACTTTAGTGTAAATTTCACCATGCCAAATATCGCAGCAGGAGTCTATACTGTAGAATTATTTGTTGATTTCCAGAATGGTGCACCCCCTGGTGGGCCCTTTTACAATTATATTGGCGAGTTCCTTCCAAGTACTCAAATTGGTGTTGAATCGGAAGCAATTCTATCTATTGCAGATGTACCTCCGCGACTACAAATCAATGATACGGCAGATTTGATTATTCATGTCGTTGATGGTGCTGACAATTCAAATGTTTCGGGAGCGGTTATCAATTATGTCTTCGACTTTGGAAATACCAATACCAGTATTGGACAAGCAACCTCTGATCCTGACGGAAATGCAACTCTAACTTGGCTTGCAACTGGATTTGACCCCGGAAGTTATGTCGTCCGATTCTGGATGGCGAACGACACCACTGATAGCATTTCTACCCCCGATGCTGCACGTTACTTAGGTAATGAAACAAGTATGACGATGATTCTACAAGCACCGACTATTGTTAATATTCTCAGTATCCCTACCAATATCACTGCTGGAATGGCATTCAATGTTTCCGGCGTAATCATGGATAATGATAATTTAAGCCGCCCACTTTCTGAAGCGGTAAATATTGACATCTATTGGGCAGATAACCCTGAGGAGAAGTTAATCAATAACCGTCCTACCACGCCTAATGGAACTTTCTCTTTCTCCGTACCGACGGACTCTAGTGGGAATGGCACAACACGGGGAAACCACGACTTAATTATTGAAGTTGTCAACAATAGTAGCCCTTACTACATGACTGCCAATACCTCTCATTCAATGTTGATTTTCGGAGTAACTGACTTTGAGGGAATGCAACCGCTAAATGCAGTAATCGTTAACCGTGGCGACTCTACGAATATTTCGACTATTCTCGTTGAATCTTCAGACCAATTCACCGCCCTTGACAACTTTACCGTGGCCATGAAGTTTGATGAAACTTGGATGTCTGCAGAGGAGATGACCGATGGAAATGGAAGAGTCACTTTCAACTATTCAATTCCATTTGATCAACCGCTTGGCTTAATTAACGCAACATTCTTCTTCAACGGTAGTGTTGACCTCTTGAGTAAAAATAAGTCCTTAACCAGTATTACAGTTCGTTCACTTACCTTCATGGTAGTTGACCCAATTACTGCAAACCCAGTTGCTGGGACTTCATTCAATGTTAGTGGAAGTATCCAAAGCGATAATGGAACTGCACTGATGTCGAGAGATGGAACTCCGCTCATTGCAAATGTTCTTTTCAAGATTAATGACCAACTCGGCAACTTTGTGGTTGCTAACGGAACCATACTGGCCAATGGGAATTGGACTGCAATGATTACTCTGAATTCTGATTTCGCAGCAGGCAGCAATAATCTCAGCGCTTCATATGTACCCACAGTAAACTTCTATCAAGGTTCAGAAGCAAATACTACCTTTGATAGCAGAGGATATTCCACTCTCTCTTTCATCTTCCCTGCTCTTGATCAATTTGGCAATCCTTCCTTGAATTCAAGAACAAATCGCGGTGATTCAATAGATGTCTATGTTCTTCTTGTTGACAATACGCTGGCGCCAATAGATAATGCAACCATCAACCTCACATTTGACGGTCTCGCCACTCCGGTTAGTGGAACAACTTGGGCAAATGGCTCAGCATTGATTAGCCTATTAATTCCAGCAAATGCCACACCGGGTTTCCTTGATATCTCAGTAACATTTGATGGGACGCCTGGCACAACTGGAATACTCGGTTCAAGTCAAAATACTACAATGGTGGTCATAGCAAATACAACTACCAACATTACCACTATTACTGAATCAACCGTGGTTGGTGACACTATTTCTATCAACGGAACACTCCTCGATGACCTTGGAATGCCACTTGTGTATGAAGGCGAACCTGCATCAGGAATAATGCACCTATTGGTTGACGGAGTTGAAGTAATGTCAACTATGAGCAATGCAACTACTGGCCAATGGACATTCACCTACCAAGTCCCACTTGCAAGCGGTGCGGGAGTACATAATGTGCAAGTAACCTACAATTCTGACTCGGTTTGGGGCAATCCTGGTTCAGTAGACGCAGACCAAATGAATCCACCGTTTTACCAACCTAGTGAAAGCAATGGAATGTTCAATGTAAGTGTACCAACAGAGGTGCGCTTGGCTATCGCCGGAGGAGAGGTTGACCGCGAGGATATGCTTGTGGTAAACGGAAGTTTGGTGGATATTGTCGGCCTACCTTTGGATAATCGAACAATTGAAGTTTGGCTTGGAGGGGTATTATTGACTAATGTTACTACTGACGCTAATGGGGCTTTCTCTGTTATTTATCCAGTTCCCGCAGATTCCATGCTGGGCCCAAATACTCTTGTGTTTGAATTTAGAGGTGCTACTTGGTGGTTACCGAGCAATACTTCTGGAACTTGGAATATTTATTCCCAGACCGGACTAACAGTTTCAACTCAGGCAACCGCTGCTATCGGCGATGTTGTAGCGATTAATGGCACTGTCACTGACAATCAATTGATTCCGGTTTCGAACCATCTAGTTGAGATTTATGTTGATGGTATTCTAATCGGCCAAGTTATTAGTGACGAGAGCGGTATGTATTCTCTTGATTGGTCTATTCAATCAAGCTTTGACTTTGGTGAGCATACGATTTTCGCTACCGCTGCTCAACAAGGTTGGTATCGCGAAGGACAAGCAAATACAACAATTTGGATAGCCCACCGCACTGGATTAATCATCAACTTCGTTGATACACCGGATGCTACACGTGGAGAACTTTGGCAATTGACTGGGCAATTATATGATGATGATTCGCCAAGCGATGAAGGGATTTCAGGCCAATTATTGACAATATTCTATGATGGAGATGAAGTCGGAACAGCCTTAACTACTGGCGGAGGAAGTTGGGAGTACACCATCCAAGTACCAATGGATGCAAGCCGTGGAGAACACTCTTTTACTGTTGAATTTGAAGGCGACACCGCATATCTTGGCAGTAGCGGAGAAATTACCGGACGGGCATGGGCAAATGTTGTCTTTGAAATTGATGTTATTTCACCTCAGGCAACAAGATCCTCTAATGCTGACTTAATCACCATGAGTGGACGCTTGCGCGAAGTCGGTGGAAATCAGGAATTGTTAAACAATGTAACACTATACCTAGGCGAAGGAACTCAGTGTGAATCTAATTCGGAAGTGCGATGTATTTTCATCTCAACTGCAAACTGGAATAACGGTGGATTCACATTGGCAGCAACTGCGCCCATTTGGATGGAAGGAGGAATAAACTGGATCACCCTACAATATTTGGGAGATAGTAATGAATATTTCAACGGAGTTAGCTCAAACAATAGTGTGGCAATTGTGATCGATGCAACCTTTGACCTTTCAATGGAAACGATTGTAGTTGGTGATTCTGAAAAAGAAAATGTGAGAGGACTCCTAATAATTACTGCCGATGATACAAATGCACCTCTTCCGGGAATTCGTGTGTGGGTTGAGTTGATTGTTCCTAATGGCAGTGATAGACTCGAAGAAAAGACATCAGACGACCTCGGTGCAGTTCTAATTGCCTTTGATTCCGACCCTGCCTATGCTGATATTGATCAATGGGGCAGGGTACAATTACACATCTATTCAGATGACAATGTTCTTTCAGAATCATCTCGCGCTCAATTGGAAGCACTATATGCGGGAGAGGAATTAGATTACAATCTCGGTGCAAGTGAAGAATCAACTTCAATTTGGACTTGGATCTTCCTTATGCTTGTTGCTGCCGCAATTGCCGGTGGAGTCATTTATGCCCGCAAGAGGAAGATGGATGCACTCAGTGAAATTGATGACGTATTTACCTATACTGCAGAATTACTCGCCGCAGGAGATGCAATACGCGAGGCGATTTTCCAATGTTATGAGGGATTGTGCCAAGTATTACAGAGTCATGGATTCTTGCGTCACGATTTCGAGACAGTGAGGGAATTCGAAATTGCCATTCGTTCAGCAGTGCCAATCCGCGAGGATGCCCTACTTGCACTTGACCAAGTCTTTGAGGTTGCTCGATATAGCCGCAGAGAAATGGGAGAGGCACACAAGGTTCAAGCGCAACAGGCTCTACAAGCCTGTCAATCAGAAGTTGAGCGAATCAGCAATATGCAAGAGATTCCAAACCGCTGATGGCGCACTGAGTCAATGCTTAGGATGAGTCTGCCAATTAGCAGAGTTACGCCCGTGCAAGTTATTGCCAATTTAGGTGCAGATGACCATTATCCCAAGTAGCAGAGACATTTTCCGCATTCTTTGGTAAGGGAATTGTGCGAGTCAATTCTGCATCGAGTAGATTTAATTTGAGGGCCGGGTGGCCATGAAGTATGCCCTTTGTTAATTCAATCCTACCAAGCGTCGTTCCCAATAGAGATAGGGAGAAACCAGATTGGCGGACTATCCCGCCGAGGGCTTCAACCGCCCAAGCCATTTTTCGCTCGGGCACAATATTGGCAAGATGGGCTTCGGGTAACTCGCCAGCAGCATAGAGCATTTTTGTATGCAAATCTTGGACCTCAGAGAGGTGAACGGCATCACTTAGGTGTGCACTTTGCAAAATACTTGGATGTGAATCAAAACCAGAACTTACAGGTAATTCGGTATTGGAAGTGGAAGTGGAAGTGGAAGTGGAAGTGGAAGTGGAAGTGTTTTCCGGGGGTCTGGATGATTTATTTGCACTGAAGTCCTGCGAATAATGACTCAAACTCGTCTCGGCCTCTTTGATAGAAACCGGTAGCCATGCATCTCCCATATACCGCCCTACGGTCGGTGGCTCAAGAACCCTACGCGTGGAAAAGTTGCTTCTTGTGAGGGAAATGATGAGGGAAATGATGAGGGAAATGGCCGGGAAAGAACATGAAAGAAAAGGCCCTTCATTTGGAATTGTTAGAAGGAGTCTTGTCAAAGAATCGTTTGGCGATTGTCCCTGCAGTTTCGGGGCTATGAGTAATTATTGGTTGAATCCCAGATGGTAAGCAAGATTTGTATGGATTCCTATCGTGCCTATTATCGAGCAATAATATAAAGGCTCGGTCGCCGAAACTTCTTATTGGTCGACCAACGGCTTGCAGAACTGAATTAATTGCCGGCTGAACTGCACCCCATTGAAATCCCTTGCCCTTGCCAAATTTATCCTGTAGATACTTTTGCAAGGCTTTGCTTTCAACCGAAGGTGGAGCCATCGGAATTCCGATGCAAACGGCGGCATCAAGGAGGTTATTGTGATAGTCAATTCCTTCTGCTAACTTCCCACCAAAAACACCACCAAGAAGCACTCTGGTTCCGCGTTGCCTAGCTTCCTCCAAATCCTGTAGTAAGCGATCAGTTCGTTGCTTATTCCAATCTCGTTCTTCCAATAGTAAGCGAGTGCCTGGCCACTGACGCGAATCAAGAATTTCATTTAGCATGTAATACGAGGGCGCGAAAACCGCAACATGCCCGGGTGTAGCCTGCACTATTGCCTCAACATAGGACTGGATTTTGGCAGTCATTGATGGACCTCTTTGAGCATATAGTGTGGTAGCATCACCGGTAATTGCAATAGGGCGGCGTTTGTCAAGGAAGGGGGAAGGAAGAGCAATCGTCCGGGTACTTTCGGAAGTCAGGCCGAGCATGTTAGCATACATTTCGGGAGGGTAGAGGGTACCGGACATGAGGAGAGAACCTGCTACTTTGTCAAAAACTGGCTTCGCAACAAGACTGGGGTCTAACAGATGGCTGACGAGAGTTCCATGAGTTCCACTGGTTTCAAAAACCAATGCCAATGCACTGCTTTCACCATAGCGAATAACTGCATCAAGTAATTCGGCAAGGCGGTGTGCTGCGAGGTCTCGAGGGTCATCATTATCCTGTTCAGCTTGAACTAATTTCAATAGATTACAGAGCGCGCCCATACGGTGTGCTTTTTCAGGTCCACGTATTTTTGTTGTTGCTTTACCAAGAGTAGTTTGTAGGGCTTCACTGGCAATTGCGTCAAATGCTTCGTTCAGAACGGCAAAAAATTCACTCATTGGAACTTCAACTTGCTTATTTTCACGACGCTTGGTGTCAGCCTTTTCGGCCTTTGAAAATAATTCCCTAAACCACGAATTAAATGATTTGCGCAAACGACCCAATACATCCAGAGCCCAACGCAGATTATCCAACTCACCTGGCTCAAGTAAACCACTTCCATTAAAGGCAACCATGGTCTCAAGATACTCTTCAAACTCATAACTAGCATTTCGTACCATTTCAGGAGTGATTCTTCGCTCCAGACCACCTCGGATGCGGTCTGGCAAATTATGGGCCTCGTCAACAATCACTATGATATTCTCAAGCCCAAGTCCCATGCCTGTGAGCGATGCTTCTCTAATATTGTCATGAAAAAGGTGGTTGTAATCAGCAACTACAATATCCACCTTAGAGGCATTTTCTCGGGCGGTTTTCCATGCACAAACAGGTGCTAGAAAGCCTTCATTATGATTTCCCTTAGCGTATTCAACTAATTCGTGGACATGCATGGGGTGCTTGAGTATGGCCGCTGTAACATTATCATTTTCTTCAATAAACGGCTTACATGTACGCTTGCTTCTCGCCTCGGAACACAGATTATTAAACAAAGCCGGGTGCTCAGCTGAAATGGGCAAAACGCACATTTTTTGTGTGCTGATCATGTCAACAAGAGTGACAGGGCTCTCACCATCACCAAGGCGGAGATTGATATCCTTAACAGTTTCAACAATGATTCTGTGCTGGCTTTGACGACCAGTTAGAAACATGATTGTTTTGCCCTCACCAACATTTTTGCCAATCTCTAAAGCGGCAGCTAAAGCGGCAGCGGTTTTGCCAATTCCAGTGGGTGCTGCAGCAATTAATGAACCACCTGAATTCAGTGCCACAAGGGCCTCTTCAATCATTTGATCTTGAAATGGACGCAGGGATTCGTGGGCCTGATATTTGAAGGATTTACCCTCGGCCACCTGCTTCATAGATACCAACCCATGACCGACCCCTCAAAAGCATTGACATTGTTACTTATGGTAAAATGGTAAAAAATATTCATCTCACCGTTTTGATTATAATATTTAAAACATGCTGACTCTATGTCAAATTAAGTTTGCCCCCATCGTGGGGATGAGGGCAAGGTGTGATGATTCAGCATGCTGAATCAGGAAAGTCCGTTCCCCCCGAGAAGAAATCTTCCCGGGAGGGGTGTGGTGGTTGGCCTGATTTTGCAATACGTGCTCGTATGCGTAAAGCCGCCATCCCTAGTTCAGGCCGAACTATGGGTGGCAGAGAGGTGTGTTCAAACGGTGTGGGGTTTCCGTTGTCGCACATTTTCCCATCCCCTCTTCGTTTATTATTGGCTCTCACTGTATTTACTCAGTGTACTCCTGCCGAGGCAGGATCTCCGCCCTCTTCTCTTCGAGACGGGCAAGGAGTAGGTCATCAACTTCAGACAATTCATTTGCAATTGCCTTGTCAATGTATTCAAGCATACCCTGTAGGGCAGCATTTTCAGGAGTGATTCCTCGTAACTCATAGAGTTTAGCGAGTCGGGACTTTACAGCACTTCCAACTTCAATTGTTAGTGTGTCCATTGAAGCAAGAGTTGGTTGCTGTTGTAAGTAAACTCGCACCGCTTCGCGGATAACATCAGATCTGTTTCGCATACCGTCAAAGCCAACCTTCTGGTCAAGTGCAAATGTAAGGTCCTCGGGCAGTCTAAAGGTTACCATATTGCTTGGGGCGGTCATGCTTATTTCTCCATCGGTTGTAGTTGTGGCTGAGCGTCTCGGCTATTAAGCGTATTGCATTTGCCTTACACTCTGTATTTCATTTGAAGTACACAGATTATTGCGCAATCTCTCCAAAAAACGCATTGCTGCGAAGCCATGCTGACAAAGGAAAATATTATCCCCACATTATTTTCCCTCAAACTTCCCAATCAGCGGCATTATTGTAATTCACTCTGTAATACATCATCCTGGCTCATTAGGGAGGGCGGATATCAGCAATATTTCGAATTGATTTGAAGGGCAAGCCTCATCGGCCTTGAACAATAGGAGAGGGCGTGTCAAAGTCCGGAGGTGAGCAGATTGAGTGCGGGAAACTCACCGAATTATTGGAAGAAATTGGTATCAAAAAAACTCCATCTGCGATTCTCTCCGCCATAATCTGCCACGAAAAATTATCAATTGCCGATCTTATTAGAATAACCGGATTAACCAAGGGTTGTGTGGCAAGTGGGCTGCAACATTGGCATCACAAGGGATGGATAAAATCAGTAGAAGGAGACTCTGGTGGAAAGGGGAGAGCGGCACATGTGTGGAATTTGGCGTTTTCTCAGGAGGAGGCCTTTCACCGAATCGCCACCCAAATAGTGGAAAAAAAACTCATTCTGCAAAAAACAATCCGCAGTATTGAGCGACTGATTGAATAGGTTGCTGGAGTCTTGGCATAGCAAATTCTCATCAAACTTGGCTCCATGCAGATTTCGTAAATGCCAAAGGGACGAAGAAATAACAATGCCGTTGGAGCGAATGTGAAATAAGACGACTCCTTGGGATGGGGTATGAGCATAGACGACGCACCAACTACTTTCCAGCCACCTGAGCCATCTAGAGGCCTACATCTTTATCTAAAAACCCTTGAAGTTGCTCTAAATGATGAGAGGATTACTCTTGATGAGGCAATCATACTTTCACTTGTTTCAAGAAGTCTCAACATCCCCTCAGACCCTGAGACAATTGAATATTGTTTGTCGGTAGCTAGGAGTCAACGCGCATCTCCTTTTGATGAGGATGAGGTTGAATCTTGGGACAGTCGCCAACAAGGAGATTTAGCGATGTACCAAGCCGCATTAATCGCTGCATTAGATGACGATGTAATCAGTACTGATGAAATGGCAATAATTGAGGCATTACAAGAAGCACTCGGCGTACAAAGGCACGAACATGCTTTGATTGAAGAGGCGATTCGGGCAACTGCTACTGAAGATGAACAGGGTCGGCGCCGTGTTGACAGGCTCAATGCCTTCATTACCGGCTAATCAGCAATTGTTATTTTCTTTTCCTCATTATCATTGGACTCACTTTTCTTGCACAAAGCACCTCGCTAATCTCATTTAGAGAGTGGTGCCGCAGAAGTATGTGTTGATTTCAAAATTAAACCAATAATTTTCTCAATGTCTTTGACATAAGGCCTTTTTAATCGCTTTTTTGTTGGCCGTTCATTGGTAATGCTTAGAAGCGGAGTGCGGGTGGCGGAATCAATCCCAAAGGGACAATAGGTGAAATTATGAGCCACATTGAAGACGTATTGAAAGTGATTAAAGCGAGAGACCCAAACCAACCAGAGTTTTTTCAGGCGGCGGAAGAAGTTTTAGAGTCGCTCGGACCGGTAATGGATGCACATCCTGAGTTTGTTGAGGCAAAACTTCTTGAAAGAATCGTTGAGCCGGAGCGACTTTTTCAATTTAGAGTCCCATGGACAGATGATGACGGTAATGTTCACGTAAACCGTGGTTTCCGAATCCAATTTAACGGTGCAATCGGCCCATACAAAGGTGGATTAAGATTTCACCCAAGTGTTAATCTCTCAATATTGAAGTTTTTGGCATTTGAGCAAATTTTCAAGAATAGCCTAACCGGACTACCAATGGGTGGCGGCAAGGGTGGTTCTGACTTTGACCCAAAGGGAAAATCCGATGCCGAAGTAATGCGTTTCTGCCAATCATTCATGCGCGAATTATGGCGCCACATCGGTGCAAATACTGATGTTCCCGCAGGCGATATTGGCGTAGGTGGCCGTGAAATCGGTTATCTCTTTGGCCAATATAAAAAACTGAAGAACGAATTTACCGGCGTATTGACTGGAAAAGGAATGTCTTGGGGCGGTTCGTTGATTCGGCCGGAAGCAACCGGCTACGGCCTAGTTTACTTCGTCCGAGAAATGCTCGCCACAAAAGGTGAAAGTTTTGAGGGCAAAACAGTAGCAATCAGTGGAAGTGGAAATGTTGCACAATACGCATGTGAGAAAGTGATAGACCTCGGCGGCAAGCCAGTTACCTTCTCAGACAGTGGTGGTTTCATCCATGATCCAGCGGGTATTGACCGAGAAAAATTAGCATGGATAATGGACCTCAAAAACAATCGTCGCGGAAGAATCAGCGAATATGTTGAGGAATATCCAGATGCAACCTACACTGTTGCACAACCTGAACCATATGTCAATGGCCTATGGTCTGTACCGGTAAATGTAGCACTCCCATGTGCCACTCAAAATGAGATAAATGGTGAAGAAGCAAAAGCACTAGTTGACAATAATGTAATGGCAGTTGGTGAAGGTGCAAATATGCCATGTACTCCTGAAGCAATTGAGACTTTGCAAAATAGCGGAGTAATGTATGCACCTGGTAAGGCAAGTAATGCTGG
>PSPT01000017.1 GCA_004195635.1 Methanobacteriota archaeon
GATGGTTGGGGCGGAAGTAGGCGCTGTTGAAAGGAGGGCGAAGTATCTAATTATTCGACTAAATACAGAGGATGATTGGTTGGTTCACTTAGGGATGAGTGGTTATTTTTCATTAGTCAATGGTAGGGGTTCAATCGCTAATTATGAGCCACTGAAACATGACCATGTATTGGTTGAATTTGAAAATGGATTTATTGCAGTTTACAATGACACACGCCGTTTCGGGTTTATGGATTTGTTTCCAGCAGGCCGTGAAGACGAACATCGTTTGCTAACTCACCTTGGCCCTGAGCCTTTGTCGGATTCTTGGGATGCAAGGGTGTTAGCCAAATCATTAAGTCGTAGAAAAACTGCTATTAAAGTGGCACTATTGGATCAAAAAGTCGTAGTAGGGGTGGGAAATATATACGCTAGTGAAGCACTATTTAGGGCAAGAATATCACCATTGGTTGAATCGTCTAAGATTGTTGGAAAAAGCGGAAAAAACATGAGGTCTAAATTATTGGTAAGCGAAATAAAAAAGGTATTACGAGAAGCAATCGCAGCAGGGGGCTCAACATTGAAAGACTTCAAATCGGTAGATGGTACACTTGGCTATTTTTCCCATTCTTTCAAGGTATATGGCCGTGAAGGCGAAGCATGTGTTACTAATACTTGTAGTGGAGAGATAGAGAGAATTGTTCAAGGAGGGCGTTCTACTTTCTATTGTCCAGTCTGCCAGAAAAAATAATTCGGATTATTGTGTTATTTTCAATTTTAATGGTATAGCAGTAAGTGTATTTGATTACACTAAGTAATATTCACGGCCCGGTGATACTAATTAGGTGTCCTAATCTTACTTTTTACCGGTTTCCGTATGGAATTACTTATAACTAATCCGAAAACATGCAATAATTAGCGCCTAAGTATGGGCGACAATAATTGGATGTGAAATGAATGGGAATGAATAAAGATATGCAAGCAATGGGCGCTGAATTTTTCGGTGTCATGATAGTCGTGTTAGTCGGTGCATCAACTGGCAGTGCAATGCTCACTGGTATTACCCTTGGTCTAATGATGACAATGGCAATGGCGGTTTCTGCTGGACACCTTAATCCAGCAATTACCCTCGCTCAAATGGCAATACAAAAGATGGAACCAGAAGATGGTTTGAAATATATCGGAGCGCAATTAGCAGGAGCAGCAGCTGGATTTATGATCTACATGCATGTATTTAGCGAAGACTTGGTAAAAACAAGTGGATTTGCAGCAGATGGAATTTTTCTCACTTTAGCAGGCCTATTAGTAGTAATGATGATTTACACATTGGTGTGGATTGCAACTGTAGGTACTGGAATGGTTGAAGGCCATGGCGGACTTGGAGTAGGTGTAATGTTTTGGCTTCTAATGGAATCATTGGAACGTACCGGTAATCTTTCAATGGCAGATGGTATGAATGCCGCAATTCACTTGATGCAAGATATTCTTGGTGGAACTGTAGAAGGTGGTACTTTCTGGCTTGTTTGGCTTGGAACATTCCTCGGTGCTCTCGTAGCATTTTGGGTTTGGGATGAGTTCATGGGCGAGGACGACGACGAAGAGTAACTATTACTCTTGAATCTCGCCCAACTAGGGCCACAAATTTCAAATCTGGCTTTGCCAGGTTCCAAGTAAATCACTTTTGGTATGTAGGGTGAATATGGGCATGTATCGCTATTACTTTCAATCAGAGATCTATTGCTCGAAACAATGAATCAGTTCACCCTTTTTCAAAGTAGTCGAGAGGCAGGAGCCGCTGGGTTTCAAATATGACAGGGTCTGTAGTAGTGGTATGGAAGCAAGGACGCGCATCACCTGCTTGATATTATGCAGCCTATTGCTAAGCAGTTTTGCCCCAATCGTAAAGGCCGAAGAATCGAGTTTCTTGATTGAAGCATATTGGGTGGGAGAAGATGGTGTTAGCAGTGCTCATATTTGGAAAATTTCTACTGAATCAGAGCCTGCATCCCTCAATGACCTTACTTTTCACATACTTCACGAAGATGTATTTGGGTTAGTCATTTATGAGAATACAACAAACCTTTCTTCACTCAATGGCTCATCTTCAACTGGCGAATGGGTTGCATTTTTCCCTTCTCCAAGCACCTTGGGTTTTGCCGACCAAATATTGCTCGAAGTTCTTGATGGTTCAACTGTTCTCGCTTCAAGAGGAATATCCGTTTCTCAATGGAACGAACCATTAGAGGATCATGAGATTACAATTTCAACCGAATGGGAAATAGACCAAAACTACGAGGATGAAAATGGCACCCAAATGTACACCTTGTTTTTCGACGGACAGGGTTGGCAACAACGTGTTGGTACAACATTAGTCGCTAATGAGCTTGGAACTGGCACTCTATTTGTTTACGAGAATTCAGTAGATGATTCAATGACTTTAGATTTGACATTAACTTCTATCTGGCGAAATGAGACTTCAGAAAGTGGTGTCTTGGATGCGCAGGAGTTTGAAGCACGCGGAATGGGCAATTTGCTCTTTTCTGATTTTTCAAGTGGCTCAAATACATCAATCAGTGCAAATGTAACCTCAGCTATTTTCAACCGTTCATATGAGGATGGTTCGCATAGCGAGAGAATATTTCTTAATGCTTATGGCGGATTGACTATTGCTGAAGAAGGGGATGGCGATAATGGGACTTGGATCGATGGTGTTCTAAATCAATTTGTTCTTGATAATACTGATGTTGATGGGATTAGGACTCATTCCTATTTACATTTTGATGCTGATGCTCAAATGGAAATAATTGATGGTGATGACCGCCTCGATATTGATTTAAATCGTTTGGTTCAAACAGAAGAATGGCAAGATGGTATTAGAATTGATCAGTATTCTTTGATTCATGGAGACGGTACTTTTGGTGCTGCAGATGAGGAAGATAATGGAACTGCAAATATTAATGGAACAATTATTGAAATCAAGCAAGAGAGTATTGATGGATTAACTACGGCCGACCGATTACATGTTGATGGAACAATTGAAGGTGATGCTTCAGGTGAATTTGGCATGTTGCGATATATTTCTGAAACGGGTCAATGGAATAATTATAATGGAACTGAATTTGACATTAATGTGATTCACCAACAATTTTGGTTGAATCTTACAAGCGTAGGCGGTTGGTCAAATGGAGGTCAAGGTGCAGGTTCTCAACATAATGAAACTTGGTCATACGATACACCTCAAATTGATTGGGAAAACAAAACAATTTTCCGCCGTTGGGATAGTTCTGGTATCCTTGAAAATTCCGATGGAGAGGAATATCCAAATGGTTCACCCATACAAAATCAGCCCGAAGCCCCCGAGGCCGAAGAGGGCCTCGGTGAAGCGAATATTTCTCGCGAATCAGGGCTTGTTCCAGTACCCTTGATGCCTGGAGATGAAGTGATTCTTGATAGTAATGTGGAATTAATTATGCATGTGTCTGCAACAGAATTGGGTGCTTTGGTGAAGGACGGTCATTCACTAGCAGTCACTCAATGGACTGGAGTTTATGTTGCGGCAGATAACGGCACAGCGAGCGGTTCTGTAATCAATAACGGCGTATTGAATGGTCTGATTGCCGAGGTAGTACGCATTGTAGAAACTGAAAATACTCAAGGCGAGCCGTTGTGGTTTAATGAAAGCCAAACCATTGAAAGAGTACTTTCTCCAAGCATTGTCAGTAGTTCTGAGAATTTACCACCTTCTATTATTTCTTCCGGAATAACCGAAGGGCTTGTAGTAAATGAATTGGGTTCTTCTGCACATTTGTTTGTGCAAATTGAAGATGTTGATTGGAATACAATTAGCGTCTCTGTTGATCTTTCTGAGTTTGATTTGGGAGTAATTGAATTAAATGACAAAGGTCTTGATGGTGACGAGGGGATCAATGATGATACATGGACTGCCGAATTCAAATATGCTGGAATATTGCATGGTGACTTTTTCGCTAATATATCCGTGGTAGATTACTGGGGGGCTACTGCAGAGGGGGTTCTTAATTTGACTATTTTTAATCAAGCGCCTCGCCTAACGGACTTTGAATTCACTCCATCTCAAGTTATTAGAGGTGATAGTATTATTGTAAATGCCGAGGTTTATGATGGCAATGGTGTTTCTGAGGTAGCCCTTGATTTCCGGCTCGACGGGGGGCTATTAGTCCCCCTCGAATATAATTCGGTAATTTCATTATGGAGTGCAATGATTGAAATTCCGGATACCCTCAACCCCGGTGATTATGCAATAAAAGTAATGATGGTTGATAGTGATGGAGCCATAATTACTGTCACTGATAAGCAATTATCTGCAATTCATGGAGTCAATACTGACGGCGATGAAATCCCTCTCTTGACTATTCTCAATGACGGGCCCGTCATTGATGTTGTAAGCATTGATGCAAATCCAATTCTTCGGCCAACAGAATCAACGGGTACGCAAATAATCACAGCATATGTAACTGATGTAGATGGCTTGCATTCCGTATTAATTGAATTATCGGATTTATCGCCGCCGGGACAACAAGGACATTGGCAATCAATGCGGGATGATGGTCAAGGTGATGATGCCCAAGCAAATGATGGCATTTGGACTTATACTTTAGAAACAAGAACAGGTATGCCGCTTGGAACTTTTGCAGTCACCGTGAAGGCGATTGATATTTTTGGCGCATGGAATTCCGACGATAGCCTAGGGGTTGTAGTCGCTATTGATGATGGAGGAGACGACGGCCCTCCTTCTCCAAATTCCTTATTTGATAATTCAGCAGTTATTTTTGGAATGATCGGAGTATTGGCGCTAATTGCAATCGGCGTAGTCATATTGATTATTCGCGGGGATGGCGAAGAAGACGGCGGAATGGATTGGGGTTCACCTCAATAATTTCTCACTTTCAAGCCACCAGTGGCATTTGGTTTGACACCAATCTTCTTACAATTTGAGACTACTTCAAGTGTTGCCTTTAAGAGAGACCGGACAATAGTGGGATTGTTCGGGGGGCCCAACCATGGCAGGCAAAGATGAAGAAAATATGACTTTAAGGGTAGCAAAGGCAATTCCATCTGACGTAGGGCATGGTCGTGCGCGTATTTCTGGTGATAATGATTTGGGATTAAAACCAGGCGATATTGTTGAAATTAAAGGCGCTAAGCGAATCACTGCAGCAATTTATTGGCGTAGTAGGCCCGAAGACAATTCAATGGATTTAATTCGCGTTGATGGAATAATTCGTAAAAATGCCGGAGTTAGCCTTGGCGATAGAGTTGAAGTTCGAAAGGTTGAAGTTAAAGCATGCAAAAAATTGACCCTATCGCCTGTGATGGCGAATAAGCAAAAGGTAAAATTTGGTAGCGGAATTGAAGGGTTTGCTCGTAGAGGTCTCAACAAGCGACCAGTTGTAGCAGGTGATCGAATTTTTATTCCTGGGATGACATTATTTGCAGAAGCCCTCCCATTTGCAATCGTTCAAACAACTCCTAAAGGAATTGTCCAAGTTACCGGTGATACTGAAATCATCATTAAAGATGAGTCCATTGATGAAGAGGATGTGGGTCAATCCGCAGGTATCACTTACGAAGATATTGGTGGCATTGGCATACAATTACAAAAAGTTAGAGAGATGATAGAACTTCCTCTAAAGCACCCTGAATTATTCAGGAGGCTTGGCATTGACCCGCCAAAAGGTGTATTGTTGCATGGTCCTCCCGGCACCGGGAAAACAATGATTGCAAAAGCAGTTGCCACTGAAACAAATGCCCATTTTCAATCGATTAATGGCCCAGAGATAATAAGCAAATACTATGGTGAATCTGAAAAGCAACTTCGGGAAATATTTGATGAGGCGTCTGCCAACTCACCTGCAATTGTATTTATTGATGAACTCGATTCTATTTGTCCAAAGCGCGAAGAAGTTAGTGGTGAAGTTGAACGCCGCGTTGTTGCTCAAATGCTCACTTTGATGGACGGGATGCATGGTCGCGACAATGTGGTTGTAATCGCTGCTACAAACCGCCGTGATGCAATTGACCCTGCTCTGCGCCGCCCTGGTCGTTTTGACCGTGAAATTGAGATTGGTGTGCCAGACCGTAATGGGCGCAAAGAAATCATTGACGTCCATACTCGTGGAATGCCGATATCGGATGACTTTGATGTAGAATGGGTGCTGGAGAATTCATATGGATTCGTTGGAGCAGATATTTCGGCTCTTGCGAGAGAGGCTGCAATGAAGGCCCTCCGCCGTTATCTTCCAGAAATTGACCTTGAAGAAGATACTATTCCCCCTGAAGTACTTGAGAAAATGGAAGTTAACATGGAAGATTTCAAATTAGCAATTCGTGAAATAGAGCCAAGCGCTCTACGAGAAATATATGTTGAGATACCCAAAGTATCATGGAATCAAATAGGAGGCCTAACTGAAGTTAAAGAGAGATTGAAGGAATCAGTAGAATGGCCAATAACGAAGCCAGAACTGTTCAAACATTTTGGTATTAAACCACCTAGAGGCATTGTATTATTTGGGGCACCTGGTACAGGCAAGACTCTATTGGCCAAGGCGATTGCAAATGAAGCAAAAGCCAATTTCATTTCAATAAAGGGGCCTGAATTGGTTTCAAAATGGGTAGGCGAATCTGAAAGAGCAGTTCGTGAAATATTTAAAAAGGCAAAACAATCAGCACCTTCAATCATTTTCCTTGATGAATTTGAAAGTATTGCTCATATTCGTTCTGGTGGAAGTCAAGGTGAAGGCGGCGATGTAATGAACCGTGTAGTCAATCAATTATTGGCTAGTATGGATGGAGTTGAATCTCTTGATGGTGTAATTGTAGTTGCTGCAACAAATCGCCCTGAAATGATTGACCCTGCTTTACTCCGCAGCGGAAGATTTGAGAGAGTACTTCACGTACCCCCTCCTGATGAAGAAGCAAGAGCAATAATTGCCAAGATCCACATGGAAGGGATGCCTTTGGGTAAATTTGAAGTCAAATCCATTCTCAAGGGTCTTGAAGGATACACTGGTGCTGATATTGAAGCCATTTGCCGTGAAGCTGCTTTGATTGCAATGCGGGCAAATAAAAAATCAGTTGCAAAGAAACACTTCCAAGAAGCAGTTACTCGCGTACGCCCAACCGTAACACCTGAAATGCTTGAATATTACAAGAAAATGGAAATTAAGTTAGTGAGTGGCCTTTCCAACATTAAGCGTGACAATAATCCATATGTCGGCATTGAATCAATGTGATGTGGTTCAACTGTCTAGCGAATCATTGATGCACCAGCACTTCTAGCGGAGTCTAACGAGGGAGCCCATGACTGCAAGTTTCGGCCACGAACTTCTCGGAAGAGAGGTTGTTGATGCAATTGGAGACCGCCTTGGAGTCTTGGAAGATTTTATTATCGATGTAGAGACTGGAGATGTAATGAATATGTTAATTAAAATAGGTTCAGAACTCGACCCAAGCAAACTACCTTGGTCAATGAGTGATGGTTTGCTTAAAGTACCCATAGAAATGGTAGATAGAATCGCCATGAAAGTGCATTTGCGAACTTAATTTTATGACTTATTTAGTTCGCAGGGAATGGTAACCTTCTAAACCAAAAGGCTCGGCTCAATGTCTGAGAATTGTACCAATAGGGGGGGAGTCGATGGTGAAAATTTCAAAAAAGGTCAGGCGAGCAGGTCTTCTCGCGGGGTTTTACGGAGTATTAGTTCTATTACTTCTCACAGTTGTTTCATCCTCTGTTGAACTTGAAAATGTCAAGCAGTTGTCCGCTTATGATGATGGATGGGATGACCTTTCCGCTTTCCGAAATGAACTCAATGGCATGGGATTAGATACAGGGAGTGTAGTAAGTAGCCCGTTGTTGTTGTCTGAAATCCAAGACCCATCGCATACTGTTTTCATTATTGCGGGTATGGAAAGAGATACTTTTTCTTTCCCTCACTTTGATGATGATGGTTTTATTTCATTTTCAGATGAAGATGGGTATTCTAGTGCCGAAGTAGAGGCAATAATTGATTTCGTAAAAGCAAATGGCACAGTAATTGTCATGGATGATTTTGGATTTTCAAGTAGTCTTGGCGAATCCCTTGGAGTGTCTTTTTCTGGAAATGCTCTTTTTGATACAGTTTACGAGCATAGCCTTGATTATAATTATGTTTGGACTTGCATTCAAGACAACCCGTGTGGTATGGATAATGATACTATTGACAAGGCTTCACTAGGCGTCCACCCAACTTGGGCTGTTGAAAATACGCGTTCTGCACACCCGTGTTTAAGTTGGGACCAGCCGGTTGCAACAAAGGAGGCTGCTGGGCTATGTGCACAACATTGGAATCCTAGTACAGGTCAAATTGAATATAATGGAACATACCAATTATTACTTAATGGGCCTTCTTCCTTGGAAATAGAAATTGGGAAAAAGAGTCCTCTCGCCACACCTAGAGTTCAGGCCAATAGTAGTCGTGAAGCGGCTCTTGACGTGAATGGCGATGGAGAAATATGGGCTGGGGATGAACAAAATGCAGAGACTCCGGATATTGCAAATCAAAACTTCCCTCTTTATGCAGAGGTTTGTGAAACCACAAAATGTAAGGCTGGTAGCGAAGGAAGAATAATTTTCGTTGCCGATGGAAGTTTACTCTCAAATGCATTGTATGACTATTCGGGCTTCAATCGTGGTGATTATGGCGAGACTACAAAATTAATTCCAATCAATGACAACCGCAAGTGGGCAATAGACCTTATTGCAATGGCATTAATTGATTCTGAAGGAGAAGATGTGACTCTTGAGGCACAGGGCCAAGTTCTATTTGATGAAAGTAGGCATCCACAAAACGCTTTGATTGGCGATGGTTACAACATGGTATATTTCCTATTAGTTTACTTCACTAGTGAAGCAATGGCTATGCTCTTGCTCTTTTTGGCCCTTTTCGTTACCTTTGAAGCAGTATTAATTAAGAAGGTTGACCCTGAACCTTGGAGACATGTATTCAGTATTATTTACTATGGTTTCGGGGATGCTCATCGCTATGGATTTTATGCTGAACCAAAGAAAATAAAGCAAGTGTTTTTATCAAAAATACGTAATATTAATGGTTTAACAAGAGAAGAGTTCGATTCAATGCCGGCGCGAGAGTTGCAATCATTGATTAAAGATCCAGTTCTAGAAAAGTTTGTATTTGAGAAACGACAATATTCACTTGAACAAATGGTTACAATAGTCAAGCGCGTCAAAGCATGGGGTGCTGGTTCAAAGAAGGTGGTGGTCTAATGTGGACACGTAAGGCTGCCTTTTCTTTCGTTGGCGGAATCGCCTTAATTCTCATTGGGATGATGATTTCAAACCATCAATTGATGACTTTGGGAATTGCCTTCATCGCCTTTATTGCAATTAATTCATGGCTTTCAGGGCACGGAGATGTAGAAGTAAGGCGTATCCTTTCTGCTGATAATCTATACAAAGGAGATGATTTGTATGTTGAATTACAAGTTACAAATCGCTCAAAACGTCGAACTCAGCAACTTGAAATTTTTGACAATGTGCCTCATGAAATGAAGTTGCGCAGCGGCCTCAATTCAATGCGAGTAAATCTAGGACCCGGTGAGACAACCAAGATACGTTATGTCCTGCGCTGCCCCCTACGCGGTCATTTTTCTATTGGACCTGTGAGTTTGCGCTTTAACAATACATTCAACCTATTTGCAGAAGAAATGTCTTTGGCCCACCACAGTGACATAATCATCTTCCCTCAAATCAAGGATATTGAAGAAGCATTTGTCCGCAGCCGTACCCCTAAAATGTACACCGGTGCAACAACACTGCGTACCCCGGGCCCTGGTTCAGAATTCTTTAGCCTACGGGAATATGTTCCCGGAGACCCATTCAAGAGTATTAACTGGAAAGCATATGCGCGCACTGGAGAGTTGATGGTAAATGAAAAATGCCGTGATGCGGTTACGGATGTTTACATTATTCTTGATAGTCGAGATATTAGTAGAATTGGTACAGTTCTCAAGAATCCATTAGAAATGGGAACTGTCGCAGCAGCAAGTCTTGCAAGTTTCTTCATTCAACGTCGTGACTCAGTCTCACTTACTATCTTTGATGATAAGGTTTCATATTTGCAACCAGATACTGGCGATAAACAATATTTCAAGATTCTAAGCAGTCTTGCCGGAGTGGAACCAAAAGGAAATATGCCCCTCCAAGCTGTAACTAATTCTCTTGCCCCACGCTTTAGTCGAGGGAGCCCGATTTTCATCATTTCAAGTGCTGAAGGCGATGGTACTGTCCCACATGCCGTGCGTGACCTCGTCGGAAGAGGGCACGAGGTCAATATTCTTTCACCAAGTAGCATTGACTTTGAAAGGCTTGTTAGTCGAATACCAAGGATGTCTTATGAGGTATTGAAGTTGGAGCGAAACAATCGATTAACTGGATTGGCTGGAAGTGGGGCTCAAGTGATTGATTGGATGCCCGATATGGAACTTAGTCAGGCATTACTAATGGTACGGGGATATTAAGGAGGTGAGGTGAATGGCAGAAGATGTACAAATACAGTCTGAAGGAATTAGGACACTCCACCTACGTATTTTGCGTAAACAATGGCAGATATTAACTCTCCAAGTAATTGCAACTGTTGCTTTAGTTTGGATGTACTTGACAGTCTTTCAAACTTATGTGCTCAATAGCATTGACCACACAATGCTTCTTAATGTGTTCAATAATTTCCTTGTAAATGAGAGTGGTGGAGAGCATAACATGCCTCTGGCGGAATGGATGACGGGAATTGGCAATTCGGGATTGGGTCGCGTTTACATGCCTCTCCTATTAGGTGCAGTTTTTGGAGGGGGAATGGCCTTTATTTCCTTCCAGGCACCTGAAAGACAACGGAAAATAAAATTCGCACTCACTGGTTTTATGATAATAATTCTTGTTGGTCCATTGCTCTTGGGATGGTCTTGGGATATGCTGACTAGCTGGGACCTCAAACCCCCGTCAACTGAACAATGGGATTCGCTTGTTTGGCCAATCTCAATAATAATTTCACTTGCAGTAATGGGATTTTACTTTTTACCTATTATCCTTGGCACAAAAGGAATATGGGGTTTGTCTCGAAGATCTATTGGTTGGGCTATTGGTTTTACATTAATATTCTTAGCAATTCATGCAATCCTCACCTTCCCATTGATAATGAATGAATTGGGTACATCTAGCAACCAGTTATTATCTCTTGAAACTCAAGTTGGTGAGCCAGAAGTAGGTCTTTTTGGTTATGAAATGATAACTCAAGAACAATTTAGTCTAATATTAATTGCCGTATTATTGATGGTCTTCCAGGAAAGTGGTTTCGCGGTAATTCGTTATCTCGAATATGCATACCGCTTGCCAGAATCATGTAAGAAGGACCCTGAATATGTACGCCAAATGGATAATATTCTCAATGGCCATATTTGGCATACTGGGTTTATGCTTGGAGGAACTGGGATAACTACGATGATTGCATTAGGATTCCATCGTATGCTCCTTGATTTCGTTGCTGGGATTTCGGGTAGTCAATGGGCAAATCAAGTAGGGGAGTCAATTGAATTGCAATTGACCTATGGTTTAGTTATTTCAGCACTATTATTCCTTCTATTAACTGCGGCTTTACGCTTCATCGTGCCTTGGCAACGTGTTAGTGGTTGGATTGAATATATAAGGCAGCGAGTGAAAGGTGTTGAGGAAGAAGAAGTTGCCAAAACTTATGGGTGATAATTCACATTAGTATTTTCGTATGTTGCAACAGACAATGATTATTTATGGTTTGACGAGTGAATGTAGTAAATAATCCGGCTGAAAAAATCAGTCAATAGGGTTACAAATAATGGGAGAACGCAAATGCTTGTTAGCCATAATAATGAATTTGGCCATCCACTGGATTGCCACATCCAATTAGCAAAAGTGATGGCAATAATAATTCCGAGAATTAATATGGCTTTTTCTAGCCAACTCGGATACTTTTTCCCGAGCGTTTCGACCCTACCGACTAGAGTGAGTGTTGAGCTTTGGTCATCGGACAAAATATCCACACCCTAAAGGTCAATATCTGCTAAATCACTCTCTAATTCCGCTAATGCAGCCAAAGCACCTGAAGTTAAGTCAGCAGCACTACTTACCTCATCCAAGCCTGTTTTTCGGGTTTCCCAAGCAGCATCAAGTCGTGCAAGTTCCTCCTCTAGTTTTGCCCTCTCGTCATTTTCAGAAGTGGTCGCAGTCGCTTCAGTAGCGGCATTCAATGCAGTTGATATTGATGAAACTAAGGGTGAATTTGGGCGAGGGTCATCCTCTGGGGGAGGAAGCTCTTGCCAAACCGGCTGATCGCTTACATTAATTTCTTGCATAGGCTTATTTTCTAAGGTCGGCGTTTTTTCTGTAGCAACCTTAGTGATACCTTGCTCACTTTGCTTCGTTTTCGACACACTCTCACTACCTTCTAGTGAATTGATACTTCTGTTCATGTCTTCTAGAGCATCATTAGGTACTGCGATAGATATGCTTCCATCCAGCGATTCATGTGGTAATAATCCACTTCGCTGGAAGTCCCAAAGTGGGCCTTGTGGCGTTCCACTTGAGAGCCCAGTGCCATCTATTTGATCGATTAATTCTTCCAATACCTGGGTGGTTTGTTCAAGCCTTACTGCCGCTCCAGCATCTCTTTGGTCTGATTCTAAGTAAATATCATCAAGCGATTTACGAATAATACCTCTTGCTGCTTGACTAATTTGCGGAAGTGCTTCAGGTCGGCGGCAAGCATTTTTTAGTGCTATTATTTCTTCATTAGGTGCGCCTAGAGTATCAAGGCTGTCAAGTACTGAACGAAGGCGCCTTAGCATAGTTATTGACTGTTCAAAGTCCTCTAGCAATCTTTCAAGGTCTAAAACTACATGAGTGACAGTTTCCCCTAAGCGATGTTCAAGCCTTTGCTGAACAGACCAACGTGTAAGGCCACGAACAGTTCCCGCAGTTTCGGGTGCTTGCCTTTCAAGAAGGTCCATGACTTCTCTTGAAAGTAGATATCTTGGTGTTTTTGCAACATCCTCAACAGTGTGCTGGATGACTGCAAGTCCACGTTCCACTGCGCGGTCGAGTAAAGTAACTGAATATCCCAAGTCTCTGGCATGCTCCAAGCGATCTAACACTGGACCAAGTGCAGAAAAAGAAGCCTCTTCGCCTAGAAGGGCTTGTGCAAGAGGTTCTTCGGCGAGACGTGCTCGAATCCTCTCTGCTTCTTCAATATCATCTAGTGCTTCTTCATGTGCCTCCGAAAGTGCCCCCGCCTGCTCAATAAGAGTTCTTAATTCAGATTCGTTTTGCCCTCTCCTGGCACTTAAGTCACCGAGTTCTCGCAATAATGTACGACGTTCTTCCATTAACTCGCGTAATTCTGCTTGTGCGTGTGCTGCTCTAACCTCTGCCTGAGTTGCCCTTGTGTCATGGTCATCCATCATTCGCCGTGTTGTATGAGTTTCAGCCTCAACTGCAGTAAGTTCTGTTCGGCGTTCATTAAGCCTAATCTCAACTTCTTGTGTTTCTGATTGTGCCTGGCGATGTCGATCTCGTAATGCGCCCACCTGCTCTGAAAGAAGGCGTTGCCGACGTTCGTCTGCATCCATTTGCTGGCGAACGTTTGATAATCTCTCAGCATCCGCTTCAAGTTCTGCTTTCAATCCAACTTCTTGAAGACTCAATGATTCTAAATCCTCTCGTAATTTAGTGCTCGTTTCAGAATCTCCAATTGCTTTTGCTAATTCAGCAGCTCTTTCAGAGAGTTGATGTTCAAGGAATGTTATTCGCTTTGATAGTTTTGCGGCTCTTGAGTTAGCATCATCTTCAGAGATAGTCAGTTGCCTAAAGGCGGTTTTGTTATCATCTATCTCTTTGTGTAATGATTCTACTGAGGTTCTCAAGTCATTAATTCTTTCATTTGCTAAGCGCAATTCATCCACTGCAGTTTCTGCAGACTTCCGAGATGCGGTTGCTTGGCGTTTTGAAGCCGAAGCATTCTTTTTTGCAGCAGTTAATTCCAATTCTAGGTTTTCTAAGGCCTTATCCTGAGTTGAATCAACTGGTGAAAGCACATCTCCGCGACTCAATATGGGCCGTAATATTGCAGTTCCAATATCTACCTCTTCATCTAATGACCATTTCACTCGCGAATCTGTAAGTACTTCTAGGCCCACATCAAATCCAAATAATTCATCTAATTTATGGGTTAGAATCTGAATACGCTTTTCAGATTTTGAACGAGTAGTTGATAATTCTTCACACATTCCTTCAAGAGACCAACTTTGCAGTCTACCGGCTAGGGCAATTAATAACTCTATTTTATCGAGACGATGAAGACTTAATTCACGGCTAGGTTGCGTTAGGTCATGGATTGCTCCAGCCAAATCTGCACCTTCAGGTGCTCTAATTCCTACTGGCACCCCTGCCTCCAACATTAACTCAACGGACCACTCGCCCTTTTCTGCTCGCAAATACCCAGACGTTCTTGCGCCATGCGCTGATGAAAGCAAAGACATTATCTTGTCAATTCCGCCCTTTGTCTCTTTCAGGATAAATCCTTCTGGCAAAGGTGTGTCAACTGAAATTGGGGCCGTCTCTCGCCCGGCTTCAAGAAGAGCCAAAGCATTGGAAAGAAGCGCTTGATGGTCCGCTTTATGCCTTGTCCAAAGGGCAAGAGATGCTGAACCGGCTGATGCCAATAGTAAAATCCCATTTTCAAACCAAATACTTGTCCGGAGCATATTAGTCAATTCTAAATCAGAACGAAGTGATTCGAGTCCAGTTAAATGTTCTTGGCACTGAATTGCTAGGTCCTCGTCATTTGCGGGAAGTTCACCGTGTGAAGAAATAATCATTCCATCTTCAAAGGCCAAAGCCCCTAGTATTGCCTTATTTTGACTGAGTACTTCGGCTAATGCGGCTAAGTCTTGGGAAGCCAAGTCAGCAACATCTCCCCTTTTAGGCATCAAGGGGCCCAATCTAGATAAATCGGGAAATGATTCAGGAAGTTTGGATGCTATTGCTGCGAAATTAGAACTTGTATATTCGTGCCCTACTGAGCGGATTTTTTCATTATCGAGTGCCTTTATTATTGAGCGGGCAGCCTTTCCTGCCAAATAGGTATTCTTTTTATCACCTTCTGAAATCCAACCTACGACTAGGCCATCACAAACAAATCTGTGTGCAATTGGCAATTCCCTTCTCCCACTATAATGAGAAATAATTCCATAATCAAAGGGCATTTGTGTAGCATCAATACTAAGATCAATGCTTTCATTTACTGATTTTCCTGTTGGCAGATTAAACATTTTATCACCTAGATTAATTGTGCAAATACGGGTTTAGCCCTTTCAATTTCGTGGCGTAACAATCCAAGATTTGGAGTGGAATCGCATTTTATTATTAAGGAATATCCGGATGAAATTTGTGACATGAGAGTATTTGATTGGTTATTTTCAAACCATAATTGGTCAAATCGTCCAAGGTCATGTTCACTTGCAATCATTTGTGCTCTCCCCATAGTATCTTTTACGCCATCGAGGGAAGGCGCAATTTCATTTGACGAAACAACTCCGACGAGATATAACCCGTTTGCATCGAGTAATGTGGATGAAATCACACCGGGTATTCGGCAAAATGAACCCACGAGTCTTTGTAGCATTTACACCCTCTAACCCTTCCGAGGTTGAAGGGGGCTTCAAGAAGTTTGTCTAATGAGAGGCCTATAATGTCGTTTTTCCTACCTTTGTCATTTTTCCAATTGGAAAATTCAAATCTGGTGAAGCAATATTTTTTTGGAATTGTTAATAATCATATCAGTAATGGCTGCACTGCGAGGAGGTGTTGCAGTTAGAATTACTATCTAATTAGCAAGTTTTGGTTTTGGTTCGGTAATGTGATTTGCATGAACTTCGCAATTTATCATGCAAAAAGGGGTGTTAAATGAGAGTGAATTATCATATTAGAAAAGTATTTTTTCAATTGAATAATTCACTTAGGTATATACGGTTGCTATTGAAAAGTTCTGCTCTCAATTGATCCAAATTATTATTTCAAATAATATTTCTAAAAAGGTTATTGCTAATTTGTGATTCTGCCGATGGCATAAAACCGTTTAGACGCCCCGCCCTAAACATGCCCGGTGTGTTGGATGTGCCATCTTGCGATGCTTGCGGGCATGATGCAATATTGCATCAAATATACTCAGGGAGAACCTTATGTGGGGAGCATTTAGCCAAATCTGTTCGTAAACGGGTAAGTAAGAGTCTAAGAAAACAACTCGAACTTCCCCGTCAAAAGAAGGAGGATGAAAAAACAACAATATTGGTTGCAATAAGTGGAGGGAAGGACTCTGCAGTTCTTCTTTCATTTATCCATCACTTATTACATAAGAGAAGAGATGTAGTTATTGTCGCAGGAGTTGTTGATGAGGGTATCGATGGTTATCGAAGCCCGAGTATGGATTGCGCTCAGGAATTATGTGATGAGTTAGGAGTAAAACTCGAAAGGGTGTCTTATTCAGAACTCGGTTTTGAGGAAATGGATGTTGTTGTTGAACATCTCCCCAACATACAATCTCGCAATTCTATTGCAAAGGGGATGGCTCCTTGTTCCTTTTGTGGTGTATTTCGCCGCCAAGGAATTATACATTTGGCAAAGAGAGTTAATGCAAGTGTGGTTGCACTGGGACATAACCTCGATGATATGGCACAAAGTGTATTGATGAATATGCAAAAAGCAGATTTGGACAGAACTCTAAGGTTGGCCCCCCACACAAGCACTCCTCTTGCGGGAATGACTCCAAGAATAGTCCCCTTGCGTTGGGTTCCTGAGCGTGAAATACACGCTTATGCGATGTACAAAAACCTCCCCTTTTTCCATGGAGATTGTCCGTATGCCAAAGGTGCATTACGTCAACGTCATCGTGATTTTGTTGCAAGTATGGAAGAAGATGTCCCTGGCTCAATGCATGGTTTACTTCATTCAGCAGATCGCATAAAAGAATTATATGCGCAAATTCCAAATGAGAACGTTACCGGCATTTCGCCTATTCGTGAATGTATTCGCTGTGGAAGTATCACCAGTGCGGAAGTATGCAAGGCCTGTGAAATGATGGATTGGGTAAGGGATTCTACGAATCCTCAATAACCAATAATTATTACAAGAGATTATCAATTATTGCTTCCATATCTTGGCTTCTTCCACAATAATGACACCTTAGTTCAAGAGGCTCAATTGAATGTACTTTCAATCTATGGGGTAGTGGTTCACGGTCACCCCATGTGGCACAGTTGCTGAAGCAACAACGAGCGACACCGGTGATTTCTAAACCTAAATTCACAACTAATTTCTCTGCAACGGAATAGGCGCGAATAATTGAAACGCTTGCTTCAGGTGCTACGAGTGCGACCCTATCTAATTCAGATTGAGTGATTTCTCTATCTTCAATCTTTACTACATCCTTTCCACCCATTTTCTTACTTGGGACATTCATGGCTAGTGTAATTGGCGTTGAACGGCGCCCATCTATTCCGAGCATTTTCAATACGGTGATTGCACAACCTGCGGGAATATGGTCAATCACGGTACCATTATTGATTGCAGTAACACGGCGCATGTGAGATTCTGTGGACATTAATTTTCACCCCCATTTGAAGAAATAATTGCAGGCACTTCTACATTTAGTAATCTGCATAATAGCGACATTCTTGCAACAACACCATTGAAAGCTTGTTCAAAGTAGCGTGCATGTTTTGTATTATCTACATCTGGGCTAATTTCATTAACTCGAGGCAATGGATGCATTACAATCATTCCACCTTTTGCTGGACTTAAGTCTGCAGCACATAATTTGAAAATACCAGCAACTCTAGCATATTCATCTTCATCAGGGAATCTTTCTTTTTGAATTCTAGTCATGTAAATTACATCAGCTGAAGGAATAACTGACCTGAGGTTTTCGGTTTCGGTAATATCTGCTCCATGCTTTTTCAAATCAGAAATAATCTCGTCAGGCATGGATAGGCTTTCCGGACTAACAAACGTGAGGGTGCAACCAAACCTGACAAGTGCATGTGACAAGGAATGGACGGTACGGCCAAATCTAAGGTCGCCAACTAAAGCAACATTTAGCCCTTCTAGAGTTCCATGGGCTTGGCGAATGGTGAATAAATCCAACATGGTTTGAGTTGGGTGGTGGCCAGCCCCATCGCCTCCATTCAAAATTGGGACTCTTGCGGAATCACTTGCATATTGTGCTGCCCCTTGGCGAGGGTGGCGCATGGCAATTATATCGGTATAGCCATCAACCATTTGGATCATATCAAATAGAGTCTCGCCTTTGACAACTGAAGATGTTTTTACATCGCCTAAATTTACAACTTCACCACCAAGTCTCTTCATTGCAGTTTCAAAAGACATCCTTGTACGCGTCGATGGCTCAAAAAATAAATTCCCCAATATTTTTCCTTCTAAAAGGGGAAGGTGAGTCTCACCACGCGCAACAGGTAATAGTCGTTCGGCATTATCTAATACCTCAATAATCTCCTCATTAGTTAGGTCGTCCATCGTGATTAGGCTGGCCATAATAACTCCTCCTAATGTAATACATGAGCAATTATCCCATTAACTTAACTACATGCGAAAAGTGAAAAATAATCGTCAAAGAATTTTCAATTAGTGAAGTAGAGGGGTTATTTGATGAGTTGAGAGACAATATTGTGATTTGGGTTTAAGTCAGCAGGCCAGCCTAAATCAACCGGCATATTATCAATTGTTGTAAGCAATCCTGAAAGAAGTAAATGGTTTGCAAAAGGTTGTTTTTTAGGCAGACCTGCTTTTTTCGTCCACCGCCGAAGCGACATATTTGCAGGGTGAAAACCGCTCTCGGTTGCAACTTTCAATAATGACCATCCGTTTGAATCCCAGGTGTGAGTTGCTCGACGATGGTCTTTACAATTAATTGGAATTGGTTGAGTCTTGTGTCGACTAATCCATTCACTTGCTAGTTTTTCTTGGCCTTGCTGAGGTGATTTCCAATCAAAAAGTGATGCGGAAGATGAAGGAGGGTTTGGTAGGTAGCCCCGGGTGTGCATTTGATGAACTAATTCACGAACAGCAGGGTCATTTTTATCCATTTTTGAAGCATCAGTACATTGCTTTGCAGCCGAAAGAGTAAGGTCTTTGTCTAAAAGTAAGAGTGCTTTTGCAACTTTACCCATGACCCAATCATCAGCCTCGTGCTTGTGAATCCACCATTCTAATTTATTGAGTGCTTCTGAAGATTCCCCCATAATTCGCATACGTGCAACATCTCCAAGCAGTAGTTTTTTCCCAAGTGGGTCATTTGAATGAATTTTTTCACTCCATGGCTTAAGTTCATTCCAGCGCCTAAGGAGGTCGCGGTTTATTCTTACACTCGGTGAGAGGGAGGCATTAGCGGCGTGCATCATATCAAAGTGAATTTCTTCGGGTGATAATACAGTGGCAATCCACCTTAGTGCTACGCCTTCATAACCAATCGTAGGCAGGCGGTCAAGACGTGGGTTTACTTCGGGGTAATCTCTTTGGGCGAGGGATGCGGCAACTAATATCATCTGAGCCTTAGGGGCATCCTCGCCCCCCCGAAGGGCAAGAAGTGACAATGCTTGCTCTTCTGCTTCATCCCAATCTCCACTTGCCGCGTTTAGGATCATTCCAGCATGAGTCCTTCTAACGAATTCCATTCCTTTGGGGTCTATTGCCATTAACTCATATCTACTAATTGCTTTACTCCAATTACCTTCTGATATTAATTCAGTAAATGGTTTTTGTTTGAGGAATAAATTATCCTCATAGCTCCGCATTTTTGCACGCTTTTGTCCACGTGCAGCATCCAATATTATTTCATCCAATTTATGCCTCTCAATCCAAGATGGAATCCAAACAAATAAGAATGCAATTTGCCCACCTGCGGCCAACATCCAAGTCAACCGTTCCAGCGTTTCCTTTTCAAAGACCCCACAAACACTGTCCTGCCAATTGCCACACTGTTCTCCTTGAGGGAGGAATGTAGAATCCCAGAAGGTAATCAATGCCAGCATCAATAGCAGCATTGACTGTCCAGCAAAAGCGGAAAAACAGAAATTTAGAACTTTTGCTTGCTCAGGCCTGTCTGCCCTTAACAAGCGGGGGTCGGCAATTCTTATTCCTCCCTTGCCAGCAATATCGCCAAGCCCCAAAAATAATATTCTCGCAACTTCATATACGAAAGCAATCCCAACAATTGCCACATTAAGTAAAAGGAATAGTAATACTGCAGTGACTAGGGGTATTCGAATACCCGATTCGGAAATATTGGAAAATAATTCAATCGCATAAAAACCAAGAAATCCCCCTTCTTCCATTACGGAAGTTTGGAGGGTATATTCGGGTAATTTGAGGACTTTGTCGGAGTGAACGAATGTCTCCGGAGAGAAAGTAAGTAATATTATTGAAATCAATGAATTTAGTGCGGTAAATGGCATTGCAACTGCAGTAACATAAACCATCAAGGATAATGTTTGGCGACGAATGGAAGGTTTTTTTGGATGAAGGTCGGATGGTTTACCTTGAGATAGTAGTTTGTTTGAACGTATCAACGGGAGCCACGAAGAACCCATGACGCGCCCATAGGCAATAACTGCAGGCAGGAAAATCAAAAATAATGCCAAAGCGCGCCGCTCACTCAAATCTGTACTTCCTACTGCCAATATTTGGTAAAGCAAAATAATGATAGAAATCCACAATGCCCCAAGGAAAATGTACATGGCGTTCCTCGATATTGATGAATCTTGCAAAGTTGCTTTCTTTTCACCTGGCTGCGATAATAATTGTGTCCCTAAACTAACAACTGTAGATGCGAGTGCTGGGCCTATGACCATGACCAATCCAAGTGCAACATTTATGGGTGAATAATTATCTTTCAGTCCAAATATAGCAAATGCCCAATCAAAAACCAGCAATAAAATACCCGTTAGGGCACTAATATAATTCACTACGCCAAAGCGCATCCTCTTGTCTGCAAGCAATTCTCTTGCGGAATCTACAGTTTCAGTTACCGTATGCACTTCATAGTGGTTATTCATCCGCTGGAAGGCGACCTGCAGACCTTTTAAATTCCGTGGGACAAGCCACTTCCACATAAATGCAGCAACTAAAGACGCTATGAAAAGGGGCGCCAAGTCTATCGATTGGAAGCCGTTGGCCATCTCCATACTTTCACCCCCTATGGAGGCGGCTATGCATTATTCATTCTAAACCCAGCGGCGAATGGCCCCTCTCTCTATCAATCAATTCCATGTATCTCAATCATCAATGCTGAGGAGATTGCAATTGTTTGGTCATAGATCGCCCTCTACCCGTGGGGCAAGGAAGTATGTGACGCTACCTGCGCCATCAGCAAATTCAAATTCAATCTTTAGGGGCTTATTTTCATCAAATCGTAGGCGAACGGAATCTACATTTGCCATTATTCTTGCGATTGGAAGGAGGTAGGTTAGACTAAATTGGGAACGGACGGGGCTTGCACATTCAATGCTATTTACTTCATCAGAATTGTATGATACATTGACACTGTCGGTATCGCCTGAAACATGTACAGTGAATAGATTTTCTTCAAGAGACAAATTGACTAAATCACCGACTTGGCGAGCAGCACGAAGTGCTTGGGAAAGGTCGTTACCTTTCAGGTCAACCATGGCATTAAGCGGCAGGTCTGGGACATTTGGAGGAGATAAATTGGCAGGGTCAAGTGGGCGAATGACACGGTCAATCTTGCCGAGGTTAATATTCACCTGACCATTTTTATCATAATCCATTTCAACCATCTCGCCCGATGCCGCAAGGCTAAGTAAGTCTTTCATTTTTGGCAGGTCAAAGCCGAGTGATGAATTCTCAACTTCATATCTTTCAAAAGCAGCAGCATCTACATTCATTTCAATCATTGCAACATGTGATGGATCAACAACGCGGATGTTTAATGCGTCTTCGTTGAAGTCAAATCTTGCTTCTTCAACTACTACGTTTAGTGTGTCAATTATGGTTCTCATCAAGTCGGAACGTGCGGTGATATTGAGCATATTAGCATCCCTCAGTCACACGGCTCTCAATGAAGGCTCTTATATGATGTGGATTGAAAAACATGATGAATTGTGTCTGGATGGCGTAGTTTTTTTTCCAACTAGATCGTTTTTTCACTTCAAACATATTAACATCTATCTCTCGACTCTTAATTAAGAGTGAAATTGTTTAACGAAATGATTTCGTGGAGTAGGGCCTCAGTGCGGCATTTTTCACATATGTGCGAAAATCATTTTTCTACAATAGCGCAATAGTTTAGACTATTTCTTTCAGGCAGGCTCATCATTATTATTTAAAAAAATGCGTTATCCTTTGGCAATAATTATTTTCAATGCGATTATAATGACGCCCACGCCGAGGGGCATATTTTTACTAAATAATTGAATTTATGCGATAAGTCAATAATTGAATGCCAGTTGAAGCAAACAAGGGACGGGCGATAATTGTGGAAATTGGAGAAATAATTGATTGGTTTTTTGGACTTTCAAATCTTCAGCAAGGAATAATATCCTTGATTCTAACCGTGATAATTGCATTTATTGTAAAAAGATTAGTTTGGTTGCCACTAGATCGTTTTGCTGACCAAACAGAGTCTGAAGTAGATGATGAAGTAATCGATTCTATTGGCAGCATGACATTTACTGCAGTAATTATTGTGGGCATGGTAGTTTCGTTAAACTTTGCATTGAAAGATAATGATGTGATTAGTATTGGCAACAATATTTTATTAATATTTCTCGTTTTGTTTTTCGCTCGCCAATTCTCGAAATTGACAAGCCTCCTTGCTCCAATATTTTTCTCACAAGCCTCCAAAAAAATTGGAGTTGACCTTGAGGGTGCACAATCCACTTCAACAATATTATTGAAAGTAATCATTTGGGCAACTTGTATTTTTCTGTGTTTGGAAATATTTGGGGTGGATATTACCGCGCTACTCGCCTCAATGACAATTATTTCCCTTGTTATTGGTATGGCATTACAAGATTCTGCAACGAAAATGATTACCAGTGCTCAACTATTGATTGACCAGCCTTTCAAAGTGGGTGATAAAATTGAAGTATTGGGTTATACGGGAATAGTAAAGGGCATTGGAATGATGTCTACTAAAATGCAAACTCATAATGGATTGATGGTAATTCTACCTAACCAAAACATTGCAACTTCGACTATTATTAATTATGCCAAAGGAGGTACTGATGATGCCCCTCGCCGTGTGAACCTTAGAGTTGAAATTGGAGTTGGATATTCAGAGAACCCTTCGCATGTTAAGCAGGTGATGAAGCGTATTTCTTCTGAATGCCCTTTCATTTCAAAGTCAATTTCTGATGTAAATGTGGCAATAACCTTGCTTGATGGATCTTCGGTAAATTACCGAATTAGTATGTGGATTGATGATTATGAGGACGAGTGGATTACAAGAGATTGGCTTTTCCATCGCATCTTAACAACCTTTGAAGAAGAGAATATTGAGATTCCATTCCCACATCTAAGTGTAATTACTGAAAAGAACTCAGCCCTATCTGTGGCCTCGAAGAAGAAAAAGGATGCAAGGATTCATGCTGCTCGCCTCAAAGAGGCTACTGAAGTCAAAGACTATTTCTTGCATCGCGAAGAAATGAGGCAAAGGCAAAATGAAATCAATTCAATGCTCAATTCTAATGATGATGAGCAAGACTCACTATCCAAAGAAGAAATAGAATTATTGCGCAATGAATTATTGGAAATTGATAATTATCTTGCCCATGGCGATGATAACTGAAATGACATATTCAAATATTGTTTCTTCTTGAGGCTGAGCAATTCTTCATTTGCATATGCAAAGAATGTAAAATCAATCTTCCACCCCAAGATTCTTTCTAAGAAGGCGTTAGTTATCCTTCATTCAACCTATTTTGAGGTAGAAATACATAAGACCACTAAACCCACCCGATGTTTGATGATAATCAGCCAGACTCCTTTGCGAGTCTCATTTTGTGGCGGGGGGAGTGACCTTCCAGCGTATTATCAAAATTCTATTGGAGGGGGCTGTGTAACTTCCCTGTCTTTGGCAAAGTACATCCATGTGACCGTCAATAAGCGTTTTGAGAATGATATCCGAGTCTCTTATTCAAAGACCGAAATAGTTGATAATTTTGAGGATTTGGAGCATGAATTAGTTCGCGAAGCAATGCGAATGACAGGCGTGATAAGGGCAGTGGAAATAACCACAATTGCAGACATCCCTTCTCGAGGGACAGGGCTTGGATCTTCAAGTGCGGTAACAGTTGGTTTGCTCTCAGCCTTGTATGCTTATTCGGGACAAGATGTATCGCCTCAAGTAATTGCTGAACAGGCTTGTAAAATAGAAATAGATATCCTCGGACAAACTATTGGGCGTCAGGACCAATACGGTTGTGCAATTGGCGGGGTAAATCATATTATTTTCAACCCAGATGATTCTGTTGAGATTGAACCATTATGCCTTTCTGATGATTTGCTTTCCAAGATGGGTGATGAGTTTTCTTTGCTTTATACTGGTAAAACCCGTTCTGCAACTAAAGTTCTCTCTCGCCAGTCTGCAAATACTGCGGACAATATGACTTCGTTGAACCGGATGGTTGAGCAAGCAAAGGAAGTTAGAGAACACTTGCTCAAAGGTGATTTTTCGAGAGTTGGTGAATTGTTACACGAGGGTTGGTTATTGAAGAAAGAGTTGGCGAATGGAATTTCTTTGTCAGAAATTGATGAATTATACTCGACGATTCTTTCTGCCGGCGCCACCGGTGGTAAATTACTCGGCGCCGGTGGCGGCGGTTTCATTCTATTCCACGGTTCTGCGGAAGTTCGGGCGCGGGTTGCTGAAGCACTTCCTAGTCATCGACTATTAGCGCTTGAAGTTTCAAAAAACCCAGTTTCCATTATCTTTAGAAATTGAGAGGTGAGGTAAGTTGAAGAAAGAATTTCGTTTGTTGTTGGTAGTGGCATTACTGATATTGGCTACAAAATCTATTGAATTACAAGTTAATTCACAAACCCTTATTGATGATTCTAGTTTTTTTGATTCAAATGGCTCCGGTAATAACTCCTCTAGCAATGATACAAATAGCCATGGTTGGACAGAATTAACATTCACTGGCCCAATGCAAGCCCAATCAAATTATGATGGGAATTTTGCAACTTATATTTGGCAGAATATGGCTTTCCCTTCTCCTTTCTTGGATAATCAGAGTATGAGCCTTGACCAACAAATAGACTCTCAATTTGGAAATGAAGATGGTAATCTAAGCATTTTTGAGTGGCAATTATTTTCTAATCATTCTGCAAATCAGAGTTTGTTGAGCATCCCTGGCATTCTGTTGGATTCTCAAATTATTTCTGTGAATGTAACAATGCAGAATATTACCTTTGAAGGTGCCTTCCCTCATATAATTGGAACTGCAGCGAATTATTCTTGGTATGCATCTGGTAATTTTTCTGGATATAGGGCAAACTTACCTCTTGCCCAGTTAAGCGTATCACATTCACCAACTGGAATTATTCACCACCCAGTGACGATTATTCTCAACAGTCCTGTTGAGTACAGATATTCTCCCCCATCTGTGGAAGTATTTGGCGACCCAAGTAATTTCACAGTTTATTATCCATCCATCTCCTCATATTATGTGGTAACTTTTGGAGATAATACACTTCCTTCTTCTCAATTAGTGACGCCCAGTACCTCTCATACGAGTATTGATTGGGTGGAGGAGCAACATTTCGAAGTTTCAACCTCAGATGCAGGACTCAATCATGGAATTTCATGTGAATGGAATTTTTCTACTCCGACGGGGAGCGTTCAAAAAAGTGGAAAAAATGTTTCCCTTAATCCGAGTAATATTTCAATTTGGGAAATGGGGCAAACTCTGCAAGTAATTTCCACCTGTAATGATTATCATGGAGAGAGTACTATCATTAACCATTCTTGGGGATTAGATGGGCAAGCCCCATCGGTAAATTGGTTGAATGCAACCGTTGGTTGTGGTGAAAATGATGATAGTTTTGCTGAAGAAAACATCTTGAATTGTGATTCATTAAGTATTCCCGCTGGAACAAGAATAGAGATTTTTGGCAATATTAGTGATGATTTTACCCCCTATCCTCTAGCGATTTGGTCGAGTGATAAGACACCCAATTGGTGGCAAGAGGGAAAGCAGATATCAATAATTTTCTATCAAGGCCCGCAATCAAATTCTTTTGACGATCCTGTTGAAGAGCGCTATCTCGCCCGAAACACCTCTACTAATGTACTCAATTTTACCGTGAGTGATGATGCCGGTCATGTTTGGCAAAGGACTTGGGATGTGTATTTGTTAGATAATCAACCACCTTCAGTAAGGCCAAATGTTCTCGCTAATGATATCCCCGTAAGTAGTTCTCACTCTGCGCATGATGGAGATGAAATAAGTATTTCATTGAATGAATCATTTGATGATATTTCTGCGATTGGAGATGTTAGGTGGTGGTTTGATTTAGATAGTGAGCCACTAGAGGGAATGCAAAATGTTAGTTGGCAAGAAGCGAGATATTTTTCACTTGGTAAATTAAGTGGCGGTTATCATTGGGTAAATATTACCAGTCAAGATGGTTCTGGCAACCAAAATATTGAACCATATCCGTTATTCATTATGGTTCAACCTATAGCTGAATTGGACCTTCAAATCATTCAAGTCCATCGCGATGAATCCAGTGATTTATCATTATCTCCAAATATGGTTCGTCTTCTCGTTACAATTCAAAATAATGGAGGGCAGAGTGGCCCTTTCCAACTTTGTGTGGAAAAACAATGCGTTAACCAAACAGCAGTTGCCGCGACAGCAGAAGATCTCGCCTATGGTGCAGACACAACCGTTTTGGTTGCATGGTTTGATGCGAATGATGAATTACATTTTGCTGAGATGGAATCCGGCATATCGATTAATAGAGAATATAGCGCAGTTGAGAAGTTTGCTATGGGGGCGGTCATTGTAACAATCCTTGTTGGACTTTGGTGGCGTTCAAAAAGTGCAAGTGAAGGAAAAACCAAATAGACATTTTTTCATCAATTTGTAAGCCTTTTCATTGGGTCCTTGAAGCGAAGTGCTGATGAAGTATGAGAGAGGGGATACTCTATTCACAGGGATGAAATTTTACCTCGCGCGCACACGCGAGGGAAGAACAACAGAAAAGGAGGTGAAAATATCGCAGCAAAAGGACCACTGAAAGGCAACGATGAGTGGGATGAATTATCTCCTCGTCTACAAGATACAACAAGCCTCGATGAAGTATCTCTGTGCAGGCGAAGACAGATTACTAGTTGCACCAACCGGTGGAGGGAAAACTCAAGCCGCTATTTTGCCTTTGTTGAACCGCGCTCTGATAGAAGAATGGGAACCTTTGGCTATCCTTTACATCACTCCCTTAAGGGCGTTAAATCGTGATGTTGACCGGAGGCTGAAAGAAGTGGCCTCTGAAGTTGGATTACGTGTAGATGTACGGCATGGTGATACCACCCCTTATCAAAGACAAAAACAGGTCCGCAAGCCTCCACATTTACTGGTCACCACACCTGAAACCTTTCAATTATTGTTCACCGGACATCGGTTGCGTGAAATGATTTCTAAAGTTCGGGCGGTAATCATTGATGAGGTGCATGAAGTTATTGGGAGTGAGCGCGGTTGGCAATTATCTATTGGGCTCGCACGCTTGGAAACATTAGTTGGTAGGCCAATTCAACGAATCGGCCTTTCAGCAACAGTCGGAAATCCGAAGCAGGTTGCCGATTGGCTTTCACCTCGAAGGATAATTGATGATAAAGAGTACCGCGCCGGCGAGCCAATAATTGTCAGTAATCTAAGAGGTACCGAATTGTTGGTACAATCGGAATCTCCCATCATTGGGGATGAAGCATTTGCTTTGGAATTAGGCATGTCCAATCGTGCCTATGCAAATCTTCGTCGCTTGGGAAATATTTTGGCTAAAGAATCACCATGTTTAGTTTTTGTAAACTCAAGAAATACCGCAGAAACCGTTGCTCAAAGAGTTCAAGCATTAGCCCCAAACCTCAATATTGGGGTTCATCATGGTAGTCTTGCTGCCGAAACAAGACGTGAAATGGAAGATAATTTGCGAGCAGGAGAACTTCATGGTCTTATTTGTACTAGTAGTTTAGAATTGGGAATTGATGTTGGAAGCATTCGTCGTATTGTTCAGTTAAAGAGTCCACGCTCCGTTGACAGAATGTTACAACGCGTAGGTAGGGCCGACCACCGTCTCGGCGGAATCGGTATCGGCGACATCCTCGCTTGGGACGCGGACGATATCGCCGAATCAGCAGCGATAGCAAGAAGGGCATTATGTGGTGAAATTGAGGGAATAGAATGGAGAGAAAAACCTCTTGCAGTAGCCGCAAACCAACTGATATTATTAGCACATAGTCACAAATTAGTTTTGATAGATGATGCAACGGAAATTATTGCCAAAGCCCCCCAGTTCAAAGGATGGAAACGAGAAGAAACAGTAGAAATCCTCAAAATTTTGGCTGATGGTTGGCTGCTAAGAGTGGCCGACGATCCAGAGCAAAACCCGTGGTGGGAATGGGGCCGGCTGGCCTGGGAAAAAACGGTTGCATATGCAAAATCAATCGGAATCACCCTGCCGGAGGAGTTACCTGAAATAGACAAGGAATCACGTTTGCCTGCCAAAAAATATCGTGACTTGAAACCACCAATCCCCCCCGATTTGAAGGGTGGATGGTTTAGCACAGCCGGAAGGACTCGGCAGTGGGTAATGAGTCATTTATCGATGATTCCTAACCGGCAAAAATATCGTGTAAGAGATGCAGTGACTCGCAAAAGTTTAGGTTCTGTTGATGAGGCATTCGTACTTTCATTAAATGACTCTGGGGAAGATGAGGATGGCGCAACCCGTCGCTTTGTAATGGCTGGTAGAACTTGGACGATTATTGATGCCGACCCGGAAAAAGAAGAATTGCTAGTGTCGCCTGTTAGTGACCAAGGAATTGCACCAGTGTGGAGTGGTGAATTGCCACCAACCCCTCCTGAAGTAGCACGTGAAATTGGCAGAATTAGGGCAGTTGTTGCTGAAGAATTGGGTTGGATTCCACCCGAATCTGCAGATGTTTTAGACCCGGCTGGGTTGTTTGCAGATGAGACTTTGGAATTGGACGATTTACCCTTGGACAAGGAGGCGCTAGGGATATTATTCGAATCGGTCCAAGAGCATTTGGAAGCAAGCGGTGATGTTCCAACCAATCGCCTTCTAACAATTGAAAGTCGCGATGATGCAATCGTATTGAACATTTGTCAAGGTAGTAAAATCAATGAGGCCATAGCACATTTATTGCAAGCAATGGCTAGCACCAAGAGTGGAAAATTGGGGCGGATTATTGTTGAGCCAACTCGTATTGCTCTTCAAGCCGGCGGCATCAAACCAAATGATATCATTGGGTGGCTAAATGAAACGCCGCCGGATGCACTTGAAGCATTACTGGGCATTACGATGCCCAATAGCCGACAGGTTCGTTGGCGCTTCGCCCAAGTTGCCAAAATATTCGGAATTTTACGAAGTGGAGTTGACCCGCGACGAATCAATATGCATTCACTTGTTCGCAAATATCGTGGCACTGCAGTAATGCGTGAAGTTCTTGGTAAATTATTCTTTGAGAGAATGGATGTTGTTGGTGCTGCTGATGTGTTAAGGGCAATCCAATCAGGATTACTCGGTCTCAAAGTTACCGCCCCAGGCCCTCTTGGTCTCTCTAATAGGGGTGGCAAGGATTTACTCTTGCCCAATTGGTCGAATGAACAAGTTCGGCAAAGGCTCGAAGGGCGATTGATGAATGAAAGGGCAGTATTGGTTTGTTTGGTTTGTAAGAAGGGAAAGAAATTCCGAGTTGCTCGCTTCCCATCTATTGACCCGCGTTGTACTTGTGGCGGCAGGCTATTGGCTTGTGCTCCAGAGCGTTTACGCTCAGATTTAGAAAAACGAATTTCCTCTCCCGAAGAATCAGATCAAAACCGTATACAACGAAATGCTGAAGCGATAAAACGCCGAGGGATGGATGCAATACTATGTTTGATGGCAAGAGGAGTTGGAGGGGCTACAGCAAACCGAATTCTTCGCCAAGTTCAAGCGGGGAATCGCGATGGTTTGTTAGAAGCGATTCATCATGCTGAAGTTAATTATGCCAGAACGCGAAGGTTCTGGTAAGGCTAACTTTTACAATTCATTCTTTGAAAGTCGCAATAGTGCTCTATTGAATAGAGTACTCTTTCATTCAAGCGGACGAAAGGTACCCAGCCGCTGGGTTGAAATGACCTTCGCTTTTGGCTCACCACATGACGCATGTACTTGAGACCGGTCTAGAATTTATGCCAAGCGAAAATCCCGATAATTTGCCAATGGTAAAAGGATATAATATTATCAACGGACAAATGAAATTAGCAAGTGATGGAGCAACTTTCACCAGTTCTAACCCGGCATTACTCGCCGATTGCTTGGGAGAATTCCCCCTGTCCACTAAGGATGATGTTCACGCTGCTCTTGATGCGGCCGGCGCTGCTTTCCCGGCATGGTCGGCGACACCTGCGCCAACTCGCGGTCAAATTATTGGAAACATGGGTCGTCTATTGATGGAACACAAGGATGCGATTGTTGCTCTTGAAACCCGTGAAATTGGAAAAACTTTGAAGGAAAGTGCTGGCTCAGTACAAGAAGCGATTGATACTTGTTTATTTTTCCAATCTGAAGGACGCCGCCTATATGGTCAAACAGTTCACTCAGAATTGCCTAATAAAGAGTTGTTCACCTACCGACGAGCCTTAGGTGTATGTGGAATAATCAATGCATGTAATTTTCCCGCAGCAGTACCATTTTGGAAGATGATTCCAGCAATAATGTGTGGGAACACCTGTGTTTGGAAATCACCTCAAGATGCCCCACTACTCTCATTTGCATTAGCAAGAATCATGCATCAAGCCGGCCTTCCTGATGGTGTAATTAACCTCGTTCACGGCAAAGGAAGTGGAGCAGGACAACACCTTGTAGATGCGGTTGATGACGGAAAGATCAACAAAATCAGTTTCACCGGAAGTACTGCAGTTGGGAAAATGATTGGTGAAGTATGCGGGCGTAACCTCGTAAGTGCAAGCCTTGAATTGGGAGGAAAAAACCCTCTCGTCATTATGCCTTCAGCAAACTTAGAAAATGCTATTGAAGGGGCATATTGGTCTGGATTTGGTACTGCTGGTCAGCGATGTACTAGCCTCGGCAATCTAATTCTTCACCAGGACATTTATGACGAGTTCGTTGAGAAATTAATGGCAAAGGTAAAATCTACTCGTATCGGCGATAGTGCACGTGTCGATGGCGTTCTTTATGGGCCCATGCTATCTGAAAAATATGCAGTAGATTTCCTAAAGGCATTGGAAATGTGTGAAGCGGATGGAGCAAACAAGTTATTCGGCAACGGCAGAATTACTTCCGACAATAAACCACAAGGATTTGTTGGTGATGCAGAAGCAGGAGTCTATATGTGGCCGCATGTATATGCAGGCGTCACTGAAGACATGAAGTGTTTCCATGAGGAAGTCTTTGGTCCTGCAATTACCATTGTGAAGGCTAATGACTTTGACCATGCCCTACATTTGGCTAATGCTAGCCCATACGGATTATCAAGTGCAATATACACCAATGACCGCCTTGAAGCGTATCGCTTCAAGTCCGGAATAAAGGCTGGAATGACCGGAATTAACAATTCTACCACCGGTGCAGAAGCACACTTGCCATTCGGTGGAGTGAAAGGCTCTGGAAATGGAACACGAGAATCTGGAATTTGGGTAATTGAAGCCTATTCATATTGGCATGCGGTTAATGACGAATTATCTGGAAAGTTACAACTCGCTCAAATGGATGTTGACGAGATTGAAATGGTTGAAGCCGAAGTAGACTACTCATCACTAGCTTGAGAAAGGCGTAGGCAAATTATCAAAAGCCTAAGCCTTTAGGACAATTTACTGAGGGATTGTTGTGGCCGAAGCAAGACATCTGCCGATGGAAAGAGGATTTGGAAAAACAGATCGAATTGACAACTGGTGGAAGTCTCCACTGGCTATGGCAATCTACCTTGGGATTGCAGTTGCATATGCTACTTGGCGTGGATTCATGGAAGCTGATTTCTGGATTTTTGAAGAGTTTGGAAGGTCTGCAGGAAACCAAACTATGGCTATTGAATCCAATGGCAGCCATGTTCTTTCACCTCTTTTCTCGCCACTAATTGTTCCTGGCGAAGGCGGCCTTGGTTCTTGGGTTCCTGAGAGTCTTTGGTGGATGAGTCCTGCCATGTTCATATTGATAATCCCAGCAGGATTCCGTGGCACTTGTTATTATTACCGCAAGGCATACTACCGCTCATTTATGGCCAGCCCTGCTGCATGTGCGGTAAGCACACCATTCGGAGATTACAATGGAGAGAGCAAAATATTCCTCTTCCAAAATCTTCACCGCTTTTTCATGTATCTTGCAGTCGCTTATCTTTTCGTTCTATCCTATGATGTATTAATGTCGGCACAATTCCATGCTGCTGATGGAGCAAATTCATTTGGAGTTTCCATCGGAACTTTGGTTCTACTTCTCAACGTAATAATGCTTGGAGGATATACACTCGGTTGTCATTCCTTCCGCCATGCAATCGGTGGAATTAGAAACCGTTTCCGCAATGGTGGCGGAGCGGTTGCTGAAGCATGCTGGAAGGGTTGTACTGGACTGAACAAGAACCACAACAAGTGGGCTATTTTATCTCTATTCTGGGTTATGTTCTCAGATTTTTATGTCTATGCCTGCACTGAAGGCTGGTGGACTGATATCGTTCTTTTCGGAGGTCTTTGAATGAGTGATTACGAGACATACGAGTACGATGTAGTGGTAATTGGTGCTGGAGGCGCTGGACTTAGAGCAGCGATTGAATCTGCTCGTAGTGGTGCTAAAACCGCAATCATTTGCAAGTCCCTGTTGGGTAAGGCACACACTGTTATGGCCGAGGGTGGCGCTGCTGCTGCTCTGGGCAATGCTGATGACCGAGATGGTTGGAAAGTACACTTCAAGGATACCATGAAGGGTGGAAAGTACCTCAACAATTGGCGTATGGCACAAATCCATGCTCAAGAATCTGCTGACAGAATCCGAGAACTTGAACAATGGGGCGCTGTCTTTGATAGAACTCCAGATGGATTGATCAATCAAAGAAATTTCGGTGGCCATACCTATCCTCGTCTGGCACACGTTGCGGATTCCACTGGCTTAGAAATAATTAGAACTTTACAAGAAAAAGGAATCCATTCCGGCATTGATATCTTCATGGAATATACCGTAAGCCATCTATTACAAGATGATGATGGGACCTGTACTGGCAATGTTTCCTATAATCGAGTCGATGGTTCAATGCATACTTTTTCAGCAAAATCAACTATTTTGGCTACTGGCGGAATTACTCGATGCTGGGCCGTTTGTTCAGGTTCTTGGGAATATACTGGTGATGGACATGCATTGGCCCTAAATGCTGGAGCCGAATTAATCGATATGGAATTCGTACAATTCCACCCAACCGGTATGGTATGGCCTCCAAGTGTTAGAGGGATTCTAGTTACAGAGGGTGTTCGAGGCGAAGGAGGAGTTCTACGAAATTCAGAAGGTAAGAGATTCATGTTCGACAATGTTCCTGACATGTTCAAAGGTGACCACGCTGAAACAGAAGAAGAAGCTAATGAATGGGTTCGACAAGTCGTCGCTGGAGAAAAGGCCACCGTTAGGCGACCTCCAGAATTACTGACTCGTGACGTCGTTGCTAAAGCGATTAACAAAGAGGTTGCTGAAGGGCGTGGTTCTACTCACGGCGGTGCATATCTCGATATTGCAAATCAACGCAGTGCTGAAGAAATCATCGCAAAACTACCGAGTATGCATCATCAATTTAGAGAACTTGCTGGAGTTGATATTACCAAGGAGCCAATGGAAGTTGGCCCTACCGCACATTATGTCATGGGTGGAGTAAGAGTCGATGGTGAATCTCAAGAATCAACGATTGATGGGTTATTCGCTGCTGGTGAAGTTGCAAGTGGTTTGCATGGCGCAAACCGTCTAGGAGGAAATTCCCTTTCCGACCTTATCGTATTTGGTAAGAGAGCCGGAGAACATGCTGCAAAGCGTTCAAACGACATGAAACAACCAGAAATTGATACAGATCAAGTTGAGCGTGCAATCGAAGCAAATCTAAAACCGTTGAAGAGAGAAAACGGTGAAAACCCTGGCCGTGTTTATGACGACCTACGTGATATGATGCAAGCTAAGGTTGGTATCATCAGAACCGAATCCGATTTGCAAACTGCGTTGACCGATTTGGTGGAATTTAGAAGGAGAGTTCAAAACACCAGTTCAGGCAGTTCGATGACATATAATTCAGGTTGGCATCAAGCATTGGATTTGCAAAACATGGTAGATATTTCATCAGCCTGTACTCTTGCCGCACTAACTCGTACCGAAAGTCGAGGTGGACATACTCGTGATGATTTCCCTGAGCCAGATACTGGTATGTGGAGTCATACAACAAATGTAGTTTGGAAAGATGGGGCTGAAATCAAAATCCGTCAGGAAGAATTATCCCAACCCCCTGAAGAATTAGAAGAATTACTTGACCGTTCTAAGAAAGAGGCCTGAATATGACCGACATTAAGATGAAAATCTTCAGAGGCGAAGAAGGCGATGGTGAATTAGTTGAATACGATATTGAGTTAGATGAGGGTATGGTTCTTCTTGACTGTATTCACCGTATTCAACACGAACAAGAACCTGACCTTTCGTGCCGTTGGAATTGTAAAGCGGGTAAGTGTGGTTCATGTAGTGCTGGACTAGAATGAGTGACGTCATAGAAGAAACACCAGAAGGTGAAGTCATTACTGTGCGCCCTTTTCAGACTTTCCCTCATGTAAAGGATCTTGTTAGTGATGTTTCTTGGAATTATGAGATGGCTAAGGCGGTTGCCCCTATCAAGGGACCAGAGGAAGGTGATTGGAAATTCAGTCAGTTCGAAGCAAAACGCGCTCAAGAATTTAGAATGTGTATCGAATGTTTTATCTGCCAAGACACCTGTCACGTACTCAGAGAATACAAAAAATTCGATGTTTTTGGAGGACCGAGAACAATGGTTCGTATGGCTAACTTTGAAATGCATCCAATGGACCAAGAAGACCGTATTCCAGAGATTAAAGACGAATTTGGTATCGCTTACTGTAACATAACAAAATGTTGTACTGATGTTTGTCCAGCAGGAATTAACATTACCGACAATGCCATCATTCCGCTTAAGGAAAGAGTTGTCGACCGTTATTATGACCCAGTTAAAAAGATTTGGCGGTTGATAACTGGGGAAAAAGTTCGCAAGTAAATAATACTCTATTGCAAGTTTGAGGTATTTCCTTCTAGTATATACAAATCACATTCAATGACTAGTTTCTCTCCTGCATTATTTGGAAATACATCTACTGGATTCTTGGTATCAATATGCTGCCATCCCTTTTTTAGGTACCAGTTTAACAATCGTATCCCATGGGGATGTGAATGACCATCTTTAGCAATCAAAACTTCAAGACAAACTTTCTCCATGCTAAGTGATTTTGCTCTTTTAACAACTTCCTTGACAATCACATCACCTCTCCCTTGGCCTTGCTTTGTCTGACAAACAGTAATCAAACCAGCCATACATTTGTTATTATCTTTAGGATATACTCTTGCTAGCGCACTATTATCAGATAAAAAAATCAATTCGTTATGCTTGAGGTAAGTCTTGATTTGCTCGTCATTTATTCGAAAGAACCCTTCTTGCCACAAATGCCCTTCTGATGAATAGTATGCACCATTTATCATTTCAGCTATTTCCACATGGTTCATAGTGATGACTTCACTATGTTCCATGATTCTTTGTAGGGGTTGGCCTTTTTCTATATTTGCTATTGACTGGGGGGGCAATCACAATTAACATTGGCCATACCGTATTATGAAAAAGAAGGAAAAGAAGGAAAAGAAGGAAAAACCCTCTGCTTACTCACAAGAGTAGACGATTCAGGTGATTTGTTAGGTGTTGCATTTTCGAATGTGAATCATAGCATTTTGTAGGGCATTTACAATTAGTCAAAGGGGGTCAAATTGATGAAATGTCAGTATGCTAAGCACTCCTAAAAAAATGTTATTATTTGGAAAAATAATCAATAAACCTGTTTAGATAATGCGAACGATGTATTGCGGCCCGATTCAAAATGTACTCTCGGAACGCCGTATGTGGGTCCATATGTGGCGCAGTATTGCGTTCTGTCGGCGAAAACATTATAACCTCGGTGGGGTGACGGAAAAAATGGAGGAATACCAAATGGGAGAAAAGAAATACTTTGTCCTGATGGAAGGTGGAAGTGACACCAGTCAGGTCTTTGCAAGCAAACAACCACGCGGAGCAGCCCTAAAGGCAGCAACCCGCGGACATACCGACATACGTCTACGAGAACGTGGCACAAACCGTGTACACGTCTTCACAGGCGAGATCAATATGGTAGACAAGCCAGCCAATGGGCCAGCTTGGTTACCAGACAAGATCAAGAAAGCAAATGTCAAAAAAGTTGGAATCGAAAGATTGTGAAACTTATTGTTTGCTATCTGCAACACCAGGCATAGCCTGACCCTTAGGGGATTTATCCGCCTGTGGCCTGCGGGCCTCAGGCGGTTTTTTTTTATTTTAGGCTAAGATGGGAGCCATCTTTCGAAGAACCTCTTGTAGAGAGGGGGTAAAGGAAGATTCTGATTAGAACTCAGCACCAGCAAGAGTCTTGGTGTCATGAACGCCAGCAACTTGGCGAATATTTTCAACCACTGTTTTTGCAATAGCACCCATATTATCAGCTTCAATTTTTGCCAAAATATCATAATCTCCAAAGAGAAGAGTAGCATCAGTAACATTTGGCATTTCTTTGATTTGCGAATATGCTTCAAATTCCATTCCAGGTTGAACATTGATGAGAACGTAGCCAATTGCCATGTGAACCAACCTTTGCATCACGGCTTGGCTTTTGAGGCTTGGGTTCGGATGAGATGTAGTATTGAGGTATTGCAAAGGCAAAATCACATATTTTCCAAATATTATGGCTTACAATAAATCATCAATAATTTCGTCAAGGTCATTTTGAGGCGAGTTTTGAGCCAGATATTGTGCCTGAAATTGGGCTTCTGATTCTTCACTTACTTCACTTTCGCGACTTTCATCCACTTCAATAGATTCGTCCGGAGAAAATATCTGCGATATTTCTTCTTCATCTACTTTGGAAGCAATTGGGGGGGTGGCAAGTTGTGCAGTTTGAGAATCAGGAATGGAGTCTTGTATGGGCGGGGGGGCAAGGGTTGCATCAATTTCTTCGCTATTGGTTTCAATTTGCTCATCGCTTGAAGAATATTCTTCATCGGTGGAAGTCTCATCTTCAAGTTCAATCCATGCCTTAGTTTGGCTTTCATCTGCATGTTCAATATTGATTGCAGTTTTTCTTTTATTATACCATAATCCAACCGCGAATAGAATGGAAAAGAGAAGTACAAATGAGAGTACTGTGAACCATTTTCCTGTATCACCATCTCCCTTTGTATCTGTGGGAATCCCTCCCTCTTCGGGTTCAGTAAAAAGTAATTGTACTGGATTATTCATTGTTGAATTAGCAATATTGCCACTTTCGTCGCGGCATGATGCACTTATTGAAATGGATTCATTTTGATTATAATCTTTTGTTTGATGAATAATATTGATTTCTCCACTAATGTCTGGTTGACCATTTGCTTGGCTATGCTGGATTCCATTTGAATCTGTGAAAAATATTTCACACCGGACTCCTGCGAGTCCATCTGCATCTGAGACAATAATGCTCACATCCAATGGCTCTCCCAGCCCAATCTCTTGTTGAGAAAAGATTTCTATTTCAGGAGGGGAATGAGCAATTGATATCGGCAAATTCTGACTGATGGAAAGGCCGTCAAGGTCTGTAATTCTTATTCGGATTAATGCTTGGCCACCGGTATAACTATTTCCAACAAGAAGTCTGAATTTCATTATTTGACTCGCCGAATCGACTATTGAAGAATTCGCCTCACAACCAATTGGTGGGTTTTCATCCCAAGGTGGAGATTGTAAATCAAGTAATGGCGATTCTGCCGCCCAACCAGTTTGTTCAATATCAATTCGATATTGGTCAACATCCCTTGTTGACTGAAGATAAATATATAGCGCAGCAGGCTCATTTTTTGTCAGTTCTTCAATAATTCCGTTTGAATTACATATTTTTATTTCTAGAATACTTGGTAAAGTAAGAATAACTGGAATAATTTCAGTCACCCTATTTGTCGCACCATGAGCGCCGGAAATAGAAAATTCCACCTGTAGGTTTCCAATTTCCAAGCCCGCTTCTGCAGCGGGCAGTTCAATAAATACCCCATTTGTATTTGCTGGGATGCTGATTGGTAGGGTGCTTGTAAGCATACCTGGCCAAGAAACCAAAAGGTCTCCAGTGATAGCCGAATTAGGGTCGTCTCCGTCCATTACTGATAACCATACATACTCATTTGAACCAGAACTGAATTCAATCGTATTATTTTGACTATTACGGATACTAATCGTGGGTATTGGTGCTAGATCAGCAATTAAAATACTCCTTCCATTCCGTAATTCTCCATTGGACCACAATTCGAGTTGTGCAGATTGTAAATCGCCGCCAATTGGTAATATCCAAGTTGACCTATAACAATAAACGCCATTTTCAAATTGACTCTCGTTACTCACTGAGCCGACAACTCCTTTGCTTGCGGCGAATTGTGGCCATTCACTTATTGGGTCATGATCAGCATCAACCGTACAAGCGCGAATTAGCACTTGGCGTCCACGTAGTAGTCCATTTTGTGGAATATAAGGCAGGTCACTTGTGCCATCCCACTGCGGGCCATCAACAGTTTCAATGTGTAGTCCATACCAGCGTGGAACCGCATTAACAAATTCAGAAGCATTTTCAAATATTACCGTTAGTGAAGAAAAATTAGTATTATCAATAGCAATGACTGCGAGGTCTATCATGCCTAAACTAATATTTACTGGTGCATCAAATACTGTCCACCATTGCATTGCAGTATTATGGCTGGTTTGACTCCAAGTCCATTCCGATTGATTCAGGCTTGAATTACTCAACCGCCAGCCAATCAACATTTCGCCGACGGAATCATCATCAGTTGATGTGGCAAAGCAAGCAAAAGTATCTCCTCTTTCAATTTGAGAAGAAGCACACCATCCATCGGTAACGAGAGGAATTTGGTTGATTAGAATATTTAGCGAAATTGCATTATTGTTTTTAATTCGCTCGGGGAATCCGCCCTCTGTACTATTTTTCCAGCGTATGTCATATTCAACATAGCCATTTCGAGTAGGAGTTATTGGCAGGTCAATCATTATTCTACTTCCCACTTGGTCACCAGGGGGCAAAGTGAGGTTTATACTTCCAACTAATATGTTTCCTTGTTTGTCACGAATTTCCATTTTGCCATTTGCAGAGCCGGGTGCAAGGTTTTCCAAAATAGTCGATATTGTGCCAAGATGGCCTTCAGTCAAAGTACCATTTGCAGATGCAGATTCTATTGAAACATCATGTAACAAATCAGAGTATGCCGCCATTTTCGGGTCGCCAACTACAACTCCCATCCAAGAAACCATTGTATTCGCTGCATAATAGGATTCGGCCATTGTATATCCTTCTGCGTAGGTTGGTAGAAGGATTGAAGGATATGAGATTGCAGTTAAGTATGGCTCGTAAACATAACCTTTGGTCGCTGAAGCCCCATCTTCGAGAATATCTGCTACCAGTGATTGACCATAGGTTGTGCCAGAGTTGAACGATCTTCCTCCTGTTGAAACTGCTGTTTCGACAATGCTACCATTTATCCATTCCATATGTGGCCGTATTACACGTAGTGTCACCGTATCAAAATATATTGAACCATTGTGCGTCATTTGATTAAAATCTGCAAATAAACGAACGGTAAATGAAGTGGCATTCTGATGAGGTCGGAAGCGAAAGTAATCCTGCTCCCAAGTTTCTGTAAGATGTCTACCGGTGCTAACATTTGTTGATAACAAAGTTCCATTATCAGAATATGCATCAACCTGCATCCCCCAATTAGCATTAATCCATCCATCTCGTTGAGCATAAGCCCAGACATTCCAAACGTGCCCTCTCAATTCTTCTTCGATCTGGAATACCTGTTCCACAGATGCTTGGGCGCTACCGATGCCACTGAATTGCGGACACTGCCACATGATTTCATTCTTGGAGTCTGCGATATCTGAATCTGTAAGAGTGCTGTTCCAAATTTTCAATTCATCAATCATTCCAGAAAAATATGTGTCACCAGCGCGATTCACTCCAATTTTGTATAGTTCGATATTATCGATTGTATCATTTGAAAGATTTTCAGTTCTCACTAATTCACCATTTTTGTATAAACTCAGAATGTTGCTCTCACTATATGTAACAGCAAGATGAGTCCATTCACCGGCATCTACAGTTCCAAAAGAGTAGGTAGAGTTGTGCCAAACTTGCCAATTTCCATTCGCATCGGTCTCAATTTGGAAAGAACTTCCGTCCCCAGCCATATTGTTCACTGCAAAGATGCTTGAGTGTAGATCTTGAGTTGCATTGTCTGTGTATACCCACAAGGAAACCGAGAAATCACCATTCCAATTATCAACTTCGACTTTGGCATATTCATCCACACCATTGAAATTATATGCCCCAATATCGATTCCGCTACTCCAATTTGTTCCAGCCCCTCCTCCATAGATTGTCAGATTTTCACCATTTATCTCATCCGAGATAGTTGCACCATTTCCATCATCAAAGGACCAGTAATTTATCAATTCATTTTCTTCAACAGAAATTGGCAAAGCTAAAGTTAGATATGAAGATGGAATAATTTGCTTAGTAATGTTTGGACCTGCCCAACTTAGGCCAACTCCACCCCATCCACCTTGCTCAAACATCTCCACATTTATTTGATACAATCCAGAAGAGAGAATTGTCGAGTTCGAAACTTCTTGGTAGGGATGAATTCCTTGATTGTCGATGAATCGTGTACCATTTAGGTCAAAAATCCCACCATCATCTGCTCCAAGATAGAATGTCCAATTTCCATCTTCAGGGATTTCAAGTATAGCAGTATAACGTGCCGAAAAGTAATCGGAAAAACGGCTACTATCTAATCCAGACCAAGCATTCGTGGTTGTAGGGTGATTGATGGTAGATTCCACTCGAGTATAATCTGCATTTCTGCCCGTGAGGTCTGGCATTAGAGAAGTGTTGAAAGATATTCCATCATTATCAAAATATTCAGCAAAAACACCGTTTGTTGTTGCTGCCAATCCACTTGTGCAGGCGCTCTGAGATTGTGACAACACCCCCTCAATTGCAGCATTGCCATTACGCTTGACAGCAGTTTGACGTGCCCAAGAAAAGTCCTCATCATTAGTAAGAGTGGGATATGAACTGTTCCAATATCTAGAGTCAGTCCCCCAAGACGAATCGGAGGTGTCAAATCCAGAATTAGGTAGTAAATTTTCATTCCATGCACCATCATTTGAGCCCCATGATGCGTAACCAATTACATTACTTTGGTTTGTTAAGAAGGTGGAATTTTGGTTGAATGTTACTGGTAAGCCAAGACTTCCATTTAGACTGGTATTTGCTGCATATAAATCATCATTCCAATATTTGTATCCCGAACCATTTCGATTTGTGGCGAGGTCAAGTACAAATTGTCCGCGTTGGCCCAAAGATGAATTCGCTTTGTCAATTAGTCCTAGAGCAGTATCAACAGAATATCCCGTTAATCTAGTTACAAGTGAAAAGCCATATTTGCTTCGTGAAAATGATTCCATTTCCTTGCCAGCAAGGGGTCCATATCCATGTGTAGTCCACCAATCATTGCCTACATCGCCATCATATATTCCTCCAATTAAACCTATTTCGCTATCAAATGATGCCTTACCGGCGCCACTTATTCGTAGCGGGACACCTTTACTGGTGACTAGATAATTTAAATCATTTGAGCGATTTTCACTTCCAATCCATACTGCAAAAGGGTCGGCAAAATAAGTATTGAATTGAGCACGAGAAATTGTTTGCCCAGTGGGTGTATCATCCATGTCAAATAATAATACATGTTCTAAGGAAATGTTTCTCGCAATAACAAATGCCCAGCCGATTGTTCTACTTTCAGCACTTTTGTTATTGATAAGCACTCCAACATCACTATAATCAAGATAATTAGTTTGATTGAATCCATTTGGAAAGGCAATATCTTGGAATGCAATTGGGGGGTCTTTGGGTGAGGAAAAAGTCCCCATTTCTTTGTTTTCGGCGATGAGTTCACCCATGGGTAGCAAAATGCTGCTTATTAGTAAAATAACGAGGGTGAGAGAGAGGTTAAAGCGCCCATCAATGCCCTCTCGCATACGACTAAGCCTGCACTCATTAGTCAATAGTCTGCCGCAAAAATGTTACTAGTGATTTTTTGGAAAAAAATAGCAAAACTTGAATGGTAAAGCGGTGATAATATAGCCGACGGCCCCACCTGCGGTAACTAATGGATGTTCTATACTTGTCTCGCGAATGCCGTCATGGCCGTTTGCTTGTAGTGGGTGGCGACCTGCAAAAGATGTCAGGTGACGCAATTATCGCTCCAGCAAACAACCGATTATCTGGTCGCGAAGGGCTTGATGCTGAAATTCACAAGGGAGCAGGAGAAGAATTAACAAAAAAGTGTAGGGAAATCTCAGTTGAAAAGAGAAAATCAAACCACCCTCCATGTTTACCAACGACAAATGTTGTAACCGAACCCTATGGATTATCTAGCCAATTCAAGTATCTAATTCACGCAGTAGCGCCCGATTGCCGTCGACCAAATCAAGATGAAGCAAGAAGGGATATGATAAAGGATGTATACAAAAATTTATTCATAACATTAAAGGAATTAAAAGATGTGAAGAAAGTAGTTGCTGCACCTCTGTCAATGGGTATTTTTTGCTACCCTCACCGTGAAGGTTCTAAAATGACTTTGAATATATTACTCGATTGGCTTGATGGCGAAGAAGATCCAGGTGTTGAAGAATATATTCTCGTTGTAAAAGAAAAGAACTTGATAAAGAATATGCGTACTGTATATCGAGAAACTGAAGACCAACTCCCTGGTATTGATACAACTAACTCTTGAGGCGGTTAAATGGTGGCCCTCAACTCCCTTATTTCGGGTTTTATTGCTGAGGGAGATTTCACTCAGGTTATTTGTTTATCCAACAATAGCATAAAGGCAAAGAAATTAGCAGAAATTATTCCAAACAAATTACCAATTACCGTGCTAACAAGTCATTTACGGGTTGCTGAACATTGTCATGAAGCCGGAATAAAGTCAACTTTACTTGAGGATAATCTTGTTGCTCATGACCTTGGAGTATTGTCCTCTGTTCATGATTTTGTGATACAAGCCATGGGTGAAGGTGGGTTGAGTAAGGATGACCGCCTTCTTGTAGTTCTACTTGAGCCAGTTGAAGGGATAATTATCATCGAACCAGGTCAATTGGTCTTGAATCGGCTTGCAGCAGTAGCAAATGAACACGGCGTGGAGTTGGAAGTCCTCACAAAAATTACAGAATTAGCTCGGCGTCTCGGTTCGAGAGGTCGTGAGAACCGGCCAGTGGGGGCATTATTTGCAATCGGTTCAATACAGCGCCTTAGAGGCAATACTACTGCAATTGTTCTCAATCCTTTCAAGGGCCATTCAGAAGCAAAGCGCACAGTTATGAATCCCGATAATTTAGAATCATTTGTAGAATTCGCTTGGCTTGACGGAGCGATACTCTTCAACAATAAGGGAATTGCAAGTGATGCAGGAAGATATGTACAAGTTGGAGATAATATTCATGCAAAATCAGGTGAAGGCGGAAGGCATCTGGCTGCGAGGGCCATCAGTCAGCAAGCCGACGCAATTGCTATTTGTGTATCCAGCAATGGCACTATTAGCCTATACTCTAATATTCAATTAACCTCAATTGAAGTGATGTACAACTAATGATTGGTTATTACGACCAACCAAATCTTGATTATTACTTATTCAAGTTGATTTGTTGGAGGTGCGCCATGAGCGTTTGCTCCAGCCTCTCCATCAATTATCAATAGATATAGGTTGTATAATGGAATTAAAATAAACCACCCTGATTTTCCGTGGTCATGCATTCGGCGTACTGCGGAACTTAGGGCTGCAGGAACTAGTAATATCAAAGCCATTGAAAGCATTGGTACTCCGGCTGCTCCGGCAATCATATCTAGAATATATGACAAAGAATAAGTAAAACCACCAATATTCTGAACGGGATGCTCTGCCATCAAAGGATAACGATCCCTTAAGACAACTTTTCACCGCATCCATTGGTGACATCATACTACTCGGCCTACTTCCTTGCACTGTCCCCATGACAGCGGCTTGTGGTGCTGCTTGCATTAGATACTGAGTTTTCTTTTTGGTATTTAGTGTTGCGGGCGACACTTACAATGAAATATTAGTTTTGAAGAAAATATCTATTTGCCATTTCAATAATTCTTACAGACTATATTGTCTGTCAATTGCTTCTTCCATAGTTATTCGACCCACGGCAACTGCTTTTGCTAGATCGCTCCTCATCCGCCGACTACGGCGTTTCAATTCACGCAATTCGCCGTCAGCAGGTGAGACGTTTTGTCGCTCAACAACTCTTTTTCCCAGCATCATGGCGATTTTTGTTGCTGCTGCATGGTGATGGTGGCGTGAAATTCCTTGAGAAGTTCTCCTTTCATCAACGAATTCTATGTGCATTTTTCTCGCTATGCATACATTAGCAATACGATTTCTCAATGTGATTGAACCATCGCCAATTTTCACTTCAATACGGTCATGTTCAATTGCGGTTGCGATGGCTTTGATGTGATTGGCTACATCATCTACTCTCTCTAACTGTGCCACTCCAATTAGCACGCCATCTGCGAGCCAAGCAAGCCCAGGTCGGGGGCCAGGGTCAACTCCAAATGTGAGAACTATTATTGGACCAAGGCGCCGATTTACATGCAAAGCCCGCTCTATTGCTAACTCAATTTCACCTTCAATTGCCCAAACTCCTCTCCCCTCACTGCATGATTCAACTTCGGCAACAGTGCCAAGCCAAACTGAATCTTCGCATGGTAAAGGGTCATCTGGGTGTAAGTGAATGCAGGGCAATTTGCGATTGTGAATTTCACGTAACAAACGCCATGCGAGGCGAAAGTCAGCCGTCCTTACAACCAGTGGCTCCACATTATACCCTACAACTGGCAGACCTTCAATATGTGCATTAACAACAATGCAGATTGGTTTTTTCAACTATTTTTCAAACAATTACTATTAATTCGAGAGATTGATTTATTTCTAAAAGAGAGTATAGAGTGTTAGAAAAGGTTATAATTTATTCGTATAATCACCGATTTAACTAAGAACGATTGCCCAATATTAATGATTCAATGGTAAGCTCTTATGAGCGTGAACTGCGGGCTGTGCTCGCCGGTACTCCTGATGGTGTACGAGCAGTAACTCGTTCTTGTTCACAACTTGAAAAAGCCAAGGCTATGCAAGTTGTACAACGCCCCTTCTTGGTGGTGCGAGCAGCCGGTTCTGGAATAGAAGGAAGTGGCGATATAGTAGCGCTGCGTGGAGATTTATGCTTTCCCATAGAAGTCAAAACGACTAAAAATAAGAAACTATATCTTTCAGGTAGGACAAGTGACCAACTAAAGGCATTAGAGAAAGAGGGTGAAAGGTGTGGACTTTTACCTTTGTATGCTCAACGATTGAAGGGGGTTCGCGGCGATTCGTGGAGAATATTTAAAGTGGATATTGAGAATTTAACTGGACGATTAGCGCTGCTAAGTCGGCGGATACCTTCTCTGCCCTTGACATCTGGGGGCCGGCCAATGTTGGACTGGGAGCAAGGGATGCCATTACATAGATTCCTTGCACTAACTTGCCGACCTTCGGATGAGGCACCTTTGGAGCCATTGTTAGATATCGGTCAAAGAAGCGCTGGTAAAAAATCCGCAAATAACTCATCCGGCCCTCATTGCAATGAAGCAAAGTCGGATACTGATAGTAAGAATTCAAATCCCACTGGGAATGAATTGTTTGAGAAGGCATTAGCAAGGGCAGATGCGCTAGAAAAGAAAGCAGTTGCAGAAGAACTTCAATTTGCAGCAAAGATTTCTCAAACTCCTACCACTACAACCATGTCATCTGATGAGTCCTCTCCCTCCCCCTCTCCCTCCCCCTCTCCCTCCCCTGCTCCTTCACAAGACGGGAATGACCCCTTTTTCAAGTCGGAAAAGGCCCAGCCAAAGGGAAAAAAATGGTTGAATCTATTTCAGCAATAACCCCCCCCTCCCTCGTCCTAATCAGTGTCTTGCTCTCGCTAGAATCAAATGAATTTCAAAAGGACAAGGATTATTTGCTTCGCTCAACTGCAAGCAAACATGCGAAAAATACCCTTGCTCATTTGCTTGATGCTTCTAACCGTCTCTCTTTCTGGTTGTTTTGGTGGAGAGGATATTGAAACTTTCGAAGGTGATGATATTATTTTAGAAGATACAGACGACTGGCCAACATATTATGTATTGACCTCCGGAGACCTTCCTACTTGCCCTGGCCAAAGTAATGAAAATCTTGGAAGATTGTACTATGTAGAGGCCGATACCAATTTCCAAGCATGCCTGTCTACAGGATGGCAAGTGGTGCAGATTGGTGGTTCAAATGGAAACATTCTGATGAACCAACCTCCAATTATTGAGGCAAATGTTTGGTTTGCTGATGATGATCTTTTTATGGAGGATGGAGATGGAACCTATTCAGTACTAATGGGTTTACATTGGAATGCAACCGACACAGATGGTACAATTGCCCAAATTGGAATAGATTATGATGGGGATTTGGTCATCGACATTCCTCTGACAACCGAATCCGGTGCCCATTCAACAGAGGACCATACAACCGAATCCGGAGAAGTCTATTCTGGCTTTTTTGCAATTCCATTTGAATCTGGATTGACTTTCCATAGAGGGCAGACCCTAACAACTTGCAAATGGTCCATGACCCGTACGATTACTGTGGTGGCTGTTGATGATGATGGTGCGACTTCGTTGGATTATATTACGCGCAACGCAATTTCCCCGCGCACAGATAGCATGGGGTTTCTATATTATGACGCCTATCGAGCGCAGGAACTTAACTCCGACATACCCGGATTCATTTCCCAATCTGATTATGATTGGATAACAGGGGTCAGTCCGAGCACTTGTCCCGCCCCACCTGTATTTTCACTGACATTTGATTCAGGAGCAGTCACCAATGGTGATTCCGATATTTTGGGAGTTCTTACATTGGTCTCTGGTGCACCAACCAACCTAGATGGCCAAGATGGATGTTCACCAATGATCGTTGGATTAGTTCTTGATACCAGTAGTCATGGTCAACCATGCTCAAGTTTTTCCATCCAATTCTCCGGCACAGATCCGGCTAATCCAGTTGCAGGTGACACGTACACTATTTCAGAAGCCGGCGTTGACGCCTGCAATCCAACCAATCTATGTGATGGAATTTATGTTGATTTTTATCACGATGATGGTAGTGGTGATTCAGTGAGACAACGACTCCATGCACCTTAATCAAACTCTAGATCCTATTTTCTGTGAGATTTATTCTGGATAAACTAGAGGGTGGCGAGTGATTAGACCTTGTGCGCCATATCGCTTCATGAAGATGCGTTTGAGTTCCAATTCTCCATCTGATTGATGGCCTCAACCACCCCTACTACGTCACCATCTTCCCACCAGTCTACGGCGACAAAGGTCGGCCTATTGCCCACTTCCTCCCAGCAATCAATGGTTCTCTGTAGTAACTTGTCATAGTCATTCACATCTTCTGAGCGTTGCGGATCTGATAATCCCAGAGCATTGGACAACCAGTTATTCAAGTGCCATACAGGCTGATTGATGTCTCCCCGACCAACATCGCATGACATCTCATCCTCATTACTCTCACCATATGGGGTATCCCAACTATGAGTCCATGCATGGTGTAACCAGGGGTATTCCGGCTCTTCACTATCATCCCAGAATACAACCAAGGTCTTGTTTGAAAGCACCATCTCTCCAAGAGTGGGCCAAGGTTCAGAGATTTGGTGAACATACGTCTTTTCAAGTAATCCAGTCTCATTGAACAGGAAATCCAAATGGCTAGAAGGGACATAGTTCTCAAGCAGAATGGTAACAATCTGAGTCGGGTCGTCATCCATGAAAGACCTAAGTTGTGTTAACCATGCGAAAGCATCGACCTCACTGTAAGTGCAGGGGTGAATAATACCATCATTATCACCATGGCAGAAGACTACATCTTCAGGGTCATTTTCTGTATCTGAGGAATGATGGGTATCAAGCATGAAGGCGCGCACACCGCCATTCCATTGTGCCGAAAGACCAGTTTCATGGTTCGATGCAGGGTAATAAACAGCATCCTCGGTGGTGGCGAAAGAATTGTGGGTTTCAGCAAAAGTGAAGTTGTCGTAGGTACGCAAACAGTATTCCACTAGACCCATACATTCCGGTGCATCAGAACCATTGAGTGGGTCGAGACCATGTTCCTCCTCCCATCCATTTGAAAGGCCATCATTATCCTCGTCTTCCAATGGGTTGAGGGGGGGTTTCTTAGGCGGCTCGGTACACCCAGCCAAGAGAATCGAGGCAATTACGAGAAAGCAAAATACTCTTCGCATTATTTCTTGCTCAGGGTGTTTGGCTTCAATCTTTGCGCTAGTCATTGCTTTCTCGGCAAAGATATTGGCGTTGTGTACATTTGAATAATTCTTCCCCGAAACCAATAGAACCGTCTTTCGCAGGTTATATGTACGGAATTACCATAATGAATACGATAATAATCAGCATAACAAGGCTACTGCGACTCGATGTTTTATTGGTCACTTGCTCAAGTTTTAGCGGGTGTATTTTCCACCAACCGAAGCGGCGGCCAAATCTATCAAATCGTTTTATTATTCCACGAATAGCATCACGGAAAATGTGCCCCCCATCAAAGGGTAGCATCGGAATTAAATTGAAAAACCCAAGTAGTAAATTTACCCAAACTAACCAAAACATTAGGTGGACGATGAATAACATTCCTTCAACACCTAAAATACTTGCAAGCCATCCATCGCCAGCAGCCAGCATTCCTTCCTCAACAGGATTAATTGCAGTGCCCATATTATCAACAGGTATTGCAATTGTAGTCATTATCTGAATTGGTGTGGCCAAGGCCTTTGCCCCCCAACTCGCATCAACACCCGGTGCAAGAGGTCCAGCAATCCGGTCTATGCCGGCAGTACCAGATGCAAGTCCAATAACTCCGACGAAGGCGTCACCCGGTTTGATTCCCATCGCCTCAAGCCATTCCTCACTGGCTCCATTGTCCAAATAATGTTGATGCTTATCGGTTAATAGAACAGAAATTGTTTCGGTCTCTCCAGAATCATGTTTAACAATTATCATCTCGGTTGAATCTCCAGCCGAAAGTCCATCCATTGCAAGAGAAAAATCATCCAAATCTGATACTGTGCTTTGATTAATGCTAATGATTACATCAAATGCTGCTAGTCCGGCCTCATCCGCCCCGCTATCTTCGACTATTGCTGATGCATGGAGGCCAGGGTCGGCGGCTACGAATTGTCCAGCCATTCCCGCAATGATAAGAAAACAGAAAATACAAGCGAAGATATTTGTGGCAGGGCCTGCGGCAAAAAGTCGCATTCTTTCGCGATTTGGAGCCTTCATCAATTCCTCACCGTCGGGTTCAGCGAAAGCGCCAAGAGGTAAAGGGCCGAGTGTAAGCATACCAAAAGAGCGAACCCGCATTCCATGAGCTCTTGCTTGCAATCCGTGGCCGAATTCGTGAATCACCAAGGCGACCACAAAAGCGATGATGCCCCACCCGAGGGGAATTACCGGATTTAATCCAGGAATGGCAACTAACTCGGCAGCAGAAGGGGGATCAGCAGTAGGTGGATCGAGTATTGAAAGCACAAATGAAAGTAGTAAAAGGAGAAGCACAAAAAACATCAGCAATATACAAATCCAAAGACTAACTTCACCATAGGCTCGCCAAAAAGCACGTGGTTTAGCCATTTTTTCAAGAGTTTTTTGGCCATGTTTTGTTCTTAACATTAGGGCGATTCCGAATATTCGTGTTGCATTCCAACGGTCCAATGTCCCATTGTTTTCCCAGTTTTTTAGAACGAAATACCAGATGATTAGAAAGAAGAAAATCATCTTGCCACTAAGCCAGTCCACCTCCATCCAGTCTGCGACCATGACTCCCAACCATCCCTTGCTATCGCCCCTTACTCATCAAACCGCCGACTATTAAACCACTATCTTCATCCACTATTGCCACTCCGCACAATCATGGAGGAGGCTGAGCGTCATGTACGCGAATGGGCTTTGGAACATTATTCTAAAGAACCACAAGAGGTTATTCTTTGGCATTCTGACAATGAGTTGATAGAGTGCATAGTTCGTTTTTCGCAATCAATTTCAATTGCAGTTCTTGTTGGTGATGCAGACAATTGGATAGATGAGCAGTTGATGAGCATTCAAGCATCCGAATGGACTCCGGGGGCCATTCAAGCAAATCGCCGCCCTGATGGCTCGATTCGAATTCGCTTTCAGCGCCGTAGAGTTGATTTTTCAGCAGTCATGAAATCACCACATTCTATTTCTGCATTAATTGAAGAATGGTTGATGAAAATTAATGGAGGCGGTGTCCGGCCACGAGATCGAACTCGCAGAATTGCAGCCTTAAAGCGAGAAAGTGAGGCAGTAAGGCGAATGTTTGACCAAGCATCATTATCAAGAATTTCTGAGGATGTGGAAAAAATCTCTACCAAACTGGACGGGATTGAAACTAATCTTGAAGGGCGCTCTGCAAGCAAAGCAGATGAATAATATAGGCCACCTTATTTTCATCTTTTTATTTACTAAGAGGGACAATTTTTCAGTACCTGTTTGTAAAGATATTGCTTGACTTCGGCAACTATTCTTGCTCTAACAGACCTTCGGCAATTAGTGAGGTCTTTTCTTCCCTAAGTGCTTCTTTTATTTCGGGGGATGAGGCGAGTATTATTCCAATGATTGGTTCAAGAATAAATGGCGATGCAAGTAGAACCACAATGCTTGATATTAGACCAACCCAAGCCGAAGAAGGGACATAATCTGTACCGGGGCCACCTGAGGAAAGGGCTAGTTTAACAGTGCCGAGCCAGGGAATCTCTCCTCCGGCAATACCAACTAACCATTCGCCCCTCACGGCTTCAACTCCGTAGGTGAAACGGCCATTTTCATCCAGAGTTGGTAGGCCAGCGGCACCAGGAGAGACATCCGAACCTTGGTCAACAGAGCAATGATTATTATCGCCCAAAGTAATAATCCCAGAGTGTTTTGGATCCCAATCTACTATTTGCAAATAATCACTGATAACTTCACCATGATTGTATATTGAATTACGCTGACAATCGTAAAAGCCAGTGTTATTGCCATCAAAAACCCATGAAATTGTTTCAACATCTTCCAATGTAGTTCCGGGTACATCCCAAGTCAAAACACATGTGCCAACTCCCCCATCAATGTCTACCGATTCAGGGTCCCATGAGGCATCATCAGGGCATTCTCCCGTTTCTCGGTTTAAAGGAGATATTGTATCATGAGGTATTGCGCGTAATATTGCACGGTGAATAATAGGTGTTGTTTCAAGTCCATTTTTTTGATAAATTATCACATCGCCGCCCATGCCATGCATTTCATCGGCAAAATGTTGGTTTCCCGGTTGTGTAGCCTCTGCATAAGTGACGACATATTCAATCCCTAAATTATGAACTAAGATCAAATCTCCGGCATCAATACTGCCAATTTCACCATCCACTTCATGTATCATTGAATCAGATTCAACTACCACCAATGGCGGCAAGGTTCCGGTGTGAAACCACAGTCCAAGAATGAGTAATCCAATCATGCCTCCGGCTAGCAAAGCCTCTCTGGTGATTGACCACCCTTGATTTTCTGTACCTCTAGGCACATCTTTTTCCATTATTGGATTCCCACCTTAACGACGCATTTTTTTGAGGCCGAGGCTATTTAGGTGCTCGTTTAATTTCTCCTTGGCTGAACTACCTAATGTGCGAGCAGCATCTTCTGCTTCACCACGTATTTTTTCAAATTCTGAACGTGATTCAATAGTTAACACATCGAGTAAATATGAGCGTTGCCCGATATAGTGAAAGAATTCAGGGCCAATCCAAATTGCAAAACCGCTGGCGATAACCAATCCTCCCCAAGAATAACCAGTGTAATCTGCCCATTCTCCATCTTGAAGTAGTAGAATTTGGTATAAGCAAATACTGATTAGAAGCATCAAAGATGCAAATGCGGTCGAAAGAATTCTTAAATGATTATCTCGTTTTGCGTCCCACCAATTTGTGAGCCGGCCTGTGGATGAATTTTTCTTTACCATGTCGCCACCGGTTAATCGCATGTGCTTTGGGCTTATCCTTTTTGCGCTTATATTATCCCTGAATTGATTATCATTTTTCGAATTAATGAATTTATTTTTTTTAAATCAATATGGTTTGTGCCGGCAACTGACCCCTACGGGGTCCTTAACCGATGAGGCATAAGTTCAATAGTAAAAATGTTCAGTTCGGGCCGAGCGACGCTCATTGATGGTGGCATTATGCGAATTCAAGTCTTCCTAGTATTGCTCTTTGTATCTTCGATATTTGCCCCACTCGCATCTGGGGCAAGCACTGAAACTCAGTTTAATGATGGTTCAACTTCTTATTCGCGTACCTTTACTGCCAGTGGAACTGCTACTGCAGGTGATATTTCAATTCCATATGGCGCAGAAGTAACTTCAGCAGAATTTAATTTACTGGGGGCTCCTTCTTCCTCGTCCTGGGCTAATCTTTCCACAAATGCCGACTTTGGTGGGGCTGGAACCAGTAACTGGATTGGACAACCACCAGGTATGCAACAAGGTTATCGAAATGCCCTTGAAATTGAGAACGATGAAGTTCAACTGCAAAGCACTCCAACTTATTTGACTACAACTTTTAACAATGCAAACTCGGTAAGTAATTTGAATGGGGCAACCCTCAGCACTACAGGGGAATATCTCAGTTCCGCAACTCAAGATTTCAAGGGCGTCACTTCAACACCAACCCCTCATCAAATGAAAAATGGGACATGGAGTTATGCTGGGCCAACAGTAAATATTGGCGATGAGCGCCTAGTTCTAATGTGGTCTTCCACTTCAGTATCTCCTGCTCCCGCTTTCCAGCGCTATAATGCAACAACTGGAGAGTACAATACATCTTATACAATACAATATTCTTCTTGTACTTCGAGTACACTTGCGTATATTTATGATATTGAAATTGATGGAAAAGATTTGTGGATAATAGGAAGAAGTAATAGATATCTCTCAAAATGGACAATAAATGGAAATTACTTAACTTGCCAGCAGTATTGGATGTTCTCCTCTCCGTATTACCCATCTGGTGTATCTGTAGATCCTGTTACTGATCAATTATTTGTATACTTGTACCAGCAACAATCTCCATCTTACAATCATTATTTATGGCAAGTAAATCGTGCCTCTCCTTCTATCGCCAATCAAACTTTCCAATTAGGTAGTCAACAAGACTTTCCCTCTGGTAATCCTGCTGGATTAGCAGTTAATGGTTCTCGCGTAACAACAAACATGCAATCCACATCTTACTCTTTTCATCATTATTTTGATTTTACAGGTTCATGGATAACGCATCTTGGCTCAAAGCAATTTACAAACAAAGGCCATTATGGATTAAGTAATGGAGAAGATGGTGATTTATTGTTTACTTGCCACTATAGCAATTATTGTACCGCTTCTTCTCGCAAAGTTCTGCGTGTTGGCTCGGGTTTAACCCATACTGCATCCACCGGAAGTAGTAGTTCATCGATTTTGGTTACTGGCCCTACAACTCAATTATCTAAGACAATGACTGAAGTTGAAGTGAGTTCCTTAGTCGCCTATACTCCGGGTAATTCAACAATTGAAATTCAATTGAGCGTTGATGGAGGAACAACTTGGCTAGATGCGGCTTTAGGTCAACCCCTTACATTTGCTCAAGCAGGAAGCCAACTGGTTTGGCGGGCTTGGTTAAATGGAACTACAAGCGAGACTCCAGTTCTTGATATGGTTACTTTATCCTATATTGCATCATTCCTTAGCAGCGGATATATGTATGTTCGTTCAAGTTTAATTAGCCCTGTAGCGGCAACAGTATGGTGGAATTCAACAACCCCCGGCGGTTCTAGAATTGATGTTTCTATTCAATATGGCACCAGTTTTTCATTTACTAATTCAGGTCAAACTAAGACGATAACCGGAAGTAGTGCAAATGTATATTTATATTTCTATTTTTACTCCGGTACAGGAAATGCATATACGCCAACCCTACACGATTTCAATGTTCAATTTTATACCAGCGCTCCAAAAGATGTTGAATTGAACCTAGGGCTTAGCGGAGGGCAATCAACAACTATTTGGGAGCATTCTGGGACTTTCCTCGGAACTGAAACCGCAACACAATATCCTTCGGGCCCAACTGGGATTAGTATCGCAGATAGGTTTAACGATATTATCCCGAGCACTGGAACTGGGACTATTGATCTATCTGTTGGAATCACTTCATCCTCCGCAGGAATAGTTTCAATTGATTCATTTTCAATTACCTATACGATGCAAACTGTTAACTTGGAAATTGATTATAATTCTTCATTAATTTTGCATGAAAGACAAGAACCATACGAAGTAGTGACTAGACATATTATTGGTGAGTTATCTGCTGAAATAGATGTCGTGAAATTAATATTTAATGCCCAACCATTGGGAATGGCACCAATGCTTGAATGGGACACCCACGATTCTCAACCTACTGCAAGTGATCCGGAGAATTGGATTTCAATTGACCCTACATCTTGGATGAATGAAAGCAATGGTATTCTTGAAGTTCACTGGCGTTTCAAAGTATTGGACGACTTCCCTGAGCAAAGTTATGTACGCTTTACTACAAGTTGTACCGATTCAGAGGGCCGAACTCCTTCATTCCTTGCAGGTGAAGACCCACTGATTGTCAACCATTCATTTGGAATGGGTTGGATGAATGTGCAAGATAATGATGGATTGGTGCAATGGCAAGATATTCCCGACAATAATTGGATTGCCGCAGGCGAAACAATACATTTCCAAGGGCAATTATTTTTCCAAAATTCATTTGATGCGCCAAAGGATAATGCATTTGATATTAGGGTGGCTCAAGGCTCCTTTGTTCATTCATCATGGCGAGACATTTCAAACCAAAATGGGACATTCTTCGTTAGTATCGATGTTCCAACTATCGATGTACCTGATGGCGTAACTTATGAGGTTCAATCATATAATGAGAGGGACCCAACGAGAGTAGAAACTCCTGACCATGAGTGGCGAAGGACCTTTCGGATAGATGCAACTGCTCCCGAGGCAATGGGAAATATTCCTTTGGAGGGTTCTTACGAAGCAGCAACCGATGAGCAGGCAATTAAATTTCATGTTGCCGATGCAACCGGGTCTCCCACCGAACTAAATCTAAATTATTGGATTGAGGCGGAGCATGATTCAAATAGAAATGGAATTGCTGATGCAGATGAATATGTTCAGAAAATGATGTCAAATAATACCGATGCTGCAGATAAATGGTTTTTCACTACTATTGATGATAGCCACAATCCCAATATGGCAAAGGTATCTTACTATGTATCGGGAACAGATCCGGCAGGTAATCCGCTCAAATATTTGGCTGGAATGACCAATGATGAAGAACCGATTTGGATGCAATATGGGCCAGGGTTTGGTGCAGATACAGCAACTTACCTCACGAGGAAGGATTCAGATGCAGTGTTTACTGGCCTAGAATGGATTGGGCACTTTGATGATACTGCCATTTATGCAGGAACAGAACAAACCATCCTCCTCGGCCTATTAGATGCAAATACAGTGATTGATTTCGAGCACATCAGTCTAATTTTTGATTTTGAAGGACCTGACGCTTCAAAGGACCAGCAATTAATCGCCTTTTCTGGCATAAATAACACATTTTGGTCTGAGAGCGAATACATTACACTATCTCCTTCAAGCCATGTTACGACTACAATAAACGAAACCGGAATGCCTTGGATTAAGGTTGCATTTAATTTTAGATTTAGTTGGGATTGGCCAGATGAAGAATGGGGTGATATCGCCTTTGTTTACAAGGAAAGAGGTTCTGTTGAAGCAACTCGACTTGAATTTGCAGATAATTCTTTTAGGGTGGAAAATGATTTGGTGTTATCCGCTTCTTCCTTCTTAGTTTCGGATGTAACTGAACCGAGAGTAGGTCCAATTGCTGATGGTTCAAGAGTAAGGTCAGACGACCGCCTCTCATTTAGCGGTAAAGTAGTATTTGAGGGCTCAGATACTCCCGCTCCATTGAATGTTGGGATAAAGGTGGATGTCTTTGATGGAGTCAGTATTTGGAGTGACGGAAGCCTTGACGACACGGGTGGTTACACAGTGGAAGTTCCACTTTCCGCCGCCACAAGCCTTGCCAGTTCTGAAACTAGAGTTTGTCTCATTTCTATCTCGGGGATTCCGGGGCGAGGTCAAGACATGACTGGAAGTTCGGTATCAACTACACTTCGAGTTGTCGTTGACCACACGCCTCCAAGAATCACTCACCGAACCGAACCAATTGATGTGATTGATATTAGTGATGCAAGTGATTTAACCTCAGTAAATGTAGCATTTACTGGTTCCGAAGATGCCGATTTAACTGGAAGTAAACAATTTGTCAATTGGGTGATGCGCGACCACACGAATACTATGACAATTGCTAGCGGTATTACCGAATTGGGTATGCAGCAAGAAGGAATGTTGATCAATTGGACCGGCTCAGTTGATATTACGAATGGTGGCGTTGTGACTCCTCGTGCAGGAGACCTCGTTGGATTTTGGGTTACTGGATATGATGCAGCAGGAAATTCATTCTTGGAAGTAGGAAATTCAGCAAGTAATCCAATCGCAGAATTGGCAGAAGCTGATGGCGATTATGAATTGTCTTGGCTGACTCTCGGCGCACAAGTTACTGAATTGTCAATTCTTGATATTTCGGTTGATGATGATCATATTAGCCCTGGTGCAAGTGTAAAAATTGAAGCAACAATTCAAAATACCGGAGGAAGTACTGCCAGTGCATTTTCAGTAAATTTCTATGCAGGAAATAGCCAAAAGGCCTTCCATACCTCAACAATTCAAGGAATTAGTGAGGATGAGACACTAATCATTACAACAACTTGGAATGCAGAAGAAGGGGTTGACCGTGTGCGAGTTGTCGTAGATGTAGAGAATGTTATCATTGAAGTCAACGAGGAGGATAATTCAGCAGAGCATGGAATTGAAGTGGCTTATGTTTCAATGATGGGGTGGCTTGATAGTCCACGTGAAGCTCCTCTTGCATGGATATTTGCCTTTGTCTCAATTATTGTATTGATTACTGTATTCACTATTGCTAACAAGACTGCCTTGCATAATCATGAAGGCAGTTTACTTGATGATGACTTTGATGATGATGACTTTGAGGAAGATGAGTTTGAGGATTTAGAAGACGATGATTACGAAGAAGACGATGATGATTGATTCGTAAAATCGCATTTTTTGTTAGGTCCATTGGTACGAATCTCAAAAGTTTCTTTTATTTGGTGTGGGTGTATGGGCAACCATGTTGGACTTTACTGAGCATAAGGTGAGCCCGGCAATCAATATCCCTGTGGGAGAAGACATACATGTCTTTGACTTTACAACAGAAGAAGGAAGAATGGCAATTCCTTCTGGTCAATATAGCATAGGTAAGTACGATGAAAACCGAAAAGGTTTGTATGAAATGGCACTGTTTGCAGGTACTAGGTATATTCACATGGGAATTGACATCGGTGCCCCTGTCCAGACTGAAGTTTTATCTTGCTTAGATGGTGAAATCTATTCTGCATCAATTCTTGCCGATGCAGGAGACTATGGCCATGCAATTATTACCAAACATGAGGTGAATGAGGTGCCTATCTGGATTCTTTATGGTCATCTTTCAAGCGATTCTCTACGCCACATTCATGTTGGACAAAAGGTCTCTTCGGGAGAGGTTATTGGTTGGTTAGGTGGGAAATCTGAAAATGGCGGGTGGGAACCGCATCTTCACCTTCAGATAAGTTTGGAAGAACCTCTTGCTGGAGATATTCCCGGCGTAGTGGCTCTTAGCGAAAGAAAATCTGCGTTGCAAAAATACCCCGACCCGCGTTGCTTACTCGGCGAGTTATACTAACTATTGAGAAAGGGGTTGGCTGAATGGTAGATATTTTTTCAATGATTTTTTACATCATTGGAACTATTTTCTTACTATCACTTGGCTCGGGCTTGCCCGGTTTGGCTGCAGTTCGTGTCCTCGACCCAACCGCAGATCGCTGGCGCACGGCATTGCTGGCGCCAGCCCTTGGATTATTGCTAATGTACGGATTATTTGGGTGGTCAGTTATCTTTCTTGGTTTTTATTCAAATCTTGCAATCCTATTCTTAATAATAATAATAAATTTAGTGGCAATTAGAATATTAGAAAAAAAACCACAAGGTTTGAGGAGAAATATGAGCAATTGGCAACGTCTTGAAATAGCGATGCAAAGTGATTCAACTTCCGTTCAAAGTGGCGAATTAGACGTCGAATTGGAAGGCGATACGGAAGACACCTCAGTTGAAAACTCGGACATTTGGACAGATGGATCTGCCGATTTCAGTGGGTTTGGCGAGGATATTTGGTCGGAGGTAGAAGAGCAAAAGGAAGTACGGCAATCTCGGCCAAATTGGTGGTGGGCTCCGGTTTCTGTTGCGGTATTCATCAGTATTTTGCCACTATTTTTGTTTAAATACCCGCACGGAGTAGATTGGATCGGCTTTGCGACTCTAACTCATCGTTTTGCTGAAGTTGGACAATTCACTCTACCTTCACCTTCTCAGGGTTATTGGACCTACCCTCCGGCTTTTCCTGCAGTTGCCGCATTCTGTGAGCAGAGTTTGGGTATTGGTCCAGATGTTGCAGTTCACATATTAGGACGGATTTCATTATTGGTATTATTATTGGGTATTGCAGGAGTAAGCGACAGGTGGGGTAGTGGAGTTCAAACATTGATTGCCATGGGGCTTGCAGCAGGGATATTTGCAAAATCATTTGATTCCGGTTGGCCTACTGTCAGTAGTCAGTTGGGGCTTGTCCTCGGTTTGTTGGTTGTTCTTCGCCCAGCGGTCAAGCAAAGAAAAGAACACAATATTGCCTTTGGAGCCGGTGTTCTTTCAGTTGCGGTAATACACCCGACTGGAGCAATATATCTCGGCACCTTACTTTTTGCAAATCTGTTAATGAGACATTTAAATGGAAGGGATGATGAACGTGGCATTGCTGTAGCCGCTATTTCTGGCACTTTACTCGCACTCGCAACTGCTGCGACATTCCTTCTTTTTGCTCCGAGATTACTCCAAATGGACATATTTGCTGAGTATGGATGGCAAGGAGGGTGGCCAATGTTGATGTATTCCAGCCCGTTGTTGTTAATCACGATTTGGGCTGGTTGGAAATTACGTCAAACCCTTGAAGGCAGTATTCTTATCCTGTGGTTAATGCTACAATGGGCATTAACTCTCATCCACTTATTGGTGGGCTGGACAATACCTGTTCTCTCTTTATTATCATATACATTGTATTCAATGGGGCTGCATGGTTTTCATGTACCGGCAGCAATATTATGTGGAATGGCTCTTGCAAAGGGCGTAAAACTAACTCAATTGCCTAAGAAAATAAGATTATTTGAGGACAATAGTATGTCAAGTGAATCGGCAGGAAATCCGGAAGAAGGACTGGAAGAAGGACTGGAAGAAGAACCGGAAGAAGGACTGGAAGAAGGACTGGAAGAAGAACCGGAAGAAGAACCGGAAGAACACTCAAGGTTGGAAGATACTTTTAGCGGAATAATTGATGATTCATCAGTCGATGAATATACACGTTCATTTGAAATTGTAGAGTCAAAAAGAGCAAGATTTATCGTATTTTCTTTTGCCATATTACTTGTTTCCTGCTCACAAATTGCAATATTGAATTTATCAAACCACCCAGAACTATTCGCAACTACCGATGGAGACCGAGCAATTGTCGCTGAATTAGCGAATTATGTTGGAGAAGGTGAGGTTGTATATGTGGAAAATGCTCACTGGGGATATGCATTTGATGCGGATGGAGATATTTTAGTATCCACTCACCCCGTAATTGGATTAATTCATTTGCAAGAAAGCATCCAATCCGCAGCAACTACGGCAATTCGACATGGTGACATTGACGCCTTGCGAGATCTCAACATTTCCTATGCTATAACCAGTCCAATTGGAGGATTATCTTGGACACTTTCTCCTTCGCCTTGGTGGACAATTGAATTGGAAATTGAGGGGGCGAGATTATGGAAGTTAGCAGATAATTTAATTCCAGAATCTGAAGGTTGGATATCTTCTCCATCCGAAGAATCTTGTGAAGAATCTCCTAATTGTCAATTGCGCAAAGACCCTTGGGATGAACATAGGCATTGGGATGACCCCGTCATTCCAGATAAACGCAGTTTCATCAGCGAGGGTGAAATGTCGTGGGAGTCGGAAATCCCTGCAAACCTTCGTGATAGAACAGTATCGTCTACTGTATTACTTGAAGGGGCAAGCGGAATAGTCGTTAGAGTGACTTTGTCTTCGGGAGATTGGACTAGTAGTCAAGTCGTTGATTTAGATGGTTGGACAATGGTAAAAATCCCTTCGGGAACTCCAAATGATGAAAACCTGACAGTAAATATTGAAATAATTTCTAGTTCGGGTGGGTATTGGATAAACCCCCTTGGTCTTTCGGGAAGGGGCGATAGAATCATAGATAGTGACGGAATATACATTCATTGGCTTGAAGTCCGGCCAAATTAATGGGAAACTAATGAGTTTCTATTGAGGTATTGTCGGCGATAAGACTTAGTCAAAGCGCCTCTTCTAGCAAACATGCGAGGGCTCACCATCCTTCTGCCAACTCTTGATGAGGAGGATGCTTTACTCGGTGTACTCGAAGAAATCCCTGTCGCCACACTCGAGCAACAAGGATGGTTCGTTGAAGTATTGGTTGTCGATGGCGGTAGTGTTGATGGCACAGTCCAAATCGCCCAAGATTTTGGCTGCGAGGTAATTCTTCAAACAGCACAATCAGGAAAAGGTGCAGGTATGAGGATGGCTTTTGAGAAATTTATCACCTCGAAGAATAGTGCACTTGTAATGATCGATGCAGATGGAACATATTCACCAAAAGATATCCCTCGGCTTCTTGCAAAATTGAAACATTATGATGTGGTGATGGGTTCACGCCTTCGGGGTGAAATATCAGAAGGTGCTATGACAAGATTAAATTATATTGGTAATCATTTGTTAACTTGGCTCGCCGTCTCCCTTTATGGAGTTCCAATTACAGACCTTTGTACTGGTGCATGGGCATTTAGGCGAGAATCAATTGAACAGATGGATCTAAACTCTATCCGCTTCGAAATAGAAGCAGAAATGTTTGCTAATTGCTCAAATACAGGCCTACGGATTACTCAAGTTCCAATTCGTTATGACAAACGAATCGGTGAAGCAAAGCTTGGTTCTGTTCGCGATGGGGCAAGTATTTTCCGCAAATTAATTGTGCGTAAATATTTCCCTTTTCCACATAATGATAATAACACATAGCGAATCACTCTTGAGCGAATGGCCTCAGCCAAGTTCATGAGCGAAAGGATTCCTGTCGCTGTGTTAGGCGCATCCGGCCTTGTCGGTCAGCGCTTTCAACAACGCTTGGTCAACCATCCCTGGTTTCGATTAGCAGTTGTAGTTGGAAGTGAAGAATCAGCAGGAAAACAACTTTCAGAGTTAGTTTGGCGATTGGACGAAAAGCGGCCAAATCTGCCTAATATCACAGTGATTTCGGGTGAAATTAGGGGGATAATTAGTCAATTAGAAAAAACGAATATCCAATTGGTTTTTTCAGCCCTTCCAAGTGCTCCAGCAAGTATTATTGAACAACAACTTGCAGATGCAGGTTTTCACATTTTTAGTAATGCAAGTGCTCATCGTGAACAACCGGGGATGCCCTTAGTGATTGCCGATTTAAATCCTGAACATTTGACCCATTTTGGCAGCCATAAACCAACACTAAAGCATCAATCTTCTGCAGCAAAGATGGATGGAGTGGAAGTTGCAGGTAGCATTGGCTCAATCACTTGCTCAACTAATTGTACAATCGTACCAATTGCCCTTCCTCTCAAAGCCTTGAGTCAAATCAACAAAATTATCAAGGTGGAAATAAAGACCCAACAGGCATTATCTGGTGGGGGCTGGAAGTTACTAAGTGACGAGAGTTCAGTTAACGGTAATCCTAATCCATTTATTCCTGGTGAAGAAGAAAAAGTAATATCTGAATTAAAGCATTTATTGGGAGTAATAGATGAGCAGGTAATCATTCCTGCAGATATTGAAGTCACAGCAGAATGTGTTAGGGTAGGGGAAAGAGATGGGCATTTAGTTGAAGTTTCAGTTCATTTTGAGAATGTGATATCAGTAAGTGATGCCGAAAGAGCAATTTCTCAGTGGACTTGTTTTTCAGAAAATAATCTGCCTTCGGCACCGAAATCAATAATGCAAATCTGTAAAGAAATACCCAATCGAGTTGAACATTTATGGTTGGGGCAAGAAAATAATTTGTCGGAAGAACTGGACCCAAGTAAAGATTTACGTGCAGGTATGGCAATAATGGTCGGAGGAATAAATAGTTCTAAAGCAAAAGTAATCAATTTCTTTGCTTTATCGCATAACACAATCAGGGGCGCAGCAGGAGGTTGTGTATTGTTGGCTGAATTAGTATATTCGCGTGGTTTGATAGTTTAATCTATTGATTATGTAGCCATAGAACTCATAGGTTTGATTGATGTCCACCCGCTTGGTGAGAAGATGGGAATCACAGCAGTTCTTCCTAATATGACCATTACTCAACTCACCGATGAAGGCAACCAAAGGTGGCCTGGAGTTTGGTCCTCTGAGCAAAGCCGAGTATTAATTCTATTATTGTGTAAGCGAAAAGAGCGTAAATTGCTTGAAGTGCATGGGGATATGGTTGATCATGACCATCCTGTGTTCGGTTTGTTTTATCGTCCGCGAGAAACAGCAGATTTGTTGAAGGAGCAAGGTTTTGACCACCGCACAGCCTCTTTTGAATTAGTTGAAATTGCAACATCTGACCTCGGCGCATGGTTACAACATTTGGTTACAAATGACAAATGGGTTCGTAGTATGACAACATTAACTCCAGTACCTACTGGTTATCAAGTTGGGATGACCAGAGGCTTTGAAAAAATGAACATTCCTTGTTTTAGACATCCTGAGTTATCTCCCCTCGATACATTCCATCTGCCAATGCCACCGCGAAGTATTGTCGGTAAGGCATTTGTTAGTATTCCTAGATTAGGGGCAGAAGAATTAGCAAAAAGAAGAGGCTCGGATGCCGTTGTGCGTGATGGCACTGCATCTGTATCGGACAAGTATGCAATCGCACAACCAACCTCCGATGGTTCAAGTGAAGGTGCAGTCCCACTTCCACCAGCCAGCCAAAGCAATACTGTTGTTTCATCTCAACAAACCCAACAAACCTCAACTCCAAAAATTGTGATCCTTAATTTAGGCAAAACGGAGGATGATAGTGCTGATCACTCTCAAGAAAGCGTTCCCCAAGTTACAATTCAGCCAGATTCAAGAGAATTAGGAATGGATGCGATGTCTTCGGCTCTTTCTGCTCTCGCAAGCGGAGCCGATTCGGTCGACAACGAGGCGAAAGATAGTGGCCTTGTAGATGTATTCACTCCAGATTTATTAGCCAGCGTCACCCATAGTGCCGGCGGAAATGTAACCGCTCAAACCCCTTCAGCCACTACGGCAGAAGTAGAAACCTCAACCCCCCTTCCTCCTCCAACTTCTGCCCCCTCGCCTCAGCCCGCTGCTTCTCAACCTGATGATAATGAAGAATTAGTGGAAGAATTAGTATTGACATTCCCTGAATTAGATTCCGAGTTCACTGGAAATGGTCCAGGTATTCAGCCAAGCGGCCCCCCTTCCCCTCCAGTATCAAGTCCTCCTTCTGGTCCTCCTTCTGGTCCTCCAAGCGGCCCTCCTTCTCCTCCAGTAGCAAGTTCTCCTTCTGGTCCTCCTTCTGGTCCTCCAAGCGGCCCTCCTTCTCCTCCAGTAGCAAGTTCCCCTTCTAGACCTCCATCTGGTCCTCCAAGCGGCCCTCCTTCCCCGCCAATTCCGGCTGGACCTGAGGGAGATTTCCGTGCAATTGTCAGTCAATTATTATCTGAAGGGATTCCAGCAAGTGATTTGATGGGCGACGAAAGATTTAGCGCTGTAAGTGAAGTTGCATTAGCAGCAGGAATTGACACATGGAGCATTTTCCTTGAGATTACAGGTGCTGCTTGAGAATCATAAGTTTGAAAGCAGTAGGACATCAGCGATTACATGGTGATAGCATGACTTATTGTGTTGGCTGCGGACAAGATATGCCTCAAATGATCAAATTTTGCCGTTTTTGTGGTGAACAACAACCTGGTCAACAATTGCTCGCTCGTCTTCAATCTGAAGCACAGCAAATCCAAACTCAAGCCCCTAATGGAGGGGTTGCAAAAAGTCCTCCCTCTGCAAATGAAACTATGTCAACTCTTGTTCGCCTTGAACAATTACGAAAAGAAGCTGATGAGGCTGCTCGCCGCCGAGCCCAATTAGGCGGATACGGTCAGCGCTGAATACCTTTATTCCATGGGGTGATGATAATGCGCCTACGTCACTTGGCGATGCGATTGTCACAATTATTGACAATTCAAAATGCCAAACCTAAGTTAGAGCAATATCCCACGGAAGGACAACTAGCCGCCCGATGGCTTGGACTTCTTGCAATGGATGATTCATTGATTGGGGCTAATGTAGTAGATTTGGGAGCAGGTGCAGGAGTCCTTGGTTTAGGGTGTGCATATCTTGGTGCAAAATCAGTGACATTAATCGAGGCTGACCCCGAATCTGTAGCGATTGCTGAGGAGAATGCAATTCGAGTAAGAAGCGAAACAAATTGTGAAATAGCGGTTATTTGTGAAAAAATCCAGGGGCGATTGCCCGAAGGAATTAAGGTTGATGTAATTATCATGAATCCACCTTGGGGATTCCAAACTAAAGGCGCTGACCGGCCAATCATTGAGGCTGCATTTGCATCTTCAGCGAAGGTAATTCATTTGCTTCATAGTAAAAAAGCGACTCATATTGAAGGGATGGCTAATGCTGCAAATTGGCAAGCCGAAAAGGAATTCAGTTGCATATTTTCATTGCCACCAAGCATGCAACACCACAAGAAAAAATCATCAACAACTCGCTGCCAAGTTTGGAAAATTACCCCGAAAAGGTAGTGTTAGCGAGTGCAGATTTAAGTTGGCCGGAGATGGTCAAAGGATTGAACAAAGTCGATGTGGCAGGGTGGCCGTGCTATGTGGATACGTTCTAGGTGTTAGAAAAACCGGAGAATATTTTCGTGATCTTTGGAATTGATGTCAGAGTATAGTAATGCTTGTGTGGGATTTTGAAAAGGGTCTTCTCCTTTATTTTTTGACAATAGTCTCGCTCGCTTAGAAATTATTTTCCATGCGGTTTTCTCCCCAATTCCAGGAATTGCTTGCAATTGTTTTTGGGTACAAGTATTGATGTCAAGATTAGATTCAACTGCAGAAATGCTGCGTTTTCCATGCCCTGTCACAATAATATCACTTTCAGATTCTAGTGGAATCAAATAAGGCACGCCTATCAAAATGGGGTATGCACCGATTTGACGGCCGAAAGTAATTCCAGATTTACCATGAATAGATGGGTCCTGTAATTCAGGCTCAAGGTGCCGAGGTAAGCGGAATCTTGTTTCATGGCTCTCCCATGTTACGCGCTTTAATTGTTCTCCAATCGGAAATAATTCCTGCAAGAGCGGCGCATCGATTTCATCTCTCACCCAAGTTTTGAAATTTGTGAAATCTTTTTCATCAACAGTTTGAAAACCTTCACCCTCAACCTGACGAATATTTATTCTGCGTAGCCACATCCCTTCCCTTTTTAAATCTCTAAGGAGTTTTTTATTTAGGTTGTATGACTCACTTGATTCACCGTTTAGACCTGCGATGAAATTCAACCCCGGAAGGAGTTTTGGCAAGCCTCTATTTCCTCTTTTTCGGCCATATTGATTGATATGTCGGATAGCAACTTTCAGTTGCTCACTTGAACAATTCAACCAATTTTCTTTGTGAACAATTGGGTCAGCACTTTCAAGTCCAAAAGATAATACTGAACCATCACTTAGTGTATCACAAAGTAGTTTGGTTATTTCAGTCGCAGGCTCAATATTTTCGGCTATTATTGATGGGTTGGCGTTATCGGTATGCAAGATATCTAGGCGCTCATCCTCACGCATCCCGTAAAGCAATTTGCCAATTGGCCCGGGGTTAGGAATTGGGTATTCCAAATCAATAACTCCTTCGGCCATGTATGTGTAAACATCTGTCATCCCTCCCAATCTAAAGTGTGTGACTCCTGAATTTAATGCCGCATTCACTTCGGCGAGAATGGAATCTACAGGGCGATCTTTTGGGATACCCTTTTTTGGCTCAATGCAAAATTTACAGCCATTCCTAAACCTCACGCACCCTTGATAAACTTCCACTTCATAGGTTAATGGCCCATGGAGGTCTTGGTTTTTTGTGACTGCTTTTGATGATGCTCCTGCGATTGCCCATTTTTCCCATTGTTCGGCAGTACGACGTTGATGTTTCCAGTTATTTGTGTTGAGAAAGTTATTGAGAGTAGCATCAATATCTTGAACAGTAAGGAATAGGTTTTGCTTTAATGGATTCCAGCCCTGTTGGCGCCAGCCACGAATCGCCCATCCACCAGCAAGAAATGGGACACTACGTGGATGAGCTGATATGATTTCACGTGCCTCTTTATGCGAAATCGGAGTGCCTCTAAGATACTTTCCCGGAACAATTGCTCCAGCAATTAGGACAGTTCCAAGCAAGTTATTAATTCCTATTCTATTCAAAATCTCACTTGGGCTATCTGACTTTAGGCTATATCTTCTCCATTCATCAATAGTGACATATTCATAAGGAATATTGTGTGATTCAAGAACTCCTGCTACATATCTCACATGAAATCCAATGTAAGGGGGAACGCCAAATGCCGCTGGTTCATCTTCATATCCATCAAGGAGAAGCCATTTCGCCTCTCCATCCATAAAATGGTCCACCGCCGTTCGAATTAATCGCCAATTCCTTCTTCGCGGCGCGCACGTTCTTCACGAGATGAACGGCCATCTTCTCCTTCACCTTTACGATTATTGTCGCTTCGATTTTCTCGGCTACTGTTTTTACCTCGATGTTCATTGCCGCCTCGGTTTCCTCGGCTACTGTCTTTGCCACCGCGAGGTTTGTCAGTTGCGATTTGAACTTTGAGAGTACGACCTTCAATTTTGTATGTGTCAAGTTCAGATACTGCTGTCTTTGCATCAGCATCTTTCATTGTAACGAAACCGAATCCCTTAGAGCGTCCAGTAGATCGGTCTGAAATGACCTTGCAATCAACAACTTCTCCGTGGTTTGCGAATAATGTTTTGAGTCCATCATCGCTCATACTCCAAGGTAAGCCGCCAACATAGATTCGAGTTCCAGCCGGGCGGGCTGGGCGGTCACGTCCGCCTTTCTTTCCAGCATCAGCATCGTTTACAGTTAATCTTCGGCCATGGAAATCAGCTTTATGCATTGCAGCAATTGCCTTTTCAGAATCTTCTTTTGAATCAAAAGTAACAAAACCGAAACCTCTGTTATTACCGGTATCTTTGTCAACCATTACGATAGCATCATTGATTTTACCGTGAACTGCAAATGATTCCTTCAATTGGTCGGTACTTACGCCGCGAGAAATTCCTCCAACGAATAACTTGAATCCTTTGATTTGGGGGCGCCCTCCTCCTCCAGCTCCACCGCGACGGTCTCCGCCGCCATCGCCAAAGTTCATGAGGCTGACATTTGAGCCATCATTTCTAACATCGGCAGCAATTAGTGTACTCCTTGCAGCAGGACCCTTGGCAAAATAGTCTTCTGCCGCTTTACCCCAGCGCTTTCCTGGTTTGTTGAGTTTACTTGAACCGCCTTCAACAACATCGTATCCAAGGCCATATCCATCAGAAAGCACTCTAAATGCAGTGTGTGAACAAGTTGGGCATTTAACATTCCAGTCATCTTCTTCATTGTTGGGTTGTAGTGTATCACCACATTGTGGGCAAAGAGCATGGATGACTCCACAACCGTTGTGGTCTCTCATTTCAAGTCGAATGACAGGAGAAACTTGGGATACTTTTGCTCGAATGATATCTCTGCGTCGAACTCCATCGCGTGCTTCATGCATGTAACGGTTAACGAATTTTGTTACATGAGTTTGACCAACGAGTTGGCTGGGAAGTAAGTCGCGAAATTCCCTTCCTTCAATTTCAAGAATTGTTGACTCAATCATTGATTCTCGGATTTTCCAAACTTCGGCAATAACGACATCGCCAATCTCAACTAAGCGTAGCCCTTCTCCAGCGCAAATGACACTTACTTGGTTTTCATCAGAATTGAAGTGAACATGTCCAGTTGTGGTTGAAGTCCAATTGCCATTATGGGCAACTACGCCTACACCGGCACTCCAATCGCTTTCAATTGCTACTACTTCGCCAGGAATTACTATACTTGATTCACTCATTCATTAATCACCAAACAGTTGGGGGGAAAGCCGCATAAGGGCTGGAATACAAACAAGGCGGCAAGCCTCCTACTGTTCAACCCTTCGGTTTATATTTTTATAACGAAATGTATGTTATTTTCCTCCTTTAAGAGAAGGTCCAAGGTGAAATTATAGTGGGCATATTATCATAATTTTCTACTGATTGAAGGCTTATAGATACTTGTGGTTGGTGGTGATGCAACATATGCCGGAAGGAATAAATGGAAAAGCCCAATACAATGGCTATGGGCGAAATATTTTCTATGGACCATTATTACATTCAAACAAAATTTTTTAGAATTTTTGGCGGATCTTTTTTGTTCAAGGATATGAATGACCAAGTTGTTGCTTTTTCAAAACAAAAGCGCTTCAAATTAAAGGAAGATATTGTTCTCTATTCAGATGAAACATGTACGCAACCATTACTTTCAATAAAAGCAAGAAGCATGATTGATTTGTGGTCAACATACGACATTGTTGATTTAACTACTGGTGAAAACCTTGGTGCTGCGCGTCGTAAAGGGCTCAAGTCAATTTTCAAAGATACATGGAAAATACTTGATGCTAATGGGAACGAATATGCTGAATTGGTTGAAGATAGCATTGCAATTGTAAGAAGATTTATCCCATTTATTCCGGCAAAATTTCACTTCAGCATCCAAGGTCAGCAAGATATAATGATGCATCAAAGATTTAACCCAATCATACAAAAGACCGATATAATAATACCTCAAGATCATCCATTGGATAGGAGAGTAATTGCGGCTGTCGCTTTACTAAATTCAGCAATTGAAGGTCGACAAGGTTAACTTGTATAGATTTCTTCAGTTTGAAAAGTTGAATGGATGAAAGTTCACCCATTCTCGATTGACAGAATTGTCTTTTTGTACTTACGTCACTAAGCCTTTTGGAGGCATGACCTTTGCGGTAGATTAGCGAGAAGAATCGGTGCAGGTAGGTATTGATAATGGGTAGTGACAGAGAAAGGGAAGATATTGCAATATCCCAACAGTTACTCTTGGCAGGTCAAAAGATGGCAAGAATATGCAACCTTCAAATCCCAGAATTAATCTCTCAAACCGATGTATGCTATGCGACGAATCCATTAGATTATGCTGCATCAGCGCATGAACAATATTTGCAAAAATGGGGTGGGCTTGGTGCTCAAACTATTCTTCTCGGCATGAATCCCGGCCCATGGGGTATGGGTCAAACCGGAGTGCCTTTCGGCGCAACAGGAGTGGTGCAGGATATTTTGGACATTACTAATGCTGAGATAATTCATCCCACAGGCGCTCATCCAAAAAGACCCGTTTCAGGCCTATCGCTTGAACGGCAAGAGGTAAGCGGCACTCGTCTTTGGAATCTTCTTCTGCAACACTATGGTACATCAGAGAGGATATTTGAGAATGTATTTGTTTTAAATCACTGCCCACTATTACTTCTCGGTGAGTCGGGGAAAAATTTGACTCCAGATAAATTAGCAGGGGAGGCGACGAGAAAAATTCTCAGTACTTGTGACGAACATTTACTCAAAGTAGTGGAAATATTAAAAATCAAAAAAATAATTGGGGTCGGAAAATATGCAGAAAAAAGAGCAAAGATTGCAATCCCAAATCATGAAAAATTAGGTATTGAAATTGATACCGTTTGGCATCCAAGTCCGGCAAGTCCACTCGCTAACAAAAACGATGGCATGGATTGGCGTGCAAATGTGAGTGCAAAACTACCTTAGTTGGCTGGATAATCTCGAAGTCACTTCTTTCCACCATGCGAGAAATCTGGTGCGCTAGGAACATTTGAGTATACGTTTTCACCTTGAGTTACATACTTTCCTTGGGGCGAATACTCACTTTCAACACCATTGTGGGTTGGGTAGTTTGCTTGTTGCTGCCCATACGCAGGTGGATTAGATGCGTACTGATTGCTTGCATATTTTCCTTGAGCAGGACCTATCTGGCCAGTATTCTTTCTGTCTCCTCCGCGCCGGCCCAATAAGAGGCCAATCAGTGCAATCAATAGAACTGATAAAGTAAAGATTGCAATGTAAGTTGGGGTGATTTGGGAAAGGCCCTCGGGACCTAAATTAGTTGCACTGCCACCAGTACTACCATTTCCTGAATTAGATCCATTACCACCACCCCCGTTAGTATTGTCACCATTTCCAGTATCGATTACTTCAATCACAGAGATTATTCCATCTTGACAGGAAGAAACATTTTCTCGGCTAACGCATGCAGTCCATGAGAAGTTGCCAATTTCAAGATATGTGTGAGAAACATTTCCTCCGTTGTAGGGTGAGCCTTCAATTGTCCAATTTATTGTGTCATTAGTATCAATCGCTTGGGCACTATAGTTCACCATGCCACCTTGTTCAACATGGCCACTTGACGATACCGAAGTTTGAAGACTTGCAAATCCAATTTCGGTAGGTGGGCTTGTGCCCTCATCCACTTCATCATCACAATCATCATCAATTCCATTCCATATTTCTTCGGCGCCAGGGAATACTTCAGCATTTGTGTCATTACAGTCGGCGAAATGATACCAATTATCCAAATCTTCGTCAGGGTCAAAAACCAGTGGGTCGGACATGTATACATTTACTTCGGCTCCATCGGGTATTCCGTCTCCATCGGTATCAGGATTAGTCCAATTTGTCGTGTAATTATGATATTCAAGATAATCGGTTAACCCGTCTTCATCATGGTCTGATGTGAGAAAAGCCTCGTCAATAATATCGTTGCAATTTTGGTCTATTCCATCAAGAATCTCAGTAGCATTTGGATATATGCTCGCATCGGTATCATTACAGTCTTGGAACCAATAGAAACCATCCAAGTCAGTATCTGGGTCATATACAAGTGGGTCGGTACCTAAGACATTCACTTCATCACCATCTTCAAGCCCATCAGCATCAGTATCATTATCTTGATAATTTGTTAGATGAGTGTGCCATTCTGCATAATCACTCAACCCATCAGTATCATAATCTGACATGTTATAGCCTTCATCGATTACATCATTGCAATTATCATCATAACCATTCAATAATTCAAAGGCGCCAGGCTTGATTTGAGCATTTGAGTCATTACAGTCTTGGAACCAATAGAAGCCATCAGTATCGGCATCTGGATCATAAACGGTTGGATTTGTGTTGTGGATCTTAACCTCATCGCCATCGGTCAGTCCATCATCATCTGAATCATAATCAAGTGGGTTTGTTCCATGTGTATTTACTTCAACACCATCATCAAGCCCATCTAAATCAGAGTCATTCACATTTGGGTCAGTATTCCATACCATTACTTCGTCCCAATCACTCAAACCATCATCATCAGAGTCAATATCAAATGGGTCAGTATGCCAAGTGTCAGTCTCATTACTATCCCACAAACCATCGCCATCTGAATCGGTTGTAATGGTTGTTCCATGGATAGATAGTGCCCAATGATTCCAAGTTCCGGCATCGCCATTACCCATATCCCTAACTTTGAGTTGCCATTCACCATCGCTCATTTCATCCCAGTGCAATGTTGAGGTGAATAACCATTCATTCCAATTATTGCCACTGTCGCCATGCTTTTCAATTAATTTTGATTCAGTTCCATCTGGTGAAACGAGGGTCAAATCCAAATCACCGCGATAATTGTGGTCAGCATCAAAGAGAACTTCAACAGTTTCAACTTTTATGCCGGCACTTACGTTTAGATATTCTGTGGTCCAAGAAGCACTATTATCGGGGATAGTAGTTCCTACATTTATTTGACCAGAAGTCCAATTGTCTTCTGCACGTACATTTGTCCAATTTGCGGCGAGGTTTGTGGCTGCGCCGGCATCAATCATGCCATGGCCATATTCGTGGTTAATTTCAAGACCTGCACCATTTGTTGTCCAACCGCTATTGCCCGCATCCACTTTATGGGCAGAATTAACCAAAATATGCTGAACATCCCTCCAAGTAAGGTTGGGGTTAGCATCGTAAACCAAGCCAATAATTCCACTAACAAGGGGAGTGGCGCTTGATGTGCCACCAAAAGAATTAGTCCAGTCGCCATTAGAATAGCCTCCGCTTCCTTCTATGTCTGTGGTGGTGATTCCCGATGCTCCGCCATCGGAAGGAGCGACCACGATTAGATTTGCACCGGGTTCCGAATAATAAGAACGGTCTCCACCATCGTCAACGGCTCCGATGGCGAGGGTAAAACGGCTATTTGCATATCCGTCATAATTTGAATCATCATTATTACTTCCTCCATTTCCGCCAGCGAATGTAATGATTCCGCCTAAGCCATTTCGTCCACCATAGGCTTGTTCCTCAAAAGCAGCAAGCATTAATGGCCCCGGTGCTTCTTTGGTATAGCCATTATCATTGGGTCCCCAAGAATTTGAATAGATATCCACTGCGCCTTTTTGGTGCAATAAGCCATTGGATTCCATATTGTCATTCATGCTACAGGCAATGAGCAAAATCCCAATTAGGTCAGCATTCATGCTGGCTCCAGTAACACCGTAGTTGTCATTTCCATATGCTGCAGCAACCCCTGCTGCAGAAGTACCATGCCCATTCCAACTACTTGGGTCTGGGTTGGCATCATTTGCACAATAATCATAGTCAAGCGATGATTTGTAATTTGGTGAAAGGTCATCGTGAGTAGTATCAAGTCCATCATCAACTATCGCAATCAGCACACCAGAACCATCATAATTATCCCACGCACCGGTAATATTGACGTCTTCACCAGAAGTTCCACCGCCTTGCCCGGTGTTTTGCAAGTGCCATTGATCAGAGAATTTTGTGTCACTGGGAATTAACCGTGGTGTTCGAATAGTTTCTCTCATTGGGTGAAAAGTTTCAACAAAGGGTAGGTCATCATTAGCAGTGGAAGATAAAATGTATTCATCAGATGGGTTATTTACGCCGGCGGCTTTTGAGAGAATGGAATTGGCTTCAGAACCACTTTCAAAACTCATTATCCAAGTGCCAGAAAGAATTGTACTTTCTAGCGAATGCGCACCTAACTGCTTTGCATAAGGCATTACTTCGGTTCTGCTTTGACAACCTACTTCTGAAAGAACAACTAACCACTTGGCAGTCGATTCACCAATTTGCGGTTCATCTTCTGCGTTTGCTGCCTCTCGTCTAAATGCAGTTTGGACATGTGGTGAATAAGTGCTTAATCCACATTCATTTTGGCCGTCTTCAACATTTGAAAAAGAGGAGGGAGAGAGGTTATCCATGTGAATAATATTAGAAATAGATGTTGAGTCATCTTGGAAATTGGAGGCGAATGAAATCATCATTGGAGAAAGTAATGAGAGGAGCAGAAATCCGGCCATCGCCACTCCATTCCGGTATTGCATGATAACTTCGCCACAGTGAAAGGCTTTGAGACTATGTGCTATTAGTACATACGAAGAATATTCAATTGCTAATTATTATTGACCTCATTAGTTTTTCTTTTCCGTGTTATAGTTGAAATATGGTTACGGGTTGTGCGAGCCATGCCTGCCGATAATTTACACCAATGGCCGCGACAAGCCACAGACCGTGATTGGAGCGAACCTGTTAATGATGATCCGAGAACTCTATACCAAATGTTGCAAACAAGTGTAGATTTATTTGGTTCCCAACCATGCTTTGGTGCAATTCCTGCGCCTGATATGCCAAGACAACATACTACTTACAATGAATTTGGCGAATTGGCCAGTTGTGTTGCACGTTCTTTACGAGATAATGGTATTGGTATCGGCGAGCGCGTGGCAATTATTTGTAATAACTCAATACAATGGGCTGCTTTAGCCTATGGAGCAAATGCAATTGGCGCTGCCTACACTGCAATGTATACTCACCAGCATGGAAGCGAATGGACATATATTTTGGGAGATAGTACTCCTAAGATGGTGGTTGTGGAAAATCCCGAGGTGTTGGATAAATTAATAGCAAACATGCCGGCTGAAGCTGAAAAATGGCCGGCAAGTGGAATCCTTCTTCTCGGTGAAGAAGAAGCAAATGAACTTCCCCCCGAAGGTGTAACTCTTCATCGTTGGGCTACATTCGTCGCAGCCGGTCGAGTGGCAGATGAATTGGCCGAAATCGCTGATGACCCGCATGCGCTTTGCACTCTTATTTACACGAGCGGAACAACTGGAAATCCAAAAGGCGTAATCTTGAGTAATTGGAATATTCTTTCAAATGTATTGACAGTACAAGGGGTGTTTGAAATATATCCTGGAGATAAGAATGCAGCATTCCTACCATGGGCTCATTCTTTTGGCAGTACTTTTGATTTGCACTGGATGTTGAGGACCGGCGTTCACATCAATTTGGTTTCAGACCTAACGAAAATTGCCGACGAATGTATTGAAATTAAACCGGCAGTTCTTCTCGCAGTTCCGAGAGTTTGGAGTAAATTCTATGATCGCGTGAATAGTCAATTTGCATCTTCTGGAGTTAAGCGAATGCTTTCAGGAAAAGCACGCAAGCACGCCGCCAAGAGAATCGCCAAATCAGGAGTTCAAGCCGATAGAGTTCCAGCCAAAGGACTCAGAGATAAGTTCTTTGACAAGATTATTTGGAAGAAAGTTAGAGCCAGATTCGGCGGAAATATTCGTTTTTGTATGAGTGGGGCAGCAGCACTAAGTCCAGATGTAGCCGAATTTATTCAAATGGTTGGGTTTTCTTGTTATGAAGGATATGGATTAACCGAAACTTCACCACTCGTCTCAGCAAATGGCTGGATGGGCCCAGGTCAATCAAAACTCAATACGGTTGGAAAACCAGTAAATGGAGTGAGGGTAGTCATAGACACAGATGCATGGGATGACCCTGCGAGGCCAGATGAAGGAGAGATTGTCATTTACGGGCCAAATATTATGGGTGGCTATTGGAATTTGCCTGAAGAAACTGCAAAAGTGATGACCGAGGATGGTGGTTTCCGTTCAGGTGATTTGGGTAAGTTGACACCAGAGGGTTACCTTTCAATTACTGGGCGAGTGAAGAGCCAATTCAAGTTGGAAAACGGCAAATATGTCAGCCCCTCCCCTCTTGAAGAAAATTTGAAACTTTCACCTTATGCCGAGCAGGCAGTTCTTGACGGAAGAAATATGAAAAATACATATTTGATTGTATATCCAAACTTCTATACACTTCGCCCAGCTCTTGCAGCAGCAGGTATCAATGCTTCAAGCGATGATGCTGAATTATGTGCTGATCCTGCAGTCAATGCATGGCTGTTAAAAGAATTTCAAACCAACAATATGGTAGCGCCAGTTTGGAAAGGTTATGAGACGGCAAGGAATATGATTCTTGACCATGAAGAATGGACAACTGACAATGATTTGATGACGCCAAGTTTGAAGGTCAAACTACGCAATCTACTTGTAAAGCATGAAGATGCCATCAAGAAACTATAATCTGATTTGAATAACAGGTTAAATCAAAGGGTGCACCTTTATTACTTGTGTATTGTGATAATTTTGGCATTCCCCACCCAATGTCAGAAAGGATTATCTATTGCCTTGGATATTTGCATTTATGGAAAGCGAGTCGTCTGGTCTGCCCGGTTTTGATTTTTGGATGGGAGTGACATCCCTTTTGTTAGCCGTTTATTACACATATAGACATCAAACAAAAGAACATCAAGGCTGAATTTGAATAGCCAAAAAAAGGCCCCATCGGTCCTGCACGATGTATCCTTGGACTATTTCAACAAATTCTAATATCTAGAATTTACGCAGAAAGACATTGAGTAATATGCAATAATTTGAATAATAGATTGCCATAGGCAACTTGATTTCCGATGACACATATTGAAAAAGACCTTCATGGCTTAACGCTTGAAGAAGCAAAAGCTGCAATAATTCAGATTATTAAATTCCCTCAAGTGAATAAAATCACACTAATTCACGGTTATAATCGAGGAGTTGTACTTCGAAATTATATCTGGACGCAAATGGCCTCGGATCTTCGAGCAATGGGTCTAACAAAACAAATTCGCTTTTTTGCAGATGACGTCAAAGGTAGGACGACATTCCTTGTTATTCGTGCTGATAAATCGCAATCGAGAACTGCCAGTATTGGTGACTTAATTGATGTAGATGCTTTCCTTTGTCAAATCGATATTGAAGAAGAACTTGCTGAATCTATTGAAGATTCTGCTAATCCGCCATAGCACAAGCAAAAACCGAACAAACCCATGACCCACCGTATGGTAAAGTAAACTGAGTGGGCGGTCATTGAACCGAGCATTAATCCTGTTTCTCTGTTTTTGGAGTAAGCGTAAGTTGGAGATCCTTACTTTGAATTTCAGCGGTTAACTTTTCTATGAATTCACCAATTGGCATACCATTCACCTGCTCATTATTTCTGCCCCGCAGACTAACAGTCTTCTTTTCCACTTCCTCATCACCAAGAATAACCATATAATTTGGTTGCATCTTTCGGTGAGTTCTTATTTTCTTACCAACCGTCGCATCAGACATATCTGCTTCAACCCGAACTCCGGCCTCAACCAATGCAGAAATGACTTCCTGTGCCCACAAATTATGCTTTTCTGAAATTGTTATCACATGAACTTGAGTTGGTGATAACCATGTTGGGAATTTGCCGGCAAAGTGTTCAATCAACACACCGCAGAATCTTTCCATACTTCCGAATGGAGCGCGGTGAATCATTACTGGGCGATGAGGTTGACCATCCGGTCCAGTATAAGTAAGGTCAAAACGCTCAGGCAGGTTGTAATCAACTTGTACCGTTCCTAATTGCCATTCGCGACCAATAACATCTTTGACAACGAAATCAATTTTTGGACCGTAGAAAGCGGCTTCGCCTTCTTCCTCGGTGAAAGGAACTCCAAGACTCAAGGCTGCAGTTCTACAAGCGGCTTCGGCTTTGTCCCATTTTTCGCCTTCACCAACATACTTGTCCGAATCTGGGTCTCGGAGACCAACGCGGACGCGGTAATCGTCCATCCCAAGGGTTTTGAAAATGATTTGAACGATTTCTATGCAGCCAAGAACTTCTTTGGCAATTTGTTCTTCAGTTACAAATAAGTGAGCATCGTCTTGAGTAAAACCACGCACCCTAGTCATTCCTGAAATTTCTCCGGATTGCTCCCAACGATACACAGTACCGAATTCGGCCAACCTAAGGGGGAGGTTGCGGTAGGAACGAGGTTGTGAGTCATAGATTTTGATGTGGTGGGGGCAATTCATCGGTTTGAGCAGATAGCCTTCAATATCCCCTGCACTCATTAAGTTTGATAATTCACCACATGAGCAATCTTCATCAGCAAGTTTTTTCATCAAATCGCGCTCAACAAGTGCCGGATATTGGCTGTCTTGATAGTAAGGAAAGTGGCCTGATTTCCGGTAAAGGTCCAGTTTGCCAATGTGAGGTGTAAACACTTGATAATAGCCCTGGCGGCGCAATTCAACTAAAATGAAATCCTGTAATTCTTGGCGCACTGCCGCTCCACGCGGGGTCCAAAGAATGAGGCCTTGACCGACTTCTTCGTCAATGTGGAAAAGTTGTAGATCTTTGCCTAGTTTACGGTGGTCTCGCTTTTTTGCTTCCTCAATGCGTTGTAGAGTTTCCTTTAGGGCATCCTTACTAGGCTCAACAATTCCGTAAATGCGCATTAACTGCTGACGAGATTGGTCTCCCCTCCAATATGCGGTTGAGATACTTGTCAATTTTACATTCATTAATTTGGCAGTGCTGGCTACGTGTGGCCCTAGGCAGAGATCATACCATTCACCTTGCTTGTAGATGGTTGAACCACTGCCATCTTCCACCTTATCGCTGATGATTTCCATTTTGTAGGGATTGCTAGCGAATAGGTTTTCAAGTTCCTCATCGCTACATTCGACGCGCTCCACGCTGAGATTCTGTCGCGCCAGTTGTGACATTTTCTTTTGGATGGTTCGAAGATCAGATTCACCAATTGGTTCCATATCAAAATCGTAATAGAATCCACGCTCAATCGCTGGACCAATAGTGGGTTTTGCATCTGGATATATTTCCATGACCGCTTGGGCGAGAAGGTGAGCAGCACTATGGCGAAGGATGTGCATACCGGCATCAGAATCAGTTTTGATTCCATCAACTGAGGCTGAGCAAGTTCCTCCGATATTTTCCAAATCAGCAATAACAAAAGAGAAATCACGTTCTTCACCATTGACAGATGCGGCGATACAGCCATGTTTACGACCGTAGATATCATCAACAATTTCTCCAGCAGTAATTTCTTCTGAGTATTGGTTGACAGTGCCGTCTGGTAGTGTAATATCAATCATTGACATATTTTTTCCCTCTGTTTTTTTGCGAGAAATGAAAGAATTACCCAACCAAAGGTTGGCTGGGTAATTTACAAAACAAAAAGGGAACGAAACCAAAGTTAAACTATTAGTTGAACCAAAGCCAAACCAAAGCCAAACCAAAGCCTCGAACTTCCAAACTGTCCTGTAATTTCTTTCCCGACATATTGTGGGGGGTGCTTCATGTTGATGAAGGCGACGCATAAGCAATAGGAAATTGAACAGTTATACGATGAACCAAATACAATAGAACAAGTTTCATCTGGTTTAGAAATTAGTCAATTGATAATAATGTGGCCAAAGATTACGCTCAATTGATAACCGCTTTCCTTGGGGAAATCAATCCCATGCAGTGCTCTCTTCGCGACAATCTTGGTACTCCTCTGTACCTTCGTTCAATGCGTCGCGGTAAACGGTAATTTCCTCAACCGCAACACCATCAGACCATTCGCCCATATTCGCCAACCAAGTTTCATTGAGGAGATAATCACCAGCCAAAATGTCGTTGGAGGAGTTTCCATCACTTCGGGCAACCATGTAGTCGGCTTGAGCGTCGGCCCGACGATAGAATCCCCAATCGGCCAAGACTTCGTGCACCTGCGAAGCCTGCAGGTAATGTGAGGCGACCATCGGCGGGAAACCGTGACGGTCACTTGGAATTGTCATCAAGAATACTTGGCCAGTAGCCAAATCCCCAGCCCCATCGCGTGAGATTATCCTCTGCTGATGCCACACTCCGTAGCATGGACTAACGCTGGTATCATCTTCTGAGAGTGCAATATGGACCAGAGTATTGTCTGGCAGAGTCTGCAAATCACCCCGTAGTTCAGTATCAACTGAATGGGCATATGGTGCTTCCAAGGCGATGAATAGTGATTCATCTCCCCACCCGCGCATTAGAGATTCGTCCAAGGTGCGGAACGTTAGTCCGGCCCCAAGGCTATGGCCACCGACCCACAGATGTGAGGGATCAATAGATGTGTTTCCGATTACCGAGTCGAGCCACTCGCTCCGGTTTTCGTCTAGAGCGGTTGCATCCAGATGCTCAATGGCTGCGGCAATCGCGGCACTTCGAGGCGTGTGCTGGGGGTGGTTCGACATTCCCTGTGCTTCTATCAAGTCGAAGGTATCTGCTCCTTCTGGGTGGACATCCGAAGGGTACTGGATGAATGCTACGGCCATTCCCTTGGCTGAGAGATGAGTTGCCCAATCGACATAGGTTTCCCAGTAAGGGTTGCCGAAGCCGTGCAAAATTATCGCCAAAGGCATTGTCTCCATCCGCTCATCTACAGGAATTTCGGGCAGGGTGAGATAGATTGAGAATTCAATATCTCCCTCGACATCTCCGATAATCGCTTCCACCTCGGCCGGCATCGGATAGGCATAGGTCTGGGTTATCACAGAATAAGGGCCTGGAGTTGAACCGTAGCCCTCGCTAGGGGCGGTTGGTGGTGCTGCGGCTACGCCTAGCATCGCCGGTATCGCCGGCATCAACAACCACACACAGAATAATATCACTACAAGATGGAGGCCTTTCCCAAAACTCTCAAATCGTCCGTTCGCCTCACCATCGCTAGTGAAAATTGGCAGCGGGCAAACGAATAACAAAGTCAGTAATGCGAGGATGACAAATGCGTAGGCGGCAACGGCCAAGATGAAAGCGCCTCGGAAAAATGCAATATCCAATAATTCATGAATCAACACTAGTGAAAACGTGACACCAAGTAGAAAACTACCGACAACCCGCGCCCATGCCCACCACTCGCGGCCACTGAATGCAGAGCGAAGGCGAAATCCAGCAAATATCAGTCCAACCCCAATAATGAATAGCAAAAATGGTGACTGCCGCAGGATGAATGTCCAGTCAAGACTACGCAAAGCGTGCGACCAAAATGCATCAGCGGAATTCTTCCCTTGATATAACAGAAAAACCGGCCTAATGAATAGAGAGAATAACCCACCGAGGAATGCTATTGGAAATGCCCATACAGGCGGCTGGAAAGGTGGCTTGGAGGACGGTGAGGTGGCCGACGGTGAGGTGGCCGACGGTGAGGTGGGCGACAGTGAAAGGGCATCGTCCATTCTTCTCCGCTGCAACCTCAATTATTTAACGAAGGCCACCAAGGGGCTCGTTGGAACATGGCAAGAGTTTTCTGTTCTCTCCGATACCTGTTCGCCAGAAGAAGA
>PSPT01000018.1 GCA_004195635.1 Methanobacteriota archaeon
TATTTTCAATATTGGCCCTTTCTTCATTGAGCATTGTATAAACAAATAATTCAATAATTTAGTCATCTTGAGTTTCAACATCACTGGGCTTCCCAGTTAGGATATTACGAAGTTTGTCATTGTCATTCTGCAAAGCATCCATCCATTCATACTTGACACCTAAATCATCAGCAAGAACTCGCAATGCATTAGAGTCCTTTGGTAGACATTTTCCACCAAAACCACGATTTAGTCCAAATATTGGATCTAAGTGACTAGGGCCAATTGGTTGTGCTTGTTCGGCAGTGATTATTTCCCTTATAGCCGCCCAATCCTCGCCCATTGCTCGACAAATGTCATACATCTGGTTCGCAAAAATTACTTTCACTGCGTAAAATGTATTCTTTGAATATTTTACTAATTCTGCCTGAGTAGGAGTCACTTGAAAACATTGGTCTCTATTCATTACTCCTGCTTCACGGTGTTGTTGAAATACGCGCTCAGCCAAATCTGCATGGTGGGTGCCACAAACTAAAATATCCTGATTGCCAAAATCTTCAAGGTGCCTTCGCTCAACTAAAAATTCTGGCGAATATGCTATTTTCAAATGAGGGTATTTTTGATGATAGGATTGTGTTGTACCCGGCACTACAGTGGATTTTATTACCGCACTAAAACCATTCGGCAATTCATCCAAAATACCTTCAACGATTCTCGTATCACATGCGCCGGTTTCCGGATGAGGTGGGGTTGGGACTGCAATATATGCCATATCCACATTTTCAGTTACTTCTTGCAGAGTTGTCCCTCTTACTGGGTCATGAATAAATAATTCATGCTTTGGGCCAAACCAATGTTCAATCGCTCCGCCTACAATTCCCGCCCCAATAATTCCTACTTTCACACAATCACCTCAGCATTAGTCCTTGAAAAAGGCGACAGCATCTCCTTCTCGAATATTACATGGCTCACAGTTAAGCACACCCAATTTCGCCAAAACCGCTCCTTCTTGTAGAGCATCAGGCGTTCCACAATCAATCCAAACTTCTTGACCAAGGTCTTTCAATTGAGCGCAACCCAAATCAATATATTTTTTGTTGACGTCAGAAATTGTAACCTTTTCACCAAACTCTTTTTCCATCGAGTCGAAAATATCCCAAAAGCGTTCATCATAGAGATATATTCCTCCAATTGCCATTTTACTTGGAGCCACATCTGGTTTTTCTATAATATTGGAAAGATTCCCATCCTCATCAAAAACACCAACTCCAAATCTTTCTGGATCTTCAACCTCTCTACCCAGCAATACACAACCAGGGGGCGCTTCACTTGAACGAAAATGTTCTACCTCAGCATCCATATTTGCAGTAGTAATATTATCTGAAAAATATACCATAATACGGCAATTTTTGACATGAGAGCGCGCCAAGTCAAGAGCATATTTCACTCCCCTTGGTTCTTCTTCTATAACATAGTGAATGTTCTCGCCAGGCAATCCAGTCCCTACATGTTGCGCAATTTGGCCAATAAACCGGTTTCCAATAATCGTAATATCGGTTATTCCAGCACGGCGAATAGTTCCTAATGCATAATCAATAACAGGCCTACGGTGCAAAGGTAAGAGAGTTTTATGGGTGTACCTTGTAAAGGGGTATAGGCGACACCCATGCCCACCAGCAACTAATATCGCCTTGACTTGCATACCATTCCCCAGTTAAGGTGCGGGGGTGGCTTCTTTTTCATACTCTCTATGAATATTGTTGAATTATTGCCCACAGAGCAGTTATTAAGTCCAACTATTAATTATCTTTATTCGTATCAGCTTCAATTTCAACTCTAACTTCATCCATGTTGAGTTTTAGCAATTGTGAAACAAGGTCTCTAAGAGCCTCTTCGGGTAGTGCGCCGGGTTGAGTAAATACTCCAATGCTTTCCTTAAACGCCATGGTCGTAGGAATTGAACGAACATTAAAAGCACCGGAAAGTGCTTGTTCTTCTTCAGTATTTATTTTTGCAAAAACAACATCTGGAAATTCATTCGAAACACGCTCATAGACCGGCCCATATGCCTTACACGGCCCACACCATTCGGCCCAAAAATCAAGGATGACCAATTCATTATTCTCAATAGTATTCGCAAATTCAGCCTCGGTTAAGTTGATTACCGCCATAATCAATTGGCCCAACTTCCCTCTTTTGAACCCACCCACTCAAAAAGGCCATTAAAATATACAAATAATAATTAAAAGTAATCATTTCTTTTCTTCTTCTTGCCCTTCCTCATCTAGGCCAACCCCTTTTTCAAAAAATCCACTTTTCAGCAAATCTCCGAGATTGTCAACTCCTGCTTCGATAATATCCAAATCCTTTTCTTCTTCTCTTAACCAACGTTTTTGTGCTTCAGTTGCATTACGAATATCAAATTGATGCATTAATTTTTCATTTTCAGTAAGTGGGCCTTCTAGATTGTCATAGATCTTCGATCCCTTTAGGCCATCTCGTCGAGGCATTTTCCCCGAAAGAGCCGAATCACTCCTCCCCCAATCAGGGCCTTTCTCATCCTTACCTCTAGTTCGATACCTTTGCCCTCCAGAATCCCCTACGGTTTCTTTTTCCATTATTTTTCCGCGATATTGTTCAATTTCACCGAGTAAGTTTTCTAATTCATCTTTTGAGCCCGAATGCCATTCTATATCCAATTCAGCCAATTTTTCATGAATCCAGGTTGTGTGACTGTTTTTTGCAATACTCAATAGTAGTGAAAAAAGAATGAGGCAACTGAGTCCTAACAAAGTGAGAGGCAGTGAAGGCTCCCCTGCGCGCCAAAAAATTCCAATAATGGTCAGACAAGCTGAGACTACAATTGCAGTTAGCAATACATCCCTATAATTTGAAAGTTCTTCTTCTCGTTGCCGAATTTGACTTGGTAAGTCACCAGATAACATTCAAACTCGGTAAAGGGGGCTTACATAGATAGTTATTGGTTTAAAGTAATGTCTGCAATAACGAATTCAACTTTCTCTTGTCACTTTCAGAAATACCTTCTTGGGGGTTAATCATGGTAGTAAATGCCGCACCTGTTTCTATTATTGTTGGTTGATGTGAATAATTATTATTTTCCCCCACTGTTTGCTTTTGCTGGGAAGGACGGCCCACCGGCGGTCTGTTTCTTTCATCTCCCTGGACCAATACCGAGTCTTGCATTGTTACTGTTGTGTTTCTCGGCTCAAGTGCTAAGCGTTCAACTATTTGTGACATTTTGGCCAACATTTCCCCCCCTTGTTCACTTTGTGCACCCACCGCTCTTTCCAATACTGAAAACATTTCCATGGCTCTTTCATGGGATTTAGCATTTTCAGCAATGGCTGATGATTGGATTGCTAAAGTTTCATCTTGCCTTTTTATTAATTCTCTAGTTGCCGGTGAACCAACAGCATCTCTTCGTTCTAATTCAATAATTGCAATACTAAGTTTATCATTGTTTATTATCAATTGTTCTTGAGTAGATATCAGTTGTTCATCCATTCCATGAATTGTGTCGTTTGCCTGAAGTAAGCGACGATTGAGCATCCTGTGTTGATGCAATAGTTTTCGTTCATGGGCGCTATGAGTAATTCTTTCTGCCAAAAAAAATCCGAGGATAGCAGCCCAAAGGGCCACGATATTATCATGCCAAATTATCAAAGAAATCCAATAACTTACTCCACCTGCTGAAAATGATCGCATTAATCCCATAATATGATAAACGGCCGCGTGGATATTAAGAGTATTCATTTATTGTTTGAAACATAGTAGTATTCTTATTGGAGGTTAAAAGAGCGTCTATTGCACATCAGTTTGCTTCTTTCAGTGCGAAAAACTGTCTTAATGAAAAGCCCTTATTGACTTTCTCATTCATCACCAAGAATGAAAATATCTTCATCAATTTCAATAATAGAACCTTGCAATAAAAGGAAATTGATAGCCTCATTTATTTCCTCATCTTCAATCTGTCGTTCGTTTAGATGATTGAATATTTCTTCAGCGGGGGCAACGCCAACATTTTCCTCCATCAAACGGCCAATTTGCAATAATACATGTTGGGCAGTAATTGCCAAAAAGGGGTCATCAGTTTCCCCACTAGGAAGTAGATTTGTTAACATCCCAGCGGGATGAAACTCCTCGCATTCATTTGAGGAATAGGGGCTATCAGGGGTCGAATCAGACGAAATATTTAATCCTCTTTGAATAATATCAAAACAGTCAAACAGATTTTTCTGTCCAAGATCTACATCTCCCCCTTTGACATCAACATCTAGGCGTCGTGATAAAGATTCAATACGATGCAAACGTTGTTCTGCCTGTAGCGTCTCCCTTTGTAAATCTGCTGAAAGTAATTTCAAATCTTCCTCTGCTTTATTTTGTAACCAATCTTTTAATTGCCAAGCAGGATCAATTCCAAGCATAGCATCTGCAAGTCTTTGAACCGCCTTCGGTAATTTTGAAGAATCGAGCCGAGATTCTTCGCCGGGGTTATTTTCATCCTTCATGATTATTACTCCTATTATTGAGGGCCTATGAATGCTACCCTCTTTTTGAAACCTTTTCTTCCTTTCCATCATGCAACTTAGTAGTGCATTTTAGACAAATTAGTAACTCCATCGGAAACCACCCCCTTATTGTTGCCAAATGCAATAATTATTAGAATTGCATAATATTAGTATTAAAAACCCAAAAAAAAGGACGGGCGCGTTCATGTAGGAGTGCCTTTTGCCCAGCACTATGGTAGAGCATCGAATCACCATCCTCCCCGGCGATGGCACCGGCCGCGAGGTTGTTCTTGAAGCACAACGTGTTCTCGATGCGATTTCAGAAAATACTAATATTGGTTTTGAACAAGAGGTCATCCCTTGTGGCGGCCAACATTTCCTTGAAACCGGAAAAGTTTGGGCCGAAGGTTCATATGAATTTTGCCGTGACGAATCCGATGCCTTGATTCTTGGAGCTATTGGCTGGCCCGGTGCTAAATTGGATAATGGAGATTTGGCCGGCGGCGAAGTTATTCTAGGATTGAGGGCTGGACTTGAACTATATGCAAATGTAAGGCCAATCAAATTGTATGAAGGAGTATTACATAAAGTACATGACAAATTCGCTCAGCATTGGCAACCAGGGCTTGTAGATATGGTAATATTACGCGAAAATACTGAAGGGCTTTACCACAGCTTATTACATCGTTCAGCATTAAAGGTAAATGGCAAGAGCGATTATGAACCACCTCAACTGGATTTCCCAGGACTTGAGGGGGAAGTAGCATGGGACCCGCGCCCAATTTCTCAAAATGGAAGCGAGAGATTAATCCGGGCTGGTTTTGAAATAGCCTCGCAAAGAAACGGCAACTCCAGCGGCAAATCATTGGTTCATTGCGTTGACAAAAGTAATGTTACCCGTGGTTGTCAATTGTTTAGAAAGGTGTTTAAAGAAGTATCATCTTCTTACCCCCAAATTAATACAGACTTTGCTTACATCGACGCTTTTACAATGTGGTTGATTCGTAACCCAGAGTGGTTTGATGTTGTAGTGACATCTAACATGTTTGGAGACATTGCAACGGATTTAGGAAGTGTACTTCAAGGAGGCATGGGTATGGCTTCAAGCGCAAACATTGGCGAGAAGCATGGAATGTTTGAACCGGTTCATGGTTCATCTCCAAAGCACGCCGGCCAAAACAAAGTAAATCCAATTGCAACAATATTATCGGTTCAACAAATGCTTGGTTGGTTAGGGAATAAGAACAACAATGAAGAATTACTAAATGTTTCAGCAGTGGTTGATCAAGCAGTTGCAGAGCACCTTAAGTTTGGAAATGAATTGACTTATGATTTAGGGGGAACTGCCTCTACATCTCAAGTAGGAGTCTCAATATCACAGCGTATTTCGGACATCTTGTCCGAACTATAATTGAATAATGTTCTCAATAGAAAAAGTGGTAGTGTGGCAATTTGGATTACGGACCTCAACCGTAGTTTTGGTGTGGGGAAAAAAAGAATCATGTTTGGCGCAAGAACTAGCATTGTATGAGTGCTTGTCAATTGGAATAATATTCCTCATCATTCTGATTCTGCAATATTTCTCACACGCCACGCCTCTTCAAATTGTAACCACATATTCTTTTCAATATCTCCTTTCACCCTTTCTCTGATATCTAGATACATTTCTTCTTCTATTTGCTGGCGAACTTTTTGTTCGATTTTGGGGGTAATTAGTTTAATCAACGCGACCTCAATTTCCCTAATTTGTTCTTCACTAATATTGCCACTAGTTTCTCCCTGCGTCTTTGCCTCCTGCCGTCTAACTTCTGCCTCAATTAGAATTCTAACTTGATTTTCAATCCGATTTACAGTTTCCAATTCCCATGACTGGGATGGCCGAGGCAGAGATAATTTGCCTACTTCATTTCTTAATGTTTGAATAAATCTAATTCTAACTGGATCATTTACTGAATGGTCATATCCCCCAATCACAAAGGATATTAAGCAGTCAAGAAACTCATCATTCTCAATTTCAGCCCCACAACCAGGGCAAGAAGTTTGACCTTTTGCGTCAAAAGGGTTGTCCTTATTTTTATCCGAAGATCCTCTTTTGGGACGCTTTCGTCGGGCTATTGGTACCTTTTCAACTTCATCAAAAGTAATTGAGGATTGAAAAAACCCGCCTCCTTCCAGCGTATCCAACCTTCGTTTTTCTTCCATCCCTTTCGTTATTAACTAAATGCACATGATAAAGAACCTTTCTACGACGCCACTCTATTATTGCACAATACGGCAATAAAATGCCGATTATCCGAGGAAAGGTGAGCCAACAATCTCAATTAATGATTGAAAACGGTAATTTCATTTTGTTACATTTTTCATATTTGTTGCCATGACATCGAGCGCATCTTGCAATATTTGCTGATTATCCCAATTACTATCTATTGAATATTCATCTAGTTCAATTAGCAGTTGAAGAAGATTATTGGCAAAACGGCACAACTCATCAACAATTGTGACACTGGCCATTTTTGCACTTCGTGACATTGGGTTTAGATCAACAACCAATACTTGTTTTCCCATCGCCACTAATGCTTCACACCTATCTCCATCTTCCAACGGAACTAATATTGTATCACACGATATAATCCCTTCTTTATGGCATTTTGCTCTTGGGCCCTTTAAGCCGGGAATTAATCCATCCGGCTCTGCACCGAGTATTGGAACTTCCATAATCGCAGTGTGCCATTCATCAACCCCACCCTTCCACTCTTTAGGAGGTTGTTGTGAGTGGATATACTTCTTTCTTTCATCAATATATTTTAGCAAAGCCTTCATTCGTTCTGGAGTTCGGTAGAAAATATTTATTTCAATAGCGCAGCCTAATACGGCAGCACAACGAAGTAAATCATCACCTGCTAATGCAGCGGTGTTTCCATTTAAACTAATTACTGCCTTTTCAGCAGATTTCAATCGCTTTGCAATTTCAATAGTGGCCTTCATTGCCGAATTACTAGTTTCTTCACCAAGAAGATAATCAAAAGCCTCACCTCTCCCATGTGCAATTAGTGCAGAGCCAGCCAACATCCCTCGATTTGCCGCCTCCTCAAGTAACCCTCTTGCTAGTAAGGATTTGTAACGCGGGTGGCTCGGATCTGCTGCGTGTCCCATCAAGCACCCTCCACTAACATAGACAAATCCAAGGGAGTAGTTGAGCGATTTAACAAACTTGTTGAAATAACATCCACTCCTTTACCCCCCCACTCAAGCAATTGAGAGTAATCAACCCCCCCGCTACCTTCGAGAAGGACATATTTCCTCAATCCCTCGGCAGTTAACAGTTCATGAGTTTCAAATGCTCTTGCTGGTGAGAAATTATCCAGCATTATTACACATTTTTGTGTTTCTCCCCTCTCCTTCCATGCCTTCGCAGCAATTATGGCTTCTGAAATATCTCGGACTTCAATAGTAAAGAAAGCGGCAATTTGATGTCTTGTTATTGAAATTATTTTTTGCTCAATAGCAACCCCTTGCTCTACCCCCACCGAAGAAATATCGTTTTCCTTTATCATACAGGCATCTTTTTTTGATAATCGGTGAGTAAGTCCACCTCCAAGGTGAACTGCCCATTTATCCAATAACCCCCAAACGGTTTTTCGAGTACAGGCGAGAGGTATTGGGCTTTCATTTATCCATGCGGCAGTATTTGTGGCAATTCCTGATAATTGTCCTAAACAATTTAGTAAAGCCCTTTCCAACAATAGTAGGGTTTTTTTGCATCCAATAATAACTGCAATTTCTTGCCCCTTATGCGCATGCTCCCCATCCTTAACATACCAAAGAATATCAATTTCAGATGAGTATTTTTCAATGATTCTGTTTACCATTTCCGCTCCTGCAATCATTCCATTTTCCTTTGCAATGATGGTGAAAATGGCTTGTTCTGTTTGAGGTTTGATCGGTCCAGTCACATCATCATCCAATAATAATGCTTCAGACCAAGTATCAATACTTTGCAATAACTGCGGGGTTGGTTTATTCATGCGCCACAACATAAAACCGCGGTCATGCGGGAGGCGGTCATCTTCTATGTGGCGCATGATTGAAGGCAGTGGGGCGAATCGCTTGAGTCTTTACCTTTTGAATAAGGAAATACCATGTGCTTATTTGATGTTGATTGACACCTTAGCAGAGGTATGGCGGAGGTTGTTGTTGTTGGTTCGGGATTAGCCGGATTGGCTGCAGCATACGAGGCATCAAGGCATGGCCACAACGTTACAATATTAGAAGCGGGACAAAAAGTAGGTGGTCGAGGGACGAGCATTAACATGGGTGAATTCCCCTTTAATACAGGCCCACATTTGCTAAAATGGGGTGGGCCATTCCACATATTTTTAAACAAATCTAGTAAAGTGCCGATAAAAGGGCGTCGCCTTGATACAAAAATGTTCCATCAATGTCTTAAAGGTAAATCATGGCAACCTCTCGCCCTAGATACAGATTCAATTAAGTCAACAGGTTTGGATTTTGAGAAAAGAGTAAAGTTAATGGGATTACGTCGGCTAATGAAAAAGGCAGCAAAAAAGCACCCCGAAATGTCTTTTGCAGATTGGGTAATGACCCAACCACCACACATTCAGTCTGAACTAGAAACTTGGGCCATGATGACCACTTGGTTAAATTTAGAAAACTGTGGAAGTTTATCATTTCATAGCCAACAATCTCTTTCAGGCATTTGGAATAGGGGTTTGCTTGATGTAAAATTTGGTTGGGCAGAATTAGTAGGGAGGTTATTGGCAATTCTTGATCGCCAAGGTGTTGAAATTCATTCCAATGCAAAGGTTGAGCGGCTAAATATTGTTGAAGGAAAGGTAAGAGGTGTATTCATTAAAGGAGATATAAAAATAGAATCCCATAATGTAATTCTCGCGATTCCAAGCCACCTCTCGCAAAAAATCATCCATAATAGCGGCCTTGAAACAACAGTTTTCACAAAATTATTAGGGCAAAAAGCAACAACATTGGACCTAGTGCTCAACGGCACTTTCCTTCCAACCGGTCTTTCGTTTGACCATAATTCCAATATACTCTCACTAGTAAGACATAATCAAGATACTTCCTCAATTGCAATGATGCTTGTGCATCCACCTGGTAAAGTAACGACAAAGATGGTTGAAGAAGCAGAAATAGAAATAGATACTTTTCTTCAAGATTTTGCCCTAGGGTGGTCTGAATGTGTAGTGAAAAGGAGATTAAGCAAACAAATAACGATTACATCAGCCCTACTTCGGGACCAACGCCCCACTATCACTGAATATGCCAATAGAGGTTTGCTATTAGCTGGCGATTTTGTTGAAAGTAAATACATTCTCGCTGATGCAGCGATAGATTCTGGCTTGAGGGCTGGTGCTATGCTCGGGAATAACAATTGAGAATAGAACATCTTCAAATGATATCGCCAATTACAAGGCTTGATGCGACTAGTCACTTGGAACCTAAATGGAATCCGCGCCGCTATTCGTAAGGGATTTGATGAATTTATTATTAGAATGAATCCAGATGTTCTATTATTACAAGAAGTACGAGCATTACCTGAACAATTACCCAAAGATTGGACACCTTCAATGGAAGGTGTAATTTGGCATCCGGCAGAAAAAAAAGGCTATTCTGGAGTTTCAACATGGGATAAATCCCAGCACTCTATTCAAGAAATAGGGCGTGGGATGCCCAGCGTTATTGACCCAGATGATAATGAAGGTAGGATCTTACACACCCGCCATAATACCGATATTGGACCCATTCATTGCATCAATATTTACTTGCCTAATGGCGGGGCAAGTCCTGAGAGACAGGCATACAAGGAAGAGTGGTTGGAAGATTTATTATTATGGGCTCAAAAGTGGGCAAAGTCTGATGAAGCGGTTGTTCTTTGTGGAGATTTAAATATTGCTCATGAGGAAAATGACATTTGGAATCCTAGCGGAAACAGAAGAACATCAGGCTTCTTAATTCAGGAAAGAGAGTGGTTTTCACGTTTTTTGAATAGTGGTTGGAACGACTTACATAGAATGCACTTTGGCGATATCAAAGGACCTTACACATGGTGGTCTAATCGCGGGCAGGCCCGTGAAAAAAATAGAGGATGGCGTATTGATTACGTGTTGGCGAATGATGTGGCTGCAGAATATGTGCAACATGTTGAAGTATTACGCCAAGGAGGTTTGATTGTAAGTGATCATGCCCCACTTATTGTGGATTTTTCATTAGAAAAAAATGTTGAGGTGAATCTTTGAGAAATATCGAGGTAGGCGATGCATTTTATTCGCCGAATGAAGAGTTTGCCAATACTATTTCTCATGCAATTGGTGCATTATTAGCAATCATCGGATTAGTGATATTAGTTTTCTTTTCGGGTAATATGCATTGGCTCAAAACAGCATCATTTATTGTGTATGGTCTTTGCTTATTTTTTGGTTTCGCCGCCTCTGCCTTGTATCATGGACTGCGAGATGAAAAGTGGAAAGGAATCATGCGACTTGTTGACCACGGCTGCATTTTTTTATGGATTGCAGGAACCTATACTCCGTTTATGCTGATAATTGTCAAGGGCTGGCTGGGGGGTGCAATTCTGATTGCTGTTTGGATTATGGCAATAGTAGGTATATTATTGCTATTTTCAAAAACAGAACTACCTCAATATGCTTCAACTGCCCCCTATCTTGTAATGGGATGGTTAGCACTTTTTGCAATCAAACCTCTTTATGATTATTCACTTGATTTTGGTTGGAATATGTTTGCTCTTTTACTTGCAGGAGGATTGTTTTATTCGTTTGGTACATTCTTCTATAAGCGAGATGAAATGGCATATAATCATCTGATTTGGCATTTATTTGTTCTCGCCGGCAGCATATTTCATTTCTTTGCAGTGTTCAGTTATGTAGTACCACATCCCCTCTGATGCAATTTTTTTTGATGTGCGAACTGCTTTCAACTAGAGAACGCTCCACATAATCATGCGGCGGCGGGCGTTTTTGATTCTGGCCGCCTTATTATTACAGGCTACCACAGGGGTTCATGCCACAAGTGGAAGAGCAATTGGTATTGAATTAATCACGTCCAATCAAGGTTGGTTATCCAACCAAACCGCTGAAATTCAAGCAGACCTGTCAAATCTTCCCTATGGGGTTGTGCTCATAGCAGAATGGACGCTCCAAGATGAATCTAGTGAGATTGTGTTTCAAATGAACGACACTTTCCAAGCAACAGGAACTGTCACAACCCTGATATTAGAAGCAAAACATTTCTATAACAATGACACATTCTACAATGTGACACTCGTTGTCCTCGATTCATCCAACAATTCATTGATACAAGGCACACAGGCCTTTGCTGTGTTTCAAAACTCAATAATGCCTACAATCGGTAATTTCCTTGCCTTTGGTGATTCGTTAAGCGACATGGGCAATGCAAAGAATTCAATTGTTAATGTACCTGATGTCCCTCCATATTGGCAAGGTCGATTTTCAAATGGAGAGATTTGGATAGAATATGTGTCCGACTCGTTCGGCGTTCAAACAACCATAGGTTCAGGAACTTCTGCCGGAGACAACAGAGCCTTCGGTGGTTCACAAACGGGCTCAGGATATTCCTATGTATTGTTGCCAAATGTAGGTACACAAATCAGCAATTACTTTGCTAATGTTCAATCATCCATTCCCTCCAATGACATTATTTCGCTTTGGTCTGGCGGAAATGATTTCCTTTACGGAACCGCCAATGCAGACACCATTGCTGCCAACATGGAAACTCATATCCGTCAACTTGCAAACGCGGGTGCAACGGAATTCATAATTCCAAATTTACCGCCATTGGAAAAAACTCCTGAGGTATTAAGTCGTAGTCAAAGCCAGCAAAATGCAATCGGTCAAGAAGTGGTGCGTTACAATCAGAAATTGAGTGGTCTATTAGTGAACCTCTCAGCCGAACTCGGCATCACGGTACATTCGATTGATGCTTGGACGATTTTCAATGACATTCTCCAAAACAAGGAGGCTTTGGGGTTGACCAACACGGCTGACGCTGCCTGTAGTGGTGGTATTTCACTTCTGCCACTCCCAATTTGTAGCAGTGGTGACACGGTGGCACCAAATGTTGATGAATATCTCTTCTTTGACAAGGCCCACCCAACTCGAGTCATGCATCACTTCATTGGGAGATTTGCGGTGGAGGCTATTGGAATGGCAGACACTGATGGCGATGGAGTAGAAGATGAATTCGATCAATGTGACTGGACCGAGGATCGCTCAACTAGCGATATGGTGGGTTGTGATTGGGCTCAAAGAGATGATGATGCCGACGGCGTTGCCAATGGTAAAGATGCTTGTCAAGACACCGTACTAAATTCAACCGTTGATGAAAATGGCTGCTCTGCAGTCCAACGTGATTCAGATAACGATGGATTGAACGATGCCGTCGATCCATGCCCGTTTAGTGAAGGGCAATTTGACCATGACAATGATGGTTGCACTGACGAAGTTGACCTTGATGATGATAACGATGGCGTATACGATGTGGACGATGAATGCCCTACTGGCTTCCTTGGTGTGCACGACCAAGATTTAGACATGGATGGTTGCCATGACGATGAGGATAGTGACATTGACGGCGATGGGCTCACTAACGAACAGGAAGAACAAGCAGGCACTGATGAGCGCGATACTGATTCGGATGATGACTCGGTCAACGATGGCTCGGATGCATTTCCCACCGACCCATCTGAGTGGAACGACGCTGACGCAGATGGCTGTGGTGACAACAAAGATGCCTTCCCCTTCAATGCCGAAGAATGCTTTGATTCCGATGGAGACGGTGTTGGGGATAACGAAGACCTATTTCCTACAGACGATAGCGAGTGGGCTGATCAAGATGGAGATGGTGTAGGGGACAATTCTGACGAATGTTTCTTAGTATTTGGCACTTCATTAGTTCCTTTGGGTTGCCCAGACTTTGACGGCGATGGCTACGCAGATGCGGTAGATGCATTTCCCACCGACCCATTTGAGTGGAATGATAGTGATGGAGATGGCTTTGGCGACAATAGTGATGCTTTTCCAAATGACTCATTTGACTGGAGCGATATGGATAACGACAGTTACGGCGATAACCGAGATGCGTTTCCTTTTGATGCTTCCGAGTGGAATGATACGGACTTGGATACAGTAGGTGACAATCAAGATGCTTTTCCAACCGATCCTACGGAGTGGATGGATTCCGATGCCGATGGTTGTGGTGACAACGCAGATGTTTGGCCGTTAGACCCACTTGAATGCGGTGACCGAGATTTTGATGGTGTTGGCGATAACATTGACGCTTTCCCAGATAGTGCATTAGAATGGTTGGATTCCGATGGTGACGGTTTAGGAGATAACTCCGACCTGTTTCCAAACGATAGTTCGGCAAAATACGATTCCGATCAGGATGGTATTGCCAACGCTCATGACCCATTCCCGAATAATGCTAATCTTGATTCTTGGTTCGATATCATCACTAGAATTGGAGGTGTCCTCTTCCTCGTTCTTGGGGTCGCCGCCTACTTTTTTCGCTACCGTCAGTCCGAAGGCCAAATAAAATGGGATGAGTCCGAAACGCTTGTTGACAAACAGGGTGAAGGGGAGCAAATGCTTCAAACGCAGCGCCCAACAAGTTCACCGCCTCTTGATGCATTCAGTCAACCACCTCAGCAGTAACCGCGCCTTCCATTCTTACTTGAGTCAATGATAGGAAATGAGTTCACTGGGTTATTGTTGTAGAATATTAAAGTGAATCTTCAATTTCAGCCATCGCAACCATTACTTTGTCACCCAAAGAACGAATTGTTTTAATGTCACCAGCAGTGATTTTTATTCGCAAAATATTGTTAGATATTTCCGCCACAATTTTCGAACCATTATCGCCAAAGTTAGGCATTGCGGCAAGGAATTTACGCAATACTTCTTCCTCGCCCTCATGGGTTATTTCAACCTCATATTCTTGTTCGCCCATGTTTGTGCGAAGGGTAACTCTCACTCAAGCATAACGGAGGCAAGCATTGAGGGATGAAGACTCTCGCACAGGTAGTATGGCGCAAAGCACCCCTCTGGTTTTGGCGGGCGCTGGCGGCATGGATATTGCGGATTTTGCAACAGACCACAGTGGCCGCAAGGCCATATTACTCACAAGAGATAAGGACACCTGGGAATTTGAAGAATTGGCTGAAACGATGGGCTTGGACATTATTGAAGTAATATTTCAATCGGGAAAGGAAGACCCACACGGTTTTTTCGGCAAAGGTCGCCTACAAGATGTGGGTGATGAATTATCACAAAGCCCAACCGGCCACCCTTGGAATGGTATTGACCTTGTATTGGTACACCAAAATGCTAGCCCACGGCAATTAGTATCTATCTCTAAAGTAGTTGGGGTGGAAGTTTGGGATAGAGTTCGCCTTCTTCTAGCACTTTTTACAACACATGCATCTAGCGTTGAAGCTAGAACTCAAGTTCGACTTGCAAGATTGCGCGCAGACCGTTCTGTATTACGAGAAGTTGTACGACGAGAAACCACTGGAGAAAGGCTTGGATTTGGAGCAGGTGGAAAAACTGGTTGGAGTGGTATTTTAGAAGTGGTCGGAAGGGAGGTAGCATCATTGCAAAAGCGTCAGCGACGGCATGCGGCAAGTCAAGCCGAACGTCGCCGTCAGCGAAGGAGAACTGGGGCGAAGACAGTTGGGTTGGCGGGATATACGAATGCCGGCAAATCCAGTCTGTTTAGGGTACTATCGGGTAAGGAAGTATTAGTTGAAGATAAATTATTTTCAACATTGGAAACAACAGTTGGCCGTATGCTGGCGAGCCCTCGCATTTTATTGGCAGATACAATTGGATTTATTGATAGAGTTCCCGCAGAATTGTTGGATGCTTTCAAGGCGACATTATCTGAAAGCCTTGAGTGTGATTTGCTATTACTTCTTGCTGATGTGGGGGATGAGCCTATTGAAATTGAGCGTAAATTATGTACGAGTAGGCGTGATTTGTTAGATAGGATGGATACTGAAGATTCACCCGAAGTTTTTGTTGTGCTGACAAAATGTGATCTTGCATCACCTGAGCAATATGATGTCGCCAAAAAAATTGTCGATGATTTAGCCCTTCCTTCGGCTGTAGTGGTGAGTAGTTTTTCTGGTGAAGGAATAGCCCAACTCCGAGATATGATATTATTGAAAATATACGGACTTCCTCATTCACTTTTATTGAAAAATGTAGATGGTGGATTGGCGATACCTGCTATTGTTTCCCGTTTACATGATATTGGATTAGTAACAAATACTTCATTTCAAGGTGAAAATAAAGTAATAACATTGTGGGCAGATAGGGTTAGTATTGCAAAATTGATGGCAAAAAATCCTAACCAAATAGAGGTGATGAAGACCAATTCCCAGTCACCAAAGAATATAGGGGATGCCCATTCTCAAAAGGTTGAGGAGGAGTAGGGTTGTCAGAAAATAATCATGACATGGAAATTGACCCTTCTCAAGAACCAATAATTGGGCTACCTGAAGAAGAATTAACTTTCACTTCTAGTGGCAAAAAATTATTCTTACCCAGCGACCAAAAAGTGAGTTCGTCAGCAAAAATATTGGCTGCTCTATTATTAATTTCAGCCCTTTCTGGATTTGCAAATGGGATTGATTATACGCAGCCGGAAAAGGGTATTGTGAGGCCGCATGAATGGGTATGGTCCATGGGAATGTCGGCGCCAAATGGCACAGCCACATTATCCGGAATAATCACCTTGGCAGATGGTACACCAGCAGTCAATCACACAGTTGTAGTTGTGATGGACCCAAGCACTAGTTCTGCTCAGTATTCATGGTTAGCAGAAACCTCAACAGATACTAAGGGGTATTTTATTCTTGAAAACTTAGACCCGGGTATGGTTTCTTTTGAAGTGAATGCTAGTGATAATGTGACTAAAGGTATGCAACATAGACTCCTCCTTACTCCCCCCTCTGCAATGTTTGAGCCAATTGGATTTACTTATCTTGAGTTAGCGATGCCATCGGAAGAAGAACATCTTGCTGTGTGGGAAAAAAGTGGAAGTTCATATTGGGTTGATTATAGCGAAGAAGAAATGGATTTTCCACTACTTGATCCAGGTGCAATTGGAACTTATGTCATGATGGGTTTTATGTTCATTGGGCTTGCAGTATTGGCTGGATTTTTTGCAATATTGGCCTTTAGAAGTGGTTCTGTTGGACAAATTAGAATTTCAGCAGCCTTATCCTTTTTTACCGTTGGTTTCTATTACTCGGCATGTTGTTTCGCACTACTTGCCTTGGCACTTTCATTTGCCCTTCCAAAGCGTATTACCTAATAATCAAATAAGGGTTTGACTTATCCCTCAAGCATCTATCCTATGGTTGATGGGGATGGGTGAAGACATTGAATCACTGGCTTGGTCAGTGCGCCAATTAAACGACCGCCCTTCCAATTTGTATGTTGATAATGATGTTGTGGTCGCTGGTGGCTGGGATGGAAATATTTCTTGTTGGGATTTAGATGGAGTGCAAAAGTGGGCAATTACTCTCTCAAGTAGAATTCAGAGTATTTGTCGTTACGAACAACGATTATATGTTGCAGCCGGACTAAATGCAGTTGCATTAAATTTAAATGATGGCGAGATACTTTGGTCTCAAACAACAGAAGGTTCAGCAGATACAATATTATGTTCTTCTGATGGCGAATTGATTATTGCAATTTCTTCAGTATATGATATTGAATATGGAGACTTCATGGAGAGTGCTTGTTGGCAGTATAGTAAAACTGGCGAATTACTAGTTGTCGAAAGAATGGATGAGCGCCCTTGGTTCAGTACAATATATGAGGGAGAAATAATTCTTGGGTTGGGCCGGCCAAGAGGTGGATATTTGACGATTGAAGGGTCTTCTTCAAAATGGACAGAGTTAATTGAAGACGATCCTGTTACTTGCGGTTGTAGTAAGGGCAAATATATCGTATTAGGCCATGCCAAAGGGGGCCTATCTTTCCTTGAGAAAGGCACGGTAGTCAATAGCAAGACATTGGAAAATGGCATTGAGCATATTTCAATTCATGAGGATGGCTATCTATTAACATTTGATACAGGGGGTGCATGTCTGTTAGATATTAATGGAAAAATGCAAACAGAATCAATGGGTATTGATAATGCACTTATTTTTCAAAGCGGATTGATTATTGATGGAGGTAGAACTTCTTGGTTAATTTCGCAAAATAATGATGAACATATTTTGCAGATTTGTTCAATTAATTCGGGTGATGAATATATTAATACCCCACTTGGGTCATTAGTTACCGCCTACAATAGTACTGATGAGCATACTGTAATTGGTTGCGAAGACGGAAGAATATTATTATTTGAAGCAGATTTGCTGAATCGTCGTCTTGCAAATAGATTGAGTGGAAAAGACGAAGTTGAAAAAATAAGTAATAATTCTACAGATGAACAAAAAGATTCTTCCACGGAGTTGTCCGAGGCTGACTTAAATGCACTTGAAAAGCGAAGAATAATGCAAGCCAAACTGCGTAAATTACGTGATAATTAAGGTATTATTCCTTCGGACCAGTCATATTTTCTGGCCTTACCCATTCATCAAACTGCTCATTGGTTAACAACCCTAATTCTAATGCCGATTGTCGTAATGTTAGATTATTTTTATGCGCATGTTTAGCAATGTTTGCAGCATTATCATAACCGATGTGATTGTTTAATGCGGTTACAAGCATCAATGAATTTTCTAGGTGAGATTTGATATTTCCTTCATTTGCTTGAAGTCCATCAATACATCTTTCGGCAAATGAAATACAACTATCGGACATAATCCGACAAGAATGTAATAAGTTGTGAATCATCATTGGCTTGTACACATTCAATTCAAAATTACCTTGGCTACCTCCAATTGTAATGGCAGTATGATTGCCCATTACTTGAGCACAAACCATGGTTAGTGCTTCGGCCTGTGTGGGGTTTACCTTCCCCGGCATGATAGATGACCCAGGTTCATTTGCTGGTAGATTCAATTCACCAAAACCACATCTTGGACCACTTCCAAGCCATCTAATATCATTGGCGATTTTCATTAGCGAAACGGCAAGGGTATTCATAGCCCCACTCATTGAAACTATTGCGTCATGGCCGGCAAGTGCAGCGAATTTATTGTCCGCACTTACAAAATCCAAGCCCGTTTTACTTGCAATTGATTTAGCCACCTGCTTTGCAAATTTAGGGTGGGTGTTTAACCCAGTTCCTACAGCAGTGCCGCCGAGTGCTAATTCAAATAAATCCAATAAAGCAAAGTTCAAGCGCTTGATATCTGCATCTAACATTGCAACATACCCACTGAACTCCTGAGATAATGTGAGTGGTACAGCATCCATTAAATGAGTCCGACCAATTTTTACAATACCCTCAAAATCTTCAACTTTTTGCTGAAGGGAATCTCGTAATTTCTTCACAGAAGGAATAACAGAGTGAGTAATTTCTTCGGCAGCCGCAATATGCATGGCAGTTGGAAACGTATCATTACTCGATTGTGCCCTATTAACATGGTCATTGGGGTGGACAGGCTCCATAGAGCCGAGAACTCCACCGGCCAATTCAATCGCCCTATTTGCAATAACTTCATTTGTATTCATATTGGTTTGCGTTCCACTGCCGGTTTGCCAAATGCGTAAAGGAAAGTGTTCATCCAATTTACCATCAATCACTTCTTGAGCAGCAGATTGTATTAATTCACTACGTTCACCATCGAGTTGGCCCAATTTATGATTTACTTCTGCGGCAGATTGTTTTAGTATGCCAAATGCTCGAATTATCGACTTTGGCATTGTGTCATCTCCAATATTAAAATTAATCAATGAACGGGCGGTTTGGCAACCATAATATCTATCTGTTGGAACTTCTAATTCCCCCATTGAGTCTCTTTCAATTCTGGTATCCTCGCCCATTTTACCACCTTCGGCAATACCTCGTAGTATCGGCCACTAATACGGGTTTTGATTAAGTTAGGTAATAATAATGCCTAATTGGGACCAATCGCAGTAAATACTCCACCTTCAATATAGGTTCCCCTATACATTAAAGTTACTTGAAAAGGCATACAAACTTCTCCTTTTGAACTAATTGCAATTATTCCGCCCCTGCCTCCAAACGGTTCAACTTCATCCAACATCATATTACAAGCAGTTTCTAAATCCATATTGGCTAATTCAACTAAGTCGGCAACTCTTTTTGCAGCACAAGTACGAATGTATGCTTCTCCTATTCCAGTATTGGAAACTGCAACGCGCGAATCTGCCCAGGTTCCGGCACCAATCAACGGAGTATCTCCAACCCGACCTAGTGGTTTACCAGTCATACCTCCGGTTGAGGTGGCGGCAGCAAGATTTCCCTCTTTGTCTAATGCAACTGCACCAACTGTGCCCGGTCCATCAATTTCTTCCAGTAAATTTTCATGAGAAAATTCTGAAATAGGCCCTATTTCAATATCATGATCAAGTACTGCATTGAGCACATTATCATCCTCATCAGTTGCACCGGGCCTTAGGTTTGAATCTCTCCATTTTTTCCATTGGGCCCAACGGAGAGGAGTTGCTAACCATTCCTGTGAAACAACTTCGAGGCCAGCCTTTCGTCCAGCCTCATCCGCACCCTTTCCAAAAAGCATTAATGGCCAATTTCCTTTAAGCAAATGATTTGCAAGCCTTATTGGGTGCCTTAAATTACTTACTCCTGCACACGCACCAGCAGAGCAATCTTTACCATTCATTATTGAAGCATCCATGGTTATTTTACCATCAGCACCAATCACTGCGCCCCTTCCTGCATTGAATAGGGGTTCATCTTCAAGAAGAGAAACCGCTTCAGTTACTGCTTCAAGGGCAGTTATTTTTCCTTCTTCAAGTGCCTTTCCAACATTTGCAAGAATACTTTGCATACATTCAATTCGAGCCGGGTCTAAATCAGTGGGGCCACCCCAAGGTCCATCTCCACCTGCTCCGCCATGAATGGCCAAAACTACCATCTACTCTACCTCATTCAAATTAGAGGCGGTAAACGCGGATGATTTTTTGTGGTTGTGCTGGTTTATCGCCGGGCATTTTGTCACAATTTTCAATTTGCGTCACGACGTCCATACCAGATTCTACTTCACCGAAAACCGCATGATTTCCATTTAGCCATGGTGTTGGAATAGTGGTTAGGAAGAATTGTGACCCACCGGTATCTCTTCCGGAATTGGCCATTGAAAGTAGCCCAGGTTTGTCGTGCTTGAGTGCAAGTGCACTCTTTTCACATGGTATTTGCCATCCAGGTCCGCCGGTTCCAGCTCTTCGTGCAAAAGGGTCTTTTGAGTGAGGGCAGCCGCCTTGCAACATGAATTGAGGTATTACACGGTGAAAATGAAGGCCGTCGTAGTAGCCATCGTCAACTAACTTCAAAAAATTTGAAGTTGTTTCAGGGCATTGTTCAGTGTACATATTTAGAGTTATATCTCCGGCAGAGGTTTCCATTTTGACCTTCGTCATGTTTTACCGCGAAAGGCATGGGGTGTTTGAGTTCATCGGTTCAATAATTCAATGTAATGATTATTATTTTGTAATATTAATTGAGCGGTTGTGGCGCTGCAGCATTAACATCATCACTAACTCCATCTTTGTAGCGAGTAAAGTTTTGGTTGAACATATTTGCCAACATATCTGCCTTTGCTTCATATTTATCTCCATCGTTCCAAGTATTTTTGGGAATTAATAATTCACTTGGTACCCCAGGACAGGTTGTGGGGACTTTGAAGCCAAACCTTTCATCCACCACATATTCAACATCTGTGAGATCTCCATCAAGGGCAGCGTTAAGCATTGCTCGCGTGTAGGGTATTTTCATTCTCTTTCCAACACCGTATTCTCCTCCTGACCAACCAGTATTAATCAGCCAGCAATTTGAACCATGGCTTTCCATTTTTTCCGATAACAAGTGGGCATATTTCCCGGGGTGCATCGGCATAAAAGGTTCTCCGAAACAGGCAGAAAAGGTAGCCTGTGGCTCCTTAATTCCAATTTCAGTTCCTGCAACCTTCGCCGTGTATCCTGAAATGAAATGATATGCTGCTTGAGCAGATGTAAGTTTGGAGATTGGAGGTAAGACTCCAAATGCATCACAAGTTAGGAAAATTACATTTTGTGGGTGACCGCCCATTGAATTTTCAGTACGATTATCTATGAACTCAATTGGGTATGAACCTCTGGTATTCTCAGTTTTTGTGGTATCAAAGAAGTCGGGAACTCCATCATTTAACACAACATTTTCTAATACAGAACCAAACATCTTGGTAGTAGCGAAAATGGCCGGTTCATCCTCTTGTTTTAGATTAATTAACTTAGCATAGCAGCCGCCTTCAAAATTAAAAACCCCATTTGGCCCCCAGCCGTGTTCGTCATCCCCTATTAATTTCCTTTTCGGGTCAGCAGATAGAGTGGTTTTTCCAGTTCCAGAAAGGCCAAAGAAAATTGCAGTATTTTCACCAGTTGTGTTTGCGGAGCAATGCATTGGCAGCATACCAAGTAATGGTAAATTGTAATTCATTACCGAGAATATTGATTTTTTTATCTCACCTGCATATCTTGTTCCGGCAATTAATACTATTTTTTCTGCATAATTTACTACAACAAATGCAGAACTATTGGTGCCATCAATCTCGGGGTCGGCTTCTAAATGAGGCGCATGCAATACAACAAAATTATGCATGTGGGTGGCGAGTTCATCACTATTTGGGCGGACAAACATATTTCGGGCAAATGCTGCATGCCAAGCATTCTGTGAAACAACCCTAATTGGCAGTTGAACATCCTTGTCACTTCCACAAAATAGGTCCTGGACAAATAAGTCGCCCTGACTATTTAGATAGGCGATAACTTTTGCTTTCAAATGTTCAAAAGTTTCCTTATCTGTATCAATGTTTACATCTCCCCAATTAATATGCTGGGAGGATGAATCTTCTCTAACAATAAATTTGTCATTTGGACTTCGACCGGTGCGTTCCCCTGTTTCTGTCACCAATGCGCCATGTGCGGAAAGGATACCTTCATTTCTTTCCACTGCCATGTTAATTAGGGTAGTTGTCCCTAAATTCCAGTGAATATTACCACTTGGGAATAAGCCATGAGCATCCAAAGAAGCACCCGTGGGAACGCCGGGCCCTTCGTTAGCAGGGATTGCCATGGTGTTGTCCCTACGCCCCCCCTCTTTGTTGCTTTCGGTAATTCTACCATTTCATATTGTAGTCAGAGAATTATTTTATTTTGAATTGGTAATAAATGTGTGACTGTAAAAAAGCAAGATAAGAATGTTATTATGCGGCGCATTCTTGAGTAATGCAGTTCTCCACAGTAGTATGGCTGATGCCGAAGATGCCCCTTCTAGTGAAGAAGAAGGCGGCCTTGGCAGCGAAAATATCACCAAAGATAATCTTCTCCAACAACGAGAGTTTGATCGAGGTAGTGGGCTTGATCTTTCCACTTTCTTAGTAGGCGATGCAATTGAGGAAGCAAAGAGTGATGAAAAAGAATCACAAACAATACGAGAAGAAATCATTGCAAAGGTTATTTCTGAAGTTGAAGTGAAGGATGAGGCAATGGGTCAAATGATCAATCCGTTTGAATCACCCGATACTGATGAAAAGAAATCTCCTAAACCAGGCCAAATATTACGCGACGGTACCGTTGTTATTCCTCCAGAAATAGATTCTGTAAGCGAGTTATCTACTGAAGGAGAGAAACGTTTGCATTGGAGCCTTATGGTCATAATGATTGTAATTTACTCCATATTTGGAACTATCATTGGCACAACCTTGCCACCAGTATTAGGTGCAGTGGGTCTAATTGGATTGGCTTTGTTTGGATTGTTTCTAGGTGAAAAATGGATACCTAACCCCTCAATGCGACTTCTTGGAGTGACTTGGGTAATAATTGCGATGAAACTTCTTTACGGTTTTGCTATTGATGCATATCATTGGGGTTGGCTTGAAGGATTCGGTTTTGCTCCAGAAGCCCTCCTTGTTTCTTCATTATTGGCAATTGTTGGGATAAATGTGGTTGTCGCTCATCACCATGATGAAGACGCAATTTCAGCACAAGCCACGTTGGTGTTATTGGCTTTGAGTAGTGCAGTAGGGATGGTGTTTGGCGAATTTGGCCTTGCAATAATGATTGTTATTGCTACAACATTATTACATGGGTTAGCATTAATGAGAAACTCAGGGAATTTGACTTCTCTTGGAATTGCCGCTAGTAACTTGTGGATTGGTTTACATGCACTATCAAACGATTGGGAATTATTTGGCCTTGAATTTATTAATTTCTCTGACCCGCTATTATTATTCGGATTACTCGCAGTTGTAAATGGGGGAAATGCAACTATGGCGGCAATATTTTGTAAACACGAAAATTGGTTTTCCTCAGCACTAAAGGGAATTGGCCTTGGAAAACCAGGTCTTTGGGGAGTCTCGATTGGTTTGGGGCTTATCGGCGCACTCTTAGCAATTGCAGCCCATCGTCTTGAGACAGGATATTCATTAGCACAAGTTGTATTATTATTCACCTTGTTTGGTGGCTCATATTTATCCGTTAGAGGGGTGGAACTCAAGGAGTTACGAAATACAATAATAATCCCACTATCATTATTTTTGCTTCTATTAGTTGTTTTTGAAGGTAATATTATTCAATTAGATGGCACTTACTCAAATTATAGCATTTTTGCTGGCCTTGCGGCAATAATCACTTCCTACGCATTATTGAGAAACCAATCAGCAGTAAGCGACCATGTGCTTTGGATGGGCTCAATTGCGATAATAATATTGTTAACATTACTTGTACCTGCTTCTGAAGAATCGGGTGGGAGGAAAATGCTATTGGGTATTGCATTGACATGTATTGGATTAGGCGCACTGGCGATAATTCGTAATTCACCTTCAATAGCCGGAGTTTCGGTATTGATGCCTTGGTTATGGATCTTTTTGTTTGCAACAGATTTAGAATCTAGAGTAGTAAATGCCGATATAATTCCAATCATATTGAACGAATGGGATTTAACTGCATTCATTGTTACAATGATTATTTTGCAAATCCCAATAAATCTCAAATTGGGAAAAACAGGAGTAAATTTAGCTGGGCGGCTATTGGGAATGTCGGAAATAAGTTCCCATCTACGCGACTCGGGATTAATGCGCTTGTGGAATCTCGGATATATCTCTGCATTAATGGGAATACTTGCAGTTGCTAGGCCTGCTGGTTTACCTGCAGAAGGACTTATTTTGGCTTTTGGTTTGCTACTCTCAACTCATGTAGGTGCTGAATTATTGGGCCGCCATCAATCAAATCCGCGCTTTTTATTAATTGCATTTGGAGTTGCAGCATTGTGGTCTCAATGGCGTCATGGACTAGATGCAGCATGGCCGTTATTCATTGCATTGTCAGCAACCCCGTTAATCATAAAGGAACTAAAGGTGCTAAAGGCATGGCAAGCAAATGAGATTGAACTTGAATCTTCAGGAAGTCTAGATGGTACTGCATTACAACCAATGCCCGAACAAATGCTTTCCTTGCAAATGGGATTTATTGCAGCCAGCGCCGCTATTGTTGTAATGAATCCAGTCCATAATGAATTGAATGTCACTTATTGGTTTAACGAAAGTCAAACAGGAATTGCATTTGTATTTTCTGCGATGATTAGTTTGGGATTGTATTTGCCGAAAGCAGCAATTTTTGAAAAATTATTGCAACCAGCACTATCCTCAATAATAATGCTTGCAGCCCTTGCAGCAGCATTTTTCGATTCGGAACAGTTTGGGCCAATTCCTTGGATTTCTATTTCCATTATGTTTGTAGCCACAGGGGCTTGGCTTGCAGCTCAAGGAGAGATTCGCTCCGGTTTACGTAGCATTGCACGTCAAGAAACAAGGGTTGCAGAGTATTCTTTATCAAAGCAAATTTCCGAAAACAATGAAGCATCTAGTGTTCTATCAACGCAAGGAACAACTGCGGCAGGAGAAAACTTAGTCCTTATTGACCCCAAAATGATTGAGTTGGCTGAGAAACAAAAAAGACGCCGCAAGCGTTCTGGCTCAACTGGTGAAATGGACCTTTTAGTAGGAGATATTCATCACAAACCTATCGTTGTTCTAGTATTTGTTAGCGGATTATTACTCGGCACTTCTTGGGGGGCATTCGCATTTGGTCAAGGGGAAGCAATGCTTATTGTTGGAGCAGTAATATCAATGTTATTTATCGGTATATCTCGCTGGAGGGCCTCATCTCTAAACTTGAGTTTGCCTGATGTTGCGGGTGTTGAATTGCCTATTGTTTGGACTTTGGGGGGGATTTCATTAACATATTTAGCAGCGAGATTAACTGTTCATCATGTTTCTTCAACTGATCAAGGTACATTGTTAGTATTGGTATTGGCCACAGTAATTCTTCTCGGTTTCGCATTGATTGGGAGGAAAGATTTACCCATTCGTATTCCTTCAGCCCTTGAATGGGCCTTGTATATTTTCACCGGAACGAGAGTCATTTCTTTGTTATTAGGAGGTAGAATGCCTTCGCCATTTACAGTGAACCCCTTTGACGGAGAACTATTAAATTGGCAACTCCCTTGGTTTGGGCAAGAAGTGGTTCTTCTCGGTATTGTATTCATTTGGGATTGGATTGAAGGGCAACGCCTAAAGAGAAGTTTAGGCGATCACCGAAGCACTTCAGCCAGAATTGGCGTATTGACAATGATAGTATTTTCATCGCTTGGTCCGGCGGCATTATTGGGCTCAGCGTTTTCAATTAGGAGGTCAATTAATTGGGATCAACCTGCAGTGGGAATGTTTGCAGTACCATTCATTTTAGCGGGTTTTATTTCAATGTCACAATGGATTCCATCTCTCAGCGAATTAACAATGTATGTAGGGTTAATTATTGCCATTTCAGTATTATTGTTAGTGGTATATTCTGTGAAAACAGTACGCCCACCTTGGACTACTGCTTGGCTATGGGATGCTCAATTTATCCTCCCTGTTGCCGCAGTAATGTTATTTGGTGAAGTGAGTGCAGTAGTTGTAAGTTTGCTAATAGTTTCTCTTTGCGCATGGGTGTGTGGAGTATTGCAGCAAAGAAAAGGCTGGCGAATAGTTGGCGCAGGAAATTTATTAGCATCGTGGCTTGCTGCAATATTCTCATTACAAACTTCTGTTGACTATGTTTCTCTATTGATAATGTTAGCATCAACGGGCTTTGTTTTGGGAATAGTAACTTGGTTAAATCAAACATATGGGGATGAATTAGCAATTAATTAGTCATCCCAAATAGATTTACCGAAGTTAGGAATAGAGCATTCGTTGCGGGCTATATTGATGGGTAGTGACGAATAGCACCCACTGAAAGCCCTTTGCAATTGTAAATCCGTTTCAATGGGTATTTGGATAGACCCTTGCGAATCATCTATATTCGATTATTCTATTCTCAAACTTGTTTCTAAACACTAAGATGTTCAAGACATGTTCAAAGGGCCGAGAGAGCTCAACCAGACAAAGAATATCACTGATAAGAGTAGAACAAAACCGACGATTCCGATTCCAATTTTTACCCCGCTAATCACTGGAGAATTGGTTGTGTGCTCGTTTGAAACATCTTCATCATCTTCCCAGATGAATTCCTCATCACAATGTGGGCAATCAAACAATCCAAAAACGTCATCCTCTAATTCAACATTTTCATCACAATGAGGGCATTGAATTTCGACCATAGAGTTACCACTAACTGCTATTAAATAAGGGTTGAGCCGGTTTTCATTTCAATGGGCCCCCCTTTGAGATGGAGGTCATCCCAACTCCTGAACCAAAATTCATGGCATCTCCACTCCAGCGAAGGGATCGCTGAGGATGAGGAGGAGGAAGAGGATGACTGGAGCAACCACGAATCCGGCGAGGACCCCCTGATACAGTGCTCTATCTCCAATTGAGTGGCCATAGAACAATAACACAATTCCAAAGATTGGTGCAAGAAAACAACCATACGGCAGCAAGTTATAGTAATACGCTGCACTGCTTAGTGAATTCGTTGCTACAACAGATGCTCCAACAATAACCAATGGTGCAAAAAAACCAAACCAGAAGTGAGACCAAAGGAAATTTTCTTTCTCTACCAGACCTCCTCTCACCCTCAATAAAAGAGAACGGAATGGGTCAGATGGGTTTTCAATCTCTGAAACCCTGAACGAAGAATTGCAGGCGGGGCATTTCACCTTTCCAGAATAATCAGACGGAACTTTGATCCTTACATCACATGAAAAGCAGTTCATCTCAACCTTGTCTTCTGAAGATTTTTTCACTTCTGGTACATTATCCACTTCCTCTTCCTCTTTGAGATAGATGAAATCGTCCTCTAGTTCAAGGCGGGCAATGAGTTCTGCTTTCTTGCCGGAGACAGGGAGCCCCTTGTCCTTCAACCGTTGCTTCAATTCGACGACAGTCAACGAATCGAGGGCGCCCATATTAGGCGATTTGGGAATCCTAACTTATAGTTTGACCCGGCAAACTGTGCCTGAATAGAAAACAACTTCACTATGACTAAATAATCACTTGCGTTTACAAATAATTATTCCTTGAATAAAGCAACGAATACTCATTGTGACGCGGTTTGCGAGTTAATATGCGCTAATTGTTGCAAAGGGCTTCAACCAATTCTTTATGCAGAGTCTTTACTAGTAATTTTCCGCGTTCTGAAAAATCATTCAATGCGGGGGGCAATCTAAGTGTGATATTTGTTTTTGCCTCGGTTCCAGAGTTGCGTATTCCAAGGAATACACTTACATCCTTAATTTCTGATTTGATGAATAACAAATTGTTTTCCCCAATAATGTCCATTAATTCAATATTTGTGGCCCCCCATCTATTGAACTCATTTCCAACTATTTTCTCAACATGGCTAGCAAGTTGATTCTTTCCATCCCATAAATCTCGGTTACTTTCTTTGACAGAAACTCTTGTTTTCCACCCCTTAGTAAACTGAAGTTGCATTTTATTTTCCGCACTGTAAACATTTTCCTTTGCACACAGATAAGCAATAAATGTTGCCAAACCATCTCCTACAAGGGACCACTCCTCATTATTGTGCGGTTTCTGCACAGGGATTACGATGTGCCCACTATCTTCACATCCCAATAGTCTAGGCATTTGAGCGGATTTTCTTAAATCACAGTTTCTTTCCTCAATTTCACTTAGGCATTTTGACAACCACCTATCTCCAACTCCAGTGGTGTGAATAGTAATTCCTTGTTGGCCATTTGCTATTCCGAGGTCCGCTTCAATTGAAGTTGCTAAATGCCATTTTTGTGTGGATTGTAATGAACTAGAATACAATAGGGTATTTGCAATTTGATCGCCATCAACAACTGCCAAACCACTTGAGTTTGAATTTACTTCAAAAATTAAACACCTATCGCCATCACCATCTAATGCAGCGGCAATAATAGTTCCTTTAGGCATTGTTTTCAATTCACCAATTGAGTACTGCGCACTGATTTGCTTGAATAATAGATTTTCTTTGCAATCAAGTATTTCGTCCCAAGTCCATGCATCGCTTGGACTGTAAAGCCCTGCTCCGCAATGGTAATTGATTGCTGAAGGATTATCACAACCAATACAATTGAATCCGGCATTATTGAGCCAATTGATATTCCAATGTCTGCCAGGTCCACCAGATAAATCCAGAATTATTTTATTATTGAAAGGCGAATTAGTAGTTTGCCCCCCACCTGAAAAAACATTTCGAAACACTTGCAATCTACCTTCCAATGTATTCCTATGTATATCAGAACCATCTATCACCAAATCTGGTTGAGCAAACATTTCAAAATCAGGAGAATCAACTTCTCGTTCTTCAGTAGATAATTGAATTACAATATTGCTTATTTCTCGTTCATATTCAGGCATAGTTTTAAAGCCGAATCGGTCAAATATTTTTATTCCCGAATCCGAATGGGCATTGTGGCTAGCGGTTATCATACACCCTATAGTAGCTTTATGCAGTAGCATTGAGGCATTTAAACCAGGTGTTGCAACCTCTCCGGCGTGTATTACACTTATTCCACGAAGATGAAAACCAACAGTTAAATTTGCAACTAATTGCTCATTTCCCTTACGGTTGTCCCAACCGATTACTACTGTAGCACCTACGTCAATAGTTGCTCCTACTCCTTCGCCTATTAAGCGAAAGAGACGAGGACTGATTTGCCGAGATTTGGTTAATTTATTTATTGCCTCATCATCAGATTCTAGATTGAAAATAACTTCACCGCGAATACCATCAGTGCCGAATAATTGCATATTCTCACCTAATTATTGAGTTTGGCGGATGTACCCCACTTATTGTTGAATTGGCCGAACTCATCGTGTTATTCCCAAGAATCACTCCAGGATTAGTAACCGAATTACATCCTAGTTGCACGCCTTCACCGAGAATCGCTCCAAATTTCCGAATTCCGCTTGGTATTCTTTCATTTTGAATTCGCACCATTACTTCTTTCCCATCATGTCTTAGGTTTGATAATTTTACTCCAGCCCCGAGGTTTACTCCACCACCTATTATTGAATCTCCAACATAGTTGAAATGTGGGGCTTTGGCATTCGGTAGCAAAATACTGTGTTTTATTTCACTGCAATGTCCTATTACTGAGCCTGCACATGCCCAAGTATTTGCTCGGACAAAAGCCGCATGCCTGACATCAACATTAGGACCAATATAACACGGCCCAGTGATGTGAACGGCAGGGCCTATGGTTGCGGAGTCATCAATGTGGATAACGCCTAGGGAATTGTCAATTGTACAATTGTTGAGATCTTTTGGGATATTTGTGCCGATTTCTTCTAATAGCGATAATAATTGTGATTTTAAGCAGCCGCCACCTTCTAATTTCAATATTGACCAAGGCACATTATCGGTAAAAAAAGGCACATGTCCAGCATTATTATTTTTTAATGATGGCCAAAGAGAGGCTGGATTTGTGTAGGGTGGCAAGGACTCCATTATCCGCCCTCATGGGGTGCTCAATCAAGGTATTTGTCCTTCAAGCGACAGAATATACTCTTTTTCCGGTTGAAGTATCTAGGTACCAAGAAATTTCTTTTAGGTAACGGGGAATAAAGAAGCCAACTTTTCTTGTTGTTAATCCATGGTTCCTCATTAATTTTTCATTTGACAAATAGCAGACAATATCAGCGGCAGTACAATCTGGATGTGCTTTGACATAAGTAATAATTTCTGCCTTCAAACGGTTTTGGCGTGCTGCCTTTTGACTTCCCTTTCCACGTATTGCTGCCATGTTTATTATTTGTCTAAAACAATACATAACTAATTTGAGGGTTCCCCCCGGGGTCCCCCTTATTTTGTATTAATCGCAGCATCCCATTGAGTTGCACTTCCACGGCGATATAGTTCTAAATGAAACACTCTTTGAGGGTAATGGACACATCGTGCAACTCTTCCGCGATGATTGTAAATCCCTTGCCTTGTATGGAGGAATACAGTGATATCATTTAAATTAATTATTGGTCCAGAAATAGGAGGAGCCGCCTTTTCAATCCATTCTTCTTCTCCATCCCACTCAAGCATTTCCCTGCTTGGGGTTTCCAAATCTAAATCATTGGTAATTGAAATAATTCCTTCATCGAGTGTTTGCCATAGCCAATTAGTTCCTCTTCCATTGTTAATCCACTCTGACATTTTTCTCGCTTGATTTTTATCTGGAAAAGCGAGTTGAGTTTTTTCCCACCACCCCTTACTTCTTGCAAGGGTAATATGGTGTACCCCTGGTTGTATTTCCCGACCATCCATTACATCAGTATAAGTGCGACAAATTCCATCCATTCTAATTGGTATTATTGGTAAATCAGTAATTCCAATGTCTGCAAGTCTGTAGGGGTTGCCCAATTCACCTGGAACAATTAACATCATCCTCTCAGACATTGGTGTCTTAGAATTATTACTTAGCCATTCATCAATACTGCCGAGGCTTTCTCCTTTCTTTCCAATAATTGTGTGTGAACCAACCCACTCAGCCACTCTTTTCCTATCAATTTCTTTATTGGCATCAGCAATGGTAAAATCTTCATCTGTAGAAATTGGAAATATAGTGGACATGTTATGCAACCATGCAACTTTTGGAAGTGGCTCTGGTGATGCATTTGCTGAATACATCCATGCGCGTGGGCTGCCTGGCTTCATATGCCACCCCACTCCCATCTCATTCAAGAGTACTATGTCTATAGGATGTATCTTGGAATATGTTTCGCCATTGTTTTGAGTCCTACAACACCAACCAAAGCGCCTTCGGCATCTAATATTCCAATATGGTTTAAATCATGAGCTAACATCAAAGCACCTGCTTTGAGTAACGGAGTACTCATTTTCACGCATAATGGTGGGAGGTTTACCAGTTGGATTGCTGGGATTGCGTACATCCAAGCCACCGAGCGATTGACTGTTTTCTTGGCAATTATTTTGAGTACATCAACGGCGTGTATCCTACCCATCGGCACCCCCTCATCATTTAGGATGAAAATGTGATCCCAATCGTGGCGGGTGATTTTTTCCACCACATCAAACACAGAAGCATCATCATAGACATAATGTGGTTTCATCATCACACTACCACAGGTAAGTCTCCTTACATTCTCTTGCGGCTTATGATTCACACTTTGGCGGGTCTTACGGGTCGATACCATCTCTATTCCACACATCCCGCCTATCATCTGCGAGGGGGAACTAGATACCCATGATTTACGGTATAAATAATAGATTTTTTTTCAATGGAATTATAACATTCATTAGTACAAAATTATTTTTTTACACTTTTTCAAGGCAGGGTGCGAAAAATAAATCCCTCACCCCTCCTACATTTGTTAACGATATTATTACCCGCCGGCTTTTTGAGAGTCGGGCCCACGTATGAGTTCATGGCGGAGCAATCCACAGAGATGAGCCACACTTCCCTATTTAAGGCCAAAAGTTTCTTGATGCAGCAACAATTCACCTCTCATGCGCCCTCTTTTCGGTAATTATCTTTCGCATAATTATATCTACTTCAATACTAATATATCTGAACCGGATCAAAATCCTTGTTGGGTTAATGTTATTAGTCAATCTTCAGAGTATTCATCATGGCAAGATTTTTCTGTTTGATAGTATCATTTTTTTTACTGAGCCAAGCGCTTTTCTTCACCATACCTAGCGTTATTGCTGATGATACCAGTCAAACCGCTAACGCCATCTTGGATGGTGATACCATAACTGAATGGATATGCTCTCCAGATTGTGGTTCAGAAACAGTAGATGCAATTGATTGGTACTCAACAACTCTCCAAGCCAATCAACCGGCACAAATATTTATTGAGAATCTGAATGATTTTTCTGCCGTTGAATTGAGTGCATCATTATTTCTTGGGAATGACACAAATCTAAATTCATCTGTTAATATTGGATCAAATGATAATTATTCACTTAGCATAAATGTTGAACAAGTAACTCAATTATTCATTTCTATTGAAGCAAATGATGGATTTTCACATGATGGTACAAATTATTCCATTACATTGTTAGTTGAAACTGATAATCATGCCACTACAGCAACTCCTATTGAGGTCGGCAACTACCTTGATGTCGGCTATGTTTGTAAATCTGATTGCCCAGGTGGAGTCGTAGATTCTGAAGACTGGTATGTCTTTTCAGTTAATGCAGGAGACCAAATTGGAATTGTAGCGGAAGAACTTACTTGGTTTAGTTATCTTGATTTTGAACTATATGTCTTGGATAGTCAAAACAATCCTGTTTTACATACCTACGAGTACCATGGGGGTAGTACAGGAGGACCTCAAGATTACAGTGTTCGTGCTTGGTTTAATGCCACTTCTTCACAAGATATTTATGTTCGGGTTTTCACTAATCAATCCGATGATGTGTTATACAATTTATCAGTTAGTAAGGGAGAGTGGGTTGATGTAACTGAAGATGATTTTTATTGGATTTCATTCCCTGATTTGAATTTTGGTGACACACTACGAGTACAGGCAATTAGAACAGATGTCCCAAACGATTTGGACATTTTATTGTTCAATGCGACCGAATTTGAATTATATCGCAATGAGGTTGTCAATAACGTATCTTCATCACCTGAGGAATTAATGGCAGTGGAAGATTGTCTAGTCTGTTCATTCAGTTTCACTTTATCAAACGAGGTTGCTGGATTAACAAATGCGAAACCTGCATCTTCGCATTCATCAACGCAGACAATTACATGGAATCCTTCGCTATACTTTGTAGCTGATTATACTGATTACAGAAGTAATCCCCCTGCAAATTCTCAAATTGATAACGGTATCAGTTGTAGAAAATTATGAATTATATGTCGCTAATGAAACTGGAATATGGATGATGATTGATTCTGGAACTGTGGTGGATGATTACATATCACCACCAAATGGCGCATGGGAAATAGGTCAGACTTCAATCACAAATGAGAAATCATCTTCTACATTTAGGCTGTTAGTAACAGATTCATCTAATGGAGAAGTACATTCTGATTCTCAATTTGAAATATACAATTACAGACCTAAGGCCTGTGTAACAATATCAGGTGATTTGAACGGAGCTTATGTTGAAGGACTACCGATTTTCTTTGATGCTACTTGCTCTTATGATTTAGACAATGATGACCTGTCATACTCTTGGAAAATTGGTGGTATTGAAGTCAGTACTAGTGAAAAAATGAGTGTGAATGGAAGTTCCGGACAACTAGATGTTCAATTTGAGTTAACAGACAATTACATGGAATCCTTCGCTATACTTTGTAGCTGATTATACTGATTACAGAAGTAATCCCCCTGCAAATTCTCAAATTGATAACG
>PSPT01000019.1 GCA_004195635.1 Methanobacteriota archaeon
GTATTCTCTGACTGCGACTCCCTTACCAGCTTGAAGGTAAATATCTGCATAGTCTTGAACCTCCCAACCCGCTTCAACAAGTTGTGCGTCGTTATCGACGCGAGCCAGTTCTTCGGAGGTCATGCAACTTGCCGACAATGTTCACTACTATGAGGAATACGCAAACTGTGCTTGACGGATTTTCGGTGGTATTTATACGGGATGAACCAGAGGGCGCCGGCTGCTCAGGCTTGCAGCAATTGATTTGGGTCTAGATTAGTCTACAATTAGCAAAGATTCATAGCCAATATGGAAGAGGGGGATATATGGGTCATCTTGCTGACATTGATAAGTCGTATTTTTCGCATTTACTTGGAGCATGGAAAATGGCATTTTGGTTCACCTTTGGAGGCTTTCGTCTAATCGTACACGGTATATTTCCAAATTTCGATTCTAAGGCAGGCCAAGATACTGTTAATCACTACAATCCTCCAAAGTAAAATCTCAAGATTATTTCTTGCTCCCGCAATACACCCTATCCACTCAATAGGCCTCTGCAGAAGATTTTGTGGAACAATGGGTAAGGCTCAAACCAATAACCGTCTTTGGATTATTCATGGCGGCTATGCAAGAAGTGGATTCTGCCCCGGCAACTACTCGTTTTGTATTTCTTTCTTCAGCGATTATTAGTCTTGCATCTGCTGGTTTTCTCTTATTTGGCACACTACTTACCACCACAAGTAATGGGATTGACATCACATTATCAACCACCCAAATGCTTGTCGATGGGGGAGTGGGAGGACTGGTGCTTCTTCTCTTTTCATTGGCAATGCTATGGCCCGCCTACATGAGTTTCATGGCAGCAGTTGGGATGTGGCAACGCCGAGAAAGATTACTTTGGGCGGGATACCTTTCTCTATCAATTCTAGCCGTACTGATGATTTCTTCTTGGCGCTGGATTGCCGATGCCGATGCAGCAGGTGATACTTGGGTTATTGGCAATGCTCTAATTGGATTTACGATTTGTCAAGTCGCTTTGATTGGACATTGGCGAGCCGGATTATGGCTGCTTGATTCCCCCTACCGAGATTAGGGTTCTCTAACTTGCAAAATGGCCTTGAAGGTGATATACCACTCAAGGTGGTTTCTTTTCGCGATTAAGCGAGGTCCCAAGTTGGGCCATCATTTGTATCTGTCACCACAACGCCCATCCCATTCAACTCATCGCGAATTGCATCGGCTGCAGACCAATCTTTTGCCGCTCTTGCAGTTGTTCGGCGAACTAATAATTCTGCAACCGCACCAGCAATTTCTAACTTTCGTGCAGAAATTGCTGGATCTTCCTCCGGTTCAGTTAGCGTATCCTCACGACTCGGCAATAAGCCAAGAACTTCTCCAGCCATATCTTCAAGCAGCAAAGTCGCTTCATAGCCATATGTTGCTCTATCCTTGACATCAAGAATATTTGAAGGAGTAAGTATTTTCCCAATTTCTCTGCAACTGGCTAATACTTTTGCAACTGCCTCTCGTGAATTGAAATCATCATCCATTGCTTTAGCGAAACCTTCGGCCATTTTTTCCAATAATCCGATGGATTTTACCATTGGGATTTGGCTCGCCATATCGCCATTGGGGGCAGGAATAATTGTGTCTTCAGAATGGCCATTCCATGATTGCAAAGCAGCGCGATAAGTTTCCAATATTCGCTGATAGTTTTTTGTCGCATCAGCAAGTAACTGTTCATTCATGTCTATTGGTGAGCGATAGTGAGCATTTACTAAAGCAAGACGTAACACCAAGGGTTCTATTTTTTCAAGAATATCGCGAATTGTCCAAAAATTACCTAGACTTTTTGACATTTTCTCGCCATCCATATTGACAAAGCCATTGTGCAGCCAATGGTGAACTACTGGACTACAACCGGTGTGGCATTCACCTTGGAAAATTTCTGCCTCATGATGAGGGAATCTTAGGTCCTCTCCGCCACCATGTAGGTCAAATTGTTCACCGAGATGTGACATACTCATTGCCGTACATTCAATATGCCAGCCGGGTCTTCCTTCGCCCCATGGACTATCCCACGAGGGTTCACCTGGTTTTGCTGATTTCCACAAAGCGAAGTCTTTGTGGTCTTTTTTGCCGCTACCAGTATCTTCAACTCGGCCTCCGGCTCCGCTACGAACTGCATCGATATTTTGACCAGTAAGAATTCCATATTTTTCAGGAGCCGATTCAATGTGGAAATAAACTCCATCATTTCCGACATAGGCATTTCCCTTGTCAATGAGTGATTGAATAATATCAATCATTTCTTTAACATATTCAGTACAACGTGGATATTCATCTGCTCTAAGGATATTGAGTGCATCCATATCTTGGTAATATGCAGCAATATTATCTTCAACCAATTTTTCCCAACCGATTCCAGTCTCATTTGCCCGATTGATAATCTTGTCCTCAATGTCGGTGAAGTTTTGTATGTACTGAACCTGATATCCTGATTTTTCAAGCCAGCGATGAATCAAATCAAAAGCGATATAACAACGCGCATGGCCTAAATGACACAAATCATAAACCGTCACACCACATACATACATCTTGACAATACCCGGTTCAATGGTAGTAAATTCTACCTTTTGCCGACGGCGGTTATCATGGACTTTGAGCGACATTATTGTGTTCACGTCCCATGGATTATTTTCATACCCCTGCAGAAGCAGTTTCTAGTGAAACTTCAGATGCCGCCTTCTTCGCAGCCTTGAGTGAATTATCGTTTTCCTTGATTTGCTTCCAAAGGATCTCGGCCAAATCAAGTACCTCAATACCTTCAGAACCTATGTCCTTCAATCCATCGCTAATCATTGTTGAACAGAATGGGCAACCAACTGCAACTGTATCACAACCAGTTGCTGCTAATTCCTTAGCTCGAATATTGCTAACGCGCTTATCTACATCCTCTTCCATCCACATTTGCGCGCCACCTGCGCCACAACAGAATGAATCTTGTCCACTGCGTTCAACTTCTACATCAACACCGCCAATTACAGAACGTGGCGCTTCGGTTTCCCCGCCAATTCGTCCCAAATAACATGGGTCATGGAAAGTAACCTTGCCTAAACTATCATTTCCACTTTTATTCATGGCCGGCAGTTTTCCAGAGGATTGCAATTCAGCAATAATTTGAGAGTGGTGAACAACTTCCAACTCATCTCCGCCGAAGTCCTTGTATTCCTTACCAAGGGTGTGGAAACAATGTGGACATGAAGCAATAATTTTCTTAATACCCATTTCTTGGAAAGTCATTACATTCATCTCAGCCATCATCTGGAATAGATACTCATTACCCATCCTTCGTGCTGGGTCACCACTACATCCTTCATCCATACCGAGAATAGAGACATCTAAACCCCCTTCCTGCAATAACTGAATCGTAGAACGAGCGACTTTCTTGTTACGCTCATCAAATGATGCTGCACAACCTACAAAGTACAGATATTCCGCTGCTTCACCAACTTTTACATCCAAATCTTTTGCCCAATCTCCTCTTTCATGCGGCCCGAAACCGTATGGGTTAGAGTTGACTTCTAAGTTTCCAAGAGCAACATTCAATTCTTCAGGATATTCCATTGCTTCCATCATTAGGTGGCGGCGAGTATCGGTTATCTTCGGCACATGTTCGATGTATACCGGGCAGACATCAACGCAGGCATGACAGGTAGTACAAGCCCAAATGGCCTCTGGATTGAAGCGAGCAATCATTGTCTCTTCTGGCACATCACCAGCGAGTAAGGTGGTTTGGTGTTCCAAGGCGTACTCGCGGGTATCAATGATAATCTGCATCGGGTTGAGCGGTTTGCCGCTTACATATGCAGGACAGACATCTTGGCATCTTGCGCAATGGGTACAAGCCCAACCATCAATTAACTGCCGCCAAGAGTGGTCAACATAGTTGAGAGTTCCAAAGGATTCTAAGTCCAAATCGTCAAGCAATACTGCAGTTCCGTTTTCAGTTGTTGCCATTGGCTTCATTACCGCCATCCCCTTTCTATCATGGAATATTACATTAGGGAAAGCCATGACTAAGTGCATATGCTTTGAAGCAGGAATTGCCATTAGAAAGCCGGCCAAACATAGCATGTGAATCCAATATGATGCGACGGCAATGCTTGAGAAAATTGCCGAAGTGCCAAACCAACCTTCAACCATAAAACCAATCGGCTCCCAAGTGGAACTTGGCCCTTCGCCTGCTTCAACGATGAATGCAGTTGAACAAATAGTCAAAATAGTCAAAAGAATAACATTTGCTTCAACTGAAGATTCGTGCTGAAGTTTTTCTGGCTTTATCACAACTCGACGGAATAATGCCGCTGAAGCACCAATAAAGGCTGAAGAATAACCTATTTCAACCATTGCATTCCATAGATCTCCAATAATACCAGTGCCGAAAATAACATCGCTGAACCAATATACAAGTTCTTCAAAACGCCCGCCGCTGGAAAGGTCAAATACATCAGAGCCAATCATCAAGAATCCCCAGAACATCATTACATGCATTGTTCCAACAACTCTATCTCGAAGAACCTTCTTTTGACCCAACCAAACTATTGCCCATTCCTTTATCCGAGCGCCCATATTATCGCTTCTATCTTCAGATTTGCCTAAGCGAATCAATGATGTTACAAGATTTACTTGCTTGAAGAAAAAGAATAGACTAATCCCCCAAATGAGAGCAATAATCGCCCAGCCGGGAATTCCCGAATAACTCATATTCATTGGGTGTTCAATTGTCATATTACCGCTCTCCAATTTGACCCCAATAGGGTCGGCATGAAACCTCCAAGTGCAATCATGACATAATATCTCCCAACCATGCCATATGAAAACATGAATATTATTTCAACCGCCTTACGATTCGGCAGTGAAACTAATGTAATCACCTTGGCAAGCAAGCCAAGTAAATTATGTGATTATTCAAAGTAAGTCAGCAAGTTCGTCCTTGATAATTTGAACTGCCTCAAGAATTTCATCCTTGTGGCGAGCACCGGTAATAACCATCTTACCGCTACCGAAAATCAAGCAAACAACCTTTGGAAAATCAAGGCGGTAAATTAGACCTGGGAATTGCTCTGGCTCGTACTCAACCTTGTCAAATGGCAAGTGGAAAGTCAAGTTATTGAGGTTCAAACGGCGAGGTAGTCCAGCAAGAGGATCTCCCGCCTTGACCTTACGCTTGTTGACACTGTCATCCTTTCCTTCCTCCTCAGTTGCTTCACGAAGAGTAAGAGGGTCTTGGCTTTCCTCAATAACAAAGATATTATTGTCATCAAAGCGGGCTTCACCATCATAATCCACAGGGTAATGGAGAGCGTAAGTAGCAACCATATTTTGCACTTCAATTTCAACATCCTTTACATCCCAAGTTGTGATTCCTGCACCACGGAGGTCCTTGATCATGCGTTCAATACCTGTGTGGATATTATCTTCGTTCTTTCCACCGGTGCAAACTGCACGGCCACTACGGAACATTAGAATTGCAAGTTTTGGATCTACGACACGATATACTACACCAGGAAATTGTTCTGGTTCATATTCACAATTGAGTTGAATTGCGATATCTGGGAGGTCCAGTTCCTCTGCTACTCGGGTACTTGCTACTACATTTACAACGGTAAGTCGGTCTGCGTCTGATATCTCTTCCATAGGTACACCTATTGCTTACCGCATATAAACCCCTATATAAAGGCAAGACCGGCATGATTCATAAGTAGCAAGAGAAAATCGTAAGAGATTTTGTGTAATTAAACAGTAGACTGCGAGGCTTCTTACTCATGAAGATGAACGCCACCGGCACCCAGTTTTGATACATATGCCGTTCCACCGGCCATTTCTATTGCTTGAGATACTGTTTTGGGTTGAGTTGTGAGAGCAATCATACAACCTCCGCCACCGGCACCAGTTAATTTTACTCCAAGACTATATGGAGCTGCTGCTTTAATCAAATTCTCTAGTTTTGGATGAGAAACTCCAAGGCCGCGAAGCAGTAAGTGATTTTCAGTCATGGCATTTCCAAGCGCTTGTAAATCACCATCTTTCATTGCGATTGTCGCACGACGAACTAATTTCCCAATCGCCACTATCTCTTGCATTTTCTCAGGGTTTTTTTGTAATAACTCGGCAACCCCAGCAACCATATCACCTGTTGGAGCATGCACCCCTGTATCTCCAATGACCAAACTTACCTCGTCAAATGACTCAGGTAGTGAAATCTTGTGGACCTCCCATTTCCTCTCCCCTTCAGGGGTATTGAGGTTTCTTGAATATTGCCATTCTGCTGATTCTTCTCGCTTATCGCTAACCAATACTGCTCCACCTAAACTAACCGCTGCTGTATCCGTGGGGCTGGCTCTCCCACCTTGGCTTGCTGCTTCAACTGCATGACCTAATATGCCTAATTCATCACTATCAATTGCGTCAATGCCAAATAATTTCTTGCCGCCGATGCAGATGCTCCCGGGGTCGGTTTTTTGCAGATTATCGGAATAGGCATCGGTTTGATTAATTTCACTCGAATAACCCTCATGCCACGAGCCATCTATCCCGACTCTACGTCCTTTTTTTGCCCGCATTGCCGCGGCAAGTGCAATACTTAATGCAGCCGATGAACCGAGTCCAGATCCTGCCGGAACTTCTGAAATAATATTGAGTTTTAGGGATGGCCCTTGAAACCATAACCTATTGCGTAAACCTTCTACATGAGGGTGTTTTTCAGGTAAGTAATTCAAACCATCAATTATCCAATTCTCAGTATTGGTCTCTTCAATTTTTACTTCGCAACGCTGCTCAATTGCCACTGCAATTGCAGGTTGCCCATAGACTACAGCATGCTCGCCGAAAAGTATGCACTTGCCGGGTGCACTTGCTGCGGTCATAATTACCGGAGATGGCTGAGCATTATCATTACGACGGAAAGCATGATTCCATTATTTTAGAATCAATTGGACCTCCTCAAAGCCACATTTCTGCGGTGAGTTCATGAACACCGGTTATTCTGTCATACCATGGTGCGAGCAAGGACTTTGGTGGTTCTCCTGCTGCTACTGGTTGCGCCTTGGGCTGCAACTTACGCTGAGTGGGCCGATTCTACACCTGACAACATGGTTGAAATGGAAGGTTCTACCTCAACATTATTATCTCAAGAAGGACGGACTTCATCATCTCCTGCCGATGTATCAACATGGAGAGTTGGTGACCAATGGGTATATGCAGCAACTTTTGATGTAGCCCAGATGATTGCCGAAGGTGGAGTCAATGCAAATATTGGACTTCTAACCGCAGATAGTACTACCACTGTAACAGAAATCACAGAAATGACAATAGAAAATCAATCAACTATTGTTTACAAAGTAAGAAGTGGAGCCAATTTTCAACAGAATGGCGTCAGTTTGGACGGATATAATGGTGATTTAACTATCGATTATCAATTGAATGAAATCTGGAGGGCGAGTGACTTAGGTCTAATTCAGCGCGACATGACTTTGGCTGTTGACTTTGAAGCATTTGGATTCATCCACATTGATGTAGCCGATATTACCATTGCTTCAGAATATGCACCTCCAAATGAAGCCTATGACTTTCCTCTAAGACTGGGTGAGCGTTGGGCAAGTGATTACACATCAGATGTGAAGTGGTCTGGTCAATCAGATTATTTCACTTTACCCACAGACCAAATCTCATCTTCTAGAGATAATTATGAAGTGACAAATACCGGATACCCTGTTGATTCAATTGGTCAAACTATTTCGTATTCCGCCTGTACCGATTCCATTGAAATTACTCAATACAATGACAAGGGTGAAGTTGAAGGCTTTGCTTGGTATTGTCCTAGTGTTCGATCATATGCGTGGATGAATGCCTATTCTGATCCTGGTCTAACAATTGATTTTCGACTAAAAACTTACCAACCTGCAGCATCTACTGGCGTTGTAGGTAATTCAGACCCAGGTTTGCGCACTAAGGATGTTGAAGTAGAACTATTATTTCCTTTGACTGCGCTAAATGCCTCACAAGAGGCTTGGGTGAATGTTACTGATTCATCTGGCCAACCGCAATCTGGAGAAAGTGTTGAACTCATCTTTGAACAGGACGGACTGGTAATGTCTGCAACGACTGCAATGAATGGTAGCGCATGGTTTACCTTTGATTCAGGTTATGAAACAGACCCCTCGCAAACCACTTTTGATTGGGCTAGTCATGGGATAATTGGGAAAATTGTCGGCACAAATATTGCAGGTGCTGCAAGTATGACCCTCGATGATAATCTCGTTGCTTTAGATTTAGTCGCAATGGTAGACCGCATAACAATTGAACGTAATCGCAGCGGAGAGGTGAGGGCATTAAATGAAATTTCAGGATTCAATGTCCTCCCTGGAGATGCTTTATCTTTTGAATTACCGGTGATGAATAGAGGTATCTTAACTACGATTCCAACTACCATTGAAGTTTACAAACCAGACGGAACTGCAGAATCATTCCAGGTTCCTGCGCTTGGAACATATGAAGAATATAGAGCATCTTTTACTTGGACTGTCCCTACTGAAATGACAATTGGTGATGTGCTGCTAAATTATACTGTTGACCCTCAATTGATTAATTCTAATGATGCTGACCCAAGCAATAATTATGCCAGCATAGGTGTGTTTGTTGGACGGCTGCCAGAAGTTGTCGTTACAAATTTGCAACCTGTACTGACCAATACCAACCTTAGTTTGAATGCATCTACTTCTTTTGACGAAGATGGAGGCGAAGTATTTTGCCGTTATTATGTTGAATACGAAGTCACCGAAGAGCGTCGATGGCGTTGGGAAGATGCACCGGGTTGTATTGCAAACTTGTCATGGATTGATGATGGTGAATTTGAGGTCTTCATTCATTTGACTGATGAAGAACAAGACAAGGTAATTATTAGTTACAATATCACCGTACTTAACCGACATTCAACTGTGAACATATTGAGTTCTGTAAATGAAACTCAAGTATATTCTAATGTAGTGATGAACATTTTTGCTAATGATTCCGATTCCGAAGATCCATGGCCAGGGATGGTTGATATTCACTGGCCGGATGCAAATTGTGAGGAGGGATATTACACCCGCACATGCACTACAACTGCAAATACAGAGGGAGTGCACTCCTTTACTGCAATAGGTACGGATGACGATGGCGCCCAAACTGAAGCCACTTGGGATGTCCTATTCACCAATGTAGCCCCGCATGATGTTGAGATTACCCTATGGGATGAAACGGGTCAGCAATTAGTGCCAGATCAACAAGGAACATGGCATGTAAATGAAGATGACAAAGTTTGGCTTAGATCAACTGCCACTGATAGTTTAGATGACTTGCCGAGCCTTAATTGGCGTTGGCGCCCAGACATTGAAAATACTACATGGTTTATTCAAGACGAAGGGGACACCTCTGCGATTGAAATCGCATGGACTCGAAGTGGAAGAAATATTTTGCAACTTGAAGTTGTTGATGATGACTCACAATCAAGTGGCATCATTGAGGCATGGATTCAAGTTGATAACGTGATTCCTGTAATTGAAGAACTACCAGCGATACTGCCTTTGGCAGAAGGCCAAGCCTTACAAATGTCCGCTGAATTCTATGATACTGAAAGTGACATGGACTCTATTGTCGCATGCTGGGATATTGACCCAAGCCATGATTCGGATGGGGCTGGGTCGGCAAATGATGATTGCGATATTGTCGGTGATACCCTTGTATGGTCTTGGCAATTAGCAGGGACTCATCTAATCATTTTCCATGTTACCGATGATGATGGGGGGCGCGGTTCAATAATGAGTAATATTACTGTAATAAATCAACCACCAAGAGCAATTATCTCATTCCCTGAAGAAATTATCGCCGGTCAAAAAGCAGCATTTAACGGGAACGGGACATTTGATGCACCTACAGATTTACCCTATTTGACATACCTTTGGGACATGGACCTCAGTGTTGATTCAGATGGAGATGGAGATAAGGCCAATGATGCAGATCAAGTCGGTCAAAGCATTACCCACACATTTGCAAGAGAAGGGACTTATTCGATATCCTTGCGAGTATTTGACGAAGATGTTTCTCGCCCAGGAGTAACGACGATGGATATCGTTGTTCAAGGCTCCACAGGCGGGCTATTTGGCGAATTATTGGATGATGCATTAGGTGAGAATTCGAATCCGATTGTATTAGGACTGGCCTTGATATTAGCGCTTCTTGCAATTGTTGTAGTTGGGCGAAAAATTGCTAAGAAACCAAAGGACGATTCCGAACTTTGGAATCAGATGAATGACCCACAAAGTGAAGCTGCATTATCGGCACTAGGATTAGTTGATTCAGCGGGAAAAATCCCCTTGCTTGGTAATGACAACCCTGTTTATGAGACTCATCAAACAACTTCGGCTACCGGTTCCACAGATAACCCCGGTAGCGCACCACCAGACTATGCTTTTGCTGCATCACAATTAGCGCTCACGACTTCCGTAAACGAAGATTCTGGCATCACTCCATTGCAAGATTCACAAAACTCCACGCCCTCAAACCCCCCAATTCCGGCCCAAGGGCTACCCGATGGTTGGACCATTGACCAGTGGAATCACTATGGGGGTCAATGGCTATTGGAGCATCAAACTGACTCCTTTTCTGCCGCAGAAACCGACTTGCCTCAAGTCACTGATGAACTTGACCTATAGTCTATTATTTTGGTTGATTTCCATCAGTTTTTCTATTTCTCTCTTGAACTATTTCTTCATAATATTCTCCATTAATAATTACTTTTTTCAAAAAAAGTGAAAATATCATTACTGACGACTTTCCGTATTGTTGAAAGAGCAATACCTACTCCGTAAACTTATGGCGAGCAGTAAATTGCGAACTTTATTGGTTTTCTTAATCCTTTTTTTGATGACGGCGGTGCCGATTGTTTCAACACAATATGTAGTCAATACTCATTACAATATCAGTGAAGAACTAGCGGAGTCTAAGAATGAAATACAACTTACTTCGCAGAGAAGTAATCATCAAATTGACATTTCACCATGGCGTATTACAGACAAATGGACCTATGATACTGTCTTTGATGTAGCAGGACTAATTGCAGATGCAAACCTAACTGGTGCAAGTGTTAATTCACTTACCGGCGACACTCTTATTGAGGTGATGGACATTATTTTTGCCGATATTAATGGTACTCAAACTCTCGTATATGAGTTGAAAATTGAAGGAGATTTTACCTCGGGCAATAATGGTGCAACTTTCCCTTATGATGGCAGCACCGTTACAGGCCGATTGGATATTGAATATCTCGGACATGATTATGTTAGAGTGAGTGATTTGGCGACAGTAAGAAATGAATTTGAAGTTGATGTGACATTTGCCCCATATAATCTCGGATTTAGCTGGATTCTGCAAGACCTTGGTGAAATCCAAGTAAACAACACATATTGGCCTCCAAGGGAAGATTATGATTTCCCGTTAATGATGGGTGATTCATGGAATGCAACTTATTACTCTGAGACAGAAGTCACTGGTGAATCAGATTATTTTGATGTTAGCGGACTGGACTCCAATGGCACAGACACTACATTTTACCAAGTGACTCAACAAGGCGCACCCACAGAGGATGGGAATGGGATTACATATAGTGGATGCAATGATGCCATGAAGATTTCAAGTTGGAATTCAACAGGGGCCGCAGGTGGATTCAAATGGTACTGCCCAAATTCACGCAGTTATGCGTGGAATTCTTTTCAAGACCAAAGCCTTGGCTTGCAAATTGATTGGAAACTAAAATCATACAATCCGACAGATTCCCAAGGTGTTTCACCTTCATCAAGCCCGGGGATTCGCCAAACTGTAGTTGAGTCTATTCCACAATTTGACCGAGTTCGACCAGATACTATTCTTGGAACTTGGGGCAATTATTCATCCAATCTTGGACAAAACCCGCAAATAAATACTAATTTACAACTGCGTTGGGAACATGAAGGAATTATTCAATCGCTTACAACCGCCTCTAATGGTTCTGCATGGACTACTATTGATGTAGGTCACAGTGACGATAACACAACTGTAAATGATGATGAAGGTAGTCATGGATTAATCATTTGGGATCCTGTGGCAAAGATAGTTGGAGTGAAAACTGTTGTTTTTGATCCACTTGTTATTGGAATTGATCTAATTGCAAAGCAAGATGGAGTGATAGTTCAAAGAAATCGTAGCGGAGTGATAACAATCTTAAATCCAGACGTCATTACAGTCCTACCCGGAGATGCCCTGCAATTTTGGCTAATCACTCAAAATAAAGGAACTCAAGTCTCCCCTGCCACTCAAATGGAAGTATCAACACCTGACGGTTCATCAAACCAGACAAATGTGCCGCCGTTGCCACCACTCGGGCAGGCAACAATTTCAGCCAACTGGACTGTTCCTGCCGAACAGGCCATTGGCAATCTTACTTTGACCTTTGAAGTGGACCCTGAAGAATTGATTACTGAAGATGCTAATAGAAGCAATAATTTAGCCCTAATTTCAATATTTGTTGGCCGAGCGCCAATCGTAAATGTAACGGTTTACGATGAAGTATATACTCATGCAAATGCTACAATAGATGCAAGCACAAGTTATGACCCAGATGGTGGTGAAGTTGAATGCGACTTTGCAATTGATGAAGATAATGATGAAATCTTTGACACAATGGTATTTTCAGAAAACTGTACGCTTGAATGGTCTTGGATTGATGATGGAGAACAAATGGTTTGGATTTATGTTTATGATATGGAAGGTGACGTGGCGCTTGAACAAGTCAATGTTACAATACTAAATCAAGTACCATGGATTTCGCTTTCTGGCCCAGAAAGCGTTGTTGCAGACTCTAAAATAACTATTACTGCTGATGACTATGGCGATAATGATTCATATATGGAGCCAGTTTCAATTTCTTGGCCTAACTCAATGTGCGAAGAAGGAGTTACCCAGCCAACTTGTACATTCTCTGTATTTGAAGAAACAAATATTAGTGTATTAGCCATTGCAACAGATGAAGATGGAGCAACAACCTCGACAACATTCCAAGTAGGAATTACAAATATGCCACCAATATTAGAATCTGTTGAGTTATGGATTGACGGGGTAATAAGTGATAATTGGACGGTCATGGAAGACCAAGTGGTCGAATTGCGCGCCACAGGTAATGACACGAGTCTTGACCTTCCATTGCTAGTTTATGATTGGCATACCGATGTAGATTTATTTCCCGAGATGAGTATTGCAACCTCTGGAGAAAACTCAATTATTGAAACAGCATGGAATACCTCTGGCACACATAGAATACAAGTTGAATTATTTGATGATGATGGCGTATCCGGAGGGCTATACAACCGCACAATTAATGTCACTAATATCTTCCCTACCATTCCCGAAATTTCGCCACCATTACCTGCATATGAAGACCAAGAATTCTCCCTATTAGGTAGTGCAATTGATTCTTCAAGCGACACAGAATCACTTGTTCTTTGCTGGGACATTAATGCTGAAGAAAACAGTGATGGAAATGGAACCTCATGGGATGACTGCGATGTAGTAGGAACCGTCTTAACTTATTCCTTTGCGATACGAGGAATACATGTCATTACTTTCCATGCGACAGATGATGATGGTGCAAGTGGATGGCAAAATATTAGCGTCACCACAATCAATAAAGCACCAACGGCAAGTATCACTAGTAGTTTTGAAGGAGATTCTATTTCCATAGAGGAAGGCGAAAGTATTACCTTTTACGGTAACGAATCAGATGACACTCTTTTCGATCAAGCTAATCTGTGGATGTGGTGGGATTCCACTTGCCATGACGGAGATAGCGATGGTATTCTTGTCGATGATATTGATGCAGAGGCTTCATTTGCGACCTTCGCATTTGCAAAGCCTGGTATCTGCACTATTACTTTGCATGTAGAAGATGACGATGGTGAATCAGACTCTACAAGTATGACTGTTGAAGTAACTGAAAAGCCACTTAGTTCAGCCCTATTGAGCAGCATTGCTAGTGGCAAAGGAATTGTCATAGGGCTTGGAATAGTTTTCATTGCCTTACTATTGGTATTTATTATTTCACGCCGTAAGCAAGAAATTCCTGGAAGTATTGCACAACAACAAAGTAAGCAAAGTAAGGCTTGGGATTTGCAAGCGCCATCTCAAGGTATTCTTTCACATGCCTCCGGCGCCGCACCAATGGATTCTTATGAAATGGAATTAAATTCAATTGACTTCCAAACCCCCGCTCCTACTGCGCAACCTGCAGTGATGCCTGCCCACCAACCTGTGGCTCAACCTGTGGCTCAACCTGCAGTGATGCCTGCCCACCAACCTGTGGCCCAACCTGTGGCCCAAACTGTAGTGATACCTACCTCTCAGCATGTACCTGCATTCCCACCTCCCGCCTCAGCACCACCTATACCTGCGCAAGGATTACCTCCTGGCTGGTCGCAAGAGCAGTGGTTAATCTATGGAGAGAAATGGTTAGAAGAGCAAAATCAAATAGCCTCAACCCCATCCCGTGCTGGAAAGGACCTGTCTGAATTATTGGATGACTTGGACTTTTGAGGTGATAATTTGGCAAATTTGTGGCAATTCTTCGGCTTACCTGACCCTGAAGTGCAAACCCCCCTGCGTACGAAAGGCAAGGAAATGGGGAAGTCAAAAAAGCCCAAATTAGCAAGTTCGCGCCAAGGTGCTGACATGCAGGGCCAACAAACCTTCACTACAATTCGTAATGCAATTGCAAAATCAAAAATGTCAACTGCAGATCAACAAACTTCTTCACTCGCCAATTGGAAGGGGGCAAGGACTCCTGATGGGGAACCATTCCATGACCTTGCAGGTGATGAATGGCAACAGAGGACCAAAAAACTTGCTGATTTACCTTCAAAAGCTCTTCGCTATGTTATGCCCGATGAAATGCACCGCCTACCCTATGATGGCATGGCAAGAAGATTAGGGGAAGGAGATAATCTAGTTGTTGATATTCGCTCATTAATACATATGGATGCCCAGCAATCTGCATGCCGAAGAATGCTTAGAGAAATGGCGAATGAAAGTGGGATTATTCCTTTTGCATTGGACGAGGACGAAAAATTGTTGCTCATTCCAGGGAAGGGGAATATAGTTGATTTTACTGCATATGAATTGGGTATTTCTCATACCCACCCACTCCTATAATACTCTTATTATTTACATATTTGATTATTATGTTCGCAACCCATTTTATAGCCTATTTGCTAAACCCACACCTCAATGGCGGGCCGGTGGCAGAAGAAAAATGCAACTTGGGCCGCTGGCTCATATGTTAATATTTTTAATGCAAGTGCCTTTTTACAGATCTTTTGGATGCTTGGAATTTCGATTATTTATTTCACAGATATTGAAAGATTCCAGCACCTTGCAAATAATCAAATTGTAAGCAATACTCATTACCTCAGCATATTATTTTCAATCACTTTAGGAGTATTTGTTATGTTGCCAGTGGGAATTGCCTATGACACCTTCCCTTTAATTCATGCAATTGCTCCCTTCGATGAAACAATAATGAAAATTTTTATTTGGACCAATTCTTTTGGTCAAATATGCTTCATGTTATCTCTTTTTGCTTCCAACCCGCAAATGCAGCATGATATAGGCCTAATTGCAATTACACTGATTGGAATTTCTCTATCAATCCTTGCGCCAGCCATTTTGAGAACAGTCAATATGCGAACTAGGAAATCAAGTGGACCATTATGGCATTATATAGCGGGATTGGCGATTCCTGTGATTGCACTATTTTCTTTGGCTGCTTGGACAATGCAAGACAATAAGATTGTTCTTCACTTGGCTACTGTTCTACTAATAGATATCTTTTGGCTTCTGATAATAATCAATCTCATTAATGGCCATTTTAATCGCCGCCTCGGTTGGGAATTGATAAGCGAAAAAGGGCAAAAAATAATGCCACTTGTTTTTGCTACCGCCATTATTATTCACCTAATAATGTCTATTGGCGAAGCAGCACAATCATCTTGGTGGCATTATTCATTTCGCTTATCTTTTTCACTCCTATTACTGATAGCACTGGCAACAGTAAATCCAGTAAGAGTTTTACGATTGGCATGGGTTGAAAAGAGACCTAATTGCGACCTATTGGTTTTATCCTTATTATGGTTAGGAATTATCTTCTTTATTTCAATTTATGAAATCTTGGTGTTAAAGAGAGTTACAAATGTCAGTAGAGTGTTGCTATTCTTTGGCGCAGGCGTTCAGGCTTCTTGGGGCTTTGCAAGTTATCTGCATTTAGACCACATAGGGACGAAAATACAAGAGCGTCTGCCGGCAAAAACTACTCGCCGCTTTCTCAATATTTCTCTATTAATTTACCTTGCCCTCTTTTTGCCACCAATTGATAAACTGCAGCATGAAATAGGACCATTGCATTACCTGATGTATTTACTCAGCCTACTGGCCTTTATTTCTTCATTCATATGGTGGATTTCAAATTCATTTTTCAGCCTAAATGATTGGCACCGCATCCCCATTTTCTACAAAGATTTAGTTGCTGAATATGACCCTGAAGAATGACAAATAGTTTCCAATTTTTCCATCAATTCACTCAACACCTCACTTGCAAAACCAAGCACTGCTAAATTATCACCAGCAACTAGTTTAGCATTAGATGCCATTTTCCCTGCTAAATCATATGCACCTGCCTTGCCTTTCCATGAACCGCTATTTAGTAAATAACCAAGATTGCTTTCACTTAATTCTGCAACTTCAACAGTTGCAGATTCAACTCCATCACTTACAAATGCCCCGAATAATGTTGTGCCCGACCAAACAAGATGCCTCCTACCGGAGAGACGAATTAACATTCCAGCAGCGGATAATTCATCAGCAGGCTGCCCTAGTGCCGAAAAAGCATCATCTGGGTCGGCAACTAGAGTATCTGCTACAATGACAATCACATTTTCAATAGAAGTAGGTGGTGGAGGGGGTTTCACAATAACTGCAGGTTTCAAAGTATTACCTCCTTTCATATTACCTCTAGATTTGATATCTGCGTCTTTGCTGTTTGGATGTTCGCAATCATTATTTCCCATCCAATGCCAAGATAGTTGCTCAATGCGGCCGAGACTAACCTCTAACTTTGCTGTATTTGCCTTCTCATTAGTAATATGGGAAACCATCTCCTCAACAACAATTCCAGTAGGCACTGGAGTTTCCTCGCCAATTAAGGCGCAATGGGCAAACCAAACCGGCACTCCCTTCAGCATTTCTATAAGTACCTCAGTCCTTCTTTCTGAAGCAGAAGCCAACCAAACCCCCATTGACTTCTGTTGCATTAGCCCACCCCAATAGTGCAATCATTAAAGGGCGACCCTATTCAAGCACCCGATAATTTCTAATGATTTTTTATCAAAACCTCTCTTTTCTTAGACTATTATTGCACTATTTGTGCAAAAAAGTGATTATTATTTTGAAGCAGTTTGAGGGTCGGTTTCATATGTTTGAGTGAAGTGGAAGGAGTCGGTGGTTCAATGACCAACGAGGGACGGATAGCAACCTATGTTGAAGGATTAGACGAAAGAATGCAAGGAGGGATACCTCGCAAGCACATCGTTTTAGTCGCCGGCTCAAGCGGTTCAATGAAGTCAACTCTAACATTCTCAATGCTTTATAATTCAGTATTGAATGACAATACCTCCGGTATTTATGTCACCTTGGAACAAGGCAAGGAAAGCCTACAAAGCCACATGGCGGGCATGGGCATGAACATTGATGACCCCAGAGTGCGAAATCGTATTGCAATTATTGACTTGGCTGGACTTAGAGTTCAACTTGATGAGCAAGGAATGTCTGGAAAGGTTGATTGGATGGGCCAACTTATCAAACAACTGACAAATTACCGCAAGAGTATTGGCTTTGAAGTTTTGATTTTTGACTCGCTTGGAGCATTCTTCACACTAACAAAAATGGATAATCCTCGAGATGAAATTTTCCGCCTTTTTGAAGCGGTTCGCAATCTTGGCCTAACTGCCTTCTTTATCTGTGAAATGACCGGAGAAGATCATAAGCAATTTGGTGAATACGGAGTTGAAGATTATCTTTCAGATGGAGTGATTCATTTGGTAATGGATAGACATGGTGATGAAGTAAAACGAAAGATGTCAATTGTAAAAATGCGCCATACAGAACACATGCTTGGGTACAAGCCTTTCAACTGGAAAAATTCTGATAACCAATTTTCTATTCTTTGAAAATTACTTAATCAACCAATGATAATTTATTCAACAGTAACCGATTTTGCTAAGTTACGTGGTCGGTCAACATTTAATCCGAGTTCTAATGCAGTGTGATAGGCAATTAATTGCAACGGCAAAACTGTCAGCATTGGACTTAGCAATGCGTCGGTATTTGGCACACTGATTGCAACATCTGCTTCAGCGGCAATTTCGTCGCCTTCTTCACAAATTAAAATGATTTTCGCACCCCTTGCTTTACATTCATGTATTGCAGACAATACTTTCGGCTTTAATTCATCATTCGGGCATATTACCACAACTGGGCTCCCTTCTTCCAATAATGCAATGGGTCCATGCTTCATTTCACCAGACGGATATGCTAAACAAGGGATGTAGGCTAACTCCATCAGTTTTAATGCACCTTCTCTAGCAACTGGTGAGGATATTCCCCTGCCTAAAAACAAAACTGATTTTGCTCCTTTGATTATCTCAACAGCATCCATAATTGGTCCTTGGTTGCTCAAATATTTGCCCACTTTATCAGGTATTTCGCGTAACCCTTTCACTAATTCTCTGCCATTTTGGCGCGAAAGTGTGCGTGAGCGGCCAATTTGAATTGCGAATAATGTAAGTGCAGCAATCATATTGGTGAAAGCCTTAGTTGAAGCAACCGCTTGTTCAGGACCGCTGTGAATATATGCACCAGCCCCACATTGCCTTGCAATAGAAGACCCAACTACATTTATTACACCCATTACGGTACCTCCTTTAGTCTGTATTTCTTTCACCGCTGAAAGAGTATCTGCAGTCTCACCGGATTGGCTAACGACAAAATAAAGACCCTTTGCATCAATAACAGGGTCATTATATCTGAATTCACTTGCAACATGAGCTAATGATGGAACTCTTGCTAACTTTTCTATCAATAACCGTCCAACTAATGCAGCATTTAATGCTGTGCCACAAGCAATAAGTCGTACATGTGGAATTGCCTGTAACTTCTTGGGAGATAATCTCAACCCACCAAGTCTACCATTACCATCAGAGAGGTTTGTTCTTCCAGAAATACATTGGCGTAAGGCATCGGGTTGTTCGTGGATTTCCTTTATCATGTAATGAGGATAATCGCCCAATTCGCTTTCCCCCCAGTCATCGTCTAAAATATGAATTGTAGGGTCAACTATTTTCCCACTATTGCGAGAAGTCTTAACATCACCTGCAGTCAATACCGCTAACTCTCCATCTTCAAGATAAATCACCTTTTGTGTATGAGTAGTTAGTGCATGAGGGTCACTGGCGATGAAAGTTTCATTTTCTCCGATTCCAATAACTAATGGAGAACCATTTCGTGCACAAACGATCTGCTCATAATCTGTGAATATGACACAAATCCCCCAAGTCCCACGGGCACGGCGTAATGTGCGACGAACTGCGGTAAGAGGTGCGGCTCCAGATTGAAATTCGAGATTAATCATATGAACTAGCACTTCAGAGTCTGTTTCTGATTTGAGAACTATCCCTCTTTTTATCAATTGATTTCTCAAAGCATTCGCATTTTCAATAATTCCATTATGAACAAGTGCCACCTTTCCATCCTCAGATGTATGAGGGTGTGAATTGGCATCGGTAACGCCTCCATGGGTTGCCCATCGGGTGTGTGCAATCCCAATATTGCCTTTGACTGTTGCAGGTAAGATATTCTCTAACTCTATTACCATACCTACTTTCTTATAAATATCCAAGTCACCGTTTATTACCGCAATACCTGCTGAATCGTATCCCCTATATTCAAGCCTCCTTAACCCCGAAATAAGAAGAGGTGCGGCAGCACTTGGGCCAATATAACCGAAAATTCCACACATGATTACAACTCCAAGTTGTTTCCGCACATTGGACAAGGGACTCGTTTGAGATTTGAATCCTTTACTGTGAAATGTATCTCACAATCAGTACAATTTGCTTGACGTTCAATATCTAAAGTTGGTAAGGCGGGCAAACCCGGCAGTAGAGGGGCACCAAGGCCATCCGCCAAGGGAGGCAAACCTAATTCACTTGGAGAAGGTGGTAATCCAGGCAGTGGAGGAAGGCCAGTGTCTATTGAAGAACCGTTGATTGGTGGTAATTGGCTCAGGGTCGGCAAAGGCGGAAGAGGCAAAGGCAATGGGGCGTCGGAATTAATTCCGACTGGACTTGGTGGTAAATCCAATGGTGGTAAATCCAATGGTGGTAAATCAGCAAGTAATGCCTCATTTTCAGATTTTTGGAGTCTTGCCATGCGCCGCTTCAAGCGATTACTTGCGCCTTCTTGCTGAGCCGCTTCTTTCAAAGAATCAGCAAGGCTAATTTCCTCTTCATCAGGGTCATATGCCGGCAAAGAACTGACTTCAACTACTTCAGCATCCAAATCAATAGCAACTTTGATTTCATTCTCCAATAATTCAATATCTTCAATCACCATCTTCTCAATATTCAAATCGGCTACAATTTCAACCATTTCAGTTTCCATTTCCTTTCCCTTCTTGATGACAATTACTACCATTAACAAGATTACAATGAACACTGCAAGCAAACTAAGAGCAATCTTTTCTTGCATCGCCCGATCGCCTGGCAGAGGGTCGAGAATGAGATTTAGAAGATTCCAATTTGAATCTTCATCATCATTATTGCTTGTAGGGTCTACCAAACTATGAATGTAAAAACCACCGCCAAGCGACCAAAGCAAGAAATGGGTATCCCCTTCAATAATATCTGCTGCAAAGAAGTGCCCTTCAACCAATGCAGTTGAAAACCCAACTTGCTCATTAGACATTAATCCATAATGAACTTCTGGACCGAGGAAGCCAACAGTATCAAAGAATACTTGTACGCCACTCTTTAAACTGACGATTGAAAGACCGGACATCCCTGGCGCTAGATAATCTTCAGGTTCATCTATCGACCATGCAGTATCGGTCACCACATACTTGAGGCGGGCAGCACTACCAGTTCCATCTCTCCATCCTGCAAATAATACATCTTTTCCATCAATAACTTCAACTTTTAATTGAGGCAATGAGGCATTGTCTCCAACAACTGCTTGGAATGACCAGGGTGCAGAACCGATTTCGCCATGAGAATAAAACAGCCCAACTCTACTTATTCCAGTTCCATCATCACGCATTGATTCATACAAAATGTGAATTTTTTCTTCACCTATTGCTACTACGGGTGAGTCTCCTACATGCGAGGAAATATCTGCATTCTGAATAACTCCACCCTCAAACAACCAATTATCCGCTGAAGTTGGATTAGTAGTTGAGAGCAAAAAGACATTGGTTACATCCTTATACGAACCTGCAGTTGCAATATCACGATGATAACCAGCAATTACTACTTGATCATCCTTCCTCGCCATACTCAAGCCCCAATAACTACCCTCTGATGCTTTCAAGGGCTGAGTAAGCGATTGAATGATTGCCATACTCCCATAATCATCCACGGTAGTGAAAGCAACATCATGTAATACATAACCATCTAAACTAATTGTTCTTCTTGTCCAAACCACAAAAGTTGTTCCATCACCAGCGCTAAGAATTGCTGCTTCGCCGGCAAAATTACTCTCAATAAGTGTATCTCCGGGCATAGTAAAAGCCTTAGAAACAATCCGAAGATGAAGTTCATCATCCCTTGTAGTAAGTAAATGACCTACATTATCAGCAGCAGCATAACCTAAAGGAACTTCATCATCCAAAATATCCAATTGAGTAGGTGCGCCAAGAAGTTCAACCTCATCAAAAATCACAAAAGTTATTGCTTGGTTATTAGATGTGTCATTCTCCACTTCAACATTTGCACTAATTCTAAATTTACGCACCATTGGGTCTTCCAAATCGGGCCCAACTGCTATTTGATGACTATGAAAAGAAGTTGTTATTGTTGAGCCGGGAATAATTCCAACAATAGATTCATCAATTAATTGCCAGCCACCGCCAACCCCTTCTACAAATTCTTCAGTATTAATTTGAACTCCGGTTGCATCCTGTTGGCCAACATTTTCAACTCTAATTGTCATTGTAAAACCATCGCCGGGATAAGGTATTTGCGGATTAGTATTTATTCCACTACTGCGGACAACTAAAGCAATTTCATCAGGTCTCTCATTAACAGTAAAATCAAATGAATAATAATTATTTGAACTATCCGAATCCTCGTAAACTCCGGTCGGATCAATTGCCAAAGTCAAGCTCACATCGCCAACAACTTCAGGCATCCAATTCCAAAAGACCACGCGCTGAATTTCACCTCGTCGCATTGATGGCACCACTTGTTCCATCACTTGAGATCCTGTGGAAAGACGAACTATTACCTCATCAACATCTTTATCGCCATTATTTACTACATCTGCATGAACTTCGACAATTTGTTGCAAAAAGGCATCGCCAGAGGGAAGTCCATCGACCAATGTTTGCACGCCACCGGAGATTTGTAAGTCCGGCGTTGGAGGCACATTATTGATATTGAAGGACCTGCGGACTTCGCCGCTTACATATCCACTTTGATTCAATAATCGAACGGAGAGGCGATGATTACCATCAGTTGTTGCCGTTGAATCCCATGTGCCAGACCAAGAGCCATCATCGTAAGTTGATGATGAAATTCCAGTTATGGACTCCCATTCCTCATTGTCCACGCGCAACTCTATTGCGGAAACTTCAATCCCTTCCCACATCCCTTCTAATACTGCATCTCCGACAATTGGGTCATGCCCAGAAGGTGAGGTGAAGGATAATTCATGCATTGCTGGACGAACTGAAACGAATACTGAGGTTGATGAGGTTTGAGTAGAATCTACAGCACGAATTTCTACCCATGCACCATTACCTTCATCTACCCAAGATTCTTTAGGAGAAAAATCAATGAACCAATTTTCAAGATTACCTGCTCTTGCCCAGTCAACAAGAGTAGTAGAAGTGCCTCTGGTTATTCTTGCCTCAACATGATCCCAAGTTTGATTCCCACTGGTGTTTAATGTACCATAGACACGGTTTATGGTTCCGACTACAAACCAAGTACCATTTGTCGGACCTCCTACTTCCAAAACTTCTCCAGTTCCGTTAGATGTTGGAGGCGGATCGGTCCCGCCACCCCCGCCACCTGTGCTATTTTCATCGTCACAAGGCAGGCTCAAAATCGCATCAATATAGCAAGCAACATTTGCCAAACCATATCCCCAATCTTCATTCCATCTGTCGTTAACATCGGTTTCCGAAGGAGTTCCTTTTAATTCACTATTGTTTTGAATAATATCCTTGATTTGAAAATGGTCCAAGGTTGGATTTGCAGATAGCATTATTGCCGCTAAACCCGCCACAAGAGGGGTAGACATACTGGTCCCATCTTTTTCTTCATAGGAATCTTCTGCCATTGGCCGAGGCGTCCCCGGAATACTTGACCCAGTTGCTGCCGATACGGACATAATGCCAGAACCTGGCGCTCCAACCGTCGGTTTCAATTCATCCCATTCATCATCATCACCATCGTCTTCACGTGGCCCAGAATTAGAGTAAGATGCGATAATATCATCCTCACGATCTATAGTGCCCCGATTATTTACGGCGGCAACTGCTATTGAATGGTCTGCACTTGCAGGACTTGGAACTCTTCTCGTTCCGTCATTACCCATTGCAATAACAACAACAATTCCCTCCTCAGCAGCACGATTAACGAGACGGGCTTCTGCGCCACTTCCGTTATCTCCTGTATCATCTGGATTGAGAGGACTTCCCACGGTACCAAATGACATTGAAGCAACTTGAATTCCATTACTCGAAGCATTATTACCCCAATCTTTTTCTCTATTTTGTATCATCCATTCTATTCCTGAATAGGAATATTGTGAATTAGTACCACCTGCATCGGTGAGGACTTTGATATCAACGAGATAAGCACCAGGTGCTGCTCCTTGGTTTAGTCTCGTCGAATCACCAGTGCCAACTGCAATTCCTGCGCAATGGGAACCATGACCTTGCCCATCATCTGGATCTTCGGTTCCGTCCGTTCGACTTCCAGAGGAAGTGGCATCATATCCGGCAACCCATTTTGGGTCGTCGTAACTTGAGGTGTCAAGATCTGGCTCATCATTTTGGTCATCGAAATCATTTAGCGAGCGATGCTCATTATCAATTCCTGTATCGAGAACTGCTACCACAACTCCATCGCCGCGATAACCACGAGTATGCGCTTCTCCGAAGTACAACTCACTGTCAACTGCAAGAACGGAAGCAGAGGCTGTATCGAGGAAGGGGTGCATTACATTTTGATTTTCAATTACTACTACACCGGGTATAGTCCACAAGTCAAACAATGCGCTGACTGGTACTTTGTCAACTGCAATTGCATCCAAATACTGCATTGGTTTCCACCAAGCAGTAGCAGATTCTGTTGCATCCGCTGAAGTAATATTACTTTCAATAGAATCACCGGTCCAACCATGCATGAATAAGACTTGGCGGACTGCACTCAATTCTTCAAGGCCCGGATGCCAAGCAAAATCAATTGTGATTGCAACTGTCTTGCGGCCATCAGGGCCAATTTCGGCAGTAGGAGATTCGGATTCAAATTGACCAGAAATAATTCTCTGAAGGCGGTCATCCATTCCATTCCAATCCTTATCGGGACCATATGCATTCCACCAACCCCATTCTTCCTCCGCATATTTACCATCGCGTTGAATATTTCTTTCAGGGGTAGAGCAAACTTCGTCACCGCACATCAATGGAGGCAAACCCTCAATTAAGATTGGAGAAGAATCCCATGCCAAATTTTCTTCTGCTGAGGATGATGGAATAGCGTCATGCGAGGACGAGGTTAGTGCAGAAGCACCTATTGCAAGGTCGGCAGATAGTAAAATAAGCAACACAAAGAGTGAAACCAATGAGCGCGAAGAGGAGGTTCTAGTCATAAGCATGGCTTCACCACAAACCCCACCAACAGTAAGTCAGCCATGAAGGTTACCCGTCTCCGCCCTACGGGCGGGATAATAAAAGAGGTGAAATGAACAACCGTTCAAACCATTTTCTTAGGGCCAAATCAAATGAGACTTGTCACTTTGGCAAATAACTTGAGGTACTTCGCCTTCGCCAATTAATGCTAATTCACTTGAGCAAATGGGGCACATGGCCGTAGTTGATAATTTGTCTAACCATGCTTCACGCGTTTCTATTTCATCGCCTTCACTTCGCAATTTATCTAGTATTCGCTGAACATCACTACTAACTTCATCATCGCCTTCAGCCCATGGGTCGAGGCTCACATCACCCATTCTCATTTTTCGACCTGCTCTGACGGCATTAACAATACTTGATTCGTTCGGGCCAGAATCACGAGAAAAAGGTTGGACTGGCCCACTCCAAGCGAGGCGGCGCCCAGCAAAAGCACCAAAGAAAAACCCACCAATATGTGCGCCGTGTGCTACACCTGACCAGTCGTTTAATCCGTAAACCATGTAGGCTCGGCCGAGTTCAATCATTATGTAAATACCTGCGATTATTTCAACCGGCCAAGGGCGAATTATTATCAAGGGAAATTCAATTTTATCTTTTGGCCAGCATGCAATATAACAACCGAGTAAACCGTATGCTGCACCACTGGCACCCCATGCCATCCACGCAGTGCCACCGAGGAAATATTGAGCCAACCACCAAGTAAGCGAACCGCCAATTGCACTAAAAATGAAGACGACCATAAAGCGCCACCTCCCTAAACGTTGTTCAAGTGGAACACCAACTAGGGCTATGATTAGACAATTCCCAAGTACATGTGTGTAATTTCCAATATCGTGCAACCAAGCCGATGAAAGAAGGCGATACCACTCAAAGATGTTGTCGGTGAGTTTTAAATTCATCGCAAAAATTGCGTCTGGACGGAGATGAAAAATCTGCCCACTCCACACATATGAGGATAACATTTGCACGATAAAACCAAACAATAGGGAAATAACAGTTGCCATGGCAATACTTGTGTCGGTTTTTCTTGACCAAATATAGGGGCCGATTACTGCGCTAACCCATAGGATAAAGAAAATAATAGTCACTGAATTCCAGTAAACTGTATCCATCCAAAAGGGAATCTCTAGCGTAAACACTTGCATTCCTCTATCCCTTTGGTAGAAGTTCTACTTCATGAAGTTCGCCGATTATTATTACATGTGATAGGGAAAAGTGGAATTTGGCTAGGGCCAGACCTTGTGAATAACCGAATCATTGAACCACAAAGACGGGGTCCGACCAACATGGGAGAAGAAGCGCCCTTGCTCTTGTGCAAGGGTCTTGAAGTGCGGAGAGGATTACGCACTATCCTAAAAAATGTTGATTTGAAAGTCGCCGAAGGCGAAGTCGTTGTACTCCGAGGCGACAACGGCTGCGGTAAATCAACCCTTCTTGAAACCGCAGCCGGCATTAGAATGCTCCGCAAAGGCACTGTATCCCATAGAACCGCTGAAGGTGAAATTGCAATCATTAGAAATTCTCATGGCCACAGAGAAATAGTCAGTCCATTTGGGCTTACTTTGCAAAAATTAGCATTATGCGGCGACGAATTAGTAATTGAAAGACTAGAATTAGCGCTAAGAGTAGCGGGATTTGAATCAAAGGACGAAGAAGTTCAACAATTAATTCAAGAGACAATGGAAAGATGGGGTCTTGAACATCGAAAAAATGATCGGATTGCTTGGTTGTCTGGAGGCTTGGCGCGAAGAGTTTCAATTCTCGCCGGATTATTGCCTGCGATAGGAGCCAATAAACCCACTTTGTTTTTACTTGATGAACCGGATAGCGGTTTGGATGACAAGGGGATAAAAATACTTGCAAAAACAATATCGGAATTGTCTGAAAAGGGACATGGTGCACTTGTTGCAACTCATAATGAAATAATAGGAGATGTTGCAACTCGTACTATTGAGTGGGAAAATGATAAACCAAATACCACCGAAGTTGACTATAAAGTTCCAACCAAAAAACTGAGTTCTACTTCGAAATCAATCCGTTTGCACACCTCTACTATACGAGCTGAATCAAAATGGGTTTCAGTGCTTGACAGACGAACTTGGGGGAGTTTTTCATCAGCAGGAATTGCCGGTTTAGTTGCACTATTACTCGTATTATCATTTAATCTAAAGATGAGTGAAAACACGCGAGAATGGAATACTTTACTTGTATTTATGCCGGCAATGGTCATGGGGCTGATTCCACCTCAATCTCTCAATTGGGCATCTGAAAATGGCGGCCTAGATTGGTGGGATGCGATGTCTGCAGGTAATACTCCAATGGGTAATCCGATACTGCAACGATTAATTGGCGGCGTGATAACATTAATTGCAATTATCATATTCAAGTATGAATGGGAAGTACAGATTAATTCAATAGCAGTATATCTATTAATGGCGGCATTGGCAATATTGCTTGTAATATTGAATACAAACATTGTTGTTGCCCAGCGCCGACTTGTCAATTCACTTGAACGGTCAAATGCTTTACTTTTCAACCTCTTTTTACCTCTGTTAATCTACCCTTTCATCCTATTTACCAACGGTATTGCTCAATTTCTTGGTAATGAAAATCCGGTTCTTGGCGATCTTCAAAATACCCTTGCAGGCATAGCGATATTCTATTGTATCTATTTGGCTCTAAGACTGCTAAAACCTCAGTGAGTTGTTATTGAAATACAAAAAAGCAGTGGGGGTGATAATATTAGCGAATTAATACGAACATCCGATAAAATCCTTCTTTCTCTTGGTGGATTGATGACATTATCAACGCTAATCCTCGCCTGGACATATGCGCCTTCTGTTGATACTGACGCCATGAATGCACCTAATGCGCAAAAAATATTCTATTGGCACGTGCCCTCTGCATGGTCATCTTTCTTGGCTTTTACAACTCTCTTTATCGGCTCATTGGCATGGTTTTGGAAAAGAAGTGAATGGGGCTGGAAATGGCATTGTGCAGGAGCAGAAGTTGGATTATTATTTGGCCTAATGGTCATCACAAGTGGCCCAATTTGGGGGCAAGCAGAATGGGAAAGAGCATGGGATTGGACCGATGTCAGACTCAACACTTACCTCATATTAACTGCACTTTCTGCATTCTTAGTACTCGGCAGACGGAGCCAACCTGATGGAGAAGATACTCGAGATACATTCGCAGCAGTTGGCCTGTTTGGATTTGTTTTAGTCCCACTAACGGCAGTGGCATCTACCCTTTGGCAACGTTCACACCCTGGTGCCGTAGTCATCGGAAATGACGGCGGAATGGCACAAGAGATGGCTCAAGTATTCCTTTTCGGATTACTTGCCTTTTCATTTTTGAGTGTAGGAATGCTTCGTTTGCATATCCATATTGTTGGAATTGAAATTGAACTTGAGCAGAAAATGACTGAATTTGATGACAAGGTGGTTGAATGAACGATATTTACTACCTTTATGGTGCCTATGGAATAATGATTTCCCTCTATGCTATGTGGGCAAAGCAAATGTTTGGACGAACAAAGGAGTTGTCTGAAAGATTGAATACTGCTGCCTCAATAAGCAAATCTCAATTAGACATTGAGGATGATTGCGCTGAATAATTGAATAATAATTGAGCCACAGGTTGAAAACCAACGGGCCAACCGACAAATTGGTGAGAGGATGGATTTAGGGGGCGAATTCTGTATTACCTGCGGAGCAGAACCGCCTCTCTTCTATGACCGAATGTGCAAAAAATGTACTTTGTTAAGGGTAACACCAATCGTAGTTCCTGAAACTGTTCAACACTTCCAATGTGCTCGCTGTGGCCTTCACGAAGTAGGAGGTCGTTGGGTGGATTTACCTCTTGAAGAGTTGTACGAAGACATTCTCAGTCGTGTGTTAGAAGTCCATGATGAAGTATCGGGATTGGATTTCGGCCTAGCCGCTGAAATAATCGATGACCGCAATACCCGCCTTTACTTGCAATTTAGTGGTGAAGTAAGTGGAATTCCATTTGATGAAAAACATCAATTACTCGCTCGTCGTTCAAACTCAGTCTGCATAACCTGCGGCCGGATTGCCGGAAATTACTACGAGGCTACAGTTCAATTGCGCTCTGCAGGGAGAAAACTCAACGAAGATGAATTAGCAACATTACGTGCTAGCCTAAGCTCATTACTTGCAGAAATGCCACCCGACCCAATGTTTTTCATTAACTCGGAAAACTCGGTAGTTGGAGGATATGATGTAATTCTTGGTTCAAAGGGGCTGGCCCGAAGTTGGTCTAGATATTTGGTGCGCAATTGGGGAGGGCAAATCAAGGAAACTAACTCCGTAGTTGGTATGAAAGATGGCATGGATGTCACTAGATTAACCGTACTTTATCGTAAACCGGGATACGACATTGGAGATGTAGTTCGTTGGAGAAAAAATTTGTGGCGAATTGGCTCTTGGACTGGAGATGGTGCCATGGTAATGCGAATAAATCGGGCAGAAAGAACTGGAGCATCATGGCGAGATTTGGAAAAATTATCGGTTCAAGCAACATTAAGTGAACAATTTTTTGTTGATCTAATAACTCAAGATTCTTCAGTTGGCGAATTCTTAGACCCTGAGAAATGGACCCCCGTCAGTATTAGCCTGCCTTATGACCATACAGGGAACAGGATAAAAGTCGCAAAGGTTGATGATGAATGGGTTGCTTTGCCGCATTTATCAGTTGATGATAAGGAGGAGCATGATGTCAAACTGGCTTAAATTAGCAGAGTCACTTGACTCCGAAAATATGCTTGGCTTTTTACGCTCATTTGCAGATGATTGTGCTTCTTCATTTTTCCGAATTGACCCGAAGCACCACCCATGGATTTCACAAATAAAAGCGGTTGATTGGCGCTCTTGGATGTGCGTAGGAATGGGAGGCTCAGCAGCAGGTGCATCTTTCCTTTCAGACCTCGCTGGAGCGAATGGAACAACCCCTGTTCATGTGCACCGAAACTATGGGCTACCTTCATGGTGGGAGCCAAAAATGCTGGTTGTTGCTACCTCTTACTCGGGGAATACAGAGGAAACTATTCACGCGGTTGAACTGGCACTGGCTGCCGGTGGAACCGTTATTGTCATTAGTTCAGGAGGAACTCTTGCTGGACTATGTGAGATTCACGATAAAGCCCACTTAGTCCTTGTACCAGGTGGGCAACCACCTCGCTCTGCTTTTGGCCATCTTTTTGGCTCACTTATGTCACTTGGATGGGCTTTGGATTTATTGCCAAAGCCTGAAGAAGGAAAACTAGTTGGAATGATAAATCGTTTGCGAGAACATTCTCTTAAAGCAGACTTTACCATTCACCCAGACAATGACATTGCTCATCTTGCATTTGGTCTAAAAGAACGTCCAATTGCAGTCATTGCAAGTATGGAGATGGCCGGTGCTGGCGACCGATTCCGAAATCAAATGAATGAAAATGCCGCAAGATATGCAAGAGTTGCGATTCTTCCAGAAATGAATCACAATGAAATTGTCGCTTGGGGCGATGAAAGCGATAAGGACCCTGATTCAGAGGAACAAGGGCTGATCATGTTGGCGTGGAGCGGAATGAATCCGCAAGTAGCTAAGCGGATGAATTGGTTCACTGAGCATTTGCTAACAGAAGCCGCTTGGAAAATAGATTGTGAAGGTGAATCGTTGCTTGAAGCAATGCTGCATGCTTGTATTGATATGGATTGGTTATCCTGCGCATTGGGCCTTCTAAATGATAAGGACCCAAGTTCAATTGGACCAATTATTCAACTCAAGGAACACCTAAGTAATTCCTAAAAAAGCAAGAATCAACTCAAACAACTAGTTTGAGAAATGGAGGATTTTATTCCTCTTCCTTATTGTTCATTTCACCAGTGCCTTCCATATGGATTTTGATGCAACTAACATTTGAAGTTCCCGAACCATCTCGGCGTTCAACTTGCTCAGTAGAAATCGATACATCATGAATTACCATCTCCGGTAATGTTCCGGCGATAATACCGGCGCGGCGGCGGCAAACTTCAGCCACGTCAACTGCCATCTGAATACTTCGTCCTCGGGCAACTAAGCGGATGTTACGGTCACCTGAACCCATTGCGTTACAAACTGCACCCACGTATGCGTGCAGCCTTTTTTTGCCGATGAAAATGTCGCGAATCTCAGTCACAATAAGTTCCCCATTGACTTACCTGTGCTTGCGAAGGCTCATGAAGGTTCAGTTCCATAATACCCCCCCCATAATTCACTTCCGACAAGCGTTTATACCCCCTTCCATTGGGGGGCTTGTCTGCGGGAGTAGTGTAGTGGTTATCACCGGGCGTTGCCAACGCCTGAACCCGAGTTCAACTCTCGGCTCTCGCACTCCAGTCTATCGTTTTTGCTTGATTTTCCCAAGGTTTGGCTCAATTTGTGAAATGGATGACTGTCTCCAGCGTAGGTAAGAATATGCTGGAATTGAGGTTGTAATTACTGCACTGAACCAACAGATTAGAGTCCCCAGAATTATCCCATTTACTGGTAAAGCCCACGGTGCAATAAGCGAATACACGGCAACCGAAGACCCCCCTAGCATCATGGGCCCTGCTGCTCCTGTTGGAACATCAGAGCCTTGAGCCATCCATAGTGCCACCATTGTTGTCAAGAAAATTGCTGGGAATACTGAGGCTAGGCCAGCAATGATTGGCTGACCCATACTGGATAATTGGACTGCGATTCCTATCGCAGTTGCAGCAGCTAATCCGCGCATAAGTAGGACTTTCTTAGTCACAGAATTCTTTCCTTTGGGGGCTTTTTGCGGAATCCAAGTCATCCATATTCCAAGACCAAGTAATGCAAATAATCCAACAATACCGACCATGCTTTCAGAAAAATAATTGAGCGCTTGCGTTAATGAAACCGTCATCAAAATAGCTAGGATTGACCAGAATGCTAGAGAAACAACTGTCATTTGAGCAAGAGTCACTCCTTCTTTCATCCTAGGAAAAACAACCCAAGATGCAACGAAAAGAGCGTTGAGCAACATCCAAAACGGAATCAGTGACATACTGGTTGCGAGATCTTCTGAGCCACCTTCGATATACATACCAATGGTTGCTGGAACAATGGTTGTGGGAAGAGTACCAAGTATTCCGCCAATTATGCCACCCCATTTCTCAATGGCTACAGTGACTAGAATTGCCACTATGCCAGCGAATAAAGCAGCTAGAAGTACAGAGTACACTAACTACTTCGAAATGCATTACCTGTATTATTGTTGTTAACAATTCAAATGAAACGATTCAGGCGAGGGATGACCAAAATCAGGGTTCATCCGAATATCCATTGCAAAGTTAATGGCAAATCGAAGATTAGCAGTGGGTCTTTTCATTGGCTAGCGTATGAAGCGCATTACTCGGATATGCAAGTAGGGTTAGTTTCTATTCATAATGAATGATGGCGTATTATTATCTCTTTTTTTGATAATTTTTTTTCGCCAAAAGAAACAAAAGGGAGGGCAGCCTACGACTTGTCATGCAGAAAAAAAGTGTAGTAGTAATTGCCGTCCTGTTCATCATACAATCAATGTCAGCCAGCCTATTAGAAATACCATCTCAACCCGATATTGATACCTTGCAAGGACCTGTTCTTGAAACAGGGGCTCGTAACAACACCTCTGGAGAGTTCATGGCATTCAGTCAAAGCATGTCGGGGAACAATACCACTTACACACTCGGGGCATACAACCTCACAAGCAATACAACTTACCAAATCAACCACACTTACAGTGGCAACGGTGCTTGGAATGGCCTAGGCTTCACACCTCAAGGAAATACAAGTTGGGTATTTTCTATTGACTACTCGGGATTAAACACTGGGTGCTACAATTTCACTGCTTTAATGTGGGAACAAAGCACATGGACACTAATTCAGAATTCCACTTGGACGTTTGCAATAAACATGAACTTAACAGATTGTTTTGGTTCTCCCCCTCCACCTGGTGGCAATAACTCTTCGGAATGGCTCATGGGTTGGACCAATTCACAAATATACAATTCATCTAATGCAATTGACCTCAACTGGAGTGCTGGTGACCTTGTTACGAACAACATTACCTACAATGTTTCTGTAGATGTGTATGGGGTAGTAAACAATAATACAACTATTGTTTGGTCTAATTTTACAACATTCAATGCAACTTCAAATTCAACCTCAGGCACATTCCAGATCCCATCAAATACATTGTCATTAGGTTGCTACTATGCTTCATTTGAACTCTCAGATAATGATGATGGAATGGTGTTTGACTATGATGGAGTCAACTTAACTCATATGAATGGCTCATGGGTTGGACCAATGGCTCATGGAATTCACAAATATTCAACTCATCTAATTCAATTGGCCTCAACTGGAGTGCTGGAAGCCTTGCTACAAACAATATTACCTACAATGTTTCAGTAGATGTGTATGGAATGGTAAACAATAACACAACCATTGTTTGGTCGGACTCTATTACATTCAATCCAACTTCAAATTCAACCTCAGGTGCATTCCAGATCCCACCAAATACATTGTCATTAGGTTGCTACTATGCTTCATTTGAACTCTCAGATAATGATGATGGAATGGTGTTTGACTATGATGGAAATGGCAACAATACTGGTGGCCCCGGAATTAATGCTTGGCCGTATGATGGATTTACTGGAAATGATATTCTAGATTATCAATTGAATAATACCGATGCAATAGAGACGAATGTTTGGGGTAATACGGTAAATAGTTCAAATTACACCCTCGGTGTATGGATTACAGATGAAAATGGCGTCCCTGTACATAATTTCACTGAAGATGGACCTTGGGTCATGGAAGGTTTCAATGTTCATTTTGTCCCTGGAATGGGCAATGGGGTTAACATGACTGGAGTCGGCCTTGACGATGGCTGTTATGATTTCCATGCGACTTTAACCGAAGGCAGTATCCTATGGGAATACGAAACATGGCCGTTTACCATCAACACGAATTTCACAGATTGTTACAATACTGGAGGCAACAATACTGGTGGAAATAATAACACCGATTGTGGAACTAATAATTCCTTTACTTCAGTAATGAGTTGGACTGATTCATCGTCATACATTCAGGGAACCGATCCATTCGGCAGCTTCTATGTAAATTGTACAGTTATTGGGACTAATTATACACTTGATTATCATGTCTATGACATTAGTAACGGTGGCGCTTTTGGAGATTGGGCTGGCACATGGTCGTGGATTGCTCAAAGTAATTATAGTTCTTTTAGCGAATCATTCTTGGGCTTGACAGAAGGAGATTATTGTATGGTTGCCGACTTGTATAACTTATCGTCACCTTCGCCTTTTGTTGCTGACGATGGTGGCCAAACCTGCTTCCAAATCCTCGCTAATAATACAAGTGGAAACAATACTGGCGGTAACAATAATACCCATGGAGCCATGTTTGTTTACATCCAATCTGGAACCTACGGATTTGGAATTGCTGAACAATTACCACTATCTCTGCATTTCCCAGCACCGCCAATGGCTGACAATTCACCATATGAAATGTCACAAATATGTTCCGTAGATAACGGTCATACTGTTGATGTATTTTCCACATGGGTGTATTCAGAAGGAGGTAATGCAGGTGATTTCAACAACATTACCAGTTGGTCTGTCAATAACGATAATGGCCTTCAGTTAGATCATTTCAGTTATGACCCAATGTTAGATATCAATGGTTTTGCAAATCCAATGGTTGTGTTTGAAGATGACGCAAATTGGAGTGGGCATATTCCTGCTGAAGTATTTGACCAAGCCGCTTGGACTTGCGTTAATTCTACACCTAGCGGAAACAATACTGTTACGAACACAGCACCAGTTGTGTCCAATGTCTCCATCTCCCCTACTCTACCAACTCCAAGTGACACGCTCAACTGCCAGTATGCAGTCTACGATGCAGAAGGTGATACAACAGTTGCCACTGTGACATGGTCGGTAAATGGGACCGTAGTTCTCAACGGTTCAGACGACCTTTCAAGTGGCTTTGCGGCAGATGATGAAGTCACCTGTTCTGTTTCCGCTAATGATGGACAGGAAACAAGTAACATTGGTTCTGACTCTGTAACCATCCAAGCCGAATCACCGGCGGAAGAGGACGATGATAACGCGGGATTCCTCCCCTCGCTTGGTGCAATCGGAACCATGGCTGCGATAGCCGTCGGTGTTTTTGCCTCACGACGAAAGAATGAATAAACGTCCCTGCTCGCTCACGGTGCCCCTTGGGTTTGCGATAGCACATACATTATTCAATTACGAATAATGAGTGGCGTTGCTATTCAACAATATTGCGAAAATCATCAATGGCATAATTGGCGAAACTACAATAGTGATGAAGTAATGCGAAAAATACAAGGAGTGGGATGAGTTGCGTTTTCAAGTATTTTCCATGGTTTCTATTTTTTTGTTGTCAATTGCATTGCCGATGATTTCAGCAGCACCTGTAATAAAAAATGAATTTGAATTCAGCCAGACTGACATTACTCTTTATCCAGGTCTTAACGAAACAACTGCCATACCTCATTTCCCTGGTTACCGCCCCCAATCTGCTACCCTAGATTGGGAGTTATCTCCTGATTCTCAAGATTATGAAGACACAATAAATGTGGGATTAAGTCATTCTCAACTCGGCACAACCCACAACCTTACTGGTGGAAGTGGGGGGCTTTCACTAAATTCCTCTTTTGCAGGGCCTTCGACTGCAGGAAGTGTCAATTTGCATCTATTCAACAGTACCACTATGCAGGGATTCAAATCTTATGATACCCTACAACTTTCTTGCGGAATTATTAGTTGTGGTTCAATAACTGCGACTGCTAATCTTACCATTCATGCCAACAATGTAATTCTTGATGCCTCTACTTCCATTTCGGGTAATTACATTATTACCAGTAATACTGGAGATGGCGGCGCAGGTTCTGCTTCTTCGTCTTGGGTCGGATATGCAGGTGGTGGCGCAGGACACGCGGCTGCAGGTGGTGCAGGTGGCGATTCATCAGGCAATGGCGGGACCTCATATGGCAATGGAACTGAATCGGGTTCTGCTGGTGGTTCAGTAAGCCACACTGGGGCATCAAATACCGTGGGTGGTTATGGTGGAACAGTAATCACTATTGTAGCAGGCAGTGTTGAAATTAATGGTACACTTTCCAGTTTAGGTGGAGATGGAGATGCAGGGCCATCTGCTCCAAACGGTGGTAATGGAGGTAATGCCGCTGGAGGTGGATCTGGTGGTTCTATCAATGTTAAAGCAAACACAATTTCAATTGGCCAATCCGGCACAGTTTCTGCCTCTGGAGGCGATGGCGGGGACGGCGCGGACGGACATTGTCCTGCTGGCAATCCATGTCTATTCCTGTATCATGGAGGAGATGGTGGCGGCGGCGGAGCCGGTGGTTTTGTTAATTTGATTACCACTTCAGGCGGTTTGTCAAATTCAGGTACTGTGTCGGTAATAGAAGGATTTGGTGGTGATTTCGGGCTCAAATATGGCACTGGTTCAGATGGTCTTGCAGGTAGTGATGGAGGAAATGGTACTGTTTCATTTTCGACTTTTAGTGGTTTTGTTTCCGCAAGTAATGTTAGTTCTGATGAAGGTTGGTTCCTCATTCCTGACATTGGCCCAGGGGATGGTGAAATAGAGCAATTTGCGTGGTTGAATTCATCTGCAACGATTCCAAGTGGTTCAAGTCTAGATTTCTTTTACAATTACACTATGGATAATAGCACATGGTCAGGTTGGATTGAAGGGAATATTACTAATCAAATGATGCCTAGGTTTTCCAATCTTCATCTTCTTTATGATTTCCAAAGATCATCTAGTGGTGCTGCTCCAATATTGCGTTCACTAACCTATGGAATCACCTTTTATGACTCATTAGAAAACTTGAGTATAGAATTAGAAGGAAATCCGATATTAGGTCCAATACCCGAGTACTATGGGCTCATTGAAGACGGAGGTAGTAATGTTACTGCTACAGGAGTCGAACTTTGGATTGATGTCCCTCTTTATGGTCAAGCAGTGACTGATTTACATATGTGGTTAGCAATATACAATACTTCGCAAATAACCGGAAATATCGTTGGTAGTTTTGATAGTGGGGTATCAATGAGTTGGAATTTTTCAGATATCGAAGCAGGTGGAATTGACATTATCATTCCTGCTTCCTCACTCAACTCAAATTGGCCCACTACTGCCAATAATACAGTCGATCAAATCACTTGGGCGAGATATAATTTTACATTATCATTACCAACTCAGACTAGTTTTGACATATCCAATTATGACATTCAATATATTAGCTTCTATCACACAATCGCAGATAGTATTAATTTCACCTCTCAGATGAATGCACATGCTCTTTCGGCTTGTGGAACTTGGTATCAGGCCACTTCATTTTGTTTGCAGGAATTTGAGATAACTAGTTCTGGAGATCCTCCAAATGGTGGGGAGTGGAATCAAACACTAATACTCAATAATCTTAACATTGTATGGATTGATGATATTCCGCCACAAATTTTGACATTGTCTCATCTAGTAAATACTGTTGATTCGGCAGATGCCCGTAATGGCGATATTATCGTAATCGTTGCTACTGACATCAATGGCGAAGATAACTTACTTGGCCGTATTTGGGTTCATGATAATCCCGTAAGTAATATTAGCGAACTACTCTCTACTCCAAATCAATCTCTTGGTTATTCAGTGCCAGCCAGTACATATTGGACAAGTATTCAGACTAATACATATGACCCCACAATAACTCATGAATTATGGGTGTCTCTTGAAATGACTGATGTTGAAGGGAATATCGCAATTTTACTAAATGGTGATTCTGTGAAAATACTTCCAGTTTTGCCAAAAGTTGGAAGTCTAACTATCGCCAATACCGATGGAGATGCGATTAGCTGGATGTTGCCTGCAAGTACGACTGATGAAATCGTATTTTCCGTTACAGATTTTAATAATCGAACCGACCTTGATGTTGAAATTGATTTAACTGGTCCTTCGAGTACTATTACAATTCCGATGCCTTGGGATAACAATACTAATTCCTATACTGCAACATGGCTTTCTTCCAGAGAGAAGATGGGTGATTGGGAACTTGAAATAGTGGCTTCTGAATTCAATTCAGGAATAACCGACTCTGATGGTTTGCAAGTGGGAGTTGATGCTCACTTTTCTATTGTCGATTTCATTCCGCCTAAAATTGTTTCAGCAGTCTCATCTGATGAAGGCAGTTATGGAAGAATAGATGTTGAATGGCTCAGTGAGGAAAATGAAATAATTAATTCATGGGTTTCAATATATAATGAGACCGATGCTTTCATCGATACTGGAGTTATCCTGCACGATACTGATAATAGTGGACACGTAACTATCACAACTGAACAATATGCTCCGGGAGATTATTGGGCAGTAGTACATGTGAAGGATGACCAAAATAATGAAGTTAATCAAACGATATTCTTTGTCAATATCCCAGCACCATTACCCGAAGTAAATTCATCGAATATCAATTTGGAAGTCATTGGTGAATCAATTCATGCAAGTGGAAATGTTGTTTTCAGAAGCGGAAATGGTATGCTGATGTGGCTTGTCAATGGGCAAGAAGTTGCGAATATTTCAATCAATGATGGAATTGTTGAAACTAATATTTCACTAAGTCAAATGGCTAATGGCACTCATGAAGTTGAATTATTGATTTGTAGTATTGAAATTTGTCAGGTTTGGAATCAAACTGTGGATAGTAGTTCTTGGTGGATAATTTCTACTTCGCATCTTTGTGTGGATGCTAATTGTACAATTACTAATTTAGGAGAAAATAATATTACAACTAGAATGAAAATGAATTCAGTTTCCTCATACTTCATTTGTAGTGGAGAAAAAATTGGAACCACGAATGAAACTATCTCTCACGATTGCACAGTTTCTAATTCAACACCTGTAGGGAATCATACGCTAGATTGGTCTCTTGAGGTTCAAGATCGCTCCGGCTATTGGCTATTGATTAAACAATCTACAACGACTTTCTCCGTCGTAGAACAAATTGTTCCAGAGAACGAATCAAACAATCCGAGTGATTCAAATAATGATGAGAGTAATTCTGGCAGTGATGCATCATCTGCAACAATATATTGGATAATAGGTGCATTTGCAGTTGCAATTGTCGGTATTCTAGTCTTTGTAATGTTTGGAAGAACTAATGATGATATTGAATTTGAGGAAGATAATAGTGGTGATTATGAATTAATCAAAGCAGCCGAAGAGCCTGTGGAAATACAAAATCTCACTCCACGTATTGTAGATTCATGGGAAAGCCTTCCACCTGATGGCGAATATCATAATCGCGAAGACGGAATGTGGTATCAAGATGCGGAAGCCGGTTGGTGGTGGCAACACCCTGATGGAAGATTCGAACTAGTTTGAAAAGAGAGATGGAGCCAATAATATGTTGGGATGTCGCCGTTGTGGAGCACCAACAACAAGTGGTTATTGCCACATATGCAAGAGCCAACGCGAAGACATCTGCCGCGGATGTGGAAGGCGTATTCACGACGGTATCAGAGTCGGCGAGCGTTTCATTTGTCGTGACTGCAAAAATTCTAAGTGATGGAAAACCTTAAATAGTAGTGCTACTCTTATTTTTTTGGTAATTATGCAATTAGAACCTTGCCAAATCAATGCTGCAGTAGTTGAACTACTGATGAGGATAGACGCTAGAGACAATGATCCTCGTGTCTATGAAAGATATAGTCGATTTTGGAATGGACCTGGCAGAGAAATATTACAACGTGGTGCTCAACGCTTTGGTGCTGATAATGATTCATTGGTTAGAATCATGACTTATTCCTTAAATCGGACCTGTACGATGAATGGCCTCCCGCCTCTCAATGACCATACATAGTTTCATCTCTGCGATGAATAAGAAAAAAGCATACAAACAACTTGAATTGAAATTCTCTGAATTGAGAGCTTATCCTAATAATTTTGGAACCGAAGAGGCATTGAAAGAGATAGGTGTCTGGATTGATAATCCAGACCCAGATGTACGGGCATTTGTCGCTCAAAAGTTGTCAGGAGCAGATCAATCATGTGGCTATTATGATGAAATGTTTAGAATAATGCTGAGTGATGAGGATTCGTTGGTTCGTTGTATTGCCGCAAAGGGTTGTCAGGCTGATGAAATTGATGAATCAACAATTCCAATGCTCATGGAGATGGTTAAAAATAGAGAATCTGCCGCAAACAGATATTTTGCTTTAACAACATTACTCAGAATGCAGAGATGGTACGAAGCAGAAATCGGTTGGGAAATTACCGGTTGGGCAGTAAGGGGGAAACTGAATGGGTCCGATGAACTTGGTTCTAAGTGGATAGAGGTTGAGGGGGAAGAATTACCTCAAGAATACAGAACAAGAGGGGGGCTAATGATTAGTGATTGGATAGAGATTCGCAGCCTATTGCATGATGACGATCTAAATGTTAGAGGTGTGGCCGCTAAGTTGTTGATGTCTAACATTTCATTCGTTGGTTGGTTGGCAGGCCATTGTGAGAAAGATGTATTGAATGCACTCCAATTCTATAATGAACCGTCTTGTAGTTGGCCATTAGCCCCATTCTTGATTGAATGGGATCCAGTGCACTACTACTTCAGCCATCAATATAAGCCATTGACCTTGCTGTAGGAATAACGGATTCTGATGTCGCTAGAGATATTCCCGACTGCCATTTCAAAGCATGCGAGTGCCGGATGATTATGAAGGCCAATTATTTTGCCAAGCTGAGTTAGTTCTATCACCACTTGATTGTTCATTCCTTTGCTATGCCAACAATTCTCAATATGAACGAGCGCTTCTTCAAGAATCTGTATGAAGCAGTCCCGGGAAGGAGCCCATACATCAGAGTGGGTTCGTTCCTCGTGTGGAACAGGAAGACTCTGCATCGGAGTTGGAATATCCCATTCGGTGCTGTTTTCAAAACAATTTCTAAAATCCCGGCACGCCGCTGAAGAATTAATCCTCTCACGCAATTTCTCGTAATACCCGTCCTTATGATAGGTTTTATTCACTCGACAACAGTCGAGATAGGGGGTCACCACGAGGCCGGGCCGACAAGTATCTGTTGGCAGTCCAGGTACTGCGTTCCAATCATCATTTGAGTAATGGCCCTTCCACCAATCATCATTAGAGTAGTTGCTGTTTCGTTGTCCACCTGGGCCAAGAACGATGTATGGCTGATTCGGTAATGGAAATCGATTCTCAATACGAACTCTTTCAAGTGTTCCAATTCTAATCTTGTCGGAGTCGAGGCTGGTGCCGCAATCAACGATTGCCGCAATTAAATCATCAATGTCTGTTCCGGACCATTGTCGTAAATCAGAAAGAACTCTTGACCCTGAGCCAACAGTTACACCGGAGAGCGGGAGGTCAAAATCGTCGAGGATAAGGTGGAGTTTTCCGTAACCTTTGAAGGATGAAATTTCACGGGCAAGAGCGTCTCTCTTGACATCATCTAACGCATCGTATGTCTCCTTGCGGAGAAGGATCCAACGGTGGCCCTTCCTATGCCTGCTCGGACCCATCCATTCTTTAGATTCCATGGCGGCATCCGCCTTGGTACCAATCTCAATTAGTTCTTCATGATCTACAGGGATGATTGATCTGAGAGCATATAGGGAATCCTGCCCAGATAGATTGAGGACCGATTCAAATTTGTTATCTTTGAGATAATCACGAATGATGCGCAATCTCTGTTTCTTCCAATCGGCAGGGTCGCTGCTTCGATGCTTCCACGAACGTTTCATCTCGGATGCGACAGGCTCCTCCTTTCCATTATCCAGTTTGAAGAATTGCCCCCCGGAGCGACTTGCGAACTTCTGATATGAGGCCGCTTCGTATTCTTTTAGACCGATGCCGACAATCCAAAACTCCGCTGGGAATTTCATAATGTTCAACTCATCAATACATCCATTGATGCCCCCGAATCCACGCAGAAGACCAGGGGACTGGTTGTCCTCTCCATCGGTGATCACGTAAATCAGAACCTCCTCAGGCTTAAGGCCCCGTCTAATCATTATATTCGCCTCATCAACGATGAGACCCCATAGATAGGTCGCTCCACCGAATTCATTCGGGCTCAACTTGGCGAGATTTGGCTTGTCATGCACCACCCAATCTGATTGAACATCCTGCTGGTTGCGAGAAGAGAAGGCGACATAACGCAGTGGTAAATCCACGAACCTCGAATGCACCAGATCCCAGTGATTGTCTCGAAGCGTGTCATTGCCTCGCAACCGCATTGAGCCACTTGTATCCATATATATTGCTATTCGCATGGCACCTGGTGATGAGAATTACTAATAAAGTTTTTCAAATCAATATCTCATTTGTGAAATTATTACTCAATATGACACCGATATGCTTAAATAGTAAATACTATATATAGATAGTGAATTATTGCATATAGTTGTGATGAAATATGAGGGTTTGTGGTAAATATGATGGATGGATATGATGGAGAAGAAAAAGTAGAGAATGCCTTTGAAATAGGGGTAAATGAGGATGATTGGGAATCTATTATTCAAATGCAAGTAAA